>NZ_ANBB01000026.1 GCF_000341105.1 Nocardiopsis potens DSM 45234
GCAGGAGGCGGTGCTCAGCGGGCAGGTCCCGCCCGCGCGGCCGCAGATGCTGGTCGGGGAGGGGCCGTCCACCGCGCGGGCCCCGGACTTCGCCCCGCTGGCGCGCTGGCCTGAGCTGCGCCGGCACTGCGAGCGGGGCTGGCCCGCGTTCCACCGCTGGTTCCGGGCGTTCGGGCTGGTCGGCGCCGGTGTCTTCGCCGACGTCCCGGCGCGCTCGTCCCCGGCCCCGACCTACGGGCAGGCCGTCCGGCTGGACGTGCTGGGCCTGTCGGTGCCCGTGGTGCTCCGCGAGGAGCCCGGCCGGGCCGCGGTCACTCTCGGGTTCGTGCTCTCCGAGCAGTACCTGCCCTGGCTGCGCGCGTTCACCGCGTCCGCGCCGGAGCGCGGCGAGCCGCCGGGCTGGTTCGGCCCGACCGGCCCGACCCGCCCCGGCAGGCGGGGGCCGGCCGACATCGGCGACCACCGGGTCTTCCCGGGGGCGGGCGCCGCGGCCCAGTGGTACGCCTTCGCCCACCCGGGGATCCCCGGCCGCGAGCTGCTCGGCTCCCCGACGGCGCGCCCCGATGCGGGTCCCGCGGTCCGCCGGGAGTGGGACCGGTGGTGGGACGGGGCCCCGTCGGCCTCGGGGGCGGACGCGCACCGGGCCCTGGCCGACTTCGCCGCGTCCGCGCCGGACTTCGCCCCGCTGGCCGGCCTGCCCGAGCTGCGCCGGTACTGCAGGCGGGCCTGGCCCGGATTCCGCGGGTGGCTGCCGGGCGCCCGCCGCCCGGCCCGGAAGGCGGTCCGCACCGCCGTCGGCCGCATCGCCGACCTGCACGCACTGCACCCGCGCTGGCGCAAGTCCTCCACCCGGCAGGACGCGATCGACATCGCGGCGGTCGCAGCCCCGGCGGTGCTCCTGGAGGTCCCCGGGTTCGCCCTGGTCACCGCCGGTTTCGTGGACACCCCGGAATTCGCCGACTGGGCACTGGAGTTCACCGCCGATCCGGACTGATCCCCCGATCTACGAATCTACGTCGTAAACGAGAGAATTCGGGCGTTCCTTCGCACCTTGCAGAAAGGGCCTCGGATCGTCGGCGGGGAAATCCGTCCCCGGGCGATGATCTTGGTGATGTCGCCGCCCCGGCCGGCCTTGTCGTCAAGTGGCCGTTGCAGCGAGGAGAAGGAGGAATTCGGGGAGGGACGAGGGGCGGGAGGGGAGACCGGCCGAGCGCGGCGCCGTGGGGCTTAAGACGGGCGGCGAGAGCGGGAAGGGGCACCGGCCGGTCGGTCGGGCGCGGCGCCTCGCGGAGTGACGGTTCAAGCAGGCGGCGACGGCAGCGGTAGGGGGCGTGGCCGGGCGCCCCAGCCGAGTGCGGCGTCTCGCGGGGCGGGGGCTCAAGCAGGCGGCGACGGCGGGAGGGGAGACCGGCTGGTCGGTCCGGTGCGGCGCCCCACGGGGTGAGGGTTCAAGCAGGCGGCGACGGCGAGGGGAGGGCCGGGGCGCAGGTCTCACCCGGGTGCGGCGTCTCGCGGAGCGAAGGTTCAAGCAGGCAGCGAAGGCGGGAGGGGACCGGCCGGTCGGTCCGGTGCGGCGCCCCACGGGGTGGCGGCTCAAACCGGCGGCGACGGCGAAGGAAGGGGCGGGGCCGGGCGTCCCAGCCGGGCGCGGCGCCTCGCGGGGCGGGGCTTCAGGCGGGCGGCGAGGGCGGGAGAGGGGCGGGGGCCGCGGTCACCGGCCC
>NZ_ANBB01000027.1 GCF_000341105.1 Nocardiopsis potens DSM 45234
CCCCGCCCCCCCGCCGAGGGTGGTCATATCCCGTATGCCGGGTTTGCGGCGGGGATCGGGCGGGTGCGGGAGCGCCCTGCGCACCGGGAGAGCACCCCGATTACATCTACCAGCGAGTAGTAAGCCCCAAGGTTCCCACCGTCTCCCTGTCGGTTACCCAGAGTGGCCAAGGCGGGCCCTCCCTGCAGGGTAAAAGCGACATCCCGCCCCTGTCCGGGTTCCGGCCCCCTGCTTTGCGGCCTTGCGGGCGGCTCGAACCCCCGAACACCGGCCCGATCGAGGCGATTCGGGGCTTCCGGGGGCCGATCCGAGCCGGGATGCGCGCCCGGGAATCACCGGGGTGCTCTCGCGGTGCGCAGGGCGCTCCTCCCGGCCTTCACTGTGCGTGTTTGCCCAGGTCAGGGAGGTGCAGCGGTTTCAAGGGCGGCCGGCCCCGACGCCCGGGCGACGCGGGAACGGCGAACCCGCCGCCCCAGACCCGCCCCGACCGCCGTGCCCCGCTCTGCCGCACCCGACCGACCGGCCGGTCCTCGCCGCCGCCCTCGCCGCCCGCTTGAACCTTCGCTCCGCGACGTGCTGCACCTGACCGACCGGCCGGTTCCCCTTCCCGCCTTCGCTGTCCGTCTGGACCCTCGCCCCGTGAGGTGCCGCGCTCGGGTGAGGACCTTCGCCCCGCCCCTACCGCTGCCGTCGCTGCCCGTCTTGGCCTCCGCTCCGCGAGACGCCGCACCCGACCGACCGGCCGGTCCCCTTCCCGCCTTCGCTGCCCGCTTGAACCCTCACCCCGTGGGGCGCCGCACCGGACCGACCGGCCGGCCGGTGCTCCTTCTCTCCTCTGGTGTGCGGTGTTGCAACGGACACTGGGAACCACCGGCTTTGAGACGGCGACGGCGCCGAGACCATCGGGAGAAGGGAGGCGGGGGGCGAGTGCGCTCAGCCGTCCTCGGGTACGTACAGGCGCACGTCGTCGACGCGGGCGCTGCCCTCGTAGAAGTTCATGTGCGGCTGTCCGATGAGGAAATGGTCCGGGTAGGCGGAGCCGGCGGGCCACACGTCGGTGTCGGTGTAGGCGCCGCCGTCGGGGGCCGGGTAGGTCCAGGTGGCGTTGTGCTCCCCGGAGTACTCGCCGGGGGTGCGGTTGTAGTGCCAGACCGGGTTCTCGCCGTCGTCGAAGGGCTGCTCGTAGCGGAGGGTGCGCTCGCCGATGTGCCGGAACTCCCCGGAGACCTCCAGGACGTACCGGTCGGCGCGGCGCTCCACGGCGAACCGGTAGTCGCGCTCCGGCATCGCCTCGGGCACCAGGTCGGCCTGGCTGACGATGCCGCCGCCGACCTCGGTGCCGCACTCGCTGTGCATCACGTACTCGGTGCCGGGCTGGTCGGCGTAGCGCCGCTGGTCCGTCATGAACAGCATGTTCACCCCGTTGCCGCTGCCCCACTCGTAGGGCTGCAGCTCGCCGGTGCGGGCGTCGCAGTAGCGCAGCCCGCTCCCGGTGTAGCGGTACCGGTTGTAGCCGTCCATGACCACCTTGCGGTGGGTGTGCACGAAGACGTTGTTGTGCGGGGCGGGCCGCTCGTAGTCCATCACCGACAGGAAGTAGAACCCGTTGGAGTCGGTGGTGACGTCGTGCCAGTCGCATTCGGGGCGGGTGAAGTCGCCCGAGGCGGCCCACGGGAAGTTGGTCTTGCAGTCGGAGGGGCGGTAGCCGTTGACCTTGCCGCCGTAGTCCCACTCGCCGCCGCGCTGCCCGCCGAAGTCGATGGTCCTGAGGGTGACCTCCACCCGGTACTCGGCGGGCAGCGCCTCGGTGGAGCGCAGCACCACCGCGCCGCCGTGCTCGGGGCTGTCGAACAGCCCCGAGGGGCCGGACCCGGGCAGCAGGTCCCGGGTGAACGACGGCTCCCGCACGCCGTCCCGCTTGGCGAGCTCGGCGGTGAGCCAGCCGTCCTCGCCGAAGGAGAACGACCGCCGGTACAGGTCCATGCCGTCCAGGTGGCCGCCGAACGCGGGCCCGCCCATCGCGTGGAAGAACCCGCCGTCGTTGTCGTAGCCGTCCACATCGTAGGGGCCGCCGGGGCCGTCCTCGTCCGGGAACCACCCGGTGTCCCCGGACGGGGCGAACCGGGAGAAGTCCTCCTCGTGCACCAGCCGCCAACCGGTGTCCGCCTCCGCCGCGCCCTCGACCGCGGCCGCGGTGGGGACGGCGAGCGCGGCAGCGGCGGCGGCCGCCGCCCAGCCCGACCTCCGAGGTGCCATCTGAGACCTCCGCTCGGTGCAGCACTGCCCCCCGGTGGGTCAAGACTGCACCGGACTCCGCGCGGGCGCCAGCCGGGCGCGCGGGATCAGCCGCGCTTGAGGTGCTCCAGGATGGGCGGGATGATCCGCTCCGGGTCCTCCTCCGGCAGCCAGTGCGAGGCGCCGTCCAGGCGGACGTACTCGTAGCCGCCGCCCACCCACTCCCCGGTGGACTCCGCGGCCGCGGCGGTGAACGCCAGGTCGCCGTCGCCCCACAGGTACAGCACCGGCACCTCGATCGCCGGGGCGTCGGCGGCGGCGCCGTCCAGTGCCCGGTACCAGTTGAGCGCCGCGGTCAGCGCGCCCGGCTCGCCGAGCCGACGCACGTTCTCCTCGACCAGGGCGGCGGGGACGCGCCCCTGGTAGATGCCGCGCAGTGCGGCGGCGCCGTCGCCGAGCAGCACCTCCTCGGCCTTGCCCTCCCGCCGGAACAGCCCGATGTAGGAGAGGCTCTCCCGCTGCTCCTCGGATTCGGCGACCGCGCGGGCCAGGGCGCGCGGGTGCGGGGTGGACAGCACGGTCAGGGTGCGGATCCGCTCGGGGCGGCGGCCCGCGGCGGGCCAGGCCAGCACCCCGCCCCAGTCGTGTCCGACCAGGTGGAACCGCTCGGCCTGCAGTTCGTCGGCGAACGCGAACACGTCGGCGACCAGTTCGTCCACGGTGTAGGCGGCGGGGCCCTCGGGGCGCGCGCCGGGGGAGTAGCCGCGCTGGTCCACGGCGACCGCGCGGTACCCGGCCCGGGCCGCCGCGGCGATCTGCTCGCCCCAGCAGGAGGCGAACTCGGGGAAGCCGTGCAGGAACAGCACCAGCGGGCCGTCCTCGGGTCCTGCGGCGACGGCGTCGAAGACCATGCCCCGCACGTTCAGCGCGAGGCGGTCGGATCCGGGGGCGGGGGCGCGGTCCATGGCGGTCCTCTCGTCAGGGGAAGCGGGTGACCGACAACCTACTCCGGGCTCCCGGGCGGGGGCGGGGCCGGGAGCGCCCCCGGGGGCCGGATCCCCTGCGGGGCCGGGGGAGCGGGCGATCTAGAATCGGATTCGAGGTGCGCCGGCGCGGCGTACCAGGTGTCGGGAGAACCGATCTCGGGAGCCCCCTCCCGGAAAGGACGTGCCGGACGTGGAGCAGCCCACCGTCGCCCTTCCGGAGAGCGCGACCTGGCGGATCCAGACGGACCGGGCCATGTGGGTGGCCGGTGTCCGGGCGCTGATGCTGCAGGCCCTGCATCCGGTGGCGGTGCAGGGGGTCTGGCAGCGGTCGGATTTCCGCGAGGACCCCACCGGCCGGCTGCTGCGCACCGTCGACTTCGTCGGCACCACCACCTACGGCAGCCCGCAGGAGGCCGAGGAGCTGGGCGCCCGGGTCCGCTCGGTGCACCGGCGGCTGAGCTTCACCGACCCGGCCACCGGCCGCCGGCACCGGGTCGACGAGCCCGACCTGCTGCTCTGGGTGCACTGCGCGGAGGTGGTGTCCTACCTGGAGGTCGTGGCCCGGGCCGGCGCCCGGCTGAGTCGCGCCGACGCCGACCGGTACTTCGCCGAGCAGACTCGCACCGCCGCCTACGTGGGGCTGGACCCGGCGGAGGTGCCCGATTCGGTGGACCGGATGCGCGCCTACCTGGCCGGGGTCCGCCCGCGGCTGGCGGCCGGCCCGGAGGCCCGGGAGATCGTCCGGTTCCTGCTCTGGCCCAAGGTGCCGGAGCGGATGCGGGCGCTCGCCCCGTTCAAGCCGATGTGGGTGCCGATCGGCCTGCTCTCCTACTACACGCTGCCGGACTGGGCCCGCCGGATGTACCGGGTGCTGCCCGAGCCGCCGGGGACGCAGGCGCTCGCCACCGGCGCGCTGTCGGCGGTGCGCACCGGCCTGAACGCCACCCCGGACGCGCTCTACGACCGGATCTTCGAGGAGGCCACGGTGGAGCGCGCCCGCCGGGCCCGGGTCCGGCTGGCCGAGCACGGGTACCGGGTCGGCGGCGGCCTGGCGGGGCTGCGCGACCCGCGGTCCTGGCCGGCCGGCGCGGCCGAGGCGGCCGGGGTGCTCGGGCGGGCCGGGACTACAGTGGAGGTATGAAGCGCCGGGTGCGCCGGTACGCCTGGCTGATGGGCACCTGCCTGGTGCTGTTCGCCGGGTCGCTGCCGGTCTACTACCTGCTCGGGGTCGAGTGGGCGGTGGCGATGTGCGCGGTCGCCATGGTGCTGCCGCCGATCGCGGTGATCATCGGCAACAGCTCCGACCCGACCGACCCGGCCGACCACGACGTCCGCTACGGCCCCAACCGGGAGCGCTGAGGCGCCCGGGCGGGGCCGTGGGGGAGGCCCCGGCCGCAGGGAGGGGGGCGGCCGGGGCCGGTCCGGGGAGGTTCCGGGTCAGGTGTTGTTGGCCAGCGCGAGCAGCCGGTCGCGGGAGCCGTTGAACACGTTGAGGTCGGTGTCGCCGCCGATGCCGGGGACGGAGCCGCTGTCGGTGTACTGCCAGAAGGTGTGCACCCCGAACCCGGCGGGGATGGTGGGCCGGTCGGCGCTGGTCCAGCTGGCCACCCACAGCGGGTTGGTGGAGGCGAAGGCGCCGCTGCCGCCGGCGCAGTCGTTCCACCAGCCGGCGCTGGTGTAGAGCACCACGTCCCGCCCGGTCAGGTCCCGGTAGGTGTCGCTGAAGTCGCGCACCCAGGAGACGATCTGGGAGGGCGACTTGCCGTAGCAGTGCGGCGCCGCGGAGGTGTCCTCCAGGTCCAGTGCGCCGGGCAGGGTCTGGTCGTCGGCGGACCAGGCGCCGCCGTTGGACGCGAAGTACTCGGCCTGGGCGGCGCCGCCGGAGACGTCGGGGCGGGCGAAGTGGTAGGCGCCGCGGATCAGCCCGGCCCGGTAGGAGCCGGTGTAGTTGGTGTTGAACGCGGGGGACTTGAACCCGGTCCCCTCGGTGGCCTTGATGTAGGTGAAGCGCACGCCGCTGCCGGCGACCTTCGGCCAGTCGATGGTGCCGTTGTGGTGCGAGACGTCGATGCCGGGGATGCCCGCGGGCGCCGCGGAGACGTCGGTCCGGCCGGGGGCGTCGGGGGTCTCCCGGGCGTGCTGGGCCATGGCCGGGGTGTCGGTGGGGGACGCCGCGGCGGCGGGCGCGAACAGGGTGCCGGCCGCGGCGAGCACCGAGCCGAGCAGGAGGCTCAGCGCGGTGGAGCGGGGGGTGCGGGGGATGCTTCGCATCGCCGTGATCTCCTTCCCAACCGGCCGCGCGACCGGGTGGGCCGGGCCGGCTGTACGAGCGGGGACGGGTGAGGATCTCGGTAACGGAGCGCGTTCGTTCGGTACGCGTCCGCACTGAGAATTCAGCCTCACCGGGGTCCGGGCGGGCAATGGGCCGCAGGGCTCAAAACGCCCGCGCCCCCAGGGCCCCAGGACCCAGCCGCCGCCACCGGGACCGCGGCCCACCTGCAGGGGGAACCAGGGCCCGGCGGCTCCGGGGCACCGGAGAAAGGAGAAGGAAAAAAGGGGAAGGGGAGGCTCCGCGGAGCGGAACGGGGCCCGGCGCCGGGGCGTCCCGGCGCCGGGCGGGGGTCAGCGGCCCAGCACCTCGCGGAGCGCGGCCAGGACCAGTTCGGCGCGGTCCGGGCGGGCGTTGTGGCCCATCAGCCCGATCCGCCACACGGTGGAGGCGTACTCCGCGACGCCGGCGCCGATCTCGATGCCGTACTCGTCCAGGAGGCGTCCGCGGACCTTGGCCGAGTCCACCCCTTCGGGCACCTTCACCGAGGTCAGCTGCGGCAGCCGGTGGCCCTTGGCGGCGAACAGCTCCAGGCCCATGTCCTCCAGGCCGTCCTGGAGGCGGGCGCCGGCGGCCCGGTGCCGGGCGGCGACCTCGGCCGTGCCCTCGGCGGTGATCCGCTCCAGCGCCGCGTCCAGGGCGGCGATCATGCCCACCGGCGCGGTGTGGTGGTAGGCGCGCCCGCCGGGGCCGCCGCGCACGTAGGCGCCGAGCAGCCCCAGGTCGATGTACCACACCGGGGGCGTCTCCACCCGGCGCTCCCAGGCCCGCTCGGAGAAGGTGAACGGCGCCAGCCCCGGCGGCACCCCCAGGCACTTCTGGGTGCCGGAGTAGCCGATGTCGACGCCCCACTCGTCCGCGGCGACCTCGGTGCCGCCCAGCGAGGTGACGCAGTCGGCGACCAGCAGCGTCTCCTCGGAGCGCGCGTGCACCGCGGCGCCCAGGGCGCCGATGTCGCTGAGCACGCCGGTGGAGGTCTCCGCGTGCACCGCGGCCACGATCGCCGGGGAGGGGTGGGCGTCCAGCACCCGCTGCACGTCGACCGGTTCGCCGAAGGCGTGCCCGACCCCGACCACCTCGGCGCCGTACCGGGAGGCCACCTCGCACATCCGCCGCCCGAACAGGCCGTTGACCGCGACGACCACGGTGTCGCCGGGGCGCACCGTGTTGGCGAACGCCGCCTCCATGCCCAGCGACCCGGTGCCCGACAGCGGCATGGTCAGCGGGTTGGCGGTGCCCCATACCGTGCGCAGCCGGTCGCAGACGCGGTCCAGAAGCGCGATGAACTCCGGATCGAGGTGCCCCAGGATCGGGGCGGACAGCCCGAGGACGGCCTCGGGGTAGGGGTTGCTCGGTCCGGGGCCCAGGAGGGTGCGATCGCTCAAAGCCATGTCGGTCACTCTAGGACCCGCCCGGGGCGGGCCGGGCCGCAGGGGTGCCCGGGAGGGGTGCGGGAGGTGTGGCGATCGCGACACCGGTACGGCGCCGCTCACCGGCGGGAATGCGGGCGGAACGTCCTAAGTTGGGCCGTTGGTGGACGGCGGCCGGACCCGGCCGCCGCGACTCGCAGCCGATCGGGAGGAGAGGGAAGGCGATGACGGTTCAGGGGGCCGAGCGCACGCCGGCGCCGGTGGAGCGGGCGGTGGCGATGGGCGACCCCGCGGTCCGGCCGATGCTGGAGGGGCTGGCCGAGGAGTACACCCGGCGCTACGGCGCCGAGGCCGCCCGGCGGGAGCTGGAGGCCTACCCCGAGGCCGACTTCGACGCCCCCTACGGCGGGGTGGTCCTGATCGAGCTGGACGGCCGCCCGGTGGCCGGCGGGGCGTTCCGCCGGAAGGACGCCGCCACCGCCGAGTTCAAGCGGATCTGGACCGACGGCGCGCACCGCAGGCGCGGACTGGGGCGGCGGGCGCTGTCCGCGGTGGAGGCCGCCGCGGTGCGCAGCGGGTACCGGCGCGCCTACCTCACCACCGGCCCGGAGCAGCCCGAGGCCGTCGCGATGTACGGCCGGCTGGGCTATGCGCTGTCCGACGCCGAGGGCCTCGACGAGCAGGGCGGCCGCCGCTACTACGCGTTCGCCAAGGAGCTGGCGGGCGGCGCGGCGCCCTACGATGGACGCTAGACCTTGCCCCGCGGCCGCCGCCGGCCGGGAGCGCACCGCGCACCCGTGCGCGGCGCCCGCCCGGGGCGGCCGCGGGGGCGCGCCCTCCCCGCACCCCGGGGCGGTCCGCGCGGCAGGGCCGAGGGGCCGCCACGAGCGGCCGGCAGCGAACCGAGTGACCTTGGAGGCCGAGCAGTGACCGAGCAGCAGCGCCCCGGCGGGGGGCAGGCCCAGGACGGTGCGACCGGCGAGCCGGCGTTCCGGCCGCGCAAGAACGGGCAGGAGCAGTCGGTCTCCGAGGAGCTGTCGGCGTGGATGCGCACCGGCTGGGCCGACACCGAGAAGCGCGACGTGCGCCCGATCGAGCAGGCGCGGCACACCGCGCACCGCCGCTCCGAGCTGAGCGCCCGCTTCCCCGGCGAGCGCCTGGTGGTCCCGGCGGGCGGCCTGAAGACCCGCTCCAACGACACCGAGTACCCGTTCCGGGCCGCCACCGACTACGTCTACCTCAGCGGCGACCAGTCCGACGACGGCTGCCTGGTGTTCGAGCCGCACGAGGGCGGCGGCCACGAGGTCACCGCCTACCTGCGGCCGCGCTCCAACCGGGAGAACGGCGAGTTCTGGCTGGACGGCCACGGCGAGCTGTGGAGCGGCCGGCGCAGCAGCCTCGCCGAGTCCTCGGCCCTGCTCGGCCTGGCCGTGCACGACGTCCGCGAGCTGCCCGCCCTGCTGGAGAAGGCCGCCGGCGGCGTGGCCACCCGCATCGTCCGCGGCCACGACGGCGCCCTGGACCGGATCGTCGACGAGCTGCGCGGCGGCGCCTCCGAGGAGAGCGCGGCGCGCGACGAGGAGCTCGCCGTCGCCCTGCACGACATGCGGCTGGTCAAGGACGAGTGGGAGGTCGAGCAGCTGCAGAAGGCCGTGGACGCCACGGTCCGCGGCTTCAACGACGTGGTGGCCGTGCTGCCGCAGGCCAAGGCCACCTCGGAGCGGTACATCGAGGGCACGTTCTTCCTGCGCGCCCGGGTGGAGGGCAACGACGTCGGCTACGGCACCATCGCCGCCTCCGGGCCCAACGCCACCACCCTGCACTGGGTCCGCAACGACGGCCCGGTCCGCGAGGGCGACCTGCTGCTGCTGGACGCCGGCGTGGAGACCACCGAGCTCTACACCGCCGACGTCACCCGCACCCTCCCTGTGTCGGGTGCCTTCACCGAGCTGCAGCGGCGCGTGTACGACCTGGTGTACGCGGCCCAGGAGGCGTCCATCGCCGCGGTCGCGCCGGGCCGACCGTTCCGCGACTTCCACCGGGTCGCCCAGCGGGTGCTGGCCGAGGGCCTGGTCGAGTGGGGTCTGCTGGAGGGCCCGGTGGACCGGGTCGTCGAGCTGGGCCTGCAGCGCCGCTACACCCTGCACGGCACCGGCCACATGCTCGGCCTGGACGTGCACGACTGCGCCCGGGCCCGCACCGAGGAGCACCTCTACGGCGAGCTGCGCCCGGGCATGGTGCTCACCGTCGAGCCGGGCCTGTACTTCCAGCCCGACGACCTGACCGTCCCCGAGGAGCTGCGCGGCATCGGCGTGCGGATCGAGGACGACGTGCTGGTCACCGAGGACGGCAACCGGGTGATGTCGGCGGGCCTGCCGCGCTCCTCCGCCGACGTCGAGGCGTGGCTGGCCGAGCGGATGCCCAAGGCCTGACCGGGCGCCCGGCAGGGAGGCTCTGCGGGCCGGGCGGTGCGCACCGCCCGGCCCGTGGGCCCCCGTCGCCTCGGGGTCAGGCCCTCGGGGTGTGGGGGTTGTACACGCCGGCCTCCTCCTGGCCGGTCAGGTCGCCGATGGCGGCCATCACCCGGTCGGTGACCTCCCGGCGGGCGCGGCCCGCCTTCATGTGGTCGTAGCCGAAGGAGAAGTCCAGGGGCTCGCCGAAGCGGATCCGGATCCGCGCCAGGCGGGGCAGCCGGGCCCCGATCGGCTGGATCCGCTCGGTGCCGGCCAGCCCCACCGGGACGACCGGCGCGCCCGAGGTCAGCGCCAGGTGCGCCACCCCGGTGCGGCCCTTGTACAGCCGCCCGTCGGGGGAGCGGGTGCCTTCGGGGTAGATGACGAACACGCCGCCGTCTTTGAGCACCGACAGCCCCAGGTCCAGCGAGTTCAGCGCGTCCCGGCCGCCGGTGCGGCGCACCGGGACCGCGCCCAGCGAGGTGACCAGCGCGCGGGAGGCGCGGCCCTTCACCCCCGGCGCCTCGAAGTACTCGGCCTTGGCGAGGAACCGCATCGGGCGGGGCACCGCGAGCGGGAGGACGACGCTGTCGGAGAACGACAGGTGGTTGGCGGCCAGCAGCACCGGCCCGGAGGACGGGATGTTCTCCAGCCCCTCGATCACCGGCCGGTAGAGCGCGCGTCCCAGGGACGAGCACGTCCAGCGCAGCGCCGTGTAGAGCATGGGTCTCCCTTTCCCGCGGCCTGAGGGTCGAGGGAAGGGTATCCGCACCGCCGCGGGCCGGGGCCGGCCGGGCCGATCAGCGGCGGTAGCGGAGCAGCACGGCGGTGCCGTCGAACACCCGGGACTCGGACAGCTCCAGCCCGAGCCGCCCGGGGTCGGCGAAGGACCGCTTCCCGCCGCCCAGGGCGACCGGGTGGACGATCAGGCGGTACTCGTCGATCAGTCCGCGCTCGGTGAGGGCCGCCGCCAGCTCGGAGCCGCCGAACAGCACGATGTCCCCTTCCGCCTCCTTCTTCGCGGCGGCCAGCTCGTCCAGGTCGGCCAGTACCCGGGTGCTCCACTCGGCGCCCTGCAGCGTCCGGGAGACCACCAGCTTCGGCTTGGCCCGCCAGGCCGGGGCGAACGCCAGGTCGTGCGGGTCGTCGGAGAGCTCCTCGGCGCGCGGCCAGAACCCGGACATCATCTCCCAGACCACCCGCCCGTACAGGAACGCGCCGGCCTGCTCGCCCGCGGCGCGGGAGTACTCCGACAGCTCCGGTCCCACCACCGGCCAGTCGAACTCGCCCTCGGGGCCCTCGATGAAGCCGTCGACCGACTGCTGCGCGAAGTAGATGATCTCGCCCATGCCCGTACTTCCTCTCTACGGCACCGCCCGGTGCGGTGCACGGCCGCCCATGGGACCGCGGGGTTCCGCGGAACTCATCGGCGGGTTCCGGGGCGCCGGGCGGCCGCCGCGAGCGGCGGAGGCCCGGCCGACGGGATGCTACTCCGCCGGGCCGACAGATCCTCCGCCGCATACGAGGAGCGGGCCCGGCGGTCAGTCGGCCGGGCGCCAGCCGGTGTTGGCGCCGCAGACGACCAGGCACGGGTTCTCGCCGGGGACGCGGCCGGCCAGCCAGGCGGCGAAGGGGACCGCGGCGGCGGGCTCCGCGGCGATCCGGAACTCCTCCCAGAGCCGGTCCCGGGCGGCCAGGATCTCCCCGTCGCCGACCAGGGCCGGGGTGACGGGGCGGGCGCGCAGCACCTCGAACGGGGTCCGGCCCACCCGGGTGGCGCCCAGCGCGGACGCGGCCACCGAGTCGACCGGGGCGTCCACCGGCTCCCCGGCGGCCAGCGCGGCGTGCAGGCTCCGGCAGCCCTCCGGTTCGACCGCGACGACCTCGCGCCCCTCGGCGCCCAGCCGCACCCCCGCGGCCAGCCCGCCGCCGCCGACGGCCACCGCCACCGCGTCGCAGTCCGGCGCGTCCTGCGCGATCTCCAGGCCGACCGTGCCCTGCCCGGCGACGATCAGCGGGTCGTCGTAGGCGTGCAGGTAGCGCACCCCCTCCGCGGCGGCGTACTCCAGCGCCGCCTCCGCGGCGGCGGCGTAGCGGTCGCCGGCGCGCACCAGCCGGGCGCCGGAGGCCTCCAGCCGGCGGGCCTTGGCCTCGGGCACGGTCTCCGGGACGTAGACGACCGCCTCGGTGCCGAGCATGCGGGCGGCGGCCGCCACCCCCAGCCCGTGGTTGCCGCCCGAGGCGGTGACCACCCGGGCGCTGCGCCGCGCGGTCAGCGCGTTCAGCGCGCCGCGCAGCTTGAACGACCCGGTGAGCTGGAGGTGCTCCAGTTTGAGGGTGACCCGGCGCCCGTCCACCCGGGCCCGGAGCAGCGGGGTCCGCCGGGCGCGCCCGGCGACCCGGTCGGCGGCCTCCCGGACGTCGGCGGAGGTGGGGACATGTGCGGGGACTGCGGTGCTCGGTGCCATGAGGCCAACTCTGCCCCGGGCCGGGACCGAGGTGAAGTTCCGTCTGCTAACGACGGATAAGCTCTGCTTATCTGCGGGGCCGGGGCGCCCCCGGGCGCGGGGGGAGGAAGCGCGGCGGTGCTGGACGCGAACCGGGTCCGGGTCCTGGTGGAGGTCGCCCACGCCGGCTCCATCGCCGCGGCGGCCGAGCGGATGTCGTTCACCGCGCCCGCGCTCTCCCAGCAGCTCGCCAAACTGGAGCGGGAGCTGGGCTGCACGCTGCTGGAGCGGCGCCAGGGCGGCGTCCGGCTCACCGGGGCCGGGAGGATCCTGCTGGCCTACGGCGAACGGGTCATGGGCGACCTGCGCGACGCGGAGACCGCGGTGCGCGCGGCGGCGGGGGAGCGGCCCCGCCGGCTCTCCCTGGGAACCTTCGCCAGCGCGGGGAAGGTCCTGGTGCCCGGCGCGCTGGCGGCGTTCGCCCGCGCCCACCCCGACGTCCGCCCGGCCCTGTCCGACCTGGAGCCGCCCGACGGGTACGGCCTGGTCGCCTCCGGGGCGCTCGACCTGCTGATCACGCACCGCTACCCGGGGGTGCAGCTGCCCGCTGCGGCCGGGCTGCGCCGGGAGAGGATCCTGGTCGACCCGCTGATGCTGGTCCTCCCCGAGGGGCACCCCGCGGCCCGCCCCGGCCCGGTGCCGCTCGCCGAGGCGGCGGGGGACGAGTGGATCTGCGGCGCCCCGGGCGTGCCTAACCGGGTCGCGCTGGAGACGGCGGCCCGGGAGGCGGGGGTGCGGGTCCGGGTCGCCTACGAGACCCGCGACTACGAGGTCACCCTCGCGCTGATCCGGGCCGGGGTGGGCGTCGGGCTGGTCCCGCGGACCGTCCTGGGCGCCTGCGAGCCGTCCGGGTGGAGCGCGCACCCGGTGGCCGCCGCCGACCCGGCCGCCCCGCCGCCCGCCCGGGAGGTCTACCTGGTGCACCGGCGCAGGCCCCTGGCCCCGGTCCCGGAGATGGCCTCGCTGCTGCGCCTCTCCGCCCACCGGGCCCTGGACCGGGGCGCCGGCGCCGCGGCCGCCGATTGAGCGGGCGCGCCGCCCGGCCCCTCCGGCGGGGGAGCCCTCCGGGATGATGGGGTGCGGGAGGACACGGGGACGAGGGGACGGGCGGGGATGGACTTCGGGGCCGCGCAGCTCATCGCCTTCGACGTGCTCGACCTGCTCGGCGCGTTCGCGTTCGGGCTGTCCGGTGCGCTGGTGGCGGTGCGGCGGGACTTCGACGTGGTGGGCATCGCGGTGCTGGCGTGCTGCACCGCCTTCGGCGGCGGGCTGATCCGGGACGTGCTCATCGGCGACGTTCCGCCGGCGGCCTTCACCGACCTGCGCTACCTGGGGACGGCCCTGCTCGCCGCGCTGGTGGTCTTCCTGTGGCATCCGCCGGAGCGGGTGCAGCGGGTGCCGCTGACCGTGGTCGACGCGATGGGGTTGGGGCTGTACTGCGTCACCGGCGCGGTCAAGGCGGCCTCCTTCGGTCTGGGGCCGGTGCCGGCGACGCTGATGGGGGTGACCACCGCGGTGGGCGGCGGCATGCTCCGCGACCTGCTGGCCGGCCTCCAGCCCTCGGTGCTGCGCCGCGACTCCGAGCTGTACGCGCTGCCGGCGCTGGCCGGGGCCGGTGCGGCGTCGCTGCTGCTCCACGCCGGTGTCTTCACCTGGTGGACCGGTGCCCTCGCCGCGCTCGGCGCGTTCGTGCTGCGCCTTCTCGCGGTGCGGTTCCACTGGAGCGCCCCGCGTGCGCTGCGCCGGCCGGAGGAGCCGTTCTGAGGGGGACCGGCGCGATTCCCCCCCGGGGGCGGCGCGGTTCTCCCGGTGCGATACCGGGGCGGGCGCGCGGAAATCCGGGGAATCCGGGGAACTCGGGAAAAACCAGTGGCGGGCCGGTTCCCCCGCCTCTAATGTCCTCCACCATGAACATGACGCTGGGAGACGCCTTCAACCGCCGCAAGAAGCTCTCGGCCGATCTGCAGACCTGGATCAACCGCCTGCAGCTGGCCGGGGCCGAGCGGCGCAGCTACCGGACCGCCTCCCTGGACGGCGAGGAGGCCTACCGCCCGGAGCCCGGCACGGAGAAGGCCACCAAGCGGGCCTACACCGTGCAGGAGTGCCGGGAGCGGATCGCCGCGATCCTCGCCGAGGACGAGGAGCTGGCGCTGCGCATCTCGCGCACCAACCGGCGGGCGCGCGCCGAGATCGAGGACCTCGACGGGCGGGTCCGGGTGCTGTCCGTGCCCGAGCTGCTGGTGCTCAAGGACGACACCATCCCCAAGCTGGAGCAGGCCGCCCGCGCGGTGCCGGTGCGCGCCGAGGACGCCGCCCCCTACGACGGCGGGGAGGACTGGATCCGCTACCGCACCGTCCGCAGGGTGGAGCGCAAGCGCGAGTCCTTCAGCGAGAACGGCCTCAAGATCGAGGAGCAGGAGCTGCTCGGCTACGACGTCGCGGAGATCACCGACTACGGCCTGCCCCGGCGCGGCCAGTGGGACGAGATCGACCGCATCGCCGAGTACGCCCAGCGGGTCAAGCAGGCGATCAACCGGGCCAACAAGACGGAGCTGGTCGAACTCGACTAGGCTCACCGGGACAGCGGGGCCGGGGCACCGAAGTGTCGGTCGTAAAAGGTAGCGGCGTACCGCGCATTCGCGTCTATCCGCCTACCACACATTGAGCAGGTGTGTCCGTTGTACGTGCGTAGCGATGGAGCGGGAAGACCGCTCCGGGTAACAGGCACCGAGTAACAGGTCACCTGCAAGGGGTAACACCACCTGGGGTCCCTGCACACCCTGGCCAGCCCCGGTTCCCGCCCTTTCTCCGAGCGGCCCCGGAGCGCTCTCCGCTCCGGGGCCGCCGCGCGTCCGCCGGGAATGCGGAAACGCACCGGAGAGCGGGGGAGGGATTTCCGCCCCCGCCCCGGCTCCGCACCGTCGGAGGCCGCGCCGGCCCGCGCCGGCGACCGGCCGCGGCCTGCGGTGCCGCAGGCGCCCCGATGCGCGGGCGCATGCGCGCATGCAGGCGCAGGCCCGCCCAGGGCGTCCCGCCGCATCCATGCCGCATCGGCCTGTCCGGGGGACCGGCCGGCGCCCGTGCCGGCCGGTGCTGGAATACCAGCCCGGTCCCGCCGGCCCGGAACCGCGCACCCGCCCCCGGTGCACCCGTGGCGACCTGCGCGGAAGCGGGGCGGAAGGAAAACCTCCGGCGCCGCGGGTTTGGCCGCGGCGGGGCCGGCGCCGGCGGGCCCGCGCCGTCCGGAGGGCGGCGCCCGCCCAGGTGGGGCCGGGCGCCGCGGCGCCCGGCCCGCACCGGCCCCGGGGCAACGGGCCGCCGCCGGGACCGGGCGCGGGCCGCCCGGATCCCCCGCCGATCCGGGCCGGGCCCAACCCGGCGGAGTCCGGCCGGCGGCCCCCGGCCGCTCCGCGCACGGCGCGCCCCGCCCCGGGTTCCGGTCCGCCGCCAACCCCGGCGGTCTCCCGCACCGGGCTGCCCCGGCGGCCCCGGGCGCGGCATGCTCCTCGGCGCGGCCGAACGCATGTTCTGCTCGGACCGCCCGCGCAGGGGACGCGGGACCGGTGCGAGCGGCCGGAGCGTCCGCCCGCGCCCCGCGGAGGGCCCGCGGGGCGGGAGGAACGGAGTGACGCCGTGAAGCGATGGCGACGACGGGGAGCAGCGGGCGCCGGAGGCCCGCGCAGCGGAAAGAACGCGCGATCACCCGAGGCGGTCCCGGAGATGACCGCATCCCGGTACCGCGTCCACGACGAGGCGCTGGCCGAGGCGACGCTGGCCGGCATGCTCGCCCGGGTCCCGGGGACGGCCGCCGCCGCGCTGCGCTGGGCCTGGCGGGCCTCGCCCCGGGACACCGCCGCCACCCTGCTGCTGCACGCGGCCGCCGGGGTGTTCGGCGCGGTGGCGCTGATCGCGGTCACCGGGGTGCTGGAAGAGCTGTTCAGCGCGGTCCCCACCGCCGAGCGGGTCGCCGCGGCGCTGCCCGCCCTGCTCGCGCTCGCCGGGGCCGCGGTGGCGCGCGGCGCGCTGCAGGCGGCGGCCGGCTGGGCCCAGGCCCGGCTCAAACCGCAGGTGGAGCGCCGCGCCGAAGTGCACCTGTTCGACCTGACCGCCCGGATCGACCTGGAGAGCTTCGACGACTCCTCGTTCAACGACGCCATGTACCGGGCGCGCGACCGGGGCCTGTACGAGGCGGGGCGGGTCATCGACGCCGCGGTGGAGGTGCTCTCCGCGGCGATCGGCCTGGCCGCCGTCGCCGGGGTGCTGGCGGTGCTGCACCCGGTGCTGCTGCCGCTGCTGGCGCTGACCGTGGCCCCGGCGGGCTGGGCGGCGGTGCGCGCCGCGCGGATGCGTTACCGGCGGATGCGGGAGCTGACCAACGGCCGGCGCCGCAAGTGGACCCTGGGCGACCTGCTGGCCTCCCGCGACTCCGCGGCGGAGCTGCGCGCCTACACCATGGGGCGCTTCCTGCTGGAGGAGTACACCCGGCTGGCCGACCGGGAGCGCGACACCATGCTGGCGGTCGCCCGCAGGCAGACCGCGGTGCGCGCGGCCGGCGACGCCGCCGGGGGCGCGGCCACCGCCGCCACGTACGCGGCGCTGGGTGCCCTGCTCCTGGCCGGCGGGGTACCGCTGGCCGTGGCGGGCACGGCGGTGCTGGCGATCCGGCAGGGGCAGGCGGCCCTGCAGACCCTGCTCTTCTCGGTCAACCTGATGTACGAGTCGGGCCTGTACTTCACCGACTTCACCGAGTTCTGCGCGGCGGCCCGGCGCCGGCTGCCGCCGGCCCCGCCCGCCGGGGCCCGGACCCCCGGCCCGCTGCGCGAGCTGGCCGTCCGCGGCGTCCACTTCTCCTACCCCACCGCCGAGGAGCCGTCGCTGCGCGGCGTCGACCTGCGGGTGCGGGCGGGGGAGATCGTCGCGCTGGTGGGCGAGAACGGGTCCGGCAAGACCACCCTGGCCCGGCTGGTCTGCGGGCTGTACCGGGCGCAGCGCGGCACGGTCGCCTGGAACGGCGCCGACGTCGCCGAGCTGCCCGCCGAGGAGCTGCGCCGCCGCATCGGCCTGGTCGCCCAGGAGTACTGCCGGTGGCCGATGACCGCCGAGCGCAACGTCGCGATGGACACCGCGGCCGACCCGGACCGGCTGGCCCGCGCCGCGCGGCAGAGCGGCGCCGACGAGGTGGTCGCCCGGCTCGCGCGGGGCTGGGACACCGTCCTGGACCCGCGGTTCGCCCAGGGAGCCGACCTCTCCGGCGGGCAGTGGCAGCGCATCGCCGGGGCGCGCGGGCTCTACCGCGACGCAGACCTGCTCATCGTGGACGAGCCGACGGCGGCCCTGGACGCCCGCGCCGAGCACGCCTTCTTCGAGACGCTCCGCGAGCACGCGCGCGGCCGCACCGTCGTGCTCATCACGCACCGGCTGGCGTCGGTGCGGATGGCCGACCGGATCGTGGTGCTGGACCGCGGCCGGGTCGCCGAGCAGGGCGCCCACGCGGAGCTGATCGCGCGCGGCGGCCTCTACGCCGAGCTGTACCGGCTGCAGGCCGACGCCTACCGGGAGCGGGCGGCCTGACCTTCCCGGGCGGTGCGGCCGGCCCGCACCGCCCGGGCGGTTTCCTGGCCGATTCCTTGCCGGAGGGTGGGCGCGGATTTGGCCGCGGGTGACGGGCGGTCCCGGAGACTGGCTGGTCGGATGCGATCGGGCGCCCGCCCGGTCGCGGCGGATCCGCACGCCACCACATGGGGAGGGTTCCAGCAGTGACCAGCACCCGAACGCCCGAGCAGCACAGCAGCCAGCCGTGGCTGCACCAGAAGGGCTCCGAGATCCAGCGGTTCGGCACGGTCCGGCAGTTCCCGGTCGGCCTCTCCCACGACGCCCGGATGTACTCCTGCCAGCGGCTCAACCAGGTACTGGCCGACACGCAGATCCTGCACGCGCTGTACAAGAAGCACCACTGGCTGATGCGCGGGCACACCTTTTACCAGCTGCACCTGCTGATGGACAAGCACGCCGGGGAGCAGGCCGGGATGGTCGACTCGCTGGCCGAGCGGGTGCAGACGCTGGGCGGCGTCGCGGTCGGCGACCCCCGGCACGTCGCCGAGATCACCCGGGTGCCGCGCCCGCCGGACGGGGCCGAGGAGGTCCCGGCGATGCTCTCCCGGCTGCTGGAGGCGCACGAGCTGATCCTGGTCGACGCGCACGAGGCGGCGCGCAAGGCCGACGAGGCGGGCGACGACGGCACCAACGACCTGCTGGTCTCCGACGTCATCCGGACCGGGGAGATGCAGGCATGGTTCCTCGCCGAGCACCTGGTCGACACCCCGCTGGTGCGGGCCTGAGCCCGCCGGCGGGGCGGGGGCGGCGCGCCGCCCCCGCCCCGCCTCCGTGTCGACCGGGACCGGGGCGGGAATCGTGCCGGAAAGGCGTCGGACCGGCGGAGGCCGCCGGGGTGAGCGGAACGGGCGGCGGGGCCGCCGGGCGGTTCCGCGGGACGGCCTTTCCACCGCAAAGGACGCGAAGGAGGGGAGCGGTATGCAGGCCACGGTGGGCGACCGGGTGAGGATCAACTCCCGGGTCGTCGGTATGAAGGAGCTGACCGGAGAGATCGTCGAGGTCCGCGGTCCCTCCGGGGAGCCGCCCTATGTCGTCCGCTTCGAGGACGGGCACGAGAGGCTGATCTTCCCGGGGCCGGACGCGCTGATCGTGCCGCGTCCGGGCGGCCCGGTCGACTGAACGGGGAGACGGGGCGGCGGGGCGGCCGGTGCGGGGGCGGCGCCGCCCCCGCACCGCGGGCCCGGGGCGGGAGACGCCGTCAGGAGCGCCGGCGCTCTGCCGGAAGGGCCCGGCCCCGGCGGCCACCGAGGCGGCCGGGGCCGGGGCCGGTCAGGGACCGGGCCAGGGCAGCGGGGCGCCGTGCTCCTCCTCCGGGCGGGGGCCGAAGATGCGCCGGTCGCCGGAGGAGATGCGCAGGTCGTCGATGCTCGCCTCGCGGCGGCGCATCAGCCCGTCGGGGGCGAACTCCCACAGCTCGTTGCCGTAGCTGCGCCACCACTGGCCGGCGGCGTCCCGGCACTCGTACTGGAACCGCACCGCGATCCGGTCCTCGCCGAAGGACCACAGCTCCTTGCGGAGCGCGTAGTCGAGTTCGCGCTCCCACTTGGCGGTCAGGAACGCCTCGATCTCCGCGCGGCCGCGGAGGAACAGGTCGCGGTTGCGCCAGAGCGAGTCGGGCGTGTAGGCGCGGGCGACGAGCGCGGGGTCGCGGGTGTTCCAGGCGTCCTCGGCGGCCTGGACCTTCGCGCGGGCGGCGGCCTCGTCGAACGGCGGGACGGGCGGGCGGGTCATGGTGCTCCCCAGGGAGGCGGGCGGGCTCCCGGAGCCGGCCCCGGCCTGCCGCCGCGCCGCCCCGGAAGAGGACGGGCACGAGTGTGCCGCCGGGCGGCGCTCCCCGCCATGTCCGCTGGGGACAGGGACCCCACGGTTCCGGACATGCCGCGGCCCGGACGGAGCCCCGGGGACGGGGAGGCCGGCGGGCGCCCGGAGCCCGGACCGCCGCCCGAGCGGCCCCGGTGCAGCGGGGGCAGCCGTTCCCGCCGCACCGGGCACCGGAGAGGAACCGCAGATCCCGGCCGGTCCGGGTCAGGCGGGAGCAGGCTCCAGCAGCCGGTCGCGGAGGGCGGCCACCAGGTCGTCTCCGGCGCCGAGCCGCTCGGCGGCGTAGCCGCGCACCGACCCGTACCGGTCGGCCAGTCCGGCGGAGAAGCGCCGGATGATCCCGGCGGGGGCGGTGCCGTAGGCGGGCCAGCGCAGGGTGAGGTGGGGGTAGCTCGCGTGCCACTCGGCGACCAGGCGCTCGGTGGCCAGCCCGGTCAGCGCGAAGTCGGCGGCGATGTCGTCCTCGTCCACCCCGAGCAGGGTGAGGACCAGCATGGCCAGCACGCCGGTGCGGTCCTTGCCGGAGTGGCAGTGGAACACCAGCGGGGAGGTGTCGCCGGCGATGATCTCCAGGGCCCGGCGGAGCTCGCCGGCGCCCTCGTCCGCGAGCTCGGCGTACCGCTCGGCGAGGAACGGCACCGGGTCCACATCGGGGTCCAGGCCCGCCTGGTCGTAGGGGCGGTGCTCGACGCTCAGGTTGTGGTAGGCCAGCCCGTCGCGGTGCGGGACGCGCCCGCTGCGCTCCACCTCCCAGGGGTGGCGCAGGTCGATCACGGTGCGCACGTCCAGGCCGAGGAAGCGGTCCAGGTCGGGGCCGTGCAGCTTGCCCAGGGAGTCGGAGCGGAACAGCCGGCCCCGGCGCACCCGGCGGCCGCCGGCGGCGCGGGGACCGCCCAGGTCCCGGAAGTTGTGCAGGTGCTCGAACGTGATGGGGGTGCTCACGGGGCGATCCTAGAAGCACGGCCGGGATCTGCGGGAAGCGGGACCCGTGCGCGGCCATGGCCTCCTCCGGCCCCGGTCGGGGGCGGGGCGGGCGCCGCGCCGACTCCCCGGCTCTTTCCGAGCGGCCGCGACGGGACGCGCCCATGCGGAAGGCGGCCGCGCGGAGAAGCGGGGGGCGGCACCGGCCTCACCGCTGAACGGGCCTCCTTTGAACGGCCGCTTCGGAGCGTCCCGCCGGAAGGCGGCCGGGCGGAGAAGCGGGGACGCCGCCTCCCCTGCGCGGGTCACAGGAGCGCCCGCGCCTCGGCGAGCACCTCCGCCTGTCGGATCCAGTTCCCGCCGTCGAGGGCGAGCCCGGCCGTTTCGGCCCCGGCCTCGGAGAAGGCGTGCAGACGCTCCGCCACCTGCGCCGGGCCGCCGGTGATCGGGACGGCCGCCGCCTCCTCCGGCGTCATGCCGTGGACCTCCGCGAGCGAGCGGGTGAAGGACTCGATCGCGGCCGGGGCGTCGACCAGGATCGCGTGCCCCCCGATGGAGATGGAGGGGACCGGACGGTCCAGCTCGTCGGCGATCTCGCGGAGCCGCACCGCCTTCTCGGCCAAGGCCGCCGGGCCGATCAGGGAGGGGGCCCAGCCGTCGCCGTAGAGGACGGCGCGGCGCATCGCCGCCTCGGAGTCCCCGCCGATGAGGATCGGCGGGACCGGGGCGGCGGGACCGAGGGAGAGCTCTTCTCCCTCCACCTCGGTGGGCTCGCCGCGGAGGAGGCCCGGCAGCGCCTGCAGGGCGGCGTCGGTCCGCCGGCCCCGCCCGCGGAGCGGCGCGCCGACCGCCCGCCAGAACGGCGAGCCCGGGAAGCCCCCGATCCCGACGCCGAGGACGACGCGCCCGCCCGACAGGTGCTGAAGCGTCTGCACCTGTGCAGCGACCCATGCCGTGGGGCGCAGCGGGAGGGTGAGCACGCTGAATTCGATGCCGATCCTCTCGGTCGTCGCCGCGGCGCCTGCCAGGACGAGCGTGGGGTCGAAGGCCGGATTCCCGTCGCCGGTGATGATGTCGGCCATGCTCACCGAGTCGTAGCCGAGGTCCTCAAGGCGGCGCGCCATGGCGATGTCGGGGAGGCCGGCCTCTGTCATGGGCAATGTCGTGCTGATTCGCATCGCGGTCCTCTCCCGGGGTGCCGTGATCAGGAACGCGGGTCACGCTAGAACGTCAAGTCGAGTCGAGGTCAAGCGCCGCACCTGCGGATGCCCGTGCCGAGCCGTGCCGCTCCGGCCCCGGTCGGCCTGCTCTGCGGCCCTGTCCGGCCGTACAGCGGCCGGGGGTGGACTCCGCGGCCCCGCCGACGGAGGGCGGGCGGCGAGGGCGGGGTGGGGGCACCGTCCGGCCGATCTGGCGCGGCGCCCCGCGGAGCGAAGGCTCAAGCGGGCGGCGAGGGCGGGGAGGGGGACCGGCTGGTCGGTCGGGTGCGGCGCCCCACGGGGCGAAGGTCAAGACGAGCGGCGACGGCAGGGGTGGGGCCGGTGCGCAGACCTCACCCGGGCGCGGCGTCTCGCGGGGCCAGGGTTCAAGCGGGCGGCGAGGGCGGGAGGGGGCGGGCGTCGCGTTCACCGATCCGGTGCGGCGCGTGCTCCCGGCGAGGGGAGGCGGTGCCCCGGCGGCGCGGGCCGGCCCGCCTGCCCGGGCCTGCCAGGGGTCCTTATCCCTATATGCCTGGTTTGCGGCGAGGAACGGGCGGGGTGGGGGCGCCCTGCGCGCCGCGAGAGCACCCCGATTACATCTGCCAGCGAGTAGTAAGCCCCCAGGCCCCCACCACCCCCTCGCTGGTTACCTAGAGTGACCCAAGTGGGTCTTCCCGGCAGGGCAAAAGCGACATCTCGCCCTCGCCCCTGCCCCTCTTGGGTTTCGGCCCCCTGAATCCCGGTCTTCCGGGCGGCTCGAACCCCCGATCACCGTCCCGATCAGGGCGATCCGAGGCTTCCGGGGGCCGATCCGGCCCAGGGTGCGCGCCCGGGAATCACCGGGGTGCTCTCGCGGTGCGCAGGGCACCTCACCCCGCCATCACCCTGAGTATTCAACCAGGTCAGAAGGGGCAGCGGCTTCAAGGGCAGCCGGCCCCGACGCCCGGGCGGCACGGGCACGGCGAACCCGCCCCCTCCGCCCGCCCCGACCACTCCCGCCCTGCTCTGCCGCACCCGACCGACCGGCCGGTGCCCACCGCCGCCTTCGCCGCCTGCTTGAACCCTGGCCCTGTGGGGCGCCGCGCCCGGGCGACCGCCTTCGCCCCGCCCCTACCGCTGCCGTTGCCGCCCGTCTGGACCTTCGCTCTGCGGGGCGCCGCGTCGGACCGACCGGCCGGTCCCCACCGCTGCCGTCGCCGCCTGCCTGAACCTCCGCTCCGCGAGGCGCCGCGCTCGGCTGGGGTGCCCGGCCCCGTCCCTTCCTTGGCCGTTGCCGCTGGTCTTGACCTTCGCTCTGCGGGGTGCCGCGCCCGATCGGCCGGCCGGTCCCCACCGCTGCCGTCGCCGCCTGCCTGAACCTCCGCTCCGCGGGGCGCCGCGCCCGACCGACTGGCCGGCACGCCCTTCCGCCCTCGCTGCCCGCTTGAACCCTCGCCCCGTGAGATGCCGCGCTCGGGCGGGGTGTCTGGAGGTGCATCTGCGGGGGCCGATGGCGCCGGGGCAACGGTGGGCCGGGCGGGGCGTCTAGGCTTGCCGCCGTGTCGGAGAGAACGATCGCGATCCTGGTCTACGACGGGGTCCGCCTGATGGACGCCACCGCGCCGCTGGAGGTCTTCGGGACCGCGGCCCGGTTCGGCGCGGACTACACCACGGTGCTCTGCTCCCCGGACGGCGGCCCGGTCGACGCCTGGCCGGGCGCGCGCCTGGTGCCGACCGCGTCGGCGGCCGAGGCCGCCGGCGCGCACACCGTCCTGGTGCCGGGTTCGCCGGAGCTGCCGCTGCGGCCCTCGCCGGAAGGGGTCCTGGAGAGCGTCGATGCACTGGCCGGGAAGGCCGAGCGGGTGGGGTCGGTGTGCACCGGCGCGTTCCTGCTGGGCCGCGCGGGGCTGCTGGAGGGGCGGCGCGCCACCACGCACTGGCGGCACGCCGCCGCGCTGGCCCGGGCGTTCCCCGGCACCGGGGTGGAGCCGGACGCCATCTACGTGGCCGACGGGCCGGTGATGACCTCGGCGGGAGTGACCGCCGGCATCGACCTGGCGCTCGCCATGGTCGAGCGCGACCACGGCGCGGCGCTGGCCCGCGAGGTCGCCCGGGACCTGGTGGTGTTCCTGCAGCGGCCGGGCGGCCAGTCGCAGTTCTCGGTGCCCGCGCGCACGCCGCGCCCGCGCAGCGACGCGCTCCGCGAGGTGCTGGACGCGGTCGCCGCCGACCCCGCCGCCGACCACTCGGTCGGCGCCCTGGCGGCCCGGGCCGGCACCAGCTCCCGGCACCTCAGCCGGCTCTTCCGCGACCAGGTCGGCACCACCCCGGCGGCGCACGTGGAGGCGGTCCGGGTGGAGGCGGCCCAGGCGCTGCTGGAGGCGGGCGAGACGGCGGCCTCCGCGGCCCGCCGCTCCGGCCTGGGCACGGCGGAGTCGCTCCGCCGCGCGTTCCTGCGCCGCCTCGGCGTCACCCCCTCGGCCTACCGGGAGCGCTTCACGCCCCGGCGGGTGCCCTGAGGCCGGCCCGTGTCGGGGAGCGCTTCACGCCCCGGCGGGTGCCCTGAGACCGTCACGCGCAGGGGAGCGGGGGAGGCCCCGGCGGGTCCGCGCCCGCCGGGGCCTCTCTGCGGCCGGGGCCGCCGCGCCGGGCTCTACTCGGGCCGCCAGTCGAAGGAGAAGTGCTTGCTGGAACCCCCCTTGTAGGCCTTGGAGAAGTCGAAGCCGAGGGCGTGGTCATCGGTCACCACGCCCCAGGTCGCGATCTGGCCGGGGCCGACCTCGGCGCCGGGGGCGTTGATCAGCTGGACGCGCTTGGCGGGGTCCGCGGTGGGGCCGGTGAGGGCCCGAGCGCCGACCTTCACCCGGCCTGGGACCTCGGCGTCCCAGTAGGCCAGGTCGTCGGCGGCCTCGAATCTGACCGGCCGGTACTCGATGCCGCGCAGCTCGCCGATGAGCGCGCCGAACTGGCCCGGCCAGCCGCCCTCCTTGCCGGTGAAGATGCGCTCCAGGGCGCGGCGCTGGTCGGAATCGGCCCGGGAGTCGATGTAGAACATCAGCTTCATCGCGGCGTCGGGGTCGCCGACCCACATGTTGCCGTGGAACTCGCCGACCGCCACGACGCCGAGCCCGCCGAGGTCCGTCTCGCCGTAGTGGCCCTCGTGCATCCACCAGGCGAGGGTGAAGAGGCAGTCCCCGTCCGTGGGCGCCTGCGCGAAGGTGCAGGGGCAGGGGAGCGAGCAGCTGCAGACGTCGAACCATTCCCCTGTGAGGTGCCAGTCCGTTCCGGTGGTGGTCTCCGGCATCGTGCTCTCCTCTCGCAATGGATACCCCCGGTGAGTATGTGGAGAGCCTAAGCGCCTCCGATTTGAAGGGTCAAGTACCCCTAGGGGGTATATTTTCAAGAAGTGGGGGGAGGCTACCGGAAGACCTGGTCAGGGGACGTTTGCGGCGCCGAGGAGACCTTCGCCGCCGGAGTGAGCGCCGTCCCGGGAGATGGGAAAGGCCCCGGCGGGCCTGAGCCTGCCGGGGCCTTCCCCGAAGGTGGAGCGATGCGGCGGTCGCCTCACGGCGCGGGGCGCAACGCGGCTCCGAAGACCGCCCGGTCGCCCTCCTACCAGGAGGCGGGCGCCGGACGCGGTATTCCGCGAAGGCATTGAATGGAGCCCGGGGGACACTTTCTACCGCATCGTCCAGGGGGTGCAACGGGGGCGGGCGGCCCGCTATTCCGCGGCGCCGGAATCTTTTTCCGGACCCGGCCGGACCGCCTGCCCGGCGAGGCGCCGCCGCACCCGGTCCTGGAAACCGGCGGCGGTGTTGTCCCGGGGGTAGGGGGCGTCCGGCACCGGGACGCCGAGGAACGCGCAGAGCGGCCCCCAGCCGTCCTCCGCCCGGAACACCAGCAGCCGGCCGGCCGGGACCGACTCCCGGACCCGCCGCTCGTGCGCGGCCAGCACCGACAGCGCGTGCGCCCGGTCGGTGAACCGGCCGCCGAACGCGCCGCGCCAGATCAGGTCCTCGGCGAACTCCGCCACCCGGGCCGTGTCGCCGGTGAGCCGGCGCGGCTCGCCCGCCTCGTCGAACCGGCTCCGGTAGAGGGTGCGGTGCGCGCTGTCGTACCAGGCGTCCGGGTCGCGGGTGGTGAGCACCACCTTGGCCCCCGGGTGGGCGTCCAGCAGCCCGTCCAGGAAGGCGCAGGCCGGCCAGCCCAGCGCGGCCCGGTAGCCGGCCAGCGCCGCGGCCGCCGGAGCGCGTCCGTCCCGCGCCGCCAGCCACGCCGCCAACCGCTCCGGGCGGTCGTACAGCTCCTTCATGTGGTACACCGGCCCGAACCCGACCAGCTCCAGCGCGCGCTTCAAAGACGTCGTCCCGGTGCGCCCGAAACCGGCCCCGATCACCGCGACCATCGGCCGCCTCCCTCTCCAGGGCCGGGCGGCGCACCGCCCGGCCCGGTCCCGACCACTCCGGATCACTTCCCCGGCCGCTCCCTGCGGACCGCCGCGCGCACCCCGAGCGGCTGCAGCGCCAGGGCGGGGCGGGCCCGCACCTTCTCCGGCTCCACCGGCTCCAGGCGCACCCGCGCCCGCAGCGCGCGGACCACCGCCTCCATCTCGCGCACCGCCATCGACGCCCCCAGGCAGCCCCGAGGCCCGGCGCCGAACGGCAGGTAGGCGTAGCGGTGGCCGGGGCCGCCGCCGTCCAGCCAGCGCTCGGGGCGGAACGCCTCCGGATCCGGGAACCACCGCCCGTCGCGGTGGACCACCCACTGGCTGATCCCGATCACCGTCCCGGCGGGCAGCCGGTACCCGCCCGCCCGCACCGGCCGGACCGCGACCCTGCTGATCACCCAGGCCGGCGGGTAGAGCCGGAGCGCCTCCTTGGCGGCGGCCGCGACGTAGCCGCCGGCGCCCCCGGCGTCCGCGGTGCCGCGCCGGGCCTCCTCGCGCAGCCGCCCGTCGGCCTCCGGCGCGCCGCCCAGGCAGTGCACCAGCCAGGTCAGCGCGTCCGCGGTGGTCTCGTACCCCGACATGAGCAGGGTGGCCAGCTCGTCGCGGACCTCCTCGAACGGGGCGGCGGGGCGCTCCTCCAGCAGCAGGCCCAGCGCGGTGGCCCCGCCGTCGGGGCGGTGCCCGTCGATCAGCGCCTCCAGCGCGGTGTCCAGCGCGCGCAGCGCCCGGCGCAACCGCAGGTTGACCGGGCTGGGGAACCAGGCGGGCAGCCGCACCGGGGAGGAGGTGAGCCGCATGATCGCGGCGACCGCGTCGGCCAGCGCGTCGGCCTCGGCGCCCAGCGGGCGGCCCGCGATGTGCACCGCGCCGACGTGCATGGCCAGCCGGGACATCTCGGCGTGCACGTCGATGACGGACCCGTCCTCCCACCGGTCCAGGGTGCGGGCGACGGCGTCGGCCGCCGCCGCGTCCAGGCCGGCCAGCCGCTCGCTGCGGAACGCGGGGCGCAGCCGGCGGCGCTTGCGCGACCACTCCGCGCCCTCGCTGTTCATCATCGCGAGCGGGAAGCCGGTGCCGCCGCGGCGCCTCTCCCCGGGGCGGACCTTGACCACGTCGCCGCCCCGGTCCACCAGCACCCGGCCGATGTCGTCCGGGTGGGCCAGCAGCACGTTGGAGGGGGTGAGCGAGACGACGTCGCCGTGCTCGCGGGCGCAGCGGGCGAGGAAGCCCAGCGGGTCGACGGCGAAGTCGGCGGCGTTGCCGGTGCCGCGCCCGCCGCGCGGCCCCGGCGGCGCCGCGTCCGGGGGCGGGGGAGGTGAGGGGGAGGGGTCGGAGGCCGAGCGGGCCGACGTCATCGCACCGTCCTGGGGAGGCGACCGTCCTGGGGAGGCGGAGGGGCCGGGGCGCGGGCGCCCCGCAGAGGGCCGCGCCCCGCCCGGGTGCCGGGTCGGGGCGCGGGCCGCCGGTCTTCACGCAGACCGGATCCGGTCTCTAGTAGTAGACGTAGGGGCGAGTGAGGCGGTCCTTGTCGACGATGCCCAGCCTTGCGGCGACGCGGTAGGCGATCTTCTTCACGGGCAGCCCTTTCTGCTCCCGCCCGAACGGCTGTTCCGGTCCGGGCACGCCGCACAACATATGCCGCCGTTTCGGGACGGAGAACCGCCGCGGCGGCCACCGTTTGCTTACCGCGGCGAGTATCGCGCCCTGTCGGCGATGTCGGGGGTCGCTGGCACCATTCGGCCCGTTCTGTCCATCACCCCCTGAAGAGGCTGCGATGTCCACCGACATGTACGGCGTACGAGTGCTCTCCGTCGACCCCGACGAGCTCCGGATCGACTTCCGCATCTTCGTGGTCTACTACGAGACGGCCGAACGGGGCCACATGCCCCCGCCGGACGACCCCGGGTTCTTCTTCTTCCTGCTCTGGGAGGCCTCCCGCGGCCGCGCCGGCTTCCCGGACACCGCCACCATGCTGGACTTCGGCTGGGTGGAGCGGAACGCGCACCGGTACGTGTCCCGGGTCGAGCGCACCGCGGACCGCAACCACCCGCCCACCGAGGAGCAGTGGGAGCGGCTGCACGACTTCTACTACGAGCGCGACGGCGGCTGGAAGGACGAGGACCTGCTGGTCTCCTTCGACTACCGGGTGCACGTCACCGACCGCCGCCGGCTGGAGCCGCTCCGCGCGGGCGACGCCTGGGGGACGACGATGTTCCGGCTCAACGCCGACACCTGGACCGCCGAGGACGCCCCGCACATCCCGGACCTGTCGGCCCCCGCCGTGGAACTGCACCCGTTCGCCTCCGCCTCCGGGAACCTCGACCACGACGCCCTCACCTGGGCGGAGTTCTCCGACGACGGCCGCTACCTCGCCGTGTGCAGCGATGAGAACCGCGTCTGGGTCTACGACACCGCCGACTGGACCGAGACCGCCCACGTCCACGCGGGCGAGGAGTGGACCGTCCCGGTGCTGATGTGGGTGCCGGGCCGGCACGTCCTCACCGTCAAGACCTACCCCACCCCGAAGAACGCCGGGGACACCGCCCAGTGGGCCTTCGACGTCGACGCCCTGGAGGTGGTCGAGGCCCCCTTCCAGGCGGGGTACGCCCGTTCCGGGGACGGCGCCCACCGCACCGTCCCGAACGGCGCGGGCGAGGGCGGCTTCGACCTGGTCGGCGAGGGGAAGCAGGCGCCCCGGAGGATCTCCCACGCCGGGCGCTGGGACCCGATCCAGTGCCACGCCTTCTCCGCGGACGGCACCCGGCTGTTCCTCGGGGCGCAGCAGAACCTCTACGTCATCGACCCGGCGACCGCCGAGGTCGCCGACGCGGTCCCCGACGCCTCGATGCGCCTGTTCGAGCTCGCCTCCGCCCCCGACGGCGCCTACCTGGCGGTCGCCTCCGCCACCCGGCGCCACTACCTGGGCCTGGAGCCGGACCGGCCGCACGAGCTGTGCGTGTGGCGGATGTCGGACAAGAAGATCATCGCGGGCCTGCAGCTGGACGCCTACGTCGAGGCGCTCGCCTGGTCCCCGGACGGCAGCCGGCTGGCCGTCCTGCTCGAACCCACCGGGGACGGGTTCCACACCGGCCGGACCGAACTCGCGGTCTTCCGGACGGGCCCGACCCGCACCTGAGGCCGCCGGAGGGAGAGGGGCGGGCGGGGCGCGCTCCGCCGCCCGCCCTTTCCCGGCGACGGGCCCGGCCCCGCAGCGCCGGATCAGCCGCCGAGCGGGTGCTCGCGGAGGAAGTCCAGGACGGCCGCGCCCGCCGCCTCCCGGTGCTCCTCGAAGTAGGCGTGCCGGGCGCCGTCCAGCAGCAGCAGGCGGGCGCCGGGGATGCGCTCGGCGAGCAGGCGGGCGTTGCCGACCGGGGCGAACACGTCGTCGGAGCCGTGCAGCACCAGGGTGGGCGCGGTGATCCGGGGGAGGTCGTCCCAGGCGTCGTGGGCGCGGCTGGCCGCGAGGTGGCCGCGGCGGGCGTGCGCCGCCATGCCGGGGTCGCCGAGCACCCGCTCCGCGCCCGGGTTCCGCTCCGCCCAGCCGGGGGTGAACATCAGGTCGGTCAGGGTGCGCCGGGCGGCGGCCCGGTCCAGGGAGCCCAGCGCGCGGCCGATCCCGGGGTCGGCGGCGACCGCGTTCGGCCCGCCGGGGGAGGTGCAGCCCAGCACCAGGGCGCCGACCCGGTCCGGGTGGTCGGCGGCGAGCCGCTGCGCGACCTTGCCGCCCATCGACGTGCCGTACACGTGCGCGCGCCCGATCCCCAGGTCGTCCAGGACCGCGGCGACGTCGTCGGCGAACCGGGCGATGGAGTACCCGGCCTCGCGGGGCGCGCCGCTGGATCCGGTGCCGCGGTGGTCCGGCGCGATGGTGCGGAAGGCGGCGTCGAAGTCGCCCCGCACCCCCTCCCACCAGCCGTGGTGGTTGGCCTGCCCGCTGAGCAGGACCAGCGGTTCCCCGCCCCCGCGGACGTCGTAGAAGATCTTGGTCTGGTCGGAAGCGGTCGCGTACGGCACCCGCGCATTCTAGCCGCCCGGTCCGTCCCGGAAACGGCCGGGAAGGGCGTTCAGGCGGCCCTGAGGAAGGCGTCGATCTCCGCGGCGATCCGCGGCCGGTCCGGGGAGAACCAGACCAGGTGGCCGTCGGCGGCGCTCTCCAGCAGGCGGGCGTCGCCCAGCGCCGCGGCGAGCGCCTCGGCGTGCGCGAACGGCACCGCCGCGTCCTTGCGGGAGGCGACCACCAGCGACGGCTGGGCGACCAGGGCCGCGTTCCCGCCGCCCCGCTCCAGCGCCCGCAGGTCGATGAGGAAGCCGTGCCCCGACCGCATCCGGCAGAACAGGCCGGCCAGCGCGGCCCGGTGCGCGCGGGGGAGCCGGTCGACGACGTCGGCGGCGGGCTCGGTGGACAGGCCCTCCATCATGGACCGCAGCCCGGCCACCGGGTTGGCGCGCAGCATCCCGCGGACGCTCGCCCAGGTGGCGGCCTCCACGTGCGGGGCGAACGCGAGCCGGCCCATCCGGCGGGCCGCCGGCGCGGGCCAGGGCAGCGGCCCCACCGCCGACACCAGCAGCAGCCTGCGCACCAGGTCGGGGTGGCGGGCGGCCATCGCGACCGCGGTCGGCCCGCCCGCGGACACCCCGACGGCGGCGGCCACCCGGCGGACGCCGAGCCGTCGGCACAGCTCGGCGGCGGTGTCGGCGAAGGCCTCCGGGGTGCGCCCCGCCGCCGGGGCGGTGCCCCCGTAGCCGGGGCGGGAGGGGACGAGGACCGCCCGCCCGCCGCGGGCGAGCTCCTCCTCGCCGAGGGCGATGCCGGCCCGCAGGTGGCCGCCGTGGAAGACGACGACCGCGTTCGGGCCGCCCAGGCGGAGCCGGTACTCCACGGTCCCGGAGCTCAGGTCGAGGGTGGAGGTGGGGAGTTCGGGGGCGGCTGCCAGCGGCTCAGGTCGCACGTGTCCTCCGTCGGTGCGGCCGTCCGGGGGGTGCAGGGCGCCCTGGGCGCCTGCGGCGGCCGCCCGCTGCTCATCGTAGACCCGGGCCGCCCCGCCGGCGGTGCCCGAGTGCGGCATGGGACGGGGGAGGCGCCGCCGCCCCGGGCCGGGTGCGGCCGCCGGGCCGGGGCGGTGCGGGTCAGTGCGGGGTGCGCACCGCGGCGATCTGGACGGCCTGGGCGACCAGCCTGTCCTTGGAGTCCCAGGCGGAGACGGCGACGTCCATCCGGTCCCCGCCGACCTCGGTCGCGTTCATCCGCACCCGGACCGGGCCGGGCGCGGGGCGGCGGCGGACGTAGGAGCTCATCTGCACGGTCGGGGCCCAGCCGGGCAGCCCCAGGTCGTAGGAGACGGGCGGGACCATGTCGAGCGCGACCAGCAGAGAGAACGGGTCCCAGTCGGCCCCGTCGGCGAGCCGCTGCCACCCGGCGATCTCGCCGCGCATCGACGGGGCGCCGCCGAGGAACCCGAGCGTCCCCGGGTCGAGCCGCTGGTCGACGACGTCCATCAGCGGGACCCGGAACCCGCCGGGCGCGTCGGCGGGGCTGGGCGGGCACTCCTCCTCGGCGGGCAGCCGGGCGGCCTCGGAGCGGGACCAGTACGGGTCGTCCTCCCCGAGCAGGCCGGTGACGGTGAGCGCCTCGGCGCAGACCCCGGAGTCCTGGAGCAGGCGGGCGCGGGACTGGGTCGAGCCGCGCCCGGCGCGCAGCACCTCCACCTCGACCCGCGCCGGGCCGGGGGCCGGCGGCCGCACGAAGGAGGCGGACATGGAGAGCGGGTCCCGGTGGTCCCCGCCGGCGGCGGCCGCGGCCCGGCCCAGCACGGCCATCAGGTACCCGCCGTGCAGCTTGTCGCCGACCGCCCAGCGGGGGTCCAGGTCGGCGTCGAAGACGGCGGGGCCGCTGCCGCCCTCGGTGCGGAGGGCGATCTCGGTCGCCGTCGCGAACTCGTTCATCGGGGCTCCCAGGGGTCGGCTCCCGGGCGGACCGGGAGGGGGTGCTGCGGTCCGGAGAGGACGACCCGCGCGGCGGTCGGGGACAGGGCCGGACGGCGGGATCCGTCGCTGGTCACCGATCATAATGATCAAATAATTGACTGATCGGGGTGGGTGCCGTTTCCCCGCTCCGCCCCGGAAGGCGGAGCGCGCCCCGCCGGGGCGCGTCCTCCGGAGGCGGGGCAGGGCGGGCGGGGACCTCTCGCCCCCTTTCCCTCCGCCGGCGGTTCAAGGAGGGGCGGGAGGGACGCACCGCCCCCGGCGAGGACCGGGCGCCCGCCGGAGCGGGCGGTTCCCGGTGCCCGGGCTCGGCGCCGGCGCGGACTCGGGTCCGATCGGAGGTGCCGGGGGTGTGGGCGGGCCGGGGCCGGTCCGGAACCGGCCGGGCGGTCCGGCGGGCGCCCGGGTGCAGAGCGGGGACCGGGCGGCGGGGAGCGGGGGAAGGCGCGGCACCGGGCCGGGCGCGTCCGTCCTCGCGCCCGCCGGTGCCGCGCCCGTTCAGGGGCGGCTCAGTCCGCGACCAGCCGGTGGCCGGCGGACCGGAACCGGCCGGTGCGGTGCCACCGGTCCGGGGCCTCGCCGCCCTCCCGCTGGCGGCGGATCAGGTAGGTGCCGGGCGCGAGGCCGGTCCCGCCGTGCTCGGGGTGGAGCAGGTAGGCGGGCCGGGAGGTGCGCACCGCGCCCAGGGCGAGGTGCTCCGGGTCGCGGACGGAGCTCGCCCACAGGCAGCCGCCGCCGTCGGCGATCAGGGTGTGCGGGTTCCCGCCGGAGGCGCTGCGCAGCAGCTCCCGGCCCTCGGGGGGAACCTCGTCCCAGAAGAATCCGGGGTCGGGCAGGAACAGGCCGGGGACCAGGCCTGCCGGGACGACGATCAGGTCGCCCTGGGCCTGCAGGCCGTCGACGACCGGGACCGACACCTGCCGCTCCAGGTGGTCGAGGACGTCCAGGCCGGTCCGGGCGGTGAGGTCGGCGAGGGTGGTGGGCATGTGGCGATCACCTTTTCCGTTCTCGTCGGTACGGGGAGGGCGCGCGGAAGCGCGCCGGAGGCCGGGGCCCGGCCGGACCGGAGGCGGGCCCGCCTCCGGTCCGGCCGCGCTCCGGCCGGTCAGGTGCGGCGGACCAGCCGGGCGTAGACCTCGCCGGGCAGGCCGTAGGTCCACCCGGCCGCCGCGACCGGGTCGTCGAAGCGGGCCGGGACGTCCAGGCCGTACCGGCGGCGCCGGCCGTCCCGCTCCACCGAGCCGTTCACCGCGAGCAGCACCCGGGTCGGCGGCTCCCGGACCTCCCCAGCCCGGTCGTACAGCCGCAGCTCGGAGCCGGGGTTGCCGGGATCGGGCGCCGAGGAGACCAGGTGGAAGCCGGCCTCGTCGATGTAGGCGCCCCAGCCGATCCGCTCGATGGCGGTGCGGCGCACCTCCACGTTGGGCTCCGCGTCGATCCGCGCGGCGTCCGGGGCGTGCACCACCCACGCCGGCACCGGGGTGCCGTGCACGGCGTGCACGCCCCAGCCGTCGCGGTAGAGCACGGCGGGGCCGTCGTCGCGGTGCAGCCGCACGCCGCCGTGCGGGTCGGAGGGGAGCGGCTCGGTGTGCACGGCGGCCGGGCGCTCGGCGATGACGCACACCTCTTCGCCCGGCCACCACCAGCCGCAGGAGCGGGCGAGCGCGGCCAGCGGGCGGCGGACGCGCTCCAGCTCCCGGGAGAGGCCGACCAGCCCCGACCGGAGCCAGGCCTCATAGCGGCCGAACCGGTGCGCGTCGTGCTGGCCGAACCAGGTCAGGCCGTGCCGCAGCCCGGCCGCCGCGGCCGAGAACGCGCTGACCAGCGGCGCCCGGACCGCGTCCTGGACCGAGCCGCGCAGCGGCTCCTCCACGATGGCCTGGAGCATCTGCGCCGGCGGGACGCCGAGCCGCAGCCCCTCCTCCGGCGGCCGGGCCCGGACGGCCGACATCGTCCGCATCGTCACCCGGGACAGGGGGCGGTCCGTCCGCCGCCTGATCCGGTCGGCCATGTGGGTGTGGAGCGCGAACTCCAGCTCGGCCAGGCGGGCCGAGACCGGCCGGTCGGCCCCTCCGGGCGAGCGGGGGAGCGCATACGGCCAGCGCGCCGCCCGCGGGTCGGGCACGGGGGAGTCGGAGCCGAGCGCCGCGCACGGGGAGTCCACCCAGGCGAAGCGGGGCGGATCAGCGCCGATGAGCGCGTACAGTTCGGAGACGGCCTCTTCGGCGGCGGGCCGGTCGGCGGGGTCGGTGCACAGCGCGTACCGCAGCCATTCCTCGCGGATGCGGACGGCCGACCGGAGCATCGTCAGATCCGGGGTCGGGCCTGCGGGCCCGTTCCGCCCGGTCACCGGCTGAAGGCGCGGGCGCCCTTCCACTGGGAGTCGTTGAGCATGCGTGGACGGTGGCAGAACCCGCACCGTGACGCAAGGGCCGTTTCGGCGCTCCTCCCCGTCGGCGCGGCCCGACCTGCACGGGACGGGGCCGGTTCCGGCCGGGCCCCGGGGACCGCCGGCGGCGCGGGGCCGGACGGTGGGTGCTCCTGATCCTCCGCGCCTCGCAGGCCCCTCGCCCCGGCGTCCCTTCGCGCCGGCGCGGCTGCGGTCTGCGTGGGGGCGGGTCCGGTTCCGGCGGGGGCCGGAGGGCCGCCGACGTGCGCTTCCGGTCCTCCGCGCCTCGCCGGTCCCGCGCCCCGGTGGTGTGCGTGCCGCTTCGGTGGCTCCGCCTTCGGAGCGTCCGCCCGCCCAGCGGCCCGCCCGCCCGCGGCCGGTACCGGCGAACGCCCTCTCCCACCCGGCCGACAGAGCGCGGAGGGCGACTAGAATTACCGGCCCGGACGCGGCTGGAGTCGACCATGGCCGAGCGGCCACCCGAGCCCGCGGCGACCGGATCCGCTGCCGCGGAGACGGCCGCCCGGTCCGCCGTGCACCGCGACCACCTCGAAGTCGAGAGCACCTTCGACGCCGGCGCCGACTTCACCCTCCCGGACCTGGCCGACCTGGCCCCCGGGGGCGTCGAGGCGCGCCGGCACCGGCTCGCCGCCACCTACTTCGACACCGCCGGCCTGCGGCTCGCCGCCCGCGGCATCACTCTGCGCCGCCGGCTCGGCGGCGACGACGCCGGATGGCACCTGAAGATCCCCTGGGGGCGCGGCGCCAAGCGCGAGTTCACCGCGCCCCCGGGGACGCACGCCCGGCGCGTCCCGGCGCGGCTGTCCCGGCTGGCCGCCTCCGCCTCGCGCGGGGCGCCGCTGCGGCCCGTCGCGCGGATCACCACCCGGCGCACCGAGTACGCGCTGCGCGCCGCCGACGGCACCGCGCTCGCGCTGGTCGCCGACGACCGGGTCACCGGGGAGGCCCTGGCCGAACCGGCCGAGCGGCGGGAGTGGCGCGAGGTGGAGGTCGAGCTCGGGACGGGGGACCGGCGGCTCGCGGAGCGGGCCGCCGACCGGCTGCTCCGCGCCGGGGCCGCCCCCTCCGCGACCGGCTCCAAACTCCTCACCCTGCTCGGCGCCCGGGTGTCGGCCCCCCGGCCGCGCCCCTCCGGCGGCACCGCCGCCGACGCCGTCCTCGGCTACCTGCACGACCAGCTGGAGCAGATGGTCGACCTGGGGCCGCGGGTGCGCACCGGCGAGTACGACTCGGTGCACCGGATGCGGGTGTGCACCCGGCGGCTGCGCACCGCCCTCGCCCTGCCCGGAGCCGTCGACCGGGAGGCGGTCCGCGGCACCCTCGGCGACCTGCGGGCGTTCGCCTCGGTACTGGGCGAGGCGCGCGACCTGGAGGTGCTGCGGGAGCGCTTCGCGGCCCGGCTGGACGCGCTGCCGGACCGCCTGGCCGGGACCGGGCTCCGCTCGGACTGGCTGGAGGGCGTGGACCGTCGGCGGCGCGCCGCCGAGCGGGCCGCCGTGCGGGCGGTCGACGGCCCGGGGCACGCGGCGCTCCTCGCCGCCCTGGAGCGGCTGCTCGACGATCCGCCGCCGGGCGAGCGCGCCGGGGAGCCCGCCGCCGAGGTCCTCGGCGACCTGGTCGACCGGGCCCGGACCCGGCTGCGCAGGGACCGCCGCCGGGCGGAGGAGGCGTCCGCCGGGCCGGAGGAGCGGCGCGACGCCGCCTGGCACCGGGTGCGCAAGTCCGCCAAGCGGCTGCGGTACGCCGCGACCCTGGCCGAGCCGTACCTGGGCGCCCGCGCGGCCCGGCTGCGCGGGTGGGCCGCCGAGCTGCAGCAGGCCCTCGGCGACCACCAGGACGGCGTCGCCGCGGTGCGCTTCCTCGACGCGCACGGCCGCCGGCTGGCCGCCTACTCCGGGGACCGGGCCGCCGCCGCGGCCGCGCTGGCCGCCCTGTCCGCCGCCGAGATCACCGAGGGCCCGCACCGGATCGCCGCGGCCCGCCGCATCTGGAAGCGGGCCCCCGGCCGGCGCTGACCCCGGGGCCGGCCGGGCCCTCCGGGCCGGCGAGGAGGGGGTGCGCCCGGGCGCCCGCCGGCCGGAGCCCGGACTCCGGGGCGCCGCCGGGCCCGCCCTGTACCCGTTCGGCCGCTCGGTACGCCCGCCCGGACCGGGCCGGATCCGGACGGGCCCGCCGAGGCCGGAAAAGCGCGAATCCGCTGACCGGCGGCGACCGCTTCGGTACAGTTCCGCCCAGTAGGGCTCCGCGGATCGGGACGAGGGTCGGATGTTCCAGCGAGCGGCGGGGGCACTGCCCCGGCAGTTGACCGGGTTCGTGGGGCGGCGGGCCGAACTGGCGCAGGTCACCGCGATGCTGTCGGAGGCCAGGCTGGTCAGCGTGCTGGGCCCCGGGGGCGTCGGCAAGACGCGGATCGCCGTGCAGGTCGCCCAGGCGGTGGCGCCCCGCTTCGCCGACGGCGCCCGGTTCGTGGAGCTGTCCGGGCTGCGCGACCCCGAGCTGATCGCGCACACCGTCGCCTCCGCGCTGGGCCTGCCCGAGCAGGACTCCCGGCCCCAGCTGGACCACCTGCTCGACCACGTGCGCGACCGGTCGCTCCTCATCGTCCTGGACACCTGCGAGCACATCGGCGAGGCCTGCGCCATGCTCGCCGAGCTGCTGCTCCGCGAGTCCCCCGGCACCTCCGTGCTGGCGACCTCGCGGCACGCGCTCAACGTCCTCGGCGAGCACTGCTTCATGGTCCCGCCGCTGCCCGTCCCCGACCCCGAGGACCCCGGGGCGGAGGCGGTCGAGGGGGCGGTGCAGCTCTTCGAGCGGCGCGCCGCCGCCGTGCTGCCCGGCTTCGCCGTCACCGACGCCAACCGCCCGCACGCGGTGCGGCTCTGCCGCCGCCTCGACGGCATCCCGCTCGCCATCGAACTGGCCACGGTCCGGCTCCGCGCGCTCCCCCTGGAGCAGCTGGTCGACCGCCTGGAGGACCGCTTCCAGCTGTTCAGCGCCTCCTCCCGGTCCGCGCTGCCGCGCCACCAGACGCTGCGCACCGGCATCGACTGGAGCCACGACCTGTGCACGCCCCAGGAGCGCCTGCTCTGGCAGCGCCTCTCGGTGTTCGCCGGGACCTTCGACGCCTCCGCCGCCGAGGAGGTCTGCGCCGGCGGCGACCTGGAGGAATGGGAGGTGCTGGAGGCGCTCATCGGCCTGGTCGACAAGTCGGTGGTGCTCCGCGTCGACCCGCACGGCGGCCGCTACCGGCAGCTGGACACGCTCCGCGAGTACGGGGCGGAGAAGCTCGCCGAGGCCGGTGCGGAGAAGGAGTTCCGGATCCGGCACATCGAGCGCTGCCAGGCCCTGGCCGACGCCTTCGACCGCAACATCACCGATGACGGCCAGCTGCCCCGGCTCCGGGCCCTCGCCGGCGAGCACGGCGACCTGCGCGCCGCCATGGAGTACGCCCTGGACATCCCGGGCGAGGAGGCGCGGGCGGCCCGGCTGGCCACCGCGCTGTGGGCCTACTGGCAGACCCAGGGGCGGCTCAAGGAGGGCCGGTACTGGATGGGCCGGGCGCTGGAGCGGCTGCCCGAGGAGGCCCCCGAGCACGTCCGCTGCCTGGTGGCCGGCTCCTACCTGGCGGTCTTCCAGGGCATGCCGGAGACCGCGCTGGAGGAGCTGGAGCGGGCCCGCCCGTACGTGGAGGGCTCCGGCGACGCGCTGCTCCGCTCCCGCCACCGCGTCCACCGGCACCAGGCGCTGAGCTTCTCCGGGCGGCACGAGGAGGCGCACCGGGAGTGGCCGGTCGCGGCCGCGGCCGCCGCGGAGGCCGGCGACCTGGCCGGGGAGGCGGCGCTCGACGCCCAGCAGGCCTACCTGCTCTTCCTCGGCGGAGAACTCGACGAGGCGGTGCGCCGCTGCGAGGCCGGACTGGCCCGGTTCGGCCCGGCCTCCCGCGAGCACTGGCTGCGCAGCTACCTGTTCCTGGTGACCGCCGCCGCGCTCTACCTCAAGGGCGACCACGAGGGCTGCCTGCGGGCCGGCCGCCGCGCGGTGCGGATGAAGTACGAGCTGAACGACACCGTCGGCCTCGCCTACGCCCTGGAGGTCATGGCCTGGCTGGCGGTGGGGCGGCGCCGGTACCGGAGGGCCTGCCTGCTGGCGGGCGCGGCCGACCCGCTGTGGCGCCGGTGCGGCGAGCGGCTCGGCGGGACCGCCATCGCCGAGGCGTTCCACCAGGACGCGGTGGCGGCGGTCATCGCCGCGATCGGCTCCGAGCGCTTCGAGGAGCTGTTCGCCGAGGGCGCCGCCCACCCGCTGGAGGACGTCGTGCGGGCCGCCGCCGACGACACCGACCTCCCCGGCCCCGGCGACGGGCCGGAGCGGGCCGAGCCCGCCGGGCTCACCGCCCGCGAACGCGAGGTGGCGCTGCTCATCACCGGAGGCCTGTCCAACCGGGAGATCGCCGAGCGGCTGGTCATCTCCAAGCGCACCGTGGACACCCACGTGGAGCACATCCTGGCCAAGCTCGGCGTGCCCTCCCGCACCATGGTCGCCCAGCGCCTGGTGGAGCAGGGCGGCGACCGCCCCGGCCCGGACCGGGACGGGCCCGCGGACCGCTAGAGCCCCCGGTCCCGCCGCCCCGGACCCCGTGGACCTCGCCTCCGCGCGGCCCACGGGGGCGCCGGAACGCCGCCCGGGCCCGATCGGCCCGGTGTGCCGGAGAGCGGCCGCCCGCCGGGGCCCGGGGCGGTTCCGGGACGCCCGGGCCTTCCCCCGCCCCGAGCGGTTCCGGCCTGCGCCGGGCCCCGGCGGCCCCGGGGGAGCGGCGCCGCCGCTCCCCCTCCTGCGGCGCCGCGGTGCTCCCCCGGGTCTCCTCACCGGAAGCGGCCGGCCGCGGCGGGCGGCCGGTCGCAGGAACATTCTGCGGGGAGCGGCCCGGCGCCGAGGCCCGGAACCGGCCGGATCCGTGTACCGAACCGGGGCGGGGCAGCCCGGACTCCGCACCCCCGGGCACCGGGTCGGTGTACCGGTGCCCGGCACCCGGTGCTCCGGGCGGATCCGCTCCGGTCAGGGCTTGCGGCCGACGCCGACCAGGTGCGGAACGGGCTCCTCGGGGGAGAGGGTGCCGGGGTCCGGCCGCCAGTCGGGGGCGTGCACGACCCCCGGGGCGAGCAGCTCCAGGCCGGCGAAGAGGCGCTCGATCTCGGCGCGGCTCCGGGCGCGCATCGGGTGCGGGTTGGCCTCGTTCCACACCCGGAGCAGCTCGGCCATCCGCTCCGGGACGACGTCGGAGGCGGGGTGGCCGACGACGAGGTGGCTGCCGGAGGGGAAGGCGCCCATCAGCACCCCGACGATGTGCGCCGCCTCGTCGTCGCCGATCACGTAGTTGAGCACGCTGGACAGCACCACCGCGGTCGGCAGGCCCGGGTCGAGGGTGCGCAGCGCCGCCTCCAGGACCGCCTCGGGCTCGTGCACGTCGGCGTGGACGTAGTCGGTGGCGCCCTCCTCGGTGCCGACCAGCAGGGCTCGGGCGTGCACCAGCACCAGCGGGTCGTTGTCCACGTAGACGATCCGGCACGAGGGGTCCGCGGCCTGCGCGACCTCGTGGGTGTTGTCCTCGGTGGGCAGCCCGGTGCCCACGTCCAGGAACTGCCGGATCCCTTCCCGCTCCACCAGGTGCCGTACGGACCGCGCGAGGAACTCGCGGTCGGCGCGGGCGCTGACCACCGCCTCGGGCACGATCTCCTTCAGGCGGTCGCCGACCTCCCGGTCCACCCGGTAGTTGTCCCGGCCGCCCAGCCAGTGGTTCCAGACCCGGGCGGAGTGCGGCACGCTGCTGTCGATCACCGGGCGCCGCGCGGCGCCGGGGGAGTCGGTCATCGGGGGGTCCCATCATTCGTCGGGGGCAGGCCCCGGAATTCTAGATCCCCGCCGGGGGAGGGTTTTCCGGCGCCGCACGGCCCCACCGGAGCGCGCCCGGGACCGGGCGTCGCCGGCCCATGGGAGAGGGGCGCCCGGGGGCCGGCCGGTCGGTCCGCTCCGGTGGCCGGGAACGGGGAGAACACCGGGGCGCCGGTGGAGGAACGGCCCGGAGGACGAGGGGCGGCCCGCCCCGGCGGCCGGCAACGCGGGAACACCGGGGTGCGGACGGCGGACCGGCCCGGAGCGCGCCGGAGGGGAGACCCGGGGTCCGGGGCCCGGGGCGGGTCAGAGGCGTTCGGCGGCGATCCGGGTCAGGGCCTGTACCGGTGGCGAGGGGCGGGTGCGCGGGCGGTGGACGGCGCGCAGCGGGCGGCGCAGGTCGACGCCGGCGACCGGGACCTCGCGCAGCCGGCCGTCGGCCAGCTCGGCGGCGACGGCCAGCTCGCTGAGCACCGCCGGGGCGGCGCCGCTCTGCACCGCGACCTTCACCGCGGCGTTGGACGGCAGCTCCAGGGCGGGCGGCGCCGGGCCGGTGCCCAGGGAGCGGCGCAGCGCGTGCTCCAGAGTGGTCCGGGTCCCCGAGCCGGGCTCCCGGGTGACCAGCGGCGTCCCGGCCAGGGTGCGCGCGGGCAGCGGCTGCCGGCGCCGGGTCCACGGGTGGCCGGGGGCGGCGACCGCGATCAGCCGGTCGTGCCGGAGCAGCAGCGACCCCAGGCCGGGCGGCGGGTCCAGGCACTCCACGAAGCCCAGGTCGGCCGCGCCGCCGCGGACCCGCTCGGCGACGCCTTCGGAGTTGAGCACCTCCAGCGCGACCTCCACCTCCGGGGAGTGCTCGCGCAGCCGCGCCAGCCAGCCCGGGACCAGGTACTCGGCCACGGTCATGCTGGCGGCCAGCCGCAACGTCGCACTGCGCTCGCGGCGCAGCGCCGCCACGCCCCCGGTGAGGTCGCGCGCGGCGGACAGCACCGTCTGCGACCAGTCGGCGACGGTCCGGCCCTGCGCGGTCGGCCGGGACCCGCCCGCGCCGCGCACCAGCAGCGGCACCCCCAGCTCCCGCTCCAGGGTGTCCAGCCGGCGGCTCGCCGCCGCCTGGGTGAGCCCGGTCCGCGCGGCGGCCTTTCCGATGCTGCCCTCCTCCACGACCAGCAGGAACAGTTCCAGACTGGCGAGATCGGGCCAGGAGGACCCCATGCCGTGTCCCCCTTCCCCGCGATCGCGTCCGCCCTGCTCGGCGGGGCGCCCCGTGCACCCCGACCCGGGGATGATACGCCCGCCCGGCGCGTCGCGGCGGTCGCCCGGACCGGGGGCGGCGCGCGTTCTCGCCCGCCCCGCCCCCTGCCGGCGGCCCCGCCCGTGCACGCTCGGGGCGGTGCACTTCCCCGCGGCGGGGCCGGTCGCGGCCGGGGGAGGAGAGACGCCCGCGCCCCGCTGCGATCGTCCACCCGCGCGGGGTCGGGGCGGTCGTTCCCCGAGTGTGCGGAGAGGGGCCGTACCGGGGCCGGGATCGGTGCGCGTTCCCGTCCGGTCGATCCCGTTTCGGCGGTCTGCCCGCGCTGTCCGCGCTGCCCGCGCGGGGTCGGGGCGGTGTGCTTCCTGGGGCAGGGAGGAGAGAGTCCGTGCCGATGCCGGGGCCGGTGCATGTCCTCGTCCGGTCCACCCTGTTCCGGTGGTCCGTCCGGGCGGGGCCGGTGGTGCTGCTCGCCACGGGGGAGGGGCCCTGCCGGTCCGGGTTCCGAGTGTCGGGCGAGCGCTCCCGGCCTCCCGTCTTCGCTCCGGCGGGCGGGCGGCGGTCATGCAGCCACTGCATGGCCCGCTGCGGAACCGCCCTCTACCGGGGTGGTGCGGGCGCCGGGAGTGTGGTGGACATGACCCAGAAGACCGATTCGCCAGGTGTGTCCGAGCCGCGGGCGGGCGGCGCCGCGGCGCGCCTCCTCCCGCGCCGGCTGGTGCCGCTGCTGCCCGGGTTCGGGGTGGCCGCGGCCGGCGTCGCCGCCGCCATGGCCGTGCACGCCCTGCTGCCCGCCGCCGGGGCCCTCATCGTCGCACTGCTCCTCGGGGCGGTGCTGGCCAACACCGGGCTGCTGCCGGAGGCGGCCCGCCCCGGGCTGAAGGCGGCGACCCGGACGCCGATGCGGGCCGGCATCGTGCTGCTCGGCCTGAGCCTCTCCCTGCCCGACGTGCTGGCCCTGGGGTGGCCGGTGCTGCTGGTCGTCGCCGGCGGGCTGGCGGCGACCTTCGTCGCGACCGCCGCCCTGGGCGGGGCGCTGGGCATCGGCACGCGCCGCCGGCTGCTCATCGCCGCCGGGGTGTCGGTCTGCGGGGCGTCGGCGGTGGCGGCGGTCAACGACACGGTCGGCGGCGACGATGACGACGTCGCCGCCGCGGTCGCCCTGGTCACCGTGTACGGCACGATCGCGGTGCCGCTGCTGCCCGCGCTGGCCGGCCTGCTCGGCCTCGGCCCGGACCTGACCGGCATGTGGATCGGTGCCAGCGTGCACGAGGTCGGACAGGTCGTCGCCGCGGCCGGCGCGGTCGGCTCCGCCGCCCTGGCCGCCGCCGTCATCGTCAAGCTCACCCGGGTGGTGCTGCTCGCCCCGCTCATCGTCGCCCTCGGCCTGTGGACCCGCGCCCGCGGCACCGCCCCGGCCTCCGGCCGCCGCCCGCCCCTGGTCCCGCTGTTCGTCGTCGGCTTCCTCGCCGCCGCGGCCCTCGGCGGCAGCGGCCTGCTCCCCGCCCCGCTCCTGGAGACCGGCGCCGTCCTGCAGACCGTGCTGCTCTCCGCCGGCCTGTTCGGCATGGGCACCGGCGTCCACCTGCCCACTCTCGCCCGCACCGGCGGCCGCCCCCTCCTCCTCGGCGGCGCCGCGACCCTCTTCATCTCCGCGGCCACCCTGGCCGGCCTGGCCGCGGCGGCCTGATCGGAAGAAGCGGCCCGGCCGAGGGCAAGGGGGAGGCTCAGAAGGAGAGGAGCCGCCCCCTTGAGGCGTCCTCGGGCCGGTGTAGCGGAGGACTCAGCAGCGCGGCGCCCCCTCTCCGGTAAAGCGCGGCCGGGCGCCCCGCGTCCAGGATCCGCCGCTCGCCGGTGGCCTCGAGGAAGTCCTCGGCCCGGGTCACCTTCCGCCGGAAGTTGCTCGGGTCGAGGGCGATGCCCCAGACGGCCTCGTACACCCGGCGCAGCTCGCTCACGGTGAACGGCTCCACGCAGAACGCCGTGGCGACCGTGGTGTACTCCAGTTTGGTCCGGGCCTTCTCCAGCGCGTCCTGCAGGATCACCTCGTGGTCGAAGGCGAGTGAATCCGCCTCGGCGAGCGCCTCCTCGACCGGAACCCACCCCGCGGCACTGGCGTCCGTCCCGGCCCTGGGGGTGGGAAGGTCCGGTCTCAGGGCCAGGTAGGCGACGGTCACCACCCTGCCGCGGGGGTCGCGGCCCGGATTCCCGTAGGAGCGGAGCTGCTCCAGGTGGAGCCGACGGTCGTCCACGCCGGTCTCCTCTGCCAGTTCGCGCCGGGCGGCATCGTGCAGGGGCTCGCCGATCCGCACGTATCCGCCGGGAAGGGCCTGCATTCCGGCGAACGGTTCCTTGCCTCGTTCGATCAGCAGCACCTGGAGCTCGTCGCCCCGGATCGTGAAGATCACCAGGTCGACGGTGACCGAGGCCTGCTCGTGCTCTGCTCTGCGGTCGCGTTGGCCGCTCATGGCCACCCCCTAAAGGTCATCTTGACTAAAAACTATCCTCCGACTTACGGTCACTTCGACCTTAAGTGCGTCCAGTGAGGGGAGCACATGAGCGAGACCCATGTCCTGCCGGAGCGGCAGAAGGCTCAGGGGGCGGACAAGGACAGGGACACGGCGGCCACGCGGCACATGTGCGCCGGGGTCTACTTCCACCGGGGCTTCCGGGACCGGATCATCCGCAGCGTCCACAACGCGCCCTACTGGCGGGTCGCCCCGTCGTACGGATTCGACCTCGTCCCGGTCGTCAGGCACGCCTGGTACGCCTGGGGGCTGGACAACGCGCTGTTGGTCTGCGTTCCAACCGTTCTGACCTGCGCGGTACTACTCGGCCACGCGCTCGCCGCGGTCATGGCCGGCTGCGTACTCGCGTCGGGAGTGCTCCTCCGGTTCACCGTCCTCACCGGTTACGACACCTTGCGGCTGCGCGTCGACCGGACCGCCGAGAACTGGCTGGAGCGCGAGAAGAAGGGCAGGAGCGGCGGTTACCTCGACCATGAGAAGAGAAAGCGCCGGCTCCGCGGAATCCGCATCGGCGCCGCCGGTATCGCGGCGGTGTTGCTGGTGGCCTGCATGGTCGCAGACCAGCGGCCGGAAGAGGCCCTCGGCACTCTGGGGGCGGTTCTGGGCGTACTGGCGGCGGCGGGTCTGCTCGCGGGCGCGGCGCGCCAACTCCTGATCAACCGGGTGCACGGCAGGGCCGAACTCAAGGCGAGTCGGCTGCTTCCGCGGGAGAAGGCCGTCGACGAGCAGCAGAAGCACCACTGCGCGGTCTACCGGCGCTGGGAGCGCAAGGCCGGAGACGACGTGCTGGACGTGCTGAGGAACCGGGAGGAGATGACGCTCTTCGCCGGCTGCGGCGAACTCGCGCACTACTGGCCCTCGCCGCTGACCGTGCCGCTGCTGCGTGAAGAGGACGAGAAGAGGCAGTATCGGCGGCGCGAGTACGAACGGCCGCCCTTCGCGGCACATGAACTGGTCGACCACCTGAAACAGGCGTTCCGAAGCCTGGAGGACGACGCCGAGGACGTCAGGCTGGAGGGGATCGAGGCCTCCGACCGGCTCTGCGTTCCGGAGATCGCCGTCTCCGCTGACCGGACCCTCCTCAAAGAGCGGCTGCGGGAGGAGGACCTCGGTGCGGTCATCGACAGGCCCCGGGGGTCGGTCCGCCACTACCTGGAGGTGACGGTCCCCACGGAGGGCGGAGAGCTGTTCACGACGGTGCTGGTCGCGGTGACCGTCGAGGGAAGGGCGCTCAGCATCGGCTTCTCCGCCTGCGCCCTGGGCCGGACGCCCAAGGCGTTCCACCGGATCGACTCCTACGCGGAGGTCGGCAAGGCGGCGGTCGTATGGTCCGCGCTCAAGGGCGCCGCGGAACTCTTCACCGAGGCATGGCGGGTCATCCGCCTGCTCGAACTTCCGTTCACGGTCGCGGCCGCGCTCTGGGCGCAGAAAGACCGCACCCTGCGGCCGGTTCGCTGGATCCCGGTCGGAACCCGCTTCAGCGCGCGGGAGGAGGCGGCCCAGGAGTGGCGGGACGTCGGCAAAGGGGACCAGGAGGCGGTGTTCGCCCGGACCAAGGTGGTCGAGCAGCGCATCGTCTCCACCGTTGAGGACTTCCTGGAGGAGAAGGGGGTCGACACCTCCGAGTTCTCCGAGGCCGCAGTCCGGATCATCAACAAAGGCGTTTTCAACATGGGGGACAACAACCAGACCAATTACGCGTCCGGGCGGAACTCCCAGGTCAATTCCGGTCAGGGTGAGCAGAACCCGGGCGGGGACGAGCAGAGGAAGAAGGACTGAAAACGGTGAAGCGAATCGTGGGGAACAGCGGAGTGGTCAATTACGGCTCCGGGAACGTGACCAACTCGGCCGTCGGAGACGGGGCGACGGTGAACGTCGGAGGAGGCCTGCCCGAGGCCGGGGAGCGGCCGCGGCCGCGCCTCCAAGCGCCCCAGGAGGCGTGGGACGTCGGGATCGTGACCGTGCTCAGCGAAGAGACCGCCGAACTGATCAAGGCGCTCGGCCTGAAGCGCGACGAGGACGGGCCGCGCAGACCGTTCTTCTACACCGGAGAGGTCGCAGCGGACGGGAGGCCGGCCAGGGCCGTGGCGGTGCGGACGATCGGGCAGGGGCAGCGCGCCTGCATGGGGGCGCTGGAGAACCTGCGCCGCCACTACGACCCGGCCCTGCTGGCCCTGGTCGGGATCGGCGGCGGCGTGCACGACGGTGTTGCGCTCGGCGACGTCGTCGTCGGGACCAGGGTCGTCTACTACGACCTGCGCAAGGAGACCGGGCAGGGAACGCGCCACCGGGGAGAGGAGAGGGAGGCCCCGGCCGACGTCCTGCACTCGGTCAATGCCTTCTTCACCGAGCATGGCGAACCCGCGCTCCTTCCGGCCGCGTCCGCCGGGGGCACGCGGGACGGCGGCTTCAAGGCACACCACGGCCCCATCGGCTCAGGCGACGCCGTGATCGCGGACGAGGACAACGAGAACCGGCGCTTCCTGCGCGGCTACAACGACAAGGTCCTCGCGGTCGACATGGAGGCCGGCGGGCTCAGTCAGTTCTGCCAGGAGAATTCGGTGGGATCGGGGCGAACGCCCGGCTGGGTGGTCGTGCGCGGGATCAGCGACCACGCCGACCGGCGGAAGGGCGACTCCCACCACGCTGCGGCGGCGCGGAACGCGGCTTCGGTCCTGCGGCGACTCATCCCCTACCTCCTCTGACCCGCCGGTCGGCACGAGACCGGAACCGCCGCGGGCCTCTCGCCGGAACGGCGGGCGGCCCGCGCACCTGCTCCGAACCGAGGGGTCGACATGGCGTCTTTCATCGTCGGAGTGCTGAGCTCCCTGGCGGCTTCGCTGGTCGCCGTGGCCGCGAGCTGGATGCTCTCCCGCCATGTGCGGGGAGCCGGGGTGCGCCTGCTCGCCAGGGCCACCGGGGTCGGGATCGACCGCTTCTACCCGCACCAGAAAGAGGCCGAGGCCGATCTGGTGGAGGAGATCTCCCGGGCCCGCTGGCTGAAGGTGGTCGCCGGGCGGGGAAACGAGTTCACCCGCGGAATGCTGGCCCGGGCCTGGCAGGAAGGCCGCCTGGAGAGCGCGCGGTTCCTCCTTCCCGCCCCGGGGGGAGGCCGGGACTCCTGGCTGCACCGGAGGGAGTCCGCCGTGCGCCGCTCGGATCCCGGCCTCTACGAGGGGATGCTGGCGGAGCAGGTGCGGACCAACGCCCACTACCTCACCGAACTCGGCGAGGAGCAGGGCGGGGTGCAGGTCCGCTTCTACGAACTCCCCAACACGCTCCGGATCGTGCTCACCGATCGGGCCGCCTTCATCACCTTCTACCGGGAAGAGGAGCACGGTCGGGACTCCCCCTGCATAAGGGCTCCGTTCCCCGGTGCCCTCTACGAATTCGCGCGGGACTTCTTCTCCGCGGTCTGGGAGGCGGGAAGCGGACCGCCGAGGGCGGAGCCGCCTCTGGACGCATGAGGCCGCCGGAGGCGGCCCGGGACCCTCCTCCGGAAGCCAGTCCCCGCCCGGGCCGGATGTCGGGAGGGGCCGGTAGTGTGCGCCGCGTGCAGAACACACTCACTCTGGCGAACATCCTCGACGACGCCGCCTTCCTCTCCCTGGAGCACCAGCTGCACCTGGAGGACGTGCTCGGCGCGCACAACTGGTCGGTCGACCTGCAGGAGCAGCGGTTCGCCTTCGACGGCGAGCGCCCGCTCCAGTGCACCCGCTTCCACCTGCTGGGCAGCGCCGCCCCCGGCCCCGGGTCGTGGCTGTGGGCGTGGGCCAACTCCTCCATCCCCGGGCCGGTCACCGAGCTCTCCGCCTCGCTGCGCGACTTCGGCGCCAAGTACGGCATCGCGGAGCTGGCCGACGCGGAGATCCCGTTCGACGGGCTCCCCCAGGCCCAGGGCGATCCGAACCTCGTCGCCTCGGTCTTCCTGGAGGCCGCCAAGGCGATCACCGGGAACTGGACCTCCTACACCGGGGACATCGGCGGGGGCACCCGGGCCGCGTTCCTCATCGAGCACCCCGACTTCCGGCTGCCGGCCCCCGAGCCGGCCCGGGTCATGCGCGTCCTCCAGCAGGGGCTGGGCGGGCTCCGGCTCCACGACCACCGGCGCGCCCTGTGGAGCTACGCGCAGCGGCGCGGCCTCAGCGCCGCCGTCGCCCCCGAGGACGGCAGCTTCCACTTCTCCTTCCCCGGCTTCACCGCCACGGTCAGTTTCGACGAGCTCAACCGGGTCTCCGACATCAAGGGGACGATGAAGGGGCAGCAGCAGGGGTGAGCCCCGGCCGTGCCGGGGCCGCCCTTCTCCCGATGATCTTGGCGTTGCGGGGGTATCAGAGCGCTCTGATACCCCCGCAACGCCGAGATCATCGACCGGGGCGGGTTTCCCCGCGGCGGCCTCAGGGGTCGGCGCGGCCCGCCCGGTACCGGTCCAGGATGTCCCGGCGGAGCAGGTGCCCCAGGCCGGCGCGGTCCAGCCGGGCGATCAGGCCGCGCCGGTCGGTGCCCAGGGCGGCCGCGGCGCCGTCGAGCCGCCAGTCGGCCGCGGCCAGCCGAAGGATCAGGTACCCGCGCCGGGTCTGCGCCGCGGAGAGCGCGAACGTCTTCAGGTACGCCAGCCGGCCCTCGGCGTCGGTGACCGCCTCCCCGATGTGGTTGCCGCGCGCCGGGTCGAACGGAGGCAGGAACCGCCACAGGGTGAACCCGCCCAGGCGGTACACCCGGGTGAAGGCGTACTGCGGGTCGGTGAGCGGGGCGAGCATCGCCCCGTCGTGGAAGGCGGTCCAGGAGGCCCGCTGCTCGGCCAGCGCGGCGCGCAGCCCCGCCAGGTCGGTGACGCCGCGGGTGCGCAGCGGGGCGTACAGGTCGGGCGGGGGCCCGGCGAACAGCGCGTTGCGGTAGACCGCCTCGCCGAACATGTCCAGCACCAGGGTGGGGTGGAGCAGACGGTAGTCCTCGGGGTGCGGGACGGCGAAGACCGAGGCGAGCTCGTCGCCGACGTAGAGCGCCACCCCGCACTGGCCGGGCACGATCTCGAAGGTGCGCAGCGCCTCCTCCATGCCCGGCACGGACAGTCCCAGGTAGGAGGCCTCCTCGCGGGGGGAGAGGCCGCGCCGCAGCGTGTCCCGCGACCACTCCTGCCAGGCGATGTCCGGGCCGCCGAAGTGCAGGCTGAGCAGGCCCTCCATGGCCAGGTGCAGGGGGAGGAAGCGCAGCCGGGCCCGGTCGGTGCGCTGCACCTGGCGGCGGAGCCGGGCCACCCGGATCCGCGGCGGCGGCTCGGCCCCGGCGCCGTCCCCCGCGCCGCCCCCCGCGGCCGACAGCCGGGTGCCGTAGGCGGCGGACGGGCCGTCGTCGCCGTCCCAGGAGGCGACGTAGGCGTGCGGCACGAACGCGGTGTAGCGGGGGCGCCGACCGGAGCCGACCACCGCCGCGTCCGCGCCGGTCAGCGCGGGGTGCAGGCGCAGCCCGGGCATGGGCTCCGGGCGCAGCAGCGGCACCAGCCGCACCGACCCGCGAACCTGGGCGGCGCCGGTGTGCAGGCCGGTGGTGTCGATGGCGGTCACGGGGTCCTGCCTCCTCGTCTCGGCGGCCGGGGGGTCATCGCGGCCGGTGCGCCCCGGCCGCAGGGGCGGCGATGTAGGCGGCGACCCGCCGGTCCAGGTGGGCGCGGAGGTCGGCCAGGCCGGAGGAGCCCTCGCCGAACCGGGCCAGCTCGACCAGGGACGGCAGCGCCGCGGCGTCGCGGATGCCCACCACGGGCACCGACGCGGAGAGCGGGGCGGTGCCCAGCCGCTCGGCGTCGACCACCGGGTTGAGGTGGACCGCGGAGACGGTCCGGTCCGGGTCGATCCGGGTGCGCCAGGCGTCCAGCAGCGCCGCGGGCACCGGCGGGCAGTCGTCGTGCCCGTCGGAGACGATGACCAGCCGCTCCGGCCGGGTGTCCAGGGCGTCCAGGATCCGCTCGACCAGCGGGCTGGAGCCCAGCGGGCGGACGGTGAGCGCGTCGGTGCGCCCGGACAGCCAGTGCGCGGTGTAGCCGGGGGACAGCTCGGCCATGAGGAAGTGGCAGGCCAGCGCCACCGCCAGCGGGCGGTTCCGCTTCACCGGGGAGCCGAAGGAGGAGTAGCTGTCGTCCAGCACCGCCGCGGTGGGGCCCCAGGTCCCGGCGTGCGCGCCGGCGGTGCGCCGGGCCGAGGCGCGCAGCGCGCCGGTCAGCTCGGCGCGGCGCTCCTCGCGCTCCCGGACCGGCAGCGCGAGCACGTAGGAGCAGAGCCGGGTGAGGTCGGCCCGGCCCAGGTCGTAGCCGGTGGGCAGGGCGCGCTCGCGCATGTCGCGGTCCATCCGCAGCAGCTCGCCGGAGGTCGCCGAGGCGCGGGCGCGCTCCAGGAACCGGTCCCGGGGCACGCGGTGCCGGGCGGCGAACCCCGCGGCCACGGTGAGCGGCAGCCCGTAGGCGGCCTCCATGCTGTACCGGGCGCTCCGGTAGGCCTCCAGGACCGGGGTGGCGAACGGGCGGGTGCGGCGCCCGGCGGCGAAGCAGAAGTCGGCGAGCTCGCCGGGCAGCCGCAGGTGGGCGTGGCGGGCGGCGGCGGTGAGCCCGGAGCGGTACTTGACCGCGTCGAACGCCGGGTCCGGGCGGTTCCGCAGCCACCGGGCGATGACCGCCCGGGTGCGGCGGTTGTTGACCCGGTCGGCGGCGAGCCGGCGGAACAGCCGGTAGGCGCGCTGCGGGGGCAGGTCGGCCAGGCGGCGGGCGATCAGCGCGCCCTCCTCGGGCAGCGCGGCGGCGCCGGGCGCGGCCGGCTCGGAGAGCAGCCCGTGCACGATCCGCGCGGCGTTGTGGTCGTTGACGTCCAGGGCGAGCGCCGCCGCGTACAGGTCCCGGTAGTTGACGCGCACGTAGGAGTGGAGGAAATCGAGGGTGAGCCGCTGCTCGCCGGGGCCGTCGAGGAACTCCCGCTGCCCGGTGCCGCTGATCGCGGCGTTGGTGAAGCGCAGGACGTCCTCGCAGGCCAGAAGGTCGGCGTAGGTGTCGGTCATGGACGCTCCGCTGATCGGTGGGGGAGGCCGGCCGGGGAAGTGGAGGGGCGAACTGCGTGATGAGCGCTTAAGAGGCGATATCCGGAAGTCGCACCGGAGTCCCACGGCCGGCCCGCCCCGAGGCTAGCAGCGGGGTTTCCCGGCGGTCACGGCGTTTTCCGGCCGCCCCGGGCCCCGGCGCACCGCACGGCCCGGAGCGCGGCCGGGCCGGGGACGCCGCCCCGGCCGGGCCGGGGACGCGGTCCGCTCGGCGCGACCGGCGGGAAGGGGCCCTCGCACGGGGGATCCCGCCGGGCCGCGCTCTGTGCACTGGCGGGCGATCCGCTCAGGCCGGGCCTTCCCCGGCCGCGCGGTCGGCGGGAGCGGGCGCCACCGCCCGTTCCGGCCCGGCCCCGGCGCGCGGCCGCCTCCCGCTCCCCGCTCGCTTCGGGCCCGGCAGCAGAGCGCCGCCTCTGCGGTCAGGGGCGGGCGGCCGGCCCGGAAGGAGGCCGGCGCCCTCGCGGCCGGCGGGCGTGCCGCAGGCGGGGCGGCCGTGTCGGGGCCGATGGCCGGGAGGCGGCCGGGGCGTACGGGCGGCTCCGCCGGCCCCGTCGCCCCGGCCTGCTCCGGCCGGACGTCCTCGGCCCGGGGCCGGGCGGTCGGCGGCCCTGCGCGGTCCTGCCGGGAGCGCCCGTCGCCGGGCGGCCGCTGCGGCGGGGAGCCCGCCGAGGGCCCCGGCCGGGGGCGGAGTCCTCCCGGCGGCGGTCTCAGGCGTAGGGGTCGGTGGCGGCGCGCAGCCGGGTGAGGATGCCGCGCAGCCGGTCCATGTCCTCGGCGCCCAGGTGGGCCCGCCACTCCGCCTCCACCTCGGCGACCGCCTCCGCGGCGCGCTCGGCGGCCCGGCGGCCGCGCTCGGCGACGCGGATCAGCCGGGCGCGGGCGTCGGTCGGGTCGGGGGTGCGCTCCACGTACCCCATTCCCTCCAGCTGGTCCACCAGGTACCCGGCGGTCTGCTTGGTGACCTGCGCCTGCTCGGCCAGGTCGGTGAGCCGGGTGCCGTGCGGGCCGACCCGCTGCAGCACCCGGGCCTGAGCGAGGGTGAAATCGGTGAAGCCCGCCTCGCGGAGCGCGGCGAAGACCCGGTTCTCCAGCGCCCGGTACGGGATGAACAGCAGGAGGCCGGTGTTGAGCCCGGCGGGCTCCTTCTCGGTGCGTGCCATGCGCCCCCCATTGACGCCGGTGCGGACATCTGATCAAATGGTCAGAGATTCTTACTATATCCGGTGGGTGCGGAGCACCCGCCGCCGCCCCTGGGGGCGCGCCATGGACGAGGCGACGATCTGGCAGGCCATCACCGGGCAGCGGATCGAACTGGCCGATCTGCTGGACGGGCTGACCGATGAGCAGTGGGAGGCGCCGTCGCTGTGCGCGGGCTGGCGGGTGCGCGACGTCGCCGCGCACCTGGCGATGACCAGCAGACCGCCCGGCCTGGCGGCGATCCTGGCCGGCACGGTGCGCGCGGGCGGCAGCATCGACCGGTTCAACCGGGACGCCGCCGTGCGCTACGCCGCCGCCCGCCCGGCCGCCGCACTCGCCGCGGAGCTCCGGGAGCGCGCCGGCTCGCACCGCATCCCGGCGGTCACCGACCACCGCAACATCCTGGTCGACGTGCTGGTGCACGGGCAGGACATGGCGGTCCCGCTCGGGCTGGACCGCCCGGTGCCGCCGGGGCCGGGCCGCGCCGCCGCGGACCGGGTCTGGTCGATGGGGTGGCCGTTCCGGGCCCGCCGGAGGATGCGCGGCTTCCGGCTCACCGCCACCGACACCGACTGGTCGGCGGGGAGCGGGGCCGAGGTGCGGGCGCCCCTGGCCGCGCTCCTGCTGCTGCTCACCGCGCGCCCCGCCGCCTTCGACCGGCTGGAGGGGGCCGGAGCCCCCGCACTGGTCCACCGGCTGAGCAGGGGCGCACTCCACCGGGCCCGCCCCTGATCCGCCGATGGGGGAGGAGGCGGGCACCGGAAATGCGCCCCGCGCCCCCGGCCCTCCCCGCGCCCGCCGTCGGGGCACGCCTCCCCTCGGCGCCCCGGACGGACTCCGAGGCGCCGTGCGCGTCGAAACGCGCCGGGCGGGTGGGATACGGCACGTCGCGGCGGATCCCCTTGTCAGCAGGGCGGGAAGGGGGCGGGTGAAACGCGCCACCCGCCGCGGCCGGACTGCTCTGGCTAGCATGGGCGTTTTGCCGGAAGCCCCTGGCTTTCCCTGACTGTCACCGGCCGCGTGCCGGCGTCCGCAGACCGACGTGCCATTCCGGTCGCGGACGGACCCCGAGGAGTGTCCTCCAATCACCACGATCGACGAGCGGCGTTCGCCCCTGCCCCGAACCGGGCGCGCGGACGCCTGGGTGATGGCCGTCAGCGGCGGCCTGCTCGCGGCCTTCGTCGCCGCGGCCCTCATCGCCCCCGGCGCCACCGGATCCGCCGTGAGCGCCGCCTTCACCTGGTCCGCCGACTGGTTCGGCGCCTTCTGGCAGCTGCTCCTGACGGCCACCGTCGCGGTCGCCGCGGTGCTCGCCTTCTCCCGCTACGGCCGGGTGCGCATGGGCGGCACCGGCAAGCCCGAGTTCAGCCGCTTCAAGTGGGTCGCCATGGTGCTGACCACGCTGCTCGCGGCCGGCGGCGTGTTCTGGGCGGCGGCCGAGCCGATCGCCCACTACACCCAGGCCCCGCCGCAGTACGCCGACTCCCTGGACGGGCCGATGGCCGACGTCGCCGTGGCGCTCGCCCAGACCTTCACCCACTGGGGGCTGGCCGCCTGGGCCATCGGCGGCTCGCTCGCCACCCTGGTCATGATGCACGGCGTGCAGAAGGGCATGCCGCTGCGCCCGCGGACGCTGCTCTACCCGCTGATGGGCGAGCGGGTCCGGACGCACTGGCTGGGCACCGCGACCGACATCGCCTGCGTGGTGGCGACCGTCGCCGGCACCGTGGGGCCGCTCGGCTTCCTCGGCCTGCAGGTCTCCTACATGTCGGGCACCCTCTTCGGCACGCCCGACGGCTACGCCGTCCAGGTGGGCATCATCCTCGCCCTCACCGCGGTCGCCGCGGTCTCCCTGCTCAGCGGGATCTCGCGCGGGATCCAGCTGCTGAGCAGGATCAACGTGTGGGTCGCGCTCCTGCTCGTGCTGGCCATCGTCGCCCTGGGGTCGGCCGCGTTCGTCGCCGACGCCTACCTCCAGGCGAGTGCGGTCTACGTCCGCGAGTTCACCGCCATGTCGCTGTTCCGCGGAGACACCGAGTGGCTCGCCTACTGGACCGTGTTCTTCTTCGGCTGGTTCCTGGGCTACGCGCCGATGATGGCGATCTTCATCGCCCGCATCTCCCGCGGCCGCACCGTCCGCGACATCTTCGTCGGCGCGACCGTCCTGCCCGCGGTCGTCACCAACGTGTGGTTCAGCGCCCTCGGCGGCACCGGCCTCTACCTGGAGCGGCAGCAGCCCGGCGTGGTCTCGGGCCCCTACGCCGAGCACGGGCTGCCGGCCGCCGCCATGTCCATCATCCAGGCGCTGCCCTACACCGCGGTGCTCGGCGTGATCATGGTGGCCGTGTCGCTGATCTTCTTCGCCTCCACCATGGACACCATGTCCTACACCATCTCGACGTCCAGCATGCGCGACGGCGAACCCTCCAGATGGGTCCGGCTGTTCTGGTGCCTGGGCATGGGCCTGGCCGGCGCCGCCCTGCTCGGCGTCGGCGACGGCGGCGTCGACGCGCTCCAGTCGTTCATCGTGGTCGCCGCGGTCCCGGTCGGCTTCATCCTGCTGCCGACCCTGTGGACCGGCCCGCGCGTGGTGATGGAACTCGCCGCCGAACAGGGCATCACCGCCCCGCGCCGCTCCGCGCCCACCGCCGAGCAGGCCGCCCCCGCGGAGCAGGGCGAGGCGGAGCACCAGGAGCCCGCCCCGGCCGCCGCCGGCCGCTGACCTCCCGCCCCCGCGCCGCGCCCCGCCGCCCCCGGCGGGGCGCGGCGCTTCCGTTTCCCGGTTCCCCGTCCGGGACGGCCCCGGTACCCTGGCGCCTCCCCGGAGGACTCTGCCCGCCCCCGGCGCCGGTGGAATCGAGTGGAACCGTGAGCGACGACACCCTCTCCGTCATCCCGTCCGACCCCGACTGGAGCCCGGGGCCGGACGCGGCGCGGCGCGCCGCGTCCGCCGCCGCGGCGGCAGCGGACGGGGACACCGAGACGACCTGGCACGAGGGGATCGCCCTCATCGACTGCGGCGCGAACCTGGAGCGGATCGGCTGCCCGGGCTGCGGTGCCGCGATCGCCCCGGAGCAGTGGGCCGACCTGGTCGGAGCCTGCCATGAGAGCGGCTTCGCCGACCTCATGGCGGAGCTTCCCTGCTGCGGGGCGGAGACGCCGCTGAACGCACTGGACTACCGCTGGCCGTGCGGCTTCGCCCGTTTCGAGATCAAGGTCTGGAACCCCGTGCGCGCCTGGCTCACCGAGGAAGAGCTCACCCGGATCGGCGGGCTGCTGGGGCACCGGGTGCGGCAGGTCAGAGCGCACCTCTGAACCCGGACGGACGCCTCCCTGGAATCCGGGGCGGGTCAGGCGTCGCGGCGGATCAGGGCCGCTCCGTACCCGGTGAGGGAGAGGAGGGCCCACAGCGCGAGGGCGAGCGCGGCGGTCCCCGGCGGGAGTTGGTGCACGTCGTAGGCGGGGGTCCCGACCAGGCTCAGGGCCGCCTGGTCGGGCAGGAACCGGAGCCCCGCGGGCCACTGCAGGGCACCGGTGGCGACGACGACGGGGAGGGTGATCAGGATCCCCAGGGGTGCGATCGCGCTGCGGAGAAGGCCGGCGAGGCCGAAGGCGATGGCCGACATGAGCACGTAAACGGCGACCCAGCGCCCGAGGTCGAGGAGGAGCCCGCCGGCCCCCAGCCCTGCCGAGATCCCGATGATCAGCCGCGCGGGGGCGAGCGCGGCGACCGCGGCGGCGAGCGCCGCCGCGATCATCGCGGCCGTCTTCCCGAGCAGGAGGACGCGCCGGTCGGGCGTCGCGGCGAGGCTCATCCGGAGCTGCCCGCCGCGGTACTCGCCGGCCGCGGCGTGCACGGGCAGGACCAGGAACGCGTACACCGGGGCGAGCATGAGGGTGCCGAAGGAGGAGAGCGTCGACGGTCCCCGGGCGCCCCCGGTGTAGAAGGCCGTGCCCGACGCGTCGATCACCGCCAGAAGGGTGTTCACGGCCGCGGCGACGGCGAGCAGGGCGACGGCGACCGGATCCGTGGCGATCTTGACGGCCTCCGCGGCGATGACGTCGCGCCGGCGGATCTCGGGCGGTGCGGCCGCTGCGCTCATCGGGCGTCCCTCCGCTTGACGGCCAGCGTCGCGGCGGCGGTGGCGGCGAGCGCCCAGCAGGTCAGGACGGCCGCGCCGTGTCCGGCACTGCCGGTCAGGGGGGCGCCCGCATCGCGCCCCTGCAGCAGGAGGTTGCGCGCCGCGCTCAACGGCAGGAACGCGTCCGCGGCGGGCGAGACCACTGCGACGATCTGCGCCATGGTCAGCATGATCAGGAGCACCACCGCGACGACCCCGGTCGGCGTGCGCCGGCCGATGAGGGTGATCCCGGTGCCGATCAGCGTGAACGTGACGATGAACAGCAGCAGGCGGGCCTCGGTGGCCAGCATCTCCGGGCTCCACAGCATGCCGGGGTTCCAGCCGCCGACGGCGGCGTAGGTGAACGCCGCGGCGATGGCGATGCACACGGTCCCGAGCGCGAGCGCATAGACCGCTGTGGCGAGGAACTTGCCCAGGACCAGGCGGGTGCGGTCGGGCACGGCGACCACGCTCAGGCCCAGCTGCCCGGCGCGGAACTCCGCGCCGGCGATCACCGCGCCGAGTATCGGGAAGAGGAGGCCCGGATTGAAGACGCCGACGCCGAGCGTCTGGCGGAGTTCCGTTTCGGCGTGGACGAGCCGCCCGTCGACCTCGGCCATTCCGTCGGGCCGCACGCCGGCGACCGTGTCGATGTTGAAACCGAGGGTCTGGTACTGGAAGAAGACGTTGAGCGCGAGGACGGCGCCCGTCATGATCCAGACGCTCGGGAGGGTCAGAGCCTTCGCCAGCTCGGAGCGGATGATGTCCGGCACGCCGATCACCGGCTCTGCCCGGGTCGGCCGCCGGTCAGCGAGAAGAACGCCTCTTCGAGCGAGGCATGCCCTTCGGTGACCTCGGCCAGGGCGCCGTCCGCGATGATGCGGCCCTTGTCGATGATCACGATGTCGTCGACGGTCTCCGCGGTCTCGCCCATCAGGTGGCTGGAGAGCAGCACGGTGTTCCCCTGGTCCGCGTATCGCCGCAGGAACGTGCGGACGGTGCGGATGCCCTCGGGGTCGAGGCCGTTGACCGGCTCGTCGAGGACGAGGATGCGCGGCTCTCCGAGCAGCGCCGCGGCCAGGCCCAGCCGCTGCCTCATGCCCAGGGAGTACTTGCCCACCCGCACCTTCGCGGCCTCGGAGAGGCCCACCGTCTCCAGGACCTCGGAGATCCGCCGGGACGGGATGCGGTTGGACCGGGCGATCCAGCGCAGGTGGTCGACCCCGCGGCGCTCCGGGACCGCCGAGGCACCGTCGAGCATCGCACCGACGGTCCTCAGCGGCCGCCGTATCGACGTGTACGGTCGGCCCTCGATGAGCGCCGTCCCGGACGTGGCCCGGTCGAGCCCCAGGAGAATGCGGAGCGTGCTCGATTTCCCCGCTCCATTCGGACCGAGGAACCCGGTGACCCGCCCGGGGGCGGCGGTGAAACTCACCCCGTCGACGGCCGTTTTCGGCCCGTACTTCTTTGAAACGTTCTTCACTTCGATCATCGGCACCGGTCTTCCTCGGTCGGACGCTTTCTCCGTGCGGGTCCAGCATCACGCGCGCGGGTCCGCCGTGCTGACACCCGAAAGGGGACAATGGGAAAAGCGCGGCGGGATCGACCGGCGGGGCGGCGACCGGCGGCGCCGGCCCCGGAAGGCCGGTCGGGTCTCAGCGGATGACGCCCGCCTCATAGGCCAGGGCGACGAGTTGGGTCCGGTTCCTGGCCCCGAACTTCTCGAACATCCGCCGGAGGTACGTCCGCACGGTCTCGTTGCTCAGGTGCAGCTCGTCCGCGATGTCCTGGCTCCGGTACCCGGCCGCCAGGAGCCGGCAGATCTTCGCCTGCTGCCCGGTGAAGGACGGACGCCCCCCGCCCGCTCCGGCGCGGCCGGGGCCCTCGCCGGCGGGCAGGAGGCCGGCCAGGCGGGACGCCACGTTCAGCGCCAGCGACGCGTGCCCCGCATGGACCGCCCTGACGGCGCTCAGCACCCGGGCGGGCGAAGCGCTCTTCAGGAGGAAGCCGGCCGCGCCGCAGCGCAGCGCCTCGTGCACGTATTCGTCGCGGTCGAACGCCGTGAGCACCACGGTCCTCGTGGGCAGGGAGCGCCGGTGCAGGTCGCGGACGACCTCGATCCCGGTCGGCCCCGGCATCTCGACGTCGAGCAGCAGGACGTCCGGTTCCAGCCCGGCCAGGCGCTCGGCGAGCCCTTCCCCGGTCCCGGCGGAACCGACCAGGTTCAAGCCGGGGACCTTTTCGAAGAACCTCTCGTAGGCGCGCAGGAAACCGGCGTCGTCGTCGGCCATGAAAACGTCTATGCTGCTCCCGGCGGAAAGGCCGCCCTCGGCTCCGCCCGCGCTGAAACCGGTGCCGTCCGTCGGAGCGGAGGAATATGAATTCGATGCCTGCACGTTCATCTCCCTCCGCGGAAACGGCTCGCCGGTATCGGGGGCAGGGATGCTAGCACGGCGGCCGCGCGGGTCGGATCGCCGTTCCGGGGCCGGCGGGTGAAGAGAGGGCGCCGGGGCGCGCCGGGCCGGCGCGCCGCCGCGTCCTGGCTCGTGGACGCCGCCGTTTCGGCGGCGGCCGTGCTGGTCTTCTGGGTCCCCCCGGTCCTCGCCCTCGACGGGGGAGGGCAGCGGCTGCTCGGCGCCACGGCGGCCGGCTGGGCGGTCTCGGCCACCACCGACCCCATGATCGGGGCGGCCTGGTGCCTGTACCCCCTGGCGCTGCAGCACCGGTCCCGGAAGCGCGCCGCCGGACCCGTCGCCGTCGGGGTCCTGGTGGCGGCCGCCCTCGTGCTGGGGATCAGCGTGCCGGAGGGCGACCCGGTGCAGCGGGCCGTCTTCGGGCTCGGCGCGATCGGCGCCGCCTGGCTCCTCGCGCGCAGTGAGGCGGAGCGGGCCGCCGCCGTCCGGCGGGCGGAGCGCGGGCGGGTCGAGGCCGAGCAGGCGCGGAGGGAGGCCGCCATGGCCCGCGAGGTGCACGACATCGTGGGGCACGCGCTGAGCACCATCAGCGCCGAGGCGGGCGTCGCGCGCGCCGTCTCGCACTCGGACAAGGGGGAGATGCTCGAAGCCCTGGAGGACATCGAGCACCGCTCGCGCGCCGCGCTGGAGGAGGTGCAGGCCCTGGTCCGGTCCCTGCGCAGGCGCGACCGCACCGCACTCGGCGGCGGGCGCGGCGCCGCCGCGCTCCGCGAACTGGTCGCGGCGGCGAAGGTGAGCGGGGTGGACGTGGACGCCCGCATCGACCTGCCGGAATGCAGGGACGAGACCGTTCTCGCGGCCACCCGGGTGGCCCAGGAGGCGCTGAGCAACATGGTCCGGCACGCGGCGGCCGAGCGGTGCGAACTCATGGTGGCGCCGGTCGGGGAGCGGCTCGTCGTCCGGGTCGACGACGACGGCAGGGGAATCCCGCCCGGCGGGCGCGCCGGGTCGGGGATCGCCGGGATGCGCGAACGCGCCGAGTCGGTCGGCGGCCGCCTGACGGTCTCCGACCGCCCGGGAGGAGGGACGCGCGTCCTGGCCGAGCTGCCGCTGCCGGCACAGGACTGAGCCCTGCGCGCCGTGCCTCCCGGGCCGCCGGGGCCGGCCGGTATCGCCCGGCGCGGGGCTAGCGGTCCGGCGTCCGGGCGGTGAGCAGGTCGGCGACCAGGCCGCGGGCGTATCCGGCGTCGAGGCCGCCGGGGCGGAAGAGGATGCGGTACATCAGGGGCGCGACGACCCGGTCCAGGACGGTCTCGACGCCGGGCGCGTCCTCCCCCCGGTCGGCGGCGCGGGCGAGGACGGTCTCGACCTGCTCGGCCGCATAGGACGAGCACAGGACGGGGTTGCCGCCCTCCGGGTCGCCGAGCAGGGCGTCGCGGACGTAGGTCCGGCCGGGAGCGGAGCCCATCTCCTCCAGGAACCGCTCCGCCCAGACCGCCAGGTCCTCGGCCAGGCCGCCCAGGTCCTCCGGGGGCGCTTCGGGGCGCAGCCGCTCCACCGCCACGTCGGAGAGCAGCCCCTGCAGGTCGCCCCAGCGGCGGTAGACCGTCGACGGGGTGACCCCGGCGCGCGCCGCGATGAGCGGCACGGTGAGGGCGTCGCGGCCCGACTCCGCCACCAGATCGCGCACGGCGGCGTGAACCGACTGCTGGATCCGGGCGCTGCGCCCGCCTGGGCGTACGGTCGGTCTGCTGGGCATGGCGACACTCTAAGGCAAAGAATTCGCACGAGGGCCGGGGAGGACGGGGCCGATCCCCGGCCGGGCGGCCGCGTCCCGTGCGGAGCGTGCGCGACGAGGGCCCGCCGGCGCCGCAGACGGCCCCTCGCGCCGCGTTCCCGCAGGCGGCAGCCGGTGCCGGCGGGCCGACCGGGGCCCGCGCCCTTCCTGCCGGAGGCGCGGGCCCGGCCGTGCCGGGCAGGTCCCCGTCCCGGCCGAACCCGGGGCGAACGGGCCCGGGGAGGGGATCAGCGCACCGGTGCGATCCCCGGACCGGGTTCGGCCAGCTCGTAGGCGTGCCCGATGCGGAGCAGCACCGCCTCGGCGAAGGGGCGGCCGAGCAGCTGCATCCCGATCGGCATCCCCGCCCCGTCCCGGCCGACCGGTACGGACAGCGCGGGCACACCGGTGACGTTCGCGGGGGCCGACAGCCGCACGTAGGCGTCGGAGACGCTCTCCACCGAGCCGTCGGGCCAGGTGAGCCCTTCCTCCCCGGTGCGCACCGCGGTCACCGGGGTGGCCGGCGCGGCGATCGCGTCGACCCCCTCCAGCAGCCGCGCCCACTCCCGCCGCATCAGCGTCCGGGCCCGCTGGGCCCGCAGGTGGTCCCCCGCGCTCAGCCGCGCCCCGGCCTCGAGGAGGAGGCGGACGTCCTCCCCGTACAGCTCGGGCGCCGTGCGCAGCGTCGGCTCGTGGTAGGCGGCGGCCTCCGGGGCCACCAGGCCGTGCAGGACCGCCTGGGCGTAGCGGGCCAGCGGGATCTCGACCTCGACGGTGCGGGCGCCGAGCTCCTCCAGCCGGGCGACGGCCCGCCGGACCGCGGCCTCCACCTCCGGGTCCACCCGGTCGAAGTAGTGGTTGCGCGGCACGCCGACGCGCAGCCCGGTCAGGTCCGGGTCGGGCCCCGGGAGGAGGTCCGCGGCGGGGGCGGGCACCGACGCCGGGTCGCGCGAGTCGTGTCCGGCGAGGACGGACAGCGCCAGGGCCGCGTCCCGCGCGGTGCGGGTGATCGGGCCGACGTGGTCCAGCGACCAGGACAGCGGGGTCACGCCGTGCCGGGAGACCAGGCCGTAGGTCGGCTTGAGGCCGACGGCCCCGTTCAGCGCGGACGGTACCCGGATCGACCCGCCGGTGTCGGTGCCCAGGGCGAAGGTCGCGCTTCCCGCCGCCACGGCGACGGCCGATCCGCCGCTGGAGCCGCCGGCGATCCGGCCGCGGTCCCAGGCGTTGCGGGTCTGCGGGGTGATGAGCCCGTAGGCGAACTCGTGGGTGCGGGTCTTCCCGATCGGGACGGCGCCCGCCGCCAGCAGCCGCCCGGTGACCTCGGCGTCGGAGCGCGCGCGGTGACCCTCCCGGACCCGCGAGCCCGCCCCGGTGGGCCTGCCCGCGACGTCGATCAGGTCCTTCAGTCCGACGGGGACGCCGAGCAGCGGGCGGAACCGCCCGGCCGCGGCCTCGCGCTCGGCCCGCCGCGCCCCGGCGCGCGCGGATTCGGCGTCGACCGAGGCGTAGGCGCCCAGGCGCGGCTCGACCTCCTCCAGCCGCTCCAGGACCGAGTCGACCAGTTCGACGGGGGAGAGCCGCCGTTCCCGCACCGCCTTAGCGGCGTCGGCGAGGGAGAGCTCATAGGGCCGCATCGGTGCGGGCCTCCTCTGCGCGGTAGGCGGCGGTGGGCGGTGTGTCGGCGAGGTCGAGCTCGCGCAGGAGGGCGACGACGGAGCGGAGGTGCTCGGCGGCGGCGGCCACCCGGGCGTCCCGGTCGGCCTCCGGCGGTACGGGGCCATCCGGTGCATCCGGCATGCGGGGGTCTTCCCTTCCGGTCGGTGAAGAACGGGGCGGTGCCCGTAAAAGCTAAATATTTGCGTTAGTGGAGTGTAGGGACCTAGGGTCACCGGAGGCAACCCGCCGCGGCCCACCAGGAGGAGGTCTCCCCATGCGACATGGCCGGACTGAGAGCACGCCGTTCTGGGATGTGGGAGGGGTGCGGGTGCACCGCATCGACGAGACCCCGCTCCCGCCGCCGACCGGCCCCTGGCTGCTCCCCGGCGCCACCCCCGATCTGGTCGCGGAGGAGGAGTGGCTGCACCCCGCCTACGCCGGCGGCGACGGCCTGCTCCGCCTGGACAGCCACGGCTTCGCGCTGGTCGCGGGCGGCAGGCGGATCCTCGTCGACACCGGGATCGGCAACGGGAAGACCCGGGCGAATCCGGCCTGGAACGGCCTGCGCACCGGCTACCTGGAGCGGCTCATCGCCGCCGGGTTCCCGCCGGACTCCGTCGACCTGGTGGTCCTCACCCACCTGCACACCGACCACGTCGGCTGGAACACCCGCGAGCGGTCCGGCGCATGGGAGCCGACCTTCCCCAACGCCCGCTACGTCGTCTCCCGGGCCGAGCGGGACTTCTGGCGGGGGTATGAGATGGACGCGGCGCGGCGGCAGATGTTCCGCGACTCCGTGGACCCCGTCGAGGAGGCGGGGCTGCTCGACCCGGTCGACGTCCCGGCGGAGGGGGCCGAGGCCGCCCCGGGCGTGCGCCTGCTGCCCACCCCCGGGCACACGCCGGGCCACGTCGCCGTCCGGGTGGACGGAGGCGGCGGGACGGCGCTGATCACCGGCGACTGCGTCCACCACCCGGTCCAGCTGGCCCGGCCGGATCTCACCAGCTGCGTCGACACCGACCCGGAGCAGGCCCGGGCGGTGCGCGGCGCACTGCTCGACTCGCTCGCCGGCACCGGGACCCTCCTCCTCGGCACGCACTTCCCGCCGCCCACCGCGGGCCGCGTGGTCCGGCACGGCGGCGGCTACCGGCTGGAGCCGGTCCCGCCGCGCCGGTGAGCGGACCGGGATGAGCCCCGGGCGGCGGCGGGGCCGGGAAGTCCCTTCCCGCAGGCTCCGCTCGGCGGTTCCGGGCCGAGCCCGCGTCCGGCGGGGCCGCCCCTCCCCGGACGGGCCGCCCTGCGGCCGCCGCGACCCGGCGGCCGGACCGGGCCTTCCGGGGTCAGTCCCGCGGGCCGTCGGCGGGGACGGCGCGTTCCGGGGGCAGCCAGCCCATGACGCCGTCGGTGGCGCGGGCGAGCACCGCCGGGGGCAGGCGGCGCATCAGCCCGTTGCGCAGCGACTGCCGCCACCCGCCGCCCAGGTGCGAACCGAACCGGCCGGCCTGCACGGAGGCGCGGGCCAGCGCCCGGCACCGGGGCCTGCGGGCGGCGTCGAAGGCGGACAGCGCGGCGGACAGGCCGCCGCCGGCCGCGACCGGGGCCCCGACCAGCAGGCCGGTGCAGAGCCCGTCCTCCAGCGCGGTCGCCGCGCCCTGCCCCATCGTGGGCAGGGTGGCGTGCGCGGCGTCGCCCACCATGACCACCCGGCCCCGGGCGTAGCGCGGCAGGCCGCCGGGCAGGTGGTGCACGTCGTGGCGGAGCAGGGCGGAGGGCGGCGTGGCGGCGACGATCCGCTCCACCAGCGGGTCCCAGCCGGCGAACCTGCCGGAGGCGGCGGCGGACTCGTCGTCGAACCGGGTGCGCTCGGGCAGCCGCACGTACCCGTACCAGTACGTCTCCCCGCCGTGCACCGGCATCACGCCGAACTCCGCGTGCGGCCCCCAGAACTGGCGCAGCGAGCCGTCGCCCGCGAGCTCCGCGGGCAGGCCGGTGACGACCGCGCGCCAGCTGGAGTAGCCGCTGTAGGCGGGGCGGCGGCCGGGGAACAGCGCCGCGCGCACCGCGCTGCGCACCCCGTCGGCGCCGACGACCAGGTCGGCGGGGAACGACCGGTCGCCGGCCCGCACCACCGCGCGGGCGCCGCCCGGTTCTCCGGGGCGGACGCCGGTGACCCGGGCCGAGGTGACCAGCTCCGCGCCCGCTGCGCGCGCCCTCTCCAGCAGCGCGGAGTGCAGCCGGCGGCGGTGCACGCCGACCAGCGCGGTCGTCCGCCGGGTCTCCGGGTCGTCGGGGAAGCGGAACATCGGCCGCCCGCGCATGTCCAGGGTGCCGCTCGCCCAGGTGGGCGCGCCCAGCCCGGCGATGGCGCCGTCGTCGAACCCCAGGCCGCGCAGGGCGGCCGCGGCGTTGCGGGTCAGCGCGACGCCCGCCCCCACCTCGCCCGCTTCCCCGGCCCGCTCCAGCACGGTGGTGCGCCAGCCCTCGCGGGCCAGCGCGGCGGCCGATGCCAGGCCCGCGATCCCGCCCCCGACCACCACCGCGGTCAGCTCCTGCATGGCTTCTCCGATCTCCCGTTCGGCGGCCGCCCCGCTGGCCGGCCCCTCGTTCACTACGATGGTAGTGGCATTCGGTACGAGAGTAGTGAACGGGGTGCGCGGGCCTATACTCGGCCCATGCCGCCGCCCAACCCGCACCGGCGCCGCGCCCTGGCCGACGCCGCCGTCTCGCTGCTGGCCGACCGCGGAGCGCACGGACTGACCCACCGCTCCGTCGAAGCGCTCGCCGAGGTGCCCGCGGGAACGGCCTCCAACTACTTCCGCAGCCGGGAGGCGCTCCTCGTCGCCGCCGCGGAGCGCATCGTCGAGCTGCACCTGGCGGACATGGAGGCCGCCACGGCGGCGGAGGGCACGGGGACGGAGGGCGCGGCGGTGGAGCCGTCCGGGCGGCCCTGGTGGGCGGAGGACGCCGAGGCGTTCGCGGACCTGCTCGCGGAATCGCTGTGGACCGCGGCGACGGCGCTGCGCGAGCGCTACCTGGCGGTCTTCGAGCTCCAGCTGGAAGCGCGGCGCAGCCCCGCCCTCACCGAGGCCCTGGCCGGACTGGGCGGAGCCGCGGTGCGCGCCAGCGCCGGCCTGCACACCGCGGCGGGGTCGCCGGTCCCCGAGGCCGCGGTCCCGATCGTGGGCGACCTCTACGCCGGCGTGCTGTTCACCCTCGTCGCACGCCCCGCCGAGACCCTGGACCGGGAGGCGGTCCGCGCCCGCGCGGCGGCGATCGTGCACGGGGCCCTCGCCGCCGCCCCGGCCCCCACCGCACCGGACGGAGGGCCCGGCCCCGAAGGGCGGCCGTAGCACCGGGATCCCGGCCGCCCGGTACCGCTCCCGGGAGCACCGGCTCGCGGCACCTCGTCCGGCCGGGCGGCCCGGGAACGGCGGCGCCGCCGGCTCCGGGGGAGCCGGCGGCGCGAGCGGAAGGCGGTCGGGGCGGAGACCGGGGCGGACGCCCTCCCCGGGCGGCTATTCGGCGGAGGCGGGCACCTCCCGCCGTTCCCCGTCCCGCCGCCGGCCGCCGGCGGGCTCCCCGGCCTCCTCGGACCCCTCCCGCAGCGGCGCGGGACCGGGGCCGAACAGCCCGACGGCCAGGGAGGCGAAGGCCAGGGCGGCGGCGCCCCACAGCAGCGGCATGATGCCGGCCGCTTCGACGGCGGTGCCGCCGGCGAACGCGCCGAGGGCGATGGCGGCGGTGAACACGCCGACGTAGAGCCCGGTGACCTGCTCGACCCGGTGCGGGGCGGCGCGGGTCATCCAGATCTGCCCGGCCACCGACACCCCGCCGTAGGCCAGGCCCCACAGCGCGATGGCGGCCCCGGCGAACACGCCGACCGAGCCGAGCAGGACCAGCAGCACGATCGCGGCCCCGATGCCCCCGGCCAGGACCAGCACCGTGGCCCGGGGGCGGCGCGCCGCCAGGGCCCCCGCGGCGAAGTTGCCGGCGAGCCCGAAGAGGCCGTACACCAGCAGCAGGAAGGCGACGCCCGACGGGGCGAGCCCGCCGTGCTCCTCCAGCACCGGCCGCACGTAGGTGTAGGCGGCGAAGTGCGCGGTGACCAGCGCCGTGACCACGATCAGGCCGGTGGCCACCGCCGGCGGCAGCGGCGACCGGCCGCCCGCGTCCGCGCCCGCCGCGGGCGCGGACGCGGGGCGGGGCAGCCGGGGGGGCACCGCCACCAGGCCGGCGGCCAGGACGACCGCGGCCGCGGACAGGGCGCCGAACGCGGCGCGCCAGCCGAAGGCGTCGCCGATGACGGTGCCCAGCGGCACCCCGGCGACCGAGGCCGCCGCGACGCCGCTGACCGCGAAGGAGACCGCGAGCGCGGCATTGCGCGGCGCGACGAGCCGGGGCGCGACCGCCGCCGCCAGCCCCCACACCGTTCCCATCCCGAGGCCGAGGACCACGCGGGCGGCGATCAGCAGGGCGAACCCCTGGGCGAAGGCGGTCAGCGCGTTGCCGGCGGCCAGCACCAGCATCGCCGCCGCCAGCACGGTCCGCCGGTCGAGCGCGCCGAGGAACCGCGGGACCACGGGCGCGGTGACCGCGGCGACCAGGCCGGTGGCGGTGAGGCTGAACCCCGCCGTCCCGGAGGAGACGCCCAGGCCCTCGGCCATCGGCGTGAGCACGCCGACCGGCAGCATCTCGGAGGTGACGACGGTGAAGGTGCTCAGGGAGAGGACGGCGACCGCGGACCACTGCCGCAGGGTGGTGCGGGCGGTGCGCGCCGTGTCGTTGTCCGCCGCAGAGGGCGGAGCCGTGGAAGTCATGGAGGTCAGCCAAGTACGCGCGGCCGGCGCGAACAACAGCGATCCGCTCACGGATCGGTGAGCTACGCTAACGGATGTGCCGAGTGCGGGGAGAACGATGAACCAGGTGCACGTCCAGCAGATCGAGTGCCTGATCGTGCTCTCCGAGGAGCTGCACTTCGGCCGCACCGCGGAGCGCCTCGGGGTCTCCCGGAGCCGGGTCAGCCAGCTCGTCGCCGCGCTCGAACGGCGGATCGGGGTCCGCCTGGTCCAGCGGACCAGCCGCAGGGTCTCCCTCACCCGCTTCGGCGCCCAGTTCGTGGACGAGGTGCGCCCCGCCTACGAGGCCCTGGCCGCAACCTTCCTCCGGGCCCGCGACCGGGCCATGCGCGGGGCCCTGCGGGAGCTGCGCATCGGTTTCCACGGCAGCCTGTACGAGGAGGTCGCCGAGGCCTTCCGCCGGCTGCGCGCCCGGCACGAGGTGGCGGTCACGCTGTGCGAGATCCCGCTCGGCTCGCCGTTCACCGCCGTGCTGGAGGGGCGCCTGGACGCCGTGATGGTCGAGCTCCCGGTGCACGAGGCGCGGCTGACCGTCGGCTACCGGTTCCCGCCGCAGGACCGGCTGCTCGCCGTCGCCGCCGGTCACCCGCTCGCCGGGCGCGAGCGGGTGCACGCCGAGGAACTGGCCGGCCTCGACCTGCTGCACCCGGCCGGGGACGCCCCGGACTACTGGACGGCCGCCCGGGTGCCGCCGACCACGCCCTCGGGCGCGCCGATCCGCTCCACCACCGGCATCACCACGGTGCAGGAAGGGCTGGCCCTGGTCGCCGGGGGCGACCATGCCATGCTGGTCTGCCGCCCGCTGGCCGAGCACACCCCGCGCGGCGACATGCGCTGCGTACCGGTCGACGGCCTGGCCGAGCGGTCGCAGATGGCCCTGATCCGGCGCACCGCCGACGCCGCCCCGCAGCTGGAGCTCCTCGCCCGGCTCCTGGACGAGGAGTACGGCCGCCCCGACCCGGAGGAGACCGGGCCGGCGGAGCCGGAGCTAACGGAGGCCGACCCGGCCGAAGCGGCGGAGCCCCGCCCCCGGGTCCGGGCCGGCGCCGGCACCGGCTGAACCCGGTACCCGCACGCACCGCCGGAGGCCGGCGGCCCCTCGGGGCGCGGTGGTCTCCCGTTCCCCGCTGCGGAGCCGGCGGCGCGCTGGGCGTGCCCGGCCGGTGAAGAGCGCGTTCGCACCGGCCCCGTGCGGGGGGCCCGGCCGCGCCGGCTTCGGCGCCCCCGGCCGTGCCGCTAGCGGGCGGCGGCGCCCCGCGCCGGGCAGGGGGCCGTGCCGCTCAGCGCACGGCACGGGAGACGAGGTCGGCGATGGCCTTCTCCTCGGCCGGGCCGATCGCGGTCAGCGCGAACGAGGCCGGCCAGAAGGAGCCGTCGTCGAGGGCGGCGGCGTCGCTGAAGGCGAAGGTCGCGTAGCGGGTCTTGAACTTCGCCGTGCTCTGGAAGAAGCACAGGATCTTCCCGTCGAGCGCATAGGCCGGCATCCCGTACCAGGTCTTCGGCGCGAGCTGCGGCGCGGTCGCGGTGACGATCTCGTGCACCCGCTCCGCGAGGACGCGGTCCTTCTCCGGCATCTTGGCGATCTTCGCGAGCACCTCGTTCCGCTCGGCCTCGGCCTTCGCCGCGCCCTTCGCGGCGCTCTTCGCGCGCCGGGCCTCGGCCCGCACCTCGGCGGCGCGCTCCTTCATCGCGGCGCGCTCTTCGGCGGAAAGGCCGCTCGACCCCGTCTTGGAAGTGGCCATCGTCGTCTCCGATCTCTGCGTACGGCCGGCCCGCGGCGGACTCGGCTCCGAGGATCACCGCCTCGGCGCCCCTCCCCGCCGGGCGGGGGAGCGCCGGGTGCGCGGCGGTGCCCATGCCGATCACGCTAGTGAGGCGGCCTGCGGCTCTGCTTCTCGATTCCTGACCGGATCGCCCGCTCCGCCGCGCACGGCGGCGCACCGGGCCGGTGCGGGGCGGCCCCGGCCGTACGATGCACCAGGGCCCGCCGACGGGGCGGGCAGGACCGGAGAGGAGCGCGACCGTGGGCGTTCACGGCGGCCGCAGGCACCGCACCGGGAAGGGCCCGGACCGCACGCCCGGGGAGCGCCTCCCGTCATGATCCTCAGCGCCGAAGAGATCCGCGCCCTGCACCGGAAGCACGCCCCCTCCCCGGAGGCGTTCGACCTGGTGTACACGCACTCCGAGATCGTGTGGGGGGTCGCCGAGCAGCTGCTCCGCACGGCGGGCGGCGGCGCCGACCCCGAACTGGTCCGGGTCGGGTGCATGCTGCACGACATCGGCGTCTACCTGCTGTACACGCCCTCCGGGGCGTTCGACGCGAAGGGGTACGTCCGGCACGGCGTGCTCGGCCACGCCCTCCTCGCCGACGAGGGTCTCCCCGAGGAGATCCGCCGGTTCTGCTCCCGGCACACCGGCGTCGGCATCTCCGCCGAGGACGTCCGCTCCCAGGGGCTGCCCATCCCCGTGGACGACTACACGGCGGAGACGCCCGAAGAGGAGATCGTGATGTACGCCGACAAGTTCCACAGCAAGACCGACCCCCCGGTCTTCGTCTCCCCAGGCACCTACTCGGAGTCCGTCGCCCGGTTCGGCCGGGACAAGCAGGAGCGGTTCGCGGAGCTGAGGCGGCGGTTCGGCGACCCCGACCCCGTCCTCCTGATGGCGCTGCACGGCCACGGCCTGGTCTAGAGCGACCCTCGCCCCAGGCGATGATCTCGACGTTGCGGCCCTTGAGCCGCCCCGAGGTTTCCAGTGTCCGTTGCAACACCGCACACCAGAGGACAGGAGGGGATCGGCCGGTCGGGCGGCCGAGGCCGCGGCGCCTCGCGGGGCGGGGGTTCAAGCGGGCGGCGAGGGCGGGGAGGGGGACCGGCTGGTCGGTCTGGCGCGGCGCCCCGCGGAGTGACGGTTCAGGCAGGCAGCGACGGCAGCGGTGGGGGCGTGGCCGGGCGCCTCACCCGGGCGCGGCGCCCCACGGGGTCGGGCTTAAGGCGAGCAGCGAAGGCGGGAGCGGGTTGGGCGCCGCGTTCACCTGCCCGGCGCGTGCTCCCGGCGGGAAGCGGCGGCGCCCCGGCGGTGGGGGTGGGCCCGCCCGAGCCGAGCAGGGTGGCCTTATCCCCTATGCCGGGTTTGCGGCAGGGATCGGGCGGGAGCGGGGGGCGCCCTGCGCACCGTGAGAGCACTACGATTACATCTACCAGCGAGTAGTAAGCCCTGAGGCCCCCACCACCCCCTCGCCGGTCACCCAGAGTGGCCAAGCTGGGGCCTCGTGGGAGAACAAAAGCGGCATTCCGCCCCTGCCTCTACTCTCTCCGGGTTCCGGCCCCCTGACTCCCGGCCTTGCGGGCGGCTCGAACCCCCGATCACCGGCCCGATCGAGGCGATCCGGGGCTTCCGGGGGCCGATCCGGGCCGGGATGCGCGCCCGGGAATCACCGGGGTGCTCTCGCGGTGCGCAGGGCACCCCACCCCGCCATCACCCTGCGTATTCACCCAGGTGAGGGAGGTGTAGCGGTTTCAAGGGCGGTCGGCCCCGGCGCCCGGGCGACGCGGGCACGGCGATCCCGCCCCCCGGCCCGCCCCGACCATTCTCGCCCCGCTCTGCCGCGCCGGACCGACCGGCCGGTCCCCGCCGTCGCCGCCAGCCTGAACCCCCGCCCCGTGGGGCCCGTGCCCGGGCGATCGCCTTCGCCCCGGCCCTGCCTTCGCCGTCGCCGCTCGTCTTGACCTCCGCTCTGCGGGGTGCCGCGCCGGACCGACCGGCCGGTGTCCACCGCCGCCTTCGCCGCCCGTCTTGACCTGTACCCCGTGGGGTGCCGCGCTCGGGCGATCGCCTTCGCCCCGCCCCTACCGCCGCCGTCGCCGCCCGCTTGGACCCCCGCCCCGTGGGGTGCCGCGCCCGACCGACCGGCCGGCACGCCCTCCTGTCCTCTGGTGGCTCCTGTCCTCTGGTGGGCAGTGTTGCAACGGGCACTGGAAACCACCCGCTCTGCCAGGACCGCAGCGTCGAGATCATCGGGGCGAGGCCGGCGGCCCGGTCCGGTTCGTCGGCGGGGTGTGGTTGTCTCGTCCCATGGGCGTTGAGATCACGCGGTTCCTGCGACTGGTGAGCGCGCTCCCGGAGAGCGACCACCGGGAGCTGGACAAGTACACGGCGTTCGCCGTGCGCGGCAAGGGCTTCGGCTACCTGTGGCCGCGCACCAGGACCGTGGGGCTGAAGCAGACCCTCTCCGAGCAGGCCGCCCTGGTCGCCGAGCGCCCGGAGGTGTTCGAGGAGCAGTTCACCGCCGGCGGGTACGGCTGGGTCGTCGTCCACCTGGACGGCATCGAACTGGACGAGCTCAGCGAACTGGTCCTGGAGGCCTGGCGGCTGTCGGCCCCCGAGGAGCTGCTCGACGCCCTGCCCACCCCCGCCGCCCTCGCCGGCGCCTGACCGCCCCGGGCCGCCCCGGTGCGCGGCCGTGCGCAGGGGCGGCCGCCCGGTCAGGCCGTGGCGCGGGGCAGGAACGCGGTGACGGTCGTCCCCCCGGGCCCGCTGTCGATGCCGACGCGGCCGCCCTGGGCGGTGACCAGGGAGCGGACGATCGCCAGGCCCAGGCCGGCGATGCGGCCCGAACCGTCGGCGCGGGTGGTGACGAACGGCTCGAAGACGTGCGCGAGCACCTCGGGGTCGATTCCGGGGCCGTCGTCGGAGACGGCCAGCACCACCTCCCCGCCCTCGCGCCGGGCCGACACCTCGGCCGCGGTGCCGGGCGGGTTGTGCGCGATCGCGTTGTCCACCAGGTTGGCCAGGCACTGCTCCAGGCGCGCCTGGTCGCCGAGGAGCACCTCCGGCGGCGGGTCGTGCACGGTGACCGAGGCGGCGTGCGGCAGCGCCTCCAACCGGGCGCGCACCTCGTCGAAGAGGTCGGGCAGGAACACCGGTTCGCGGCGGGCGTCGATCTCGTCGCCGCCCCGCGCCACCGCCATCAGGTCCTCCAGCACCCGGCGCAGCCGGTCCAGCTCGGTGCGGACCACCGCCGCCTCCGGCCCGCCGAGCAGCTCCAGGTGCCCCTCGGCGACGGCGAGCGGGGTGCGCACCTCGTGCGAGATGACCGCCAGGTAGCGGCGCCGGTCGGCGTCGGCCTCCTCGATCCGGGCCAGCATCTGGTTGAGCTCGGTGGCCAGCTCGGCGATCTCGTCCCGGGTGTCCGGGACCGGGACCCGGGCGGCCAGGTCGGTCGGCGAGACCGCCTGCGCCGCCGAGGAGACCTCCCGCACCGGGCGCAGCGTCCGCCGCACCACCAGCCACAGCAGCACCCCGCCGCCGGCCACGCCGACCGCCCCGGCCAGCCCCGCCCACAGCAGCACGGTCGCGGCCGCGTCCCGGGTCTGGTCCAGCGGCGCGGCGACGGTCACCACGGCCAGCCGGGTCCCGGCCCCGTCGGTGACCTCGGCGTCCAGCACCCGCAGCGGGCCCGCGGACGTGTCCAGGGTGCGCAGGGCGCCGGGGTCGGCCGGCGGCGCGCCGCCGCCGCGCATCAGCGCCGCCGCCCGCGAAGGACCGCCGGTGCTCTGCAGGCGCACCCCGTCGACGGTCACCAGCGACACGTGCCGGGCCCCGCTCGGGTGCACGGCGAGCGCCTGGCGGACGGCGCGCTCGGCCTCGGGCCCCGACACCACCCCGTCCAGGCCGGCCGCGGCGGGCAGCCGCTCGCCGAGCGCGGCCCCGATCAGGCCGGCCTCCTCGCGGAGCAGCCGGTCGACGTCGCTCCGTCCCGACACCCGCACCAGCTCGTAGGTGAGCAGCGCGACCCCGCCGATCACCACCAGCATGACCAGCAGCGACCGGAGCAGGACGCGGCCGCCGAGGCTCACCGGGGGTCCTCCGCCAGCCGGTAGCCGACCCCGCGGACCGTCTCGATCCGCCCCGGGCCGAGCTTGCGGCGGAGCTGGCTGACGTAGACCTCGACCACGTTGGACGAGCCCTCGAAGTCGTACCCCCAGACCAGGTCCAGCAGCTGGGGCTGGGAGAGCACCTGGCCGGGGTGCTGCACCAGCACCTTCAGCAGGGCGAACTCGCGCGCCGACAGGGTGACGGTGCTCCCGTCCACCGACGCGGCGCGCGCCCCCAGGTCCAGGGTCACCCCGCCGGCGGCCAGCACGTCGCCGCGCTCCTGGCCGCCGCCGCGCAGCCGGGCCCGCACCCGGGCCAGCAGCTCGTTCACGCTGAACGGCTTGACCATGTAGTCGTCGGCCCCGGCGTCGAGGTTGGCGACCCGGTCGCTCACCGCGTCCTTGGCGGTCAGCACGATCACCGGGACCGAGGGGCGGCGCCTGCGGAGCCGGCGCAGCAGCTCCTCGCCGGGCAGCCCGGGCAGGCCCAGGTCCAGGACGACCAGCTCGACGTCGGAGGCGAGCGCCATGGTCAGCCCGTCGATCCCGTCGGAGGCGACCAGGACCTGGTGGCCGGCGCTCTCCAGGCCCCGGCGCACGAACGACACGATCCCCTGCTCGTCCTCCACCACCAGAATCGCCATGCCGCTCCCTGATCGTCCTCCCGGTGGCACCAGCCTCCCGGGATCCGCTGAGCCGTCGCTGAACACGACCTGAAGACCGCCTTCAGGTTCTCCTCAGGCCCCCATCATCCCGCCGCGCGACGGTGGGAACGTACTCGGACACCTCGAAGCGAGGAGACGACATGCAGCGCCGCACCACGATCCTGATCGCCGCCTCCGCCACCGGGCTGCTGGCCCTCGGCGCGGCGGGCTACCTCCTGGTGGACGACCCCGAGGAGGTGATCGAACCGGTCCGGATCAGCGGGGTCACCGCGGGCGACACCTCCGGCTCCGGGGAGGGGGCCGGCGGAGGGGACGGCACCACCCGGTCGGTGGACGGGCTGGAGCGGCTCACCGGCGAGCTGCGCTCCGGCGACGACCCCGACGACTGGTCCGTGGCCGGCGTCGACGTCGACTTCGGCCCCGAGCAGTGGCTGCTCGGCGACCCGGAGCAGGCGGACCTCGACGGCGACGGCGAGACCAAGCCGGTGCTGGAGGAGCTGCGCGCCCTGGAGGGGCAGGAGGTCGACCTCGGCGTCCGCTATGAGGAGGACGACGACGGCGACGATGACGGCGAGGGCGCCGACCGCGACGACGCCGAGGTGTTCACCGTCAACGGCGCGACCTACCGGGACCCCGACGGCGCCGCCCCCTGGGAGGCCGCGGCCGAGCAGGGCGGGGCCGACCGGGACGCGGTCGCCACCGCCGCGGAGAAGGCGGTCGGCGAGGGCGCCCGCGCCGTCGACGTGGACCGCGGCGACGTGGAGGACGGCGCCGGCTGGGACGTCGAGGTGCACGGCGCCGACGGCCAGGAGTACGAGGTCCTCCTCGACGCCTCCGGCAAGGTCGTCGACGTCCGCGCCGACACCGGCGAGGACGGCGACGACTCCGACGACTGAGCGGCCCCGCCTCCCTCGATGATCTTGACGTTGCGGGGGAATCGGAGCGCTCCGATTCCCCCGCAACGTCAAGATCATCGGTCTGAGGAGGTTTCCCCGTCGGCGCGCCCGCAGGGGGCGGACCTGGTGACCCGGTGCGCCGCTTCCCGGCCCGCTTCGGTGGTTCGCCCCGCATCTGCGCAGGTGGGCTGGTAGAAGTCGGGGGACCTTGCCCGCCCTGCTCCCGCGGAGACCCCATGGCGCAGCCCACCGTCCTCGACTTCGACGCCTTCTACTCCGACCGGCTGGACCGCCGCGGCGGTCCAGCCGCCCCGGACGTCCCCTGGGACCTGCGCTGCCCGCAGCCGGCGCTGGTCCGGGCCGGGCAGGCCGTGCGCTCGCCGGTCCTCGAAGTGGGGTGCGGCCTGGGCGACAACGCCGTCCACCTCGCCCTGGCCGGCCACCGCGTCACCGCCGCCGACATCTCGCCGGCCGCCGTCCGCGAGGCCCGGAGACGGGCCGGGGCCGCCGGAGCGGAGGTGGAGTTCGCGGTCGCCGACGCCACCGACCTGGGGCCGGCCTTCACCGGCTTCGCCACCGTCGTCGACGTCGCCCTGCTGCACAGCCTCCCGGGCGGTCTGCACCGGGCCTATGCGCGCTGCCTGCACGGCGCCGCGCGGCCGGGCGCCCGCCTGCTGCTGCTCTGCCTGGCCGGGGCCGGGGAGGGCCCGGACAGCGCGCGCCCCGGGGCCGGCCCCCGGCCGCTGAGCAGGGAGCGGGTCGAGGCGGCCCTGCACGGGTACTGGCGGGTGCGCCGGTTCCGGCGCGAGGAGCTGGCCGCCCCCGGCGGCGCCTCCGCCGACCCCGCCTGGCTGGTGGAGGCGGTGCGGTGCTGACGGGTAAGCGCTCCCCGGCCGGGGCGGGGCGGCCGGCGCCCGCCCACGGCCGGGACGACAGCGTCCTGCTGCGCGACGCCGACCTGGTGCTGACGATGGACCCGTTCTACGGTGAGGGCCTGCTCGGGACGGTGGAGCGGTGCGACCTCCTCATCCGGGAGGGCGCGATCGCCGCCGTCGGCGGCCGCCTCGTGGCCGGCCCGGACACCGAGGTGATCGACGTGCGCGGGAAGGTGCTGCTCCCCGGCTTCGTCGACGCCCACACCCACCTGTGGCAGAGCGCGATCCGCGGGCGCGGGCCCGCCCTGGGGCTCTACGAGTGGTTCGACGCCTGCGTGTGGACGGTCGTCCCGCGCATCCCGCCCGCCGACATGTACCGGTTCGTTCGCCTCTCCGCCGCCGATGCGCTCCAGTCGGGCACCACCACCGTCGTCGACTGGGTGCCCGCCCTGGAGTACGCGGTCTCCGAGGCATACCTGGAGGCCGTCTCCGACAGCGGGGTGCGCTTCGTCCACGCCGCCTACCAGGAGCCCGCCGACGCGGGCCTGGCCGCCAAGGTCCTCACCGGGCTGGTCGCGCCGCACCCCCTGGGCACGCCGCAGGTCGCCACCGTCGCCCACCCGGACGACCCGGACCACCTGCGGGTGCACGCCGGACTCGCCCGGGAGCTGGACGTCCACCTCAACCTTCACCTCCTGGAGCACCGCACCGACCGCTCCGCCGATCTCGTCGCCCGGCTCCAGGAGGCCGGCGGCCTCGGCCCGAAGACCCTGCTCAACCACGTCATCCACGTCACCGCCGCCGAACTGGACCTGCTGGCCCACCGCGGTGCCGCGGTCGCGCACTGCCCGCTGAGCAACATGCGGCTGGGAACGGGCGTCATGCCGCTGCGCGAGATCCACCGGCGCGGCATCCGGGTCGGCCTGGGGCAGGACGGCGGCACCAACGACTCCGCGGACATGTTCGCCTCGATGAAGGCCGCCGTGGGGCTGCAGCGGGCCGTCTCCCTGGACCCGGCCGGCTACCCCGGGCCGGAGGAGGCCCTGTACATGGCCACGATGGGCGGGGCCCGGGCGGTCGGCCAGGACGACCGGATCGGCTCGCTCACCCCGGGCAAGCGGGCGGACGTCGTGGTGCTCGACCCGGCGGCGCTGAACCTCGCCCCGCTCGGCGCCCGGCCCGCGCAGATCGTCTTCGGCGGCCGCCCGGAGAACGTCACCGACGTGTTCGTCGACGGGGTCGCCCGCAAGCGCGCCGGACGGCCGACCGGGACCGACCCCGCCCGCCTGGTGGCCGAGGCCGACGCCGCCGCCCGCACGCTGTGGGGAGGGGAGGCGGGCCGGTGACGCCCGGCGCCCCGCGCGTCTCCGGGGCGTGCGGCGTGGCGCCGCCGCAGGCCGGGTCCGGTCCGGTAGATCGTTGACCGGGGAAGCCCCTGCTCCCCGCCGGCGCGGGGCGGAGGAGGGGCACCCGGCGGCGATCCATCTCGTCCGCCCCGCGGGAACCGGACCGCCCCGAGCGTCCGCGGGGCGGACCGGGGCCAGGGGCGGGCGGAGACGATGACCAAGAACCTGACCGCGTTCCTGTGCGCGGTCGCCCTGCTGCAGTTCGGGTACCCGGTGACCCTGCTGGGAGAGCTGTGGACCGCGCTGTACATGCTGCTCTACATCGGCATGATCTACTTCGGCATCAAGATCGTCCGGGCCCAGCCCGGGTGGACGGCGCCGTTCCTGGTGCTGGCGGCGGTCTTCTTCGCCTGCGGGGTGTGGTTCGCCCTGGAGCAGGGCAGCGAGGCCGCCCGGCTGGGGATGTCCGCCGCGCTCATCGCCTTCCAGGGCCACCTGATCTACTCCCTGCTGGCGTTCGTCTTCCGCCGCCGCCTCGCCCCCCGGATCGATCTCGTGCTGGCCGCGATCTCGGTCTACCTGCTGCTCGGCGGCCTGTTCGCCTCCGCCTACGGGGCGATCGAGGTCCTGTGGCCCGGCAGCTTCAACGACACCGCCGACCCCGGCGGGCGCGTCGCCTGGCAGCAGCTCATGTACGGCAGCTACGTCACCCTGGCCACGCTCGGCTACGGCGACGTCGTCCCGGTCGCCGCGTGGGCCCGGTCGCTGTCCGCCCTGGAGGGGGTGGCGGGGACGCTCTTCATCACCACCGTCATCGCCCGCCTGGTCGGGGCCTTCGCCGCCCCCGACGGCCGGCGCCGCGGGGCGCCCCGGGAGCCGCGGACCTGACCCGGCCGCGGACCCCGGGCGCGGTGCGCCGGAACCGGGGGCGGCCGTGCGCCGCCGCCGTCGATCCGGCGGCGCGGAGGGCGGAACGGGCAGAACGCAGGAGGGCATGGGCGGCCGCCCTTCTCCGCGGGCGGCCGGCGGTGCGGCGGAGCCGCGTCCGCCGCAGGCATGCCCGGAATTCCTTTGAGCGCCGGGCGGACCGATCCGGCGCTGGCGGCCCCTTGAAAGACGGAAAGGCGCCGCGGCCCCGCCGCGGAATTCCTCCTTCCGGGCGGAAGGAGGCCCCTGCGGCGCAGGAGTTCCGGAATTCGGGAAGGGATCCCGAAGGCCGGCCGCCGCAGGAGGTTTTGCCGCTGGCGGAGGGTTCTTTGGCGTGTAAAAGCCGCCTCCTTGACCGCAACGGGGAATCATGTACCCCGCCGACCTGGTTTCAGGTGTGAATTCGGAGCGCAGGGCAATGGCACCGTGCGGTCCGGTCGCTTCCAAGGAGAGGTTCTCTCGGCATGGCCGAATTCTCGATGCCAGGATACGTCGCGGTCGTCCTGGGAACGCGCCCGGAAATGATCAAACTGGCGCCGCTCGTGCGCGAACTGGGGGAGCGGGTCCGGGTCATCCACACCGGCCAGCACTGGGGCCAGGAGATGTCCGGCGCCTTCCTCGAAGGGCTGGGCATGCCCGAGCCGGTGCGGCTGCCCGGCATCGGCGGCCACACCCGCGGCCGGCAGATCGGGGTCGCACTCGATCTGATGGACGAGATGTTCCGCGCGCAGCGCCCCACCGCGGTCGTGGTGCAGGGCGACACCAACTCCACGGTCGCCGGCGCCCTCGCCGCGAACAGCACCGGCGTCCCGCTCGTGCACGTCGAGGCCGGGCTGCGCAGCAACGACCGGAACATGCCCGAGGAGTACAACCGGATCGTCACCGACAACCTCTCCGACGTGCTCTGCGCCGCCACCGAGCTGAACCGGCTCAACCTGCTGCACGAGGGCATGGACCCGGACATGATCAAGGTCACCGGCAACACGGTGGTCGAGGTCGTGCAGGACTCGCTGCCCGCCCCCGAGGAGCGGGAGCGGATGCTGCGCCGGATGGGCGTGCGCCCCGACGAGTACGTGCTGGCCACGATCCACCGCCCGGAGAACACCGACCACCCCGAGCAGCTCTCCGCGATCCTGCACGAGCTGTCCGACCTGGTGCGCACCACCGGCCGCCCCGTCCTCTTCCCCATGCACCCGCGGACCGGCAACGCCGTGGCCCAGGACGGCCTGGAGCACCTGCTGGAGGGGGTCACCGTCACCGAACCGCTGGGCTACGCCGACTTCCTCGCCCTGGCCCGCCACGCCGCGCTGCTCATCTCCGACTCCGGCGGCATCCAGGAGGAGTGCACCGTCCTCAAGCGGCCGCTGCTGGTGGTCCGCCGCTCCACCGAGCGGCCCGAGGCGGTCGACGCCGGGTTCGCCCGGCTGGTGCGCCCCGGCCCGGAGCTGGGCGTGGCCGCCCAGGAGCGGCTGGAGCGCACCGCCGACCTGCTCGCCGCCCTGGCCCCGCTGCCCAGCCCCTACGGCGACGGCACCGCCTCCGCCCGCATCGCCGAGCTGGTCGGCGGCCCGGTCGCGGTGCCCGCCACCGCGGTCTGAGGCGGGGCCGCATGTTCGACGCGACCCTGATGCTGACGGTGCTGCTCACCGCCGTCCTCGTCTACACGGTCCTGGTCTCCGTCCGCTACGTGCTGTACTGGTCGGCCTCCTACTACTTCCACCACAAGGCCGGCAAGGGCCTCCGCGACCTGCCCCCGGGCGACCCGTCCGCGTTCACCTGGCACTTCCTGGTGCCCTGCCGGGACGAGGAGGTGGTCATCGCCGAGACCATGGACCGGCTGCGGGAGCGCTTCCCCGAGGCGCACGTGTGGGTCATCGACGACGACAGCGACGACGCCACCGGCGAGATCGTCGCCGAGCGCGCCGACCGGGACGCCAGGGTGCACCTGCTCACCCGCCGCCGCCCCGACGCGCGCGTCGGCAAGGGCGCCGCGCTCAACGCCGCCTACCGGGCGCTCAACGCCTGGCTGCCGGAGGGCACCGACCGCACCCGCCACATCACCTGCGTGGTCGACGCCGACGGCGACCTGGCGCCCGGCGCGCTGGAGCTGCTCGCCTCGCCGCGCGCCTTCGGCGACCCGGAACTGGGCGCGGCCCAGGTCGGCGTGCGGATGCGCAACGCCGGGGACACCCGCCCGCTGGCCGGCCAGGGCGCCCTGGCCAACGCCTACGCGCACTGGCTGGCGCGGATGCAGGACGTGGAGTTCTCCGCGATCAACAACGGCATGCAGCTGCTCCGCGAGCGCACGAGGTCGGTCGGGCTGGGCGGCAACGGCCAGTTCGGCCGGCTCAGCGCGCTCGACGCGATCGCCGGCGAGGACGAGGCCCCGTGGCCGCCGCACGCGCTGCTCGAAGACTACGTGTGCGGCCTGGAGATGCACCTGGCCGGGATCAAGGTGATCCACGTCGAGAACACCCACGTCTCCCAGGAGGGCCTGGTCACCACGCGCCGGTTCCTCACCCAGCGCACCCGGTGGGCCCAGGGCAACCTGCAGTGCCTGCGCTACTCCTACCGGCTGGCGCGCTCTCCGCGCATCCCGTTCGCCGGGCACCTGGAGACCATGTACACCTTCACCCAGCCGCTGGTGGCGGCGGTGCTGGCGATCATCGCCGCGGCGACGCTCGCGACGATGGCCTTCGGCCCGTACGAGAACCCGCAGCTGTCGGGGTACGACTTCGGCCGGTTCACGCTGCTGGGCCTGGGGATCCTGCTGCTGTCGGCGGTCCCCATCGTGCTGTGGGGCCTGCGCTACCGCGTCGGCCGCTACCCCGGCGAGCGCTGGTGGGTCGGCCTGCTGTGGGGGGTGGGCCTGTGGATCTACGCCTACCACCTGATCCCGGTCTCACTGCGCGCCCTCTACCGCATCGCCCGCGGCCGCAACGGCTGGGCCAAGACCCGCCGCAACGCCGAACTGACGGCGGTCACCGCCCCCACCGCCCGCGAGGACTGACCCGGAGGCGGAAGGCCGCGGCCCCGGTGCCCTCGGCGCCCGGGCCCGCGAAGAGGCCTCCCCGCTCCGACGGACCGGGGCAGACGGCTCATTCGAGCTCGGGACGGCGGTCCTCGGCCCGCTCCGGCGCCTCGCGCGAGGAGTCGGAGTGGCCGACGAAGACCCCGGCGGTATGGGAGGCGCCCAGGTGCGCCCAGACGGAGGGCTCGTACGACCGCTGCTCCGGGGCGGGGGCCAGCTTGTAGGAGGCCAGCGGTACGCCCTCCCGGTCCACCACCGTGATCTGCTCGGGGACGAACGGGCCGCCGCTCAGCCGGAGTACCGGCACTCCGTGCCGCTCCTCCACGGCGAGCAGGCCCCGGTCCTCCTCGGAGAGGTCGGACAGCGGCACCGGGGGCTTCTTCTCGGCCATCTCCTGCTTCCTCCTCTGCGGTCGAAGGTCGGAACCAGAGGAGTCAATACCCTCTGTGTCCGCATGGACACCATGCGCTCTCATTCGGTGTCGCCGCCGGGGCCGCTTTCGGTCTCCCGAATCGCCGCCTCTCTCGGCCCCGGTCAAGGTTGTGGCCTGCGGAAACGCGGCCCGGTGGAGCCTGTCGGCCCTGTATCGGCGGAGATCCGGCGGAACGGCGGATGGAACGGCCCGGGGCGGAGAAGGATGGGGGCGGCCGCCCGCCCTCCCCGGCGGGCGGCGGCACGGCGGGGCGGTGCGTCACCGGGCGGCCCGCCCGCGATCCCACCACAGGGAAGGACCCGATGGCACACAGCGCGGAGACGATCGAATCGCTGGGGCAGCTCACCATGGGCTGGCGCGGACTGGTGCTCGACCGCACCGCGGGCGCCGACGTGCGGGACCTGCCGGGCATCGCCGTCCGCTGGGCCGACTGCCGGTTCCCCTTCTGGAACTGCATCGCCCTGACCGACATCGGCGCGGACGCGGCGCTCACCGGGAAGCGCCTGGAGCAGGCGGCCGACATCATGCGCGCCAAGGAGCACCCCGGGTTCCTCTGGCTCTTCGAGGACCTGCTCGAAGAGGGGGCCCGAGCCGGGCTGCGCGCCGCCGCCGAGAAGGCCGGCCTCGAATACGCCTTCCCCGGCACCGGGATGGCCGGGGACCTCCTCCCGATCCCCGAACCCTCCCACCCGGACCTGGAGTTCGTCCGCGTCTCCACCGACGAGCACCTGGAGGCCTACGCCGACATCAACTCGCGCGCCTACGGCTTCCCGATCGAGGCCGGCCGGGACGGGATCGGCGGGTCCGCGCTGTGGAAGAGCGGCGTCCACGCCTACCTCGGCCTGCGCGGAGGCACCCCGGTGACCGGTGCCGCGACGCTGGAGGCGGACGGCCGCCTGTTCACCGTCCTGGTCGCCACGGACCCCGAATGGGAGCGCCGCGGCTACGGTGAGGCGGTCACCCGCAAGGCCCTGTACGAGGGCTCCCGGGCCACCGGCCTGACCCGCGCCACCCTGCACGCCACCGAGGCGGGGGCGCCGCTCTACCCCCGCATCGGCTTCGAGCCGAACACCCCGATCCACTTCTACGGACTGAAGGGCTGAGCGGGCGCGGGCCCGGGGCCGGGGAACGCGGAGGAAGGCGCCCCGGCCCGCCCGGCGGCCGGACGGGAGAGGTGTGCACGCGGAGCGCCCGACCGCCCTCCGGCGTCCGTGCCGGCGCGGAGGAGGGGGCGGGGACCCCGAGCGGCTCCGCGAAGCGGAACCGTCGCGCAGTGGATTTCAACGACCGCTCTACGCTCGCGTCCGGGGCTTCGGAATCCTCGCGCAGGTGTCCGCGCGCCTTCAGAACCGGAGGTCCGGATCGTCCAGCCAGACCCGGTGGGCGCCGTCCGCGCCGACCGTCAGGCCGAACCGCCCGATCCCCGGGCGGCCCGCGCCGGCCCACCACCGGTACGCGGCCTCCACCTCGTCCCACAGCCGGCGCGGACCGGACTGGTGCACCTGGGCCCTCCCCGCCCCGGAGGGGAACCGCACCAGGGCCCAGGACCGGTCCTCCGGGGCGTAGAACCAGGCGACGCGTGCACCGTCGTCCTGGCCGCCGCGGGCGTGCACGCAGCGCGGCACCTTCAGGCCGACGGCGAAGTCCAGCGCGCCGTAAGGGTCATCGGAGAAGGCCTCCCGCTCGGTCAGGGCGGTGGAGGACACCTCCCCGGGCCAGTCGGTCACCAGGGCCTCGTGGTCGGGCCAGGCGAGCCGCTGCGAGCGCGCCTTCATGAACTGCGCGGGGCCGGTGAACCGGCCGCTCGCGCTCTCGCCGTCCTCGGCGACCACCAGCCGCGCGATCCCGTCCAGCGGGCTGTAGTCGGTTCCCCAGGGGACGAGGACCACCCCGCCCGGCCGGGTCTGGGAGATCCAGGCGGACGGGACCGAGCGCAGCCCGCAGGTGGCGATCACCCGGTCGAACGGAGCCCGCTCCGGACGGCCGAGCAGGCCGTCGCCGGCGACCACGGCGGGGCGGAACCCCGCCCGGTGCAGGTTGTCCGCCGCCGTCGCGGCCAGCCCGGCGTCCACCTCGACGGTGGTCACCGCGCCGTCGCCCAGCCGGGCGGAGAGCAGGGCGGCGTTCCACCCGGTCCCGGTGCCGACCTCCAGCACGCTCATGCCCGGGCGCGCGTCCAGGTCGCGCAGCATGGAGAAGACCAGGGACGGCATCGACGCCGAGGAGGTGTAGAGCCCTCCGGGCGACGCCCCGCCGTGCCGCCCGTCGTCCCACTGCACGGTGATCGGGACGTCCGCCTCGGCCCACCGGGACCAGGCCTCGGGGTCGGTCCGTCGGTCGACGGCCGCGCTCTCGCCGGTGGCGGGATCGAAGGGCCACATCACCTCTGGGAGGAACCCGGACCGGGGCACCGCCTCGAAGGCGTCCGCCCACTCAGGGGATATGGCCCCGGTGTCGGAGAGCAGCCGCAGTAGTGCGGCACGGGGAGGGGACGGACTCATTTCTCGCGTCGGCCCGGGGGCGGGCCGCTGTCGGGGTGCGGGGGAGGAGGCGGAGGAAGTGGTCGGGGCGGGGGCTGCCGGGGCCCTTCGTGCTTTCCCATGCGTGGATTCCCTGGGAAGTCGGGGTGTTCAGGGCAATGGTAATGAGGTGGTCACTCTGAGTGCCAGAGGCTGGGGGTGGAGGTGCTGGTCCGGAGGCGGTTCAGGTGCGCGGAGTGAACCACAGCCGGTTGATCCCGCCGTCGGTGTAGTCCACGGTGATCTCGGTGCCCGCCGGGATGTCGGCGACGGCGGTGATGTGCAGGGCGGAGGCGGCGAAGTCCTTGCGGTACCGGGCCAGCGGCTCGGCGGCGTGGTTGTACAGGGTGCCGTAGCCCAGCGCGATGCCGACCGCGCCGCCCTCCCAGTTGAAGTAGTACTCGTAGAGCAGGGTGCCGTCCACCGGCGGCCGGTCGGCGGCGGGCAGCACCAGCACCGGGCAGAGTTCGACCAGGTCCCCCGCCCGGAAACCGCGGAGCGCGAACACGCCCCGCCCGTGCACGGCCGAGGCGCGCACCTCCAGGCCGCCGGCGCCGCACACGTGCTCCCCGCGCCCGCTCACGCCCGCACCGCCCGGTACCAGTGGTCCGGTTCGCCGAGCATGCCCAGGTCGCCGACACGGTCGATTCGGTCGCGGTGGTAGGGCGACCACTCCGCGACCGGCCCGGCGTCGGTCAGCTCCAGCCCGGCCCGGGCGAACTGCTCGGCCAGGACGTCGTCAGGGACGGCCAGCTTCTCGTAGGTGTGCGGCGGGACGACGGTCCGCCCGGTGGCGGCCTCCACCACCTCGCAGGCCACCGACAGCACGGCCATCGGGGTCCCGTCCAGCGGGCGCAGCGTGCGGCGCCTGCGGTCGACCGCCTCCACGTCGCCGTCCGGGCCGCGGTACAGCTCCGGCCACTCGGTCGTCCCGTCCCCGGCGTCCGGGGCGTAGCGGCCGCCCGCGTAGTCGAAGACCAGCACCCCGCCGGGGGCCAGCGCGCCGGCCAGGGCGGCGATGAACCGCTCGTGCCCGCCGGGGTCGGTGACATCGCCGAGGCTGTTGCCGCCCATGAACGCGAACTCCGCGCCGCCCGGCGGGAGTGCCCGCGCGGCGGCCCGGACATCGCCGTGCCGCACGTCCAGCCGGGGCCGGAAGGGTGCGGGGACGTTGCGGGCCAGCCCCGCCTCCAGTGCGCCCCGGGACAGGTCCACGCAGACCAGCCGCTCCGCGCCCGCCTCCAGCAGCGGGGCGGCGTGCCGGAGGGGGCCGCAGCACGGCAGGTAGACCAGGGAGGGGAGCGGGCGCCCGTACACCCGCAGGGCGGCCGCGACCTCCGCCCGGCTCAGCTCCGCGTCGAAGTGGATCTCGCCGGCCAGCCGCATCAGCGGCTCGCTGTCGTAGTGCTCGCCGACCATCCGCATCAGTCCGGGGTCCACCAGGTCGAGGCCGTCCAGTTCGGTCACGCCGCCGGTCTCGGTCGCGCTGCTCGTCTCGGCCATGCCGTGGGCCATCCCGCCGCCTCCTCGCCGCCGTCCGCACCGCCCGGGCCGGTCCATTCCCGGCAGAGCGATGATCACCGATGGCGATGGCATCCGCGCCGAGAGTGGCCGGATCCGGCCGCCGGAACGCCGCTCGCCCGGGCCCCTTCCGGCGTCTCGACCGGCCGCCGGGCCGAGGGCGGCCCCCGCGTGGCCGGGGAATTTACCCGTCCTCGGCCGACCGCTGATCGATCCGTTCCATGGAACCGCCGCAGAGTGATTCGGAGCGGCCCGCCGCCGGTGCCCCGGCCCCGGCGGGAGCGGCCGGGGAGAGGGAACGGGAGTAGGGAGCGGAGGGAACGAGATGGGCGGATGGCGGGTGTTCGCCTCCTGCATGCTGATCTTCGCGGGGGCGGTCAATCTCCTCCAGGGGATGGTGGCGTCGTTCAATCCCGGCTTCTACACGGCGCCGGACGGGGAGATCCTGGTCTTCGACTACGCCTGGTGGGGGGTCTCCCTGGCGGTGTGGGGCGCGGTGCTCCTGCTGGCGGGGTTCGCGGCGCTGTCCGGGCGGATGTGGGCGCGCGCGGTGGGCGTGGTAGCCGCCGGGCTGAACGCGTTCGCGCAGCTCGCGTTCTTGGAGGCCTACCCGGTGTGGTCGGTGGTGGCCCTCGTCGTCGACGGCCTGGTGGTCTACGGGCTGACCGCCGGATGGCGCGACAGGGAAGCGGCGGTGCCCCGGATCGACTCCGAGCGCGAGGCCTACCGGTCCGGCCACCGGGACGCCGACGAGGCCCCGGTGCCCGGGGACGAGACGCGTGAACCGGAGCGCCCGCTGCACTTCGGCCGGCACGAGCAGGGGTTCGGCTGATCGGACGCGGGTGATGGGCGGCCGCCCTCGGAGGTTCGGCGGCCGCCCGAGCAGGGGTTCGGTGGTGAAGGCGTCAGAAGGCGTCGCGCTTGGCGGCGTCGAGGAAGGCCCGCCACTCGGGGGAGGGGAAGAGGAGCGCCCCGAGGTCCCTGTGCTTGGTGTCGCGCATGGCGCTCACCCGGGGGGCGTCGGCGACCTCCACGCAGTCCTGGCCTTCGGCCTGGCTATAGGTGGACTTGCGGAACGCCGAGCTTGCCGGGAAGGCGGCGACTTCCACGCAGTTGTTGCTGTTGGCGTTGGTGTAGCTGGACGTACGCCATGCCGGGCTCGCCGGGAGAACGGCGATCTCGACGCACTCTCCGCGGTCTGTGCTGTAGCTGGACTTGCGGAAGACCGCTTCCATGGGCCTCTCCTTCAGAGCTGCGTTGCCAGGTGCTTCAGGCGTTCTCGGGACTGGGGGACCGAAAGCGCGGATGCATGTACATGGTCGTAGAGCAAGCTATAGCGCTGGTGATCTTGCCGGGTCTCCAGGTACAGCCCGTCCGTCGCAGTCTCCACGTGGACGACAGGCGGGTCTTCCGGGAACTCCAGAAGCACGAAGTGCCCAGTAAGACCTGCGTGGGCGCCTGCGGAGAACGGCAGTACCTGAAGGTGAACGTTTTCGTGCTCCTGGCCGACGGTCAGCAGGTGTTCGAGCTGCTCACGCATCACCTTGGGGCCACCGACAGGGCGAACGAGGGCGGCTTCATCGATGATCGCCCAGAGGCGGGGAGGATGGTCCGCGCTCAAGATCTGCTGGCGCTCCATTCGGATGGCCACTCTGCGCGCGATGACATCCTCTTTGGTGCCGAACCCGCGCATGAGAGCTTCCGCATAGGCGGAGGTCTGAAGGAGACCGGGTACGACCCCGAGCTGAAAGGTCCGGATGACCGACGCCTCGGCCTCCAGGCCGATGTAGGTCCCGTTGCCCAGCAGGTCATCGTGCGCCGCCCACCAGCCCTTCTGGCGTGATTGGCGGGCCAGCTCGATCAGTGCCTCCCGGCGGCTCCCGTCTTCGACCTTGTACAGGTCGAGCAGGTCCTTGATGTCACGGGGGTTGGGACGTTTCCACTCGTTCCGCTCCATCCGGGTGATCTTGCTGGTGTCCCATTCGAGCTGCTTCGCGGCCTGGCTGGCGGTGAGCCCCGCGGTTTCGCGGAGTCGGCGCAGTTCGAGACTGAGCCGCCGTCGGCGGACTGTCGGGCTGTACCTCGGCATGGGGGTCATCCTTCCAGTCGTTGGGTCGGTACTCAGAGTGCAATTGGGATTTCGAGGTGCATAGTACACGCATTGCGATTTGCGTATTGCGATTTAGGTTCGACGCAGGCAGTCTATGGGCACTGGTCGTACTCGCGCCATCACTCGGCGCGCGAACCCCCTGGGGGCACCATGTCCGCTACTTCCGAGACCTCCCGCAGCGCATGGCCGTTCCACTCGGTGCGCTGGGAGCCGCGCGTCTACCCCGGCCGGCTGAAGCAGGCCTCCCGGGTCCGCGCGCACATCCGCCGTGACCTCGCCGGGTTCCCCGACGACACCGTCGGCACCCTCCAGCTCTGCTGCTCCGAGCTCTTCGCCAACGCCGTCAGCTACACCGCCTCCGGCGAAGAAGGCGGCGAGGTCGTCCGCCGCCTCTGCCTGCACCGCCCCGACACCCTCCGCCTGGAGGTCACCGACGGCGGCTGGACCGACCGCCGCCCTGCCGTCCCGGACGACCGCAGCGACCGCGACTGGGCCACCGCCGAAGGCCAGCGCGGCCTCCTCCTGGTCACCGCCTGTGCCACCGAGTGGGGCTACTTCCAGGTCGTCCCGCACCCCGGCCTCAACCTGGGCCTCCGCGTCTGGGCCGACTTCCCCGTCGACCCCGGCCGCGTCCCCGCCGGCCTGGAGCGCTACATCTTCGCCCACTGAACACCGGGCGATCCAGACGCCGCGGCCGCCCCGGGAGGAGCACCCCGGTGGGCGGAGAGAAGAGGTACCGGTGCCGCGTTCGAGGGGGCGGCACCGGCACCGATGGGGAAGTCCCCGCCGGACGGACGGGTGGGGGCGGCCGCGGCTCTACCTCTCACGACCTCTCACGACCCCTCGCGAACTCACCGCCACTTCTATGCCCCACCGGGCAGGAAGAAGCCAACCGATGGACCCGTCAACCAGGAAGACCACCACCGGCGCCCCCGCGCACACCGCAGCCGAGGCCGCGTCCGCCACCGAACCCCGCCCGGACCTGCGCGCGGTCCTGGCGGCGCCCAGGGGGCAGCGGTTCAGCCGTCCCCGCCGCTACGCCCGGCCCCTCCCGCCGAACCGCCCCGAGCGGCGCACCACCCTGGAGCCCCCGGCGCCCGGCCCGGCCGAGCGCGGCGCCCTCCCGCCGTGGCTCTCCCAGCTGAGAACCGAACTCGCCCCCGAAGCCCGCGCCGCCGCCCCGCACGCCGGCCCCGTGCGCACCGCCCGCCGGTCCAGCCCGTCGTCCCGAATGCCTCCCGCGCGCCCTGCACCCGCTCGGCGCCTAGTAGCCGGCCGTGACCGCCGACGCCCCCGCCGTCCGCGTCGCTGGACCGGCCCGCGCTTCATCGGCTGCGAGACCGTGCCCTACACCTGCACCATCCTGGGCATGCTGCTGGCCGCCTACCTTCTCGGCCTCCTCGGCTGAGAGCACCGAGAGGGCATGCGGGCCCGGTGGAGGCATCCCCCCGCCGGGCCCGCGTTCGGAGGCGATCGGGTTCTCGAGCTCCGCGGCTGATTCAAAGTCGCCACCGCTGAGCCTCCATGTGCTGGGGCGGGAAAGCCGTCGAGGCGAGACTTTGAAACACCCCTGTCGGAACTCCGCCGGAAAATCGGACACAGGCCGCCTGGCGGCGCCTCTCTTCCCGGCACATATCGAGCAGCTGGCGTCCTTCCTCTCCTCAGAGCTTACGCACCGATGATCTGCCTGTCGCGCTCGAGAGTGTCTCGATGAAGAGCATCAAATGTGCGATCTCTTGAGTGTTCCCGGAGGTGGAAGAGAATCTTCTTCTCGGGGCGCCGGCCATCGCCGTGTTCTTTCCCTGTTTTTGTAGGGGCGGGGATCGCTATCCCAGTCGACTGCCCAGCCTGGAATCTTGACCCCGGATCCGTATACCGCGACGGGAGCGAAAGAGGGGGTCGTCTTAAATTTTGCCCCAGTGAAATCGATTTCCATTTCAAGGGCGGTGTGCGCGACGCAGATGTCTCCGGTGAATTCTGTGTTGCGAAAATTTGAGATCGATACAGAGCGTGAGGACATTGACATGTCCCGGATCTTCGCCCCTTGAAATTCAAGTCCAGACATGTCGGATTCTTCGAATCGAATGCGATCGTTCAAGTGGGTGTTCGTGAAGTTGGCGGATCGAATTTCGCATTCCCTGATCGTGATGGGGCCAGTGAATCGGGCGCCGCGAAAATCTGCTCCCTCGAGTGTTATTCCATTCAAATCCAGCGAAGGAATGACCGCTCCGGCTAGATTCCAAGAGTGCTTTCCCCAGTCTTTGGGGGTGCGTATGTATCCTTGGCGTTGGATGTACTGTATTTCTGGGTAGAGATAAGGGTTGTCGGGGAGGTGGCGGATCAGAATTTCTATGGCTGTTCGACGCTCGTCGCATGCGGCCGGCCAGGCCGGGTCGAAAGGAGTCTCATTTTCTGGAGCGGGTACGGCTACGCCGTCTGGAAGGGGGCGGCGGAGGAATGAGCACAGGACTTGGACAATGGGTGATCGCCAACGCGGGTATTCATCCGCAATGCTTCCCAGGGAAGCCAGTGCTCCTTGTCGTGAAGTCGCATGCTCGGACTCGAGTAGGTTGAGCGCGGAAACGTATATTTCATTTATTCGGGGCTCTTCGGCGTCTTGCTGATTTAGTTCTGCGATGCGTCGGTCATGTAGGTGGATGTATTCTTGATGTTGTTGTTTTCGGGCGGCCAAGAGAACGGTGAGTGCTGCACCGGTCGCCCCGCCTACCGCGAGTCCGGCCTTGATCGCGTCCAACTGCTGGCCGGGTTCCGCGACGGAGAGCATCCAAGTTGTACTCGCCCACGTCGAGAACGCCACTGCGGCGGTTCCGCCGAGGACCCACCAGCGCGAAAACGGGTAGAGGGAACCTGCGGGGCGGGATCGTTCTCTCCAAATTAGAACACCATGGACCACCAACAGAGTGCCGGCCAGAGCTGTGAACCAGGGGATGGGAACTGAACGTATCAGCTCCTGCGCCGGTCCCCACAAGTGATCTAGTGCCCATAGGATGAAAAGAAATCCAATAAAAAATATAATGGGTAAGCGAACCCATTTCGTGAAGCTGGAGGCTGGGGATGGGATTTCGCTGAAAAGTGCGGCGCCTTCCTGGTGTAGGCGCCTTGCTCGATGTGAAGCGAGGTTGTCATTGAATGGATTGTATCTACGCAAATCTCACCGCCGACCTTGTTGATCTCCGATATTGAACTCTACTGTCTTTATGTGGGGTCGCCGAAAAGGTATCCTCATTTTAGCTTTCCCTTGGCGTGTAGGGGGAAAGGGACGTGTGGCCAGTGCAGAGCCGCGGCCGGTTCGAAACCGTCGGCAGTGGAGAAACCAGCCGGGGTGCGGTCCCGAGAAGGCCTCGATCCGACCTCTCCCGGGATCAGTCCAGCGGCGGGCGGCGCCGGCCGTGGCCGGTCGCCGCCTCGAAGGCGGCCGCACGGCCGAGCAGGGCGCGCTCGCCGCGGGGCGGGCCGACCAGCTGTACCCCGACCGGCAGCCCGCCCGGGGTGAACCCGCCGGGCACCGAGACCGCCGGGCAGCCGGTGGCGCTCACCCAGTAGCAGGAGGCCATCCAGCCCAGGTAGTCCGGCATCGGGACGCCCGCCACCTCCGCCGGGTATTCCAGGTCGGCGTCGAACGGCGCGACCTGGCTCACCGGCAGCAGCAGCACGTCGAACCGCTCGAAGAACGCGCGGAACCGGTGGTAGAGCCCGGTGAGCGCGACCTGGGCCCGGCCCACCTGTCCGCCGGTCAGCGCCGAGCCCTGGGCGGCGTTGGCCGCCACCGCCTCCTTGACCCGGCCGGGGTGGGCGTCGATCAGGTCGCCGAGCAGCAGGTGGAACCGCCAGGCGCGCAGGGTGCGGAAGGCCTCCTCGGCGCCGGAGAAGTCCGGACGGACCTCCTCCACCGAGGCGCCGAGCCGCTCCATCACCCGACCGGCCTCGGCGGTCACCGCCGCCACCTCGGGCTCGACCGGCAGGGCGCCGCCGAAGTCCGGGGCGAGCGCCGCCCGCACCCCCGCCAGACCGGCGTCCGGTACCTCGGCGAACGGCGCCCCGGGGTCCCCCAGCGCGGTCGGCGTCCGCGGGTCCGGCCCGGCGATCACCGACAGCAGCAGCGCGGCGTCGGCGACGGTCCGCCCCATCGGGCCGGGCGTGCCCAGGGGATCCCACAGCAGCGGCGCCGGCCAGGCCGGGACCCGCCCCGGGGTCGGCCGCAGCCCCACCACGTTGCAGAACGACGCCGGGTTGCGCAGCGAGCCGCCCATGTCGGAACCGTCGGCGATCGGGTGCAGCCCGGCGGCGAGCGCGGCCGCCGCCCCGCCGCTGCTGCCGCCCGCCGACCGGGACGTGTCGTAGGGGTTGCGGGTGGTGCCGAACACCGGGTTGAAGGTGTGCGAGCCCGCGGCGAACTCCGGGACGTTGGTCTTGCCGACGACGATCGCGCCGGCCGCGCGCATCCGCTCCACGATGAGCGCGTCGGCGCCGGGCACGTGCTCGGCGAAGACCGGCGAGCCGTGCGTGGTGCGCAGCCCCGCGGTGTCGTGCACGTCCTTGACCGCCACCGGCAGCCCGTGCAGCGGGCCCGGGGCGGCGCCGCGCGCCAGCCGCTCGTCGGCGGCCGCGGCCTCCTCCATCGCCCGGTCCGCGCACCGGGTGACGACCGCGTTGATCAGCGGATCGACCGCGTGGATCCGGTCCAGGTGCGCCCGCACCGCCTCGCGGGCCGACACCTCGCGCCCGCGCAGCAGCCGGGCCAGCTCGACGGCGTCGGTGTAGTGCAGCGGGTCCGGACCGGTGTCGCTCACGGGGGCTCCGTTCTCTCCGGGGAGGGTGCGCCCTGCGGTGGCCCGGGCCACCGCAGGGACGGGGGATTCCTACCCGCGGACCGGCGGAGAACCGGCGTCCGGCCGGCCTGTGCCGGAAACGCCCACTACGGCCGCACGGGCACGGGCGTTGTACATTTCAGTGAACGCTCTGCGGGGCGGTGCGGAAGCGGGCGGTGCGCCGCCCGGGTCGGGTCGGGCCCCGAGGGGCGGAAGACGGAAGAGGTGCTGCGGTGGTCCGCGAACGGAGCGGCCGGGTGCTCGCGGCCAACCTGCGGGTGCTGCGGGAGAAGGCGGGGCTGTCGCTGTCGGAGCTGGCCCGCCGGTCGGACATCGCCAAGGGGACGCTCTCCCAGCTGGAGTCCGGCTCAGGCAACCCCACCCTGGAGACGGTGTTCAGTCTGTCGAACGCTCTGGAGGTGCCGGTCTCCTCGCTGCTGGCCGAGCACGGCGACCCCGACGCCGTCCTGGTCCGCTCCGCCGACGTGGAGGAGTTCAGCGGGGACGCCGTCGACCTGCGGATGCTGCGCCGCCTGGACCTGTCCGATGCCACCTTCGAACTGTACGACCAGCGCATCCGCCCGGGCGAGGAGCAGCACTCCGACGGCCACCCCGGGCGCGAGCACCACATCGTCACCCGGGGCGTGCTCCGGCTGGGTCCGGTGGACGCCCCCTACGAGCTGCACCCCGGCGACTACGTGTGCTTCTCCGCCGACCGCCCGCACTCCTACGCGGCGCTGGGGGAGGAGACCGTCACCTCGGTCCTGCTGCTCGAATACCCGGCGGGCCCGGCCCTGCACGGCCGGGGCTGCTCGGCGGCGGGGCGCACCCGCCGGGGCTGAACCGCGCGGCCCGGGCCCGGGGCCGCTCCGCCGAGGGGTCGGGGAGGAAGGCCGCACGGGCCGGGCCCGCCGCACCGCCCCGGGGGAGGGGGGCGGCGCGGAACGCTTCCGCTACCGGGCGGCGCCTAGTTGTCGCACATGATCACCAGATAGCAGACGGTGATCACCCTGTCCCACTTGTCGGCGGCGGCGGGGGCGGCGGTCAGGCCCACCAGGGCCGCGGACAGGGCGAACGCGGCGGTGGTGCGGGCCAGGAAGCGCGCCATGACGGCAATCTCCTCACTTTTGGCAATGGAATCGTCACTTATTGTTGCAGATTTGCGGAGGGGGCGGTCCCGCTACACGGAATCGGCGGCCCGCCCGGCCATGGGGTGCAGGGCGGCGCGGGGGCGGCTCCGCCGCTCTCCCGGGCGGGCCTAGGGTGGCGAGAGTGCCGATATCCCAGACCTTCCCGTTCCTTGCCCCCTGTTCCCCCCGTTCCCCGCGCCCGCCGCGCACCGGGCGCCCGGCCGCCGCCGCGTGCGCCGCGCTCCTCGCCGCCGCGACCGTTCTGCCCGGTGCGCCGGCCGCCTCGGCCGCCGACGAGGCGAAGGCGCTCCCCTCCGCGATCGACGCCCTCGTACAGGAGTACCGGGACGCCGCCGGCGTGCCCGGTGTCGCGGTGGCCGTCACCCGGGGCGCGGAGACCGTGCACGCGGCCGGCTACGGCACCACCCCCGTCGGCGACCCCGTCACCGCGGACACCCCGATGGCGATGGCCTCGGTCAGCAAGTCCTTCACCGCGGCGGCGGTGCTGCAACTGGTCGAGGCCGGCGAGGTCGACCTCGACGAGCCGGTCCGCACCTACCTGCCCGAGTTCGAGATGGCCGACCCGCGCGCCGAGCGGATCACCGTGCTCCAGCTCCTCGACCAGACCTCGGGCATGTCCGACACGACCTTCCCCGCCTTCACCCGGGAGCAGCCCGAGGACCTGCGCGAAGCGGTGGCGAGCATGCGCACCGGGCGGCTGGCCGCCGACCCGGGGGAGCGGCACGAGTACCACAACCCCAACACGCAGGTCGCCGCGCGCCTGGTCGAGGCGGTCGCGGGCAGGCCGTTCGCCGAGCAGCTGCGGGCGGGGGTCTTCGAACCGCTCGGCATGGAGAACAGCACCACCATCGACACCGACCGGGACCTGCCGCCGAGCGCGCACGGGCACCTCAAGGCCTTCGGGGCGCCGGTCGCGGCCCCCGAGCCCCGCGCCTTCGGCAACGGCTCCGGCGGCGTGATCAGCACCGCCGACGACATGGCGGCCTGGCTGATCGCGCAGAACAACGGGGGGAAGGGGGCCGGCGGCGCCCGGATCGCCTCGGCGGAGAGCATCGAGCGGATGCACACCCCCTCGCCGAACTCCGGCTCCTACGCGCTGGGCTGGTCGGTCGGGGAGACCCCGTCGGGGGCACCGGTGATCGCGCACGGCGGGGACCTGTTCACCTCGACCGCCTACCAGGCGCTGCTGCCCGAGTCCGGCCACGGCGTCGCGGTGATGGCCAACACCGGCATGGCCTACGGGGACGCCCAGGCCATCGCCGACGCGCTGATCACGCTGATCGAGGAGGAGGAGGCGCCCGCGCCGCCGTCGCAGGCCGCGCTCGTCTGGACCGACGTGCTGCTCACCGCCCTGGCCGCCGGCGCCGCCGCGGCGGCCTGGTTCGGCGCGCGGCGCGCACCCCGCTGGGCGCGCCTCCGGGCGGGCAGGCCGCTCGGAGCGGCGCTGCGGCTGCTGCCGCTGGCCCTGCCCCCGCTGCTCTTCGCCGAGATCCACCGGGTCGTCGGCTTCCTCTTCCGGGGCCGCGACGTGGCCTGGATCCAGGTCTCCTACCTCTACCCCTCGTTCATGCTGCTGCTCGGCGCGGCGGCACTGGCCTGCGCGGTCGTCGCCGCCGCCCGCATCGCCTCCCTGGTCCGGAACCGGGCGCGGCGGGACTGACCCGAGCAGGGCGCCTCCCCTGCTGAAAGGCTGCCGGATGTGCAGGCGACTCCGCACGGCGACAGCGGCCGACCCACCTCACCCGGGTGGGGAGCGAGAGTTCAAGCGGGCGGCGACGGCAGCGGTAGGGGCGGGGTTGGGCGCCTCACCCGGGCGCGGCGCCTCGCGGGGCGGGGGTTCAGACCGGCGGCGAGGGCGGGAGGGAGGCGTGCCGGCCGGTCGGTTCGGCGCGGGGCCTCGCGGAGTGGAGGTTCAGGCGGGCGGCGACGGCCAAGGAGGGGCCGAGGTCCGGCGCCTCACCCGGGCGCGGCGTCTCACGGGGCGAGGGTTCAAACCGGCGGCGACGGCGCAGGTAGGAACCGGGCCAGGCGCCCCACCCGGGCGCGGCGCCTCGCGGAGCGAAGGTTCAAGCGGGCGGCGAGGGCGGGAGGGGGACCGGCCGGTCGGTCGGCGCGGCGCCCCACGGAGCGGAGGTTCAAACGGGCGGCGACGGCAGCGGTGGGGCGGGGCGGAGGCGGCCGCCCGGGCGCGGCGCCCCGGCGGTGCGGGTGGGCCCGCCCGAGCCGAGCAGAGTGGCCTTATCCCCTATGCCGGGTTCGCGGCAGGGAACAGGCAGGGGCGGGGGCGGCCTGCGCACCGCGAGAGCACCCCGATTACATCTACCAGCGAGTAGTAGCCCCCAGGCCCCCACCACCCCCTCCCCGGTCACCCAGAGTGGCCAAAGCGGGGCCTCTCGGGAGGGCAAAAGCGACATCTCGCCCTCACTCCTGCCTCTCCTGGGTTTCGGCCCCCTGCATCCCGGCCTTGCGGGCGGCTCGAACCCCTCACCACCGGCCCGACCGAGGCGATCCGGGCCTCTCGGGGGCCGATCCGGCCCAGGGTGCGCGCCCGGGAATCACCGGGGGGCTCTCGCGGTGCGCAGGGCGCCCCACCCCACCATCACCGTGGGTATTCACCCAGGTCAGAGAGGTGCAGCGGTTTCAGAGGCGGCCGGCCCCGGCGCCCGGGCGGCGCGGGCACGGCCACCCCGCCACCCCGGCCCGCCCCGACCACTACCGCCCTGCTCTGCCGCACCCGACCGACCGGCCGGTCCCCACCGCCGCCCTCGCCGCCCGCTTGAACCCTCACCCCGTGAGGCGCCGCGCCCGGGCGATCGCCTCCGCCCCGCCCTCACCGCTTCCGTCGCCGCCCGCTTGAACCTGCACTCCGTGGGGCGCCGCGCCCGACCGACCGGCCGGTCCCCACCGCCGCCCTCGCTGCCCGCTTGAACCCCGACCTCGTGAGATGCCGCGCCCGGGTGGGGCGCCGGGCCCTGTCCCTGCCTACGCCGTCGCTGCTGTCTTGGCCTTCGCTCCGCGAGGCGCCGCGCCTGACCGACCGGCCGGTCCTCCCCTCGCCCTCGCTGCCCGCTTGAACCCCGACCCCGTGAGGCGCCGCGCCCGGGCGATCGCCTCCGCCCCGCCCCCACCTGCGCCGTCGCCGCCCGCTTGAACCTGCACTCCGCGACGTGCCGCGCTTGGGCGACCGCCTTCACCCTGGCCCTTCGGTCGACTATTCGTTCGTCAACATGAACGGTCGGACCCATCGTGGTGCCGCTTCGGGGCGGTAGATGCCCTTTGAAGTGGCGCATTTGCCTCGCAATCAGGCATTGACGTGACCGGCGTCTCATGACTAACCTCGCAGTCGTTCAGTTAAATGAACGCAAGTGAGGGGTGGTGCGGCGTGCAGGGGCATCCGGACGTCGTGGTGGTGGGAGCGGGAGTGATCGGCGCGGCCTGCGCCGAAGCGCTCAGCGCCGCCGGTCTACGGGTGACCGTGGTCGACCGGGGCGCGCCCGCCTCCGGCACCACCGCGGCCGGCGAGGGCAACGTCCTCGTCTCGGACAAGGAGCCCGGCCCCGAGCTGGAGCTGGCCAAGGCCTCCCGGCGGCTCTGGCCCGAACTCCTGGCCGGCCTCGCCGAGGAGATCGGCCCGCAGGCATCCGAGGCCGAGTGGGAGCCCAAGGGCGGCCTGGTCGTCGCCACCGGCGGGGAGTCCGCCGCGCCGCTGGCCGACTTCGCCGCAGGCCAGCGCGCCGCCGGCGTCCGCGCCGAGGAGATCGCCCCCGACGCCGCCTTCGACCTGGAGCCGCACCTGACCCGCGCGGTCACCGCCGCCGTGCACTACCCCGACGACGCCCAGCTCCAACCGGTGCTCGCCGCCGCCGCGCTGCTCGCCGCGGTCCGCGCCCGGGGCGGCCGGGTCCGGCCCGGCACCGAGGCCCTTGGCGTCGAGCGCACCGCCGCCGGCGGGGTCGCCGGGCTGCGCACCGGCGCCGGGACCATCCCGTGCGGGGCGGTGGTGAACGCCTGCGGCCCCTGGTCCGGGGAGTTCTCCGCGGCCGCCGGAGCCCCGGTCGACGTCCGGCCGCGCCGCGGCATGGTGCTGGTGACGGCCCCGCTGCCGCCCGGCACGGTGCGCCGCAAGGTCTACGACGCCGACTACGTGGGCGCGGTCGCCAGCGACGGCGCCGACCTGCAGACCTCCACCGTGGTGGAGTCCACCCGCGCCGGGACCGTGCTCATCGGCTCCAGCCGGCAGCGCGCCGGCTTCGACGACACCGTCCGCGTCGACGTGCTGCGCGCCGTCGCCGCCAAGGCCGCCGCGCTCTTCCCGGTGCTCGCCCGGGTCCCGGTGATGCGCGCCTACGGCGGGTTCCGCCCCTACGCCCCCGACCACCTCCCGGTCATCGGCCCCGACCCGCGGTTGCCCGGCCTGTGGCACGCCACCGGCCACGAGGGCGCCGGCATCGGACTGGCCGCGGCCACCGGAAGGCTTCTCGCCGACCTGTTCACCGGCGCCCCGCCGGTCCTCGACCCGGCCCCCTTCCGGGCCGACCGCCCGGCCCTGACCGCAGAGGCGGTGTCCTGATGCCGGGCCCGGAGCGGGCGGGAGAGGCGGGCGCCCCCCGCAGCCGGCCGCGATCGGGAGAGGTCCCGGAGAAGACGGCCCGGCCGGCCGGGCCGCCCTTCCACGCAGACGGCGCGGCCCGGCGCGGCCGACCACACCGACGAAGTGAGGAGCGCCCCGTGGGCGAGGTGCTGAAGATCAGGGTGGACGGCGAAGAGGTCGCCGCCGAGCCCGGCCAGACCGTGGCCGGAGTGCTGCTCGGGATGGGGCGCCGGTCCTGGCGCACCACCCGGGGCGAGGGCAGGCCGCGCGGCGTGTTCTGCGGAATCGGCGTCTGCTTCGACTGCCTGGTCGTGGTCAACGGGGTGCCCGACGTGCGGGCCTGCCGGCGCCGGGTCGCCGACGGCGACGACGTCCGCGCCCAGCACGGGGCGGAGCTCCCCTCCTGACCCTCCCCGCCCCGCGGGAGCCCCGAACCCTCCCCGGCCGAAGCCGGGGCACCGATGAAGGAGGAACCGGATGAGCCGCGAGACCGCCCGCGTCGCCGTGGTCGGCGCCGGGCCCGCCGGGCTGGCCGCCGCCCGCGCCGCCGCCGCGGCCGGGGCCGGCGTCCTGCTGATCGACTCCGAACCCGCCCCCGGCGGCCAGTACCTGCGCCGCGACGCCCTCGCCGACGCCGCCGGGACCGCGCGCCGGGACCGGGCCACCGCGCTTCCCGCCGGCACCGAGCACCTGCCCGACACCTCCGTCTGGGCCGTCGAACCCGCCCCCGGCGGCGGGCGCCGGCTGCACCTGCGCACCGGCCCGGCCGACGCCCCCGGGCGGCGCGGGCGCACCGTGGACGCGGCCGCCCTGGTCCTGGCCACCGGCGCGCACGACCGCGCACTGCCGTTCCCCGGCTGGGACCTGCCCGGCGTCTTCACCGCCGGCGCCGCCCAGGCGCTCGCCAAGGAGCAGCGGATCGCGGTGGGCCGCCGAGTACTGCTCTCCGGGACCGGCCCGTTCCTGCTCCCCGTCGCCCGCTCGCTGATCGGCGCCGGCGCCCGGGTGGCCGCCGTGCTGGAGGCCGGCGAACCGGTCACCGGCTGGCTGCGCGACCCCGCCGGGCTCGCCGCCGGCACCGGCAAGCTCGGCGAACTCGCCGGCCACCTCGCCCTGCTGGCCCGGCACCGCGTCCCCTACCGGCCGCGCACCGCCGTCGTGGCGGCGCACGGCGACGGCGCCGTGCGGGCCGCCACCACCGTCCGCCTGGACCCGGACTGGAACCCGGTCCCCGGCACCGAGCGGACCGTCGAGGCGGACGCGGTCTGCGTCGGCTTCGGCTTCACCCCGCGCACCGAGCTCGCCGTCGCCGCCGGCTGCGCCATGGCCGGCGGGTTCGCCGAGGTCGGCGCCGCCCAGGCCACCTCGGTGCCCGGGGTGTTCGCCGCCGGGGAGCTCACCGGCATCGGCGGCGCCGACCTGGCCGCGGCCGAGGGAGAGGTCGCCGGGGCGGCCGCCGCCCGGCTGCTCGGGTTCGCCGCCCGCCCGCCGCTGCGCGCGCTGCGCCGGGTCCGCCGCGGCCGCAGGTTCGCCGCCGCGCTCGCCGCCGCCCACCCGGTCCGCCCCGGCTGGCAGGGCTGGCTCCGCGACGACACCCTCGTCTGCCGGTGCGAGGAGGTCGGCCGGGCCGAACTGGTCGAGGCGGCCCGCGCCCGCCAGGCGGTCGGCACCCGGTCGCTGAAACTGGCCACCCGGGTCGGCCTGGGCCCCTGCCAGGGCCGGATCTGCGCCCGCAACGCCGCCGAACTGGTCGGCGACCCCGCCCTCGCGGACGGCTTCGCCCGCCGCCCGATCGCCGCCCCGATCCGCCTCGGCGAACTGGCCGAGGACCCCCGGACCGCCGCCCCATGACACCACCGCGGCCGTGCACCGCCCCTACCGACAAGGAGCCCCCGATGACCGAAGAGAGACTGGACGGCGTCATCGTCGCCACCGCGCTGCCCTACGCCGAGGACCCGGCGGCGCCCGCCGGGCTCCGCGTCGACCTGGACCGCTACGCCGAGCACTGCCGCTGGCTGGTGGAGAGCGGCTGCCGCGGCGTCGGCCCCAACGGCTCCCTCGGCGAGTACTCCTCGCTGACCGCCGAGGAGCGGCGCGCCGTGGCGCGCACCGCGATCGAGGCGGTCGGCGGCGACGGCGTCGTCGTGGTCGGCGTGCACGGCGTCGGCGCGCACCAGGCCCGGGAATGGGCGGAGAAGGCCGCCGAGGACGGCGCCGACGGCGTGCTGTGCCTGCCGCCGACCATGTACCGGGCCAACGACGCCGAGGTGGTGCACCACTTCGAGCAGGTGGCCGCGGCCGGCCTGCCGGTGATGGCCTACAACAACCCGATCGACACCAAGGTCGACATGAAACCGGAACTGGTCGCCGAGATCGCCGCGATCGACAACGTCGTCGCGGTCAAGGAGTTCTCCGGAGACGTCCGCCGGGTGCTGGAGCTGCGCGAGCGCGCCCCCGGCCTGAACGTGGTGGCCGGCGCCGACGACGTCGCCCTGGAGGCGCTGCTGATGGGCGCCACCGGCTGGTTCGCCGGGTTCCCCAACGTCTTCCCCGCCGAGTCGGCCCGCCTCTACGAGCTGGCGCTGGCCGGGAAACTGGAGGAGGCCCGGGCTCTGTACGAGCCGCTGGTCGCCGCGTTCCGCTGGGACTCGCGCACCGAGTTCGTGCAGGCCATCAAGCACGGCATGGACATGGTCGGCCGGTACGGCGGGCCGTGCCGGCCGCCGCGCGGCCCGCTCGCTCCGGACGCGCTGGCCGCCTTGGAGGCCGACATGCGCCGCGCCATCGACCACCTCACCGCGAACCCGGCGGCCTGACATGCGCGCCGCACGCTACTTCTCCGCGGTCGACTCGCACACCGAGGGCATGCCGACCCGGGTGATCACCGGCGGCGTGGCCCCCGTGCCCGGGGCGACCATGGCCGAGCGCCGCACCTACTTCGCCGAGCACCTGGACCACATCCGCGAGCTGCTGGTCAACGAGCCGCGCGGGCACCCGGCGATGAGCGGGGCGATCCTGCAGCCGCCGCTCCACCCCGACGCCGACTGGGGCGTCATCTACATCGAGGTCTCCGGCTGCCTGCCGATGTGCGGGCACGGCACCATCGGGGTGGCCACCGTGCTGGTGGAGACCGGGATGGTGGAGGTCACCGAGCCCGTCACCCGAGTCCGGCTGGACACCCCCGCCGGGCTGGTCACCGCCGAGGTCGCGGTGGAGGACGGCCGCGCCGCCGCGGTCACCATCCGCAACGTCCCGTCGTTCTCCCTGGAGCTGGACGCCTCGGTGCACGTCCCCGGCCTCGGCGAGGTCGGCTACGACATGGCCTACGGCGGCAACTTCTACGCCGTGGTCTCCGCCGAGAAGCTGGGCATCCCCTTCGAGAAGTCCGCCAAGGACGAGATGATGCGGGCCGGCCTGGCGATCATGGCGGCGGTCAACGAGCGGAACCGCCCCGTCCACCCCGCCGACCCGGACATCTCCGGGTGCAAGCACGTGCAGATCACCGCGCCGGGCCGGGACGGATCCGACGCCCGCAACGCGATGGTCATCCACCCGGGCTGGTTCGACCGGTCGCCCTGCGGCACCGGCACCAGCGCCCGGATGGCCCAGCTGCACGCGCGCGGCGAACTGCCGCTGGGCCGCGACTTCACCAACGAGTCGCTGCTGGGCACCCGGTTCATCGGGCGCCTGGTGGAGGAGACCGAGGCCGGCGGAGTGCCGGCCGTGGTGCCCACGGTGACCGGCAGCGCCTGGATCACCGGCATGGGGCAGTACCTCCTCGACCCCCGGGACCCGTTCCCCCGGGGCTTCACCCTGTAGGCGCGGGGCGGCCGCGCGCCGCCCCGCCGCTCCCCGGCCCCGCCCCGCGGGCCGCCGATCCCCGTCCCCGGCGCCCGGGCGCCGACCGCGCCCCGCGGCCGCCCCGGACGGGCGGGCGGCCGCCGGGCGGGGCCCGACCGGGCGGACCCGCGCGTCCCCGCGGGCCACCGCCACCGGCGCCGACGCGGCGCCGCATCCCCCCACCGGGCCCCGCGCAGCGCGGCGCCCGGGCGCGCCCGACCGCGCCCGCCGCCGGCCCGGGGCCCTCCCTCGGACGACCGAGAGCTGGTCCGAATGGAAATCCTCGTCACGATCAACGACTGGCTGTGGAACCCGCTGGTGGTGCTCGCCCTCGGGCTGGGCCTGGTCCTCACCGTGCTCACCAGGGGAGTGCAGTTCCGGCTGCTGCCCGAGGCGGTCCGCCAGATCCGCGCGGGCAAGAGCGGCGGCCGGGACGCCGAGGAGGGCGTCTCCTCCTTCCAGGCGCTGATGCTCACCCTGTCCAGCCGGGTCGGCGTGGGCAACATCGCCGGCGTGGCCACCGCGATCGCGGCCGGCGGCCCCGGCGCGCTGGTCTGGATGTGCGTGATGGCGCTGCTCGGCGGCGCACTCGCGTTCATCGAATCGACCCTCGCCCAGATCTACAAGCGGAAGGCCGACGGCCGGTTCCGCGGCGGCATCCCCTACTACATCGAGCGCGGGCTCGGCCTGAAACCGCTGGCCACGGCCGCGGCGCTCACCGCGCTCACCCTCTACGGGCTGCTCGCCCCCGGCGTCCAGGCCAACAACATCACCGCCGCGGTGCACACCGCCACCGGCACCGACCCGTGGATCACCGGTGCCGTCCTCACCGCCGCCTTCGGCTACGTGGTCTTCGGCGGGCGCAAGCGCATCGTGGCCGTCGCCGACACCCTGGTCCCGGTGATGGCGGCGGGCTACCTGCTGGCCGCCGTCGCGGTGCTGGCCGCCAACGCCCCGGCGCTGCCGGGCGCCGCGATGCTGGTCCTGGGCAGCGCCTTCGGCACCGACGCGGTGTTCGGCGGGATCGTCGGCGCCGCCGTCGCCTGGGGCGTGCGCCGCGCCCTGTTCTCCAACGTGGCCGGCGTCGGCGAGGGCACCTACGGGGCGGCCGCCGCCGACGTCTCGCACCCGGTCAAGCAGGGGCTGGTGCAGGCATTCTCGATCTACATCGACACCCTGCTGGTGTGCACCGCCACCGGCCTGATGATCGTGGTCACCGGCAGCTACAACGTGCGGACCGAGGACGGGCGGACGCTCGCCGAGCACCTGCCCGGCACCGAGGCCGGCCCGGCCTTCACCCAGGAGGCGGTCAGTTCGGTGCTCCCCGGGGCGGGGCCGCTGTTCGTCGCCGCCGCGATCACCCTGTTCGCGTTCACCACCCTGGTCGCCTTCTTCTACATCGCCGACACCAGCCTGGCCTACCTGACGCCGCGCCCCGCCGCCCGGACCGCCCTGCGGCTGGCGATGACCGCGGTGACCATGTACGCCTCGGTGCAGTCCGCCGACCTGATCTGGGCCGTCGGCGACGTCGGCTACGCCTCGCTGGCCTGGGTCAACATGGTCTGCCTGATCTTCCTGGCCCGGCCGGCCCTGGCCGCGCTGCGCGACTACGACGCCCAGCGCCGCCGCGGCCTGGACCCGGTCTTCGACCCCGAGGCGGCGGGCGTCCGCGGCGCCGACTACTGGAGCGGCGAGGACGCCCCGGCGCACCGAACCGCCCGGCGGCCCGCCGAACCGCCCCGCGAACCGTGACCACCGCGCGGCGGCCCCGCCCCGGGGCCGCCCCCTCCCCGGCCGGAACCGGCCGGGGCACCCGACAAGGAGCACGATGACCAGCGCAGACGAAAGGACGGGGGCGCCCGTGGCCGCCGAGACCGGCATCGACCCCCGTACCGCCCGGCCGATCGGGGAACCGGTGCCGCTCTCCGCCCCCGCCGAGGCCGAGGCGGCCGCGCGGGCCGCCGCGCGGGCGGCCCCCGCCCTGGACCGGGCCGGCCGGGCGTTCCGGGCCGACCTGCTGCGGGCCGCCGGGGAGGCGCTGGAGGCCCGGCGCGCCGAGATCGTCCGGACCGCCGACGGGGAGACGGCGCTGGGCGCCGACCGGCTGGGCGGCGAGCTGACCCGGACCGTGCACCAGGCCCGGCACTTCGCCGAGGTGCTGGAGGAGGGGTCCTACCTGGAGGCGGCGATCGACCGGGCGGGCGGCACCCCGCCGGGGCCGGACCTGCGGCGGATGCTGGTGCCGATCGGCCCGGTCGCGGTGTTCGGGGCGGCCAACTTCCCGCTGGCGTTCTCGGTGCCCGGCGGCGACACGGTGTCGGCGCTTGCCGCGGGCTGCCCGGTGGTGGTCAAGGCGCACGAGTCGCACCCGCGGACGTCGCGGCTGGCGTTCGAGGCGCTGGCCGGGGCGGCCGAGCGGGCCGGGGCGCCGGAGGGGGCGCTGGGGCTGGTGCACGGCCGGGAGGCCGGGGCGGCGCTGGTGGCCGACCCGAGGATCAGGGCGGTCGGGTTCACCGGGTCCGCGGCGGGCGGCCGGGCGCTGATGGACATCGCCGCCGCCCGGCCGGACCCGATCCCGTTCTACGGGGAGCTGTCCGGGATCAACCCGGTGGTGGTCACCGAGGGCGCGGCGCGGGCGCGCGCCGCCGGGATCGCGGCCGGGCTGCTCGCCTCGGTGACCGGCTCCGGCGGACAGCTGTGCACCAAGCCGGGGCTGGTGTTCGTGCCGGCCGGGCCGGACGGCGACGCGCTGGTGGAGGCGGTGCGCGCGGGCTTCGCCGAGGCGGGGGAGGCGGTGCTGCTCAACGCCGGCGTGCGCGCCTCCTACCTGGCGGCGGCCGAGCGGCTGGCCGGGCTGCCGGGGATGCGGCTGCTCGCCGCCGGGCGGGACGGGCAGGGGGCGGAGGGCTTCCGGGCCGGGGCGCGGCTGCTGTCGGTGCCGGCCGGCCGGTTCGGCGCGGAGGCGGCCGAGGAGTGCTTCGGGCCGCTGACGGTGCTGGTCCGCTACGCGGGGGCGGAGGAGCTGGCGGCGGCGCTGGACCGAGTGCCGGGGTCGCTGGCGGCGGCGCTGCACTGCGACGGGGAGGCGGAGGCCGGGGCCGCCGCCGAGCTGGCCGGGGTGCTGCGGGAGCGGGCCGGGCGAGTGGTGTTCGGCGGGTTCCCGACCGGGGTGCGGGTGTCGTGGGCGCAGACGCACGGCGGCCCGTGGCCGTCGGCGAGCGCCCCGCACAGCTCGGTGGGGGCGAGCGCGATCCGGCGGTTCCTGCGCCCGGTCACCTGGCAGGACGCACCGGAATGGGCGCTCCCGGCCGAGCTGCGCGACGGCCCGGCGGACGTCCCGCGCCGGATCGACGGCCGCCTGGCCCCGGCCCGGGACCGCTGACGGGAGAAGGGGGCGGGGAAGCGCCCCGTCTCCCGCCTTCCCCCCTCCGCGCTGATGCCGGCGGCACCCGGTGGCCGCTCGGAGACCGTTCGGAGGTCGTTCGGAGGCCGCGCGGTGGCGCCGTGCGGTGGCGCCGTGCGGCCCCGGCCGGACGGCGTTCCCGGGCGGAGTTACCGTCGTGGTGAGGGGCGGGGCGCCCCGCCCGCCGGCAGGGGAGGAGAGCGGCCGTGACCGAGCGCAAGCCCGCGGGGATGGAGTTCGAGAGCTGGGTGGACAAGATGATCCGCGAGGCGACCGAGCGCGGTGAGTTCGACGACCTGCCCGGCGCCGGCAAGCCCATCCCGGACATCGACCGGCCCCGCGACGACCTGTGGTGGGTCCGCAAGAAGGTGCAGGAGGAGGGGGTGGCGCCGCTGCCCCGCGCGCTCCAGGTGCGCAAGGAGGCCGAGGAGGCCCGCGCGGCGGCGGTCGGCGCCCGCACCGAGGCCGAGGCGCGGCGGATCATCGAGGAGATCAACGAGACCATCACCGAGACGGTGAAGACGCCCCAGTCGGGCCCGGCGCTGAACATGATGCCGTTCGACGTGGAGCAGGTCCTCGCCGAGTGGCGGGAGCGCAGCGGGCGGGGCCGCTGAGCGGTGGTCGCGACGCTGCGACTCCGTCAGGGCGCGTCGACGGGGCCGCAGCGCCGAGACCGTCGTGTCGGTGACGGCCTCCGCCGGGTCCGCCACGGGGAAGGGGCCGGTCGGGTGGAGCGGACGCTTGAACCCCGTCGGCGACCCGGACGGGGCCAGGTCCGGGGTGCCGGGAGGGGCCGGTAGGGGTGCCGATGCCGCCCGTGCCGGTCGGCTTTCTGCGACGCGCCGCCCCGGTGCTACCCGGCCAGGTGGCGGAGGGCGATCAGGACCGCCACCGCGCTCAGGACCACGATCGGCACGCCGATCAGGATGCCCGCCAGGGTGGCGCGGCCGGGGCGGGGCACCGGGTGGGGTGCCAGGGCGCCCCGGTTGTAGATGGTCAGCGGCGGGGCGTAGTGCAGGAGCAGCGGGTAGGGGGCGGAGGTGTCAACGGTCAGTTCGGCCGTGCCGACCTTGATCCCGTAGTAGGAGCACCAGACCCGCAGCGTGCGGACGCCGGGCGGGACGGGCAGCGGGTTGCTTCCGGCGGACAGCTGCCAGCGGCGCCCGTCGACCTCGGCGATCAGGGGGCAGCCGCCCTTCACTCCGGGGATCGAGGTGGCGTCCACCTGAAGCGTCAGCCGCGGTGCCAGCGGTCCGGTCCACTGCGGTTGCACGGCCCCTCCATCACCCGGTATGCGGCTTTCCGTATATTTCCTCCGACATTGTGCCGTACGGGAGCGGTGGAGCGGGAGGGACGTCCGGAACCGGCCGTTCCGGCGGCTCCGGACGGTCCGGTCAGTCCAGCGGGCGGCCGGTGGTGGCGTGCACGTGCTCCGGGACGGGGTCGTGCCGGTCGCCGACGGTGCTGGTGCCGGACGGCTCGAACAGCAGCATCGAGGCGCCGCCGGGCGAGGACGGCCGGTGTTCGACCCCGCGCGGCACGACGAACACCGAGCCCGCGGGCAGGCGCACGGTGTGCTCCGCGCCGCCGGGGCCCTCGCGCAGCGCGATGTGCAGCTCGCCGTCGAGGACGAGGAAGAACTCGTCGGTGTCGTCGTGGGCGTGCCACACGTGCTCGCCGCGGGCCCTGGCGATCCGCACGTCGTAGTCGTTGACGCGGGCGGCGATGCGCGGGCTCCAAGCCTGGTCGAAGCGGGCCAGGGCGGCGCCGAGGTCGATGGGTTCACGGTTCATGCCGGCCATCCTCGCCGGGGTCCGCCACCGGGAGAAGTGATAGGAATCGCCCATGTCGAAAAGATCGTCGCACCGGGTGGCCGCCATCGTCGACGAGGGGTCGAACCCGTTCGAGCTGGGGGTGGCCGCCGAGCTGTTCGGGCTGCGCCGCCCCGAGCTGCCGGTGCCCTGGTACGAGTTCACCGTGTGCGCCCCGGCCCCGCGGGTGCGGATGCACCGCGGCGCCTTCACCCTGTCGGCGACCGGCCTGGAGGCGGTGGAGGACGCGGACACGGTGATCGTGCCCAACCGGCCCGACCCCGAGGCGGGGGCCTCGGCGGCGGTACTGGAGGCGGTGCGCGGCGCGGCGGAGCGGGGCGCACGGCTGGTGAGCCTGTGCACGGGCGCTTTCACCCTGGCCGAGGCGGGGGTGCTGGACGGCCGGCGGGCGACGACGCACTGGCGGTGGGCGGAGGTCTTCCGGGCCCGCCACCCGCGGGTCGACCTCCGCCCCGAGGTGCTCTTCGTCGACGAGGGCGACGTGCTCACCGCGGCGGGCAGCGCCGCGGCCCTGGACCTCTGCCTGTACCTGGTCGAGCGCGACCACGGGGCGGAGGTCGCGGCGTCGGTGTCGCGCCGGCTGGTGTTCTCGGGGCGGCGGGACGGCGGGCAGCGCCAGTTCATCGAGGCCCCGGTGCCGGCGGTCGCGGACCCGTCGCTGCGCCCGGTGCTGGAGTGGGCGCGGGAGCGGGCCGCCGGACCGCTGTCGGTGGCCGACCTGGCCCGGCGGGCGGGGGTGGGGCGGGCGACCCTGCACCGGCGGTTCCGCGCCGAGCTGGGCACCACGCCGCTGGAGTGGCTGACCGCGGAGCGGGTCCGCCTGGCGTGCCGCCTGATCGAACGCGGCGAGCGCGGTGCCGAGCGGATCGCACACCTGTCCGGCCTGGGCACCGGCGCCAACCTCCGGATCCAGATGCGCCGCCGAACCGGCCTGACCCCGACCGCCTACCGGTCCCGATTCGGCCCCTTGCAGGGACAAGTCCCGGGACCGGCCGAGTAGTACGGACGAGCGGCTCTGCCGGGGCGCGGCGCCCCACGGAGCGAGGGGGCAAACGGGCAGCGAAGGCAGGAGGAGGGACCGGCTGGTCGGTCCGGCGCGGCGCCCCACGGGGCGAAGGTCCGAGCAGCGGCGACGGCGTAGGCAGGGGCAGGGCCCGGCGCCCCACCCGGGCGCGGCATCTCACGGGGTCGGGGTTAAGGCGGGCGGCGAGGGCGGCGGTGGGGACCGGCTGGTCGGTCGGGCGCGGCGCCCCACGGAGTGCAGGTTCAAGCAGGCGGCGACGGAAGCGGTGAGGGCGGGGCGGAGGCGATCGCCCGGGTGTCGGGCCCCACAGGGTGAGGGTTCAAACGGGCGGCGAGGGCGGCGGTAGAGCCGGGGTACAGGAGTCGCCCGGGCGCGGCGCCTCACGGGGTGAGGGTCCAAGCGGGCGGCGAGGGTGGCGGTGGGGACCGGCTGGTCGGTCGGGTGCGGCGCCTCGCGAAGCGGGGGTCAAGACGGGCGGCGACGGCGCGGGTGGGGGCGGGGCGGAGGCGGTCGCCCGGGCGCGGTGCCTCGCGGAGTGACGGTTCAGGCGGGCGGCGAGGGTGGGTGGGCGTGCCGGCTGGTCGGTCGGGCGCGGCGCCCCACGGAGTGCAGGTTCAAGCGGGCGGCGACGGCGCAGGTGGGGGCGGGGCGGAGGCGGTCGCCCGGGCGCGGCGCCTCACGGGGTGAGGGGCCAAGCGGGCGGCGAGGGCGGCGGTGGGGACCGGCCGGTCGGTCGGGTGCGGCAGAGCAGGGCGGGAGTGGTCGGGGCGGGCCGGGGTGGCGGGGTGGCCGTGCCCGCGCCGCCCGGGCGGCGCGGCCGGCCGCCTCTGAAACCGCTGCACCTCTCTGACCTGGGTGAATACCCACGGTGATGGTGGGGTGGGGCGCCCTGCGCACCGCGAGAGCACCCCGGTGATTCCCGGGCGCGCACCCTGGGCCGGATCGGCCCCCGAGAGGCCCGGATCGCCTCGGTCGGGCCGGTGGTGAGGGGTTCGAGCCGCCCGCAAGGCCGGGATGCAGGGGGCCGGAACTCGGGCAGGGGCGGCGCGGGGGCGAGATGTCGCTTTTGCCCTCCCGAGAGGCCCCGCTTTGGCCACTCTGGGTGATCGGTGAGGGGGTGGTGGGAGCCTCGGGGGCTACTACTCGCTGGTAGATGTAATCGGGGTGCTCTCGCGGTGCGCAGGCCGCCCCCACTTCCGCCCGTTCCCCGCCGCGAACCCGGCATAGGGGATAAGGCCCCCTGGTTGCTGCGGGCAGGCCCACCCGCACCGCCGGGGCGCCGCGCCCGGGTGAGGCCTGCGCCCCGGCCCTACCCTCGCCGTCGCCGCCGGTTTGAGCCTTCGCCCCGTGGGGCGCCGCGCCGAACCGACCGGCCGGTCCCCACCGCCGCCGTCGCCGCCCGTTTGAACCTCCGCTCTGCGGGGCGCCGCGCCCGGGTGGGGCGCCTGGCCTGGTTCCTACCTGCGCCGTCGCTGCCTGTCTGGACCTTCGCTCCGTGGGGCGCCGCGCTCGGGTGGGGCCTGCGCCCCGGCCCTACCCTCGCCGTCGCCGCCGGTTTGGGCCTCCGCCCGGTGGGGCGCCGCGCCGAACCGACCGGCCGGCCCCCCTCCTCGCCGTCGCCGCCCGCTTGAACCTTCGCTCCGTGGGGTGCCGCACCCGGGTGAGGCGCCCGGCCCCGCCCCTTCCTGGGCCGTCGCCGTTGGCTTGAACCTTCACCCTGTGGGGGGTCGTGTGGCTCCGAGGCCAGGTCGGGTGGCGGCTGTGCGTTCGGCGAGGAGGGCGGCGGGGGTGAGGCCGGACATGCGGCGGACCTCTCGGGTCAGGTGCGGCTGGTCGGCGTAGCCGGCGGTGAGGGCCAGGTCGGCAAGGGGGCGGCCGGGGTCGGCGTCGGCGGCGCGCAGGAACCGCTGCAGTCGGGCGGTGCGCTGCAGGGCGCGGGGGCCCAGGCCGGTGTGGTCGAGCAGGAGCCGGCGGAGCTGGCGCTCGGACAGCCCGACGGCGCGGGCGGCGCCGGCCGCGGTGGCGCCGGGCTCGGACAGGGCGCGCAGCGCGGCGCGCACCCGCGGATCGGGTGGGGCGGCGGGCAGGGCGGGGCGGGCGCCGGACCAGATCTGTTCGGTGAGGCGTTCGGCGTCGGGGCGGGGCAGCAGTGCGTCCAGTGGCAGGTCGGCGTCGCGGACCAGGTGGGCGGGGAGGCCCAGGGCGGGGCCGATGGCGGAGGTGCGCAGCCGCAGGCCGCGGATGCGGGTGTGCGGGGCCAGCAGCGGCACGGCGGGGTCGGCGGTCGGGCCGGCCAGGCGCGCGGCCCCGCCGTCGGTGACGATGAGGTCGGCGCAGGCGTCCGGGAGGACCCGCTGGGGGTGGCCGCCGGGGGCGGCGCCGATGCGCTGCTCCCGCCGGCAGGCGATGAGCGGGTCGGGGCGGCCGGGGCGGTGCTCGGTGTAGACCGAGGCGGGCCCGGTGTCCGCTTCGTTCAAGACGCGCGCCCCCTTCCGGTCCCATTATCGACCCATGGAACAGCGACTGGATTTCATCACCCTGTCCACTCCGGACCTGGACGCGGTGCGGGCGTTCTACCGCGACGGCCTGGGGTGGGCACCGCTGCTGGACGTCCCCGGGGAGATCGTCTTCTTCCAGGTGGGCCGCGGCCTGGTGGCGGGGTTCTTCGACGCGGAGAAGTTCACCGCGGACATGGAGGGGAGCGGTGCGCCGGTCGGCCCGTCGGGGCTGACCCTGTCGCACAACGTCGCGTCCCCGGCCGAGGTCGACGCGGTGGTCGAGCGGGCGGTGCGGGCGGGGGCACGGCTGGTCAAGGCGCCGAAGAAGGCGGCGTTCGGCGGCTACCACGGCCATTTCGCCGACCCGTGCGGGCTGGTCTGGGAGGTCTGCCACAACCCCGGCTGGAGCGTGGCGGCCGACGGGACGGTGCGCCTGACCGAGGTGGAGTGACCGGGGCGGAGTGACCGGGCTCCGGTGCCCGCCCTCCCCTCCCGGGAGGACGGGCGCCGCGCCCGGCGGGCCCGGCGCCGGAGACCTAGAGTGGGGGCATGGACTCCCTCTTCGGCGATCGCGACGTCCTGGTCATCGACGGCGGGTTGGCGACCCGGCTGGAGCACCACGGGTGCGACCTCTCCGACGAGCTGTGGTCGGCCCGGCTGCTGCGGGACGACCCCGGGCTGATCCGGCGGGTGCACCGGGAGTTCTTCGAGGCCGGGGCCGACATCGCGGTCTCGGCGAGCTACCAGGCCAGTACCGCGGCGTTCGAGCGGCGGGGGGTGCCGCGGGCGGAGGCCGAGGGGCTGCTGCGGCTCTCGGTCCGCCTCGCCGAGCAGGCCCGGGACGAGGCGGGCGGCGGGCTGGTCGCGGCGAGCGTCGGCCCCTACGGGGCGGCGCTGGCCGACGGCTCGGAGTACACCGGCGACTACGGGCTGGGCGCCGGGGAGCTCGCCGACTGGCACCGGGACCGCTGGCACCTGCTCGCCGGCTCCGGCGCCGACCTGCTGGCGTGCGAGACGATCCCCTCCTGCGCGGAGGCGCGGGCGCTGGCCGAGCTGGTGCGCGAGACGCCGGGGGTGCGCGCCTGGGTGAGCTTCTCCGGCCGCGACGCCGGGCACATCAGCGACGGGACGCCGATCGCCGAGGCGGCGGCGGTGTTCGCCGGGCTGCCGCAGGTGGTCGCGGTGGGGGTGAACTGCACGGCGCCCGAGTACGTGCCGGGGCTGGTGCGCGGGGCGGTGCGGGGCAGCGGGCTGCCGGCGGTGGCCTACCCCAACTCCGGGGAGTCCTGGGACGCCGAGCGGCGGGAGTGGAACGGCCGCGGCGCCCCCGAGGAGTTCGGCCCCCGCGCGGAGGAGTGGGTGCGGGCCGGCGCGCGGCTGGTCGGCGGCTGCTGCCGGACCGGCCCCGAGCACATCCGCCGAATCCGCGAACGGATTGCGTGAAACGCAACGGAATGGCCCGGACCGGACGCGCGGCGGTTGTGCCGAGGGTGGCCGCCGGACCGCTCCGGTTTTTCCGGGAATTCCTTTTCTTTCGGCGCTGACCTGCTGGTTTCCCGGCTGTGAGGGGGTTGCGGAACACGCATGAGGCTGCTCGGGCGCCGCTTCGGCCATTAGGGTTGATTTCTGGGACGTGGCCATTGGGCGGTGCCGGCTCCGGCGGCGGGCGGAACCGGGCGCGGCAGCCGATAGGGGAGAGCATGACGAAGGAGCCCAGGCGACTCGGCGAATTCGTCCTCTACCGGGAGCTCGGCCGGGGCGGGTTCGGCACCGTGCACCTGGGCGTCGACCCCCGCGGGCGCCGGGCCGCGGTCAAGGAGCTCCACCCGCACATGGTCGGCGACCCCCGGGCGCGCGAGCTGTTCCGCCGCGAGGTGGTGGCGGCGCAGGGGGTGCGGGGCTTCTGCACCGCGGCGGTGCTGGCGGCCGACCCGGACGCGCCGCGCCCCTGGATCGCCTCGGAGTACGTGGAGGGGCCGACGCTGCGCTCGGCGGTGGAGCGGGAGGGGCCGCGCCGGGGCGCCGACCTGGAGCGGCTGGCGGTGCACACCGCGACCGCGCTGGCCGCGATCCACGCCGCCGGGGTGGTGCACCGGGACTTCAAGCCGGACAACATCATCCTCGGCGAGGACGGGCCGCGGGTGATCGACTTCGGGGTGGCGCGGTTGGCCGAGGTGGGCGCGGCCGGCACCGCCCCGGTGGGCACGGTCGGCTACATGTCCCCCGAGCAGCTGGAGGAGCAGCAGGGCGACCGCCCGGTCACCGGCAAGGCCGACGTCTTCGCGTGGGGCGCGACGATGGTCTTCGCGGGCACCGGGGCGGCGGCGTTCCCCGGCGACAACGAGTACGCCCGGATGCTCCGGGTGCTCAGCGGGGCGCCGGTGCTGGGCGGGCTGAGCGGGGAGCTGCGGGCGCTGGCCGCGGCCTGTCTGGCGAAGGACCCCGATCGGCGGCCGACCGCCCGGGCGCTGGTGGACATGCTGGTGGGGGCGGCCGCGCCGCCGGAGCCCCCGGTGGCGCCGGCGACGGTGCACACGGTGCCGGTGCGCCCGCCCGGCCCGGAGGGGACCGAGCCCGTCTCCACTCGGGCCGCGAAGGTGCCGTTCCAGGCGCCGCCGGACGGCGCGTCGGACGCGCCCGCGCAGCGGGCGCCGGCGCTCCTCGCCGCGGCGGGGCAACGGCTGCTGGACGGCGACGCCGAGGGCGCGGAGGGGCCGCTGCGCTCGGCGATCGCCGCGTTCGCCCGCGGCGGTGACGCGGGCCGGGCCGACTACGGCCGGATCCTCCTGGGCGACCTGCACAACGTGGCCGGACGGCACCCCGAGGCGTGGCGGCACCTGGAGGGGCTGCGCGCCCGGTTCGAGGCGACCGGGCAGCGGCTGCACCTGGCGCGCTGCCTGCGCGGTCTGGCGCTGCTGGACCACGGGACCCTGTGGGGCGAGCCGTCCCGCGGCCACCTGGCGGGGCTGGTGGGGCGGCGCCGGCAGGCGCCGGCGCGCGGGCGCCCGTGGGAGGTGCACGAGCGGGTGGCGCTGGCGGAGCGGTCGCTGGAGCTGTTCGCCGAGGCGGGCCAGGGGCGGGAGTGCGCCCGCACCCGGCTGGTGCTGGGGCAGGTGCTGAGCGAGGCGGGGGAGTCGGAGCGGGCGGTGGACGCCTTCTCCCAGGCGATCGGGGCCTACCAGGGACTGGGCCGGGAGGCCCGGTGGTGGGAGGCGCGGGCGCGGCGGATCGCCGGGCAGACCCGGTTCCACGCGGTGATGGCGGTGAACATGGCGGTGGGCATCCACACCGGCCCGGAGAAGGAGGGCTGGGAGCTGTCGCTGGTGCTGGCCAACGCGCGGCGGGCGGCCAAGCTGAGCGGGCAGGCCGGCGACCAGCGGGGGCGGATCTCGGCGCAGATCCTGCTGGCGCGGGTGGTGTGGGCGTCGCTGGGCCACGCCGACGTGGATGTCGGGCCGGCCCCGGCGTCGGGCACGGTGAGCGGTTCGCCCTCGGGCCCGTCCACGCCGGGGGCGGCGGCCCACTCGGCCTGGTACGACCGGATCACCACCTCCGGGGAGGTCAGCGGCCTGCTGGAGGCGAGCCGGGCGGAGGCCGAGGAGAACGGGCTGCCCGGCCTGGTGGCGGAGGCCGCGCTGTGGCAGGAGCGGTTCTTCGAGAAGAGCCCCGGCCTGTACGCCACGGGGTGGGAGATGAGCAAGCGGTCCCGCCCGGTCCCGTTCCGGGAGAGCGGCCTGGGGCGCGGGGACCGCTGCGCGGTGTGAGCCGGGCCGGTTCAGGGGCCTTCCGGGGTCCTGGCGCGTGCGGGCGGCCCGCCCCGGGCCGGCGGGACCGGCGGCCGCGCCCCGCCTCCGCCAGGGGCCGGGCGGCCGCCCGGGAGCCTCAGCCGAGACCGCCGCGGGACTCGCAGAAGCGGAGGAACTCCCGGGCGCGGTGGTTCAGGCTCATGTGCCGGGGCCACGCCAGCAGCACCGGTTCGGCGCGGATGGGGTCGGCGATCTCCTTGACCACGACCCGCAGGCCCTCGTGGGTGCGGTCGTGGGCGGGCCGCTGGACCAGGATGCCGTAGCCCATGCCGCGGCCGATCAGGGCGCGCGCGGTCTCGTAGGTGGTGGGCCGGTGCCGGACCCGGGGGACGACGCCGAAGCGGTGGAAGAGCGAGAGGGTGTGGTGGGCGCTGGGAGCGGTGTCGAGCAGGACCATGGGCTCCTCGGCCAGGTCGCGCAGGGACACCTCGGGCAGGTCGGCGGCGGGGTGGCCGGCGGGCAGCAGCACGTGCGGCCGCACCGAGAACAGCACGGTGCGCGCCATCTCCGGCATGACGTCCATGTCGTAGACGACGGCGAGGTCCAGTTCGCCGCGGAGCAGCCGGCGCTGCAGAACGTCCTGGGTGTCCTCGGCGAAGTCGACGGTGACCTCGGGGTGCAGGGCGGCGAACCCCTGGAGCAGCGGTGGCAGCACGGCGGGGGCGAGGGTGACGTAGCAGCCCAGGGAGAGCACCCCGGTGAGGGTGCCGGCCCCGCTGGCCTCGGCCTCCAGGTCCTCGGCCTCGCGCAGCAGCCGGCGGGCCCGGACGAGCAGGCTCGACCCCGACGGGGTGAGGGTGATGCCGTGCGCCTTGCGCCGCACGCACAGCTGCACCTTGAGCGCGCGCTCCAGGTCGTTGAGGGCCAGGGAGACGGCGGGCTGGGAGATGCGCAGCCGCGCCGCGGCCTCGCTGAGGGTGCCCGCTTCGGCGATCGCGACGAAGTAGGCGAGCTGCCGGAGCGAGAAGCGCGGCGGCGCCGGGGGTTCGGCCATCCTGCTCACCGGGTCTTTCCGAGTGCTCGGTGCATGCGGGCGGCGGCCGCCGCCCGGGGTCCCCTGAGCCTGCCATGCCGGGCCGGAGGGCGCCGCGCCGGGGCGGCCGCGCTCACCGGCGCAGGTGGTCCAGGAGCCCGTCCGGCTCGGGGTAGGGGGTCTCTTCGGGGAGGAGCCGGCGGGCGGCCTCCAGGTCGCCGTCGCGCACATGCCGGTGGATCTCGCGGGCGAGGGCGGTCGCGTCGGTGATGGAGACCGTCCACTCGTCGGCGTAGCGGCGGGCGGCCTCGCCGGCGAGCCCGAGCTGCAGCGAGCGGTGGGGGAGGGGCCGGAGGAGCAGGTCGCGTTCGGGGTCCCACTGGACGCGGGCCGGGGCCCGGTGCAGTCGCCGCCTCCAGTCGTCCCGGTCGGCGTGCAGCCCGGGCGCGTAGTGGGACAGGCAGGCGCGCTCCAGCGCCCACTCGAAGCCCTCGCGGGTGATCTCGACCGCGAGGACGGTCTCCTGCCTCTCCTTGGTGGTCCACCCGCACCGGTACATCATCCAGAGGAAGGACGGCTTGATCCAGGTCATCCGGTCCCGCTTCCAGGCGGCGGGGAAGGCGCCCTCCCGGGCCGCGGGCAGGCCGATCTCCGGGGCGTAGGCCTGGTAGACGGTGACGGTGGTGTCGGTGCGGCGGGCGCGGATGCGGTGTTCGGGTTCTGTCACGGGGACAGTGTGCGGATTCGGCCCGGCGTGCGCCACCGGATAACCGGCCGCCGCCCGGCGGCGGGGCTCCCTCTCGGGGGTCCTAGGGTCCGCGCCTCGGTCGTTGCCGCAGGCGGGGAGGTCCTCGGTGCTCCTCGGTCCTCAGGGGGCGCCGGGGCCCAGGCCGTCGGCGGCGAGGACGGAGCGGATGGCGGCGCAGGGGTCGATGTGCGGGGAGTCGGCCCGGACGTAGAGGGCGGCGCGGTGGGCCAGGTCGCCCAGGAGGGCCTGCTCGTCGTCGCCGAGGGCGGCCAGGACGGCCTGCTGGGCGCGGGCGACGCGGCGGGCGGCGTCGGAGAGGACCGAGCGGCCGTGCCCGGTGGCCACGATGCGCCGGGCGCGGCGGTCCCCGGGGGCCGGGACGCGCTCGACCAGGCCGGCCGATTCCAGGGTGTCCAGCACGTAGGTCATCACGGTGCGGTCGATGCCCAGGTGCGCGGCGAGCGCGGCCTGGGTGGGCAGGTCGCGCTCGGCGACGGCGGAGAGCACGTGGTAGCCGCGGCTGCCCTCGGGGAGGTCGGACAGGACGAACTCGGCCGCCTCGTGCCAGCGGCGGAGCAGCACGGCCAGCGCCCAGCCGAGGTCTCCCGGGGCGGCGCCGGTCTGCGGGGTGCCGTGCTGGACACCGGTTTCGGCCATAGCGCGATCGTACCGGAATACCCGGACCAGGAAATAGGTTGGCTGGAATATTATCTGCTGAGCAACGCAGTTGCCGGGGACGGCCCCCGGCGGAGCGCGGAAGGGACCCGCCATGCCCGACTACGGCCACGACCTGCTGTTCGGCACGTTCATCACCCCGGACGCCGCCGACCCCGCCGCGACGGTCGCCCGCGCCCAGGCCACCGAGCGGGCCGGACTGGACTTCGCCACCTTCCAGGACCACCCCTACCAGCCGCGCCACCTGGACACCTGGACCCTGCTGAGCTGGGTCGCCGCGAGCACCGAGCGGCTGCGCATCGCCCCCAACGTGCTCAACCTGCCGCTGCGCACGCCCTCGGTCACCGCCCGCGCCGCCGCCTCCCTGGACCTGCTCTCCGGCGGTCGGGTGGAGCTGGCCCTGGGCTCCGGCGCGTTCTGGGACGCCATCGAGGCGATGGGCGGCAGGCGGCTGACCCCCGGCCAGGCCGTCGACGCGCTGGACCAGGCGATCGACGTGATCCGCGCGCTGTGGGACGCCGGAGCCCGGGGCGGCGCCCGGGCCGGCGGCGAGCACCACCGGGTGTCCGGCGCCAAGCGCGGCCCCGCCCCCGCCCACGGCATCGGCCTCTGGGTCGGCGCCTACAAGCCCCGCATGCAGCGGCTCACCGGGCGCAAGGCCGACGGCTGGCTGCCCTCGCTGGGCTACGCCGACCTCGCCGCGCTGGCCGAGGGCAACCGGGTCGTCGACGCCGCCGCCCGGGAGGCCGGCCGCGCCCCCGGCGAGGTCCGCCGGCTGCTCAACCTGACCGGCGCCGAGATCGGCCCGGCCTCGCGCGGCTTCCTGCAGGGCCCGCCCGAGCAGTGGGTGGACGAGCTGCTGCCGCTCGTCACCGAACACGGCTTCTCCGCGTTCTTCCTGGCCACCGACGACCCCGGGCAGATCCGGCGGTACGGCGAGGAGGTCGCCCCGGCGCTGCGCGAGGCCGCCGCCCGGGAGCGCACCGCCCCGGCCCGGCCCGCCGGCGCCCGGCCCGCCCGGGCCCGCGCCGCCCGCCGGGACGGCATCGACTACGACGCGGTGCCGGACTCGCTCGCCCCCGGCGCGGTCGAACCCGGCGACCGGGAGTACGACCGGGTCCGGCACACCTACATGCGCTCCGGCTCGCCCGGCCTGGTGCTGCGCCCCGCCGACGCCGACCAGGCCGCCGAGGCGCTGCGCTACGCCCGCGAGCAGCGGGCCCCGCTCGCCGTGCGCAGCGGCGGGCACGGCATCAGCGGCCGCTCCACCGGCGACGGCGGCGTGCTCCTCGACCTGTCCCGGATGAACCGGGTGGAGCTGCTGGACCGCGGGTCCGGGCTGGTGCGGATCGGCGCCGGCGCCCGGTGGAGCGAGGTCGCCGCGGCGCTCGCCCCGCACGGCCTCGCGATCGGCTCCGGCGACCACGGCGGCGTCGGGGTGGGGGGCCTGGCCATCACCGGCGGCCTCGGCTGGACCGCGCGCCGGCACGGGCTGACCATCGACCACCTGGCGGCGGCCGAGGTGGTGCTGGCCGACGGGACCCGGGTGCGGGCCGACGCCGGCACCGACCCCGACCTGCTGTGGGCGGTGCGCGGCGCGGGCGCCAACATGGGCCTGGTCGCCTCGGTCGAGCTCTACGCCCAGGAGATCGGCGAGGTGGTCTTCGCCGACTTCGCGATGGACGCCGCCGACACCGCCGGCCTGCTGCAGGCCTGGGGGGCGGCGGTGGAGGAGGCGCCGCGCGAGCTCACCTCGTTCCTGCGGCTGCTCCCCGGCCGCCGCGGATCGGGGCCCGTCGCCGGCGTCCAGGCGGTCTACGCCGGCGACGACGTCGAGGCCGCGGGCAAGGCCCTCGCCCCGCTCATGGCCGTCGGCCCGGTCCTGGACCAGCAGGCGGTGCTGGCCCCCTACCGGGCGCTGATGCCCGCCGGGCACGGGCCGCACCGCGGCGCCGCCGAGCCGGTGATGCGCTCGGCCCTGCTGGACCACCTCACCGCGGAGGCGGCCGAAGGGGTCGCCGCGGTCGCCGGGTCGGGGCAGAGCCTGGGCGTGCACATCCGCGCGGTGGGCGGCGCCGTCAACGACGTCGCGCCGGACGCCACCGCCTACCCGCACCGGCACCAGAACTTCTCCCTGGCCGCGATCGGCGCCGGCCCGCGCGTCCCGGCGATGGAGCGGGCCTGGGAGGCGCTGCTCCCGCTCACCGACGGCATGTACCTGAGCTTCGAGACCGGCACCGGCCCCGAGGTGCTGCGCCGGGCCTTCCCCGAGCCGGCCCTGTCCCGGCTGCGCGACCTCAAGCGCCGCTACGACCCGGACCAGGTCTTCTCCACCAACTTCCCGATCCCGCCCGCGGACCGCTAGCGCGCACCCGCCCCGCCCGCCCCCGCTAGATCTCCAGGTCCCGGGCCAGCTCCTCCCAGCGGAGGCCGCGGAGGGCCGGGTCGGCGCGGGCGGCGGAGGGGGCCTCCGGGGCGCCCTGGAACCAGACGACGGTGAGGGAGGAGCGGTACAGCGCCGGGTCGCGGCCGGGCCCGACCGGCGCCGAGCGGAAGGAGCCGGTGCAGGCCACCGCGGGCAGCAGCTCGACCGGGCCGAACCCGCCCGGGCTCTGGTCCGGGTAGGTGCGGGAAGGGGGGACGAGGTGGACCGGTGCGGACGGGAAGGCGTCCTCGGCGGCCCGCAGGAGCCCCCGGATCCGCATCTCGTTGACCGGCCCGCACGGGTAGCCCTCCGGCATGGCGCCGTAGGTCGAGGTGAGCCGCAGCTCGGTGAGCTCGACCGGGCGGCCGGAGGCGAGGGTGAGGCGGGTCGGCGGCATGCCCGCACCCTACGGGGCCGCCCCCTCGGCGCGGGCCCGGTCTCCGGAGGGCCGGGCGGAGCGCCGGTCGGGGCGGGGACGGGCGCCCCGGCGGAGGGAAGGCCGCCGAAAACGCTCACGGTGTGCGACATTCTGTAGACATAAAGCGATATGTGAGTCAGAATCGACAACATCGGTCGTCGAGGCTGAACACTCGTACACCGGATGGAGCCGCCATGAGCCCGACCGTCCACCGCACCCGGTGCCGCGCCGCCGGAGCGGAGGGCGCCCTCCTGACACGGTCCTGATCCCCCGAGGGGCACCCGCGTTCCCGCCGTCGACGGGTGCCCAAGGCGTGGGGCCCGCGCTCCGGCCGGCCGCCGGCCGGAGCGCGGGCGTGTCCGCCCCCGCGCGGGCCCGTCAGAGCCGGCGGGCGGTGGCGAGCCAGGCGGGAAGCGTCCCCAGCCGCTCCGGGGACCCCTCCGGACCGGTCACCCCCTCGTAGCCGGTGCGCTCCAGGCGCTCCAGCTCCCACCCCTCGCCGAACGCCTCCCGGATCGCCTCCGCCCCGACCTGCGGGCCGAAACCGGGGCCCTCGTCGGAGAGGGCGAGCACGTGCACCCGCCCGCCGGGCCGGCAGACCCGGTGCAGCGAGGCGGTGTAGCGGGGCCGCTCCCCGGCGTCGAAGACGTGGAACAGCGCGCTGTCCACGACCGTGTCGTAGTCCCGGCCGGCGGGCAGGTCCAGCGCGTCGGCCTGCTCGAACCGGACCCGCGCGCCCCGGGCGGCGGCCTTGGCCCGCGCCCGCTCCAGCGCGGCCGGGGAGAAGTCGACGCCGACCACGTCGTGGCCGCGCTCCGCCAGGTGCAGGGCGTTCTCCCCGGTGCCGCAGCCGACGTCCAGCACGGCCCCGCGGACCAGCCCGTCCTTCTCCAGCCCGACCACCGCGGGCTGCGGGCGGCCGGTCTCCCAGGGCGCGGCCCCGGAGGAGTAGGCGCCGTCGAAGGCGGCCCGGGCCGGCGAGGGCGCCGGCTCCGCGGCCTCCGCCGAGGCATTCTCCGGTTCGGCCAGGGCGAGCCGCTCCCGCGCCTCGGCCATGTCCTCCTCGGTGGGGGCGTCGTCCTGGGTCAGCCGCCGCCGCCAGTAGCCGGTGAAGTCGATGGAGCGCTTGTCGGCGCCGCGCTCGCCGACCAGGTGGCGGCGGAGCGACCGGACGGCGCCCGCCTCGCCGGCCAGCCAGGCGAAGAGCGGGCCGCCGCCCAGGTCTGCGGCGCGGACCGCGTCCAGCAGGGCCGTGCCCGAACCGGGCCGGACGTGCCGCCCGCGGTGCGCCCAGTGCACCTCGGCCCCCTCGGGGAGGGGCAGGCCGATCTCGTCCTCGGCGTCGGCGACCTCGGCGAACACCGAGGCGCGGGTGCCCGCGGGCAGGTGCTCCAGCACGGTGCCGATCGCCGGCAGCGCGGTGTCGTCCCCGGCCAGCAGGATGCGGGCGCCGGTGCCGAAGGCCCGCTCGATCGCGAGGGGCGCGGCGAACTCGTCCGAGGGGCCGAACATGCCCAGCAGGTCCCCGGGCGCGGCGGTGCGGGCCCAGCGGGTGGCGGGCCCGTCGTCCGGGCCGCCGCCCTCGGCGCCGTGCAGGACGAAGTCGATGTCGGCGGTGCCGGCGGCGGGGTCGTGGGAGCGCAGGGTGTAGCTGCGCATCCACGGCCGCACCTGCTCGGGCAGCGCGGTGAAGGCGGAGTACCAGCCCATCGCGCCGCCCTCGGCGGGGGCCTCGGGCAGCACGGGCCGGTCCTGCCCGGGGCGGGGGAAGAGCAGTTTCACCTGCGAGTCGGGCCGCCGGACGGAGAGGTCGGCCAGGTCGGGGCCGTCGAAGGTGACCCGGACCATGTGCGGGCTCAGGCGCCGGACGGCGGCGGTTCGGAGCATGCGGACGGGAAGCTGACGTGCCACGGCTGTCTCCCGGAGGGGCTCGGAGCGAAGAAGAAGGAAAGGAGGGCGTGCGGACCGGCCTGGCCAGGGCGGGCCCGGAGCCTCTGCCTTCCATTGTTTCATTGAACTGCTATTTGAGACTTTTTCCAGTGCCGTCCGGGTCGCGGGGGATAGGGGCGGGGAAAGTCTCGAACCGCGGTCCCGGGTCGGCGCCGCCCTCCCCGCCGGCCGACCCGGACCGGCCGGCGGGGAGGGCGGCGCGCGGCCGGAGCGGAGGCCGCCGCGCGGCGGGGTGCGGCGCGGGCGCGCCCGGCGGCGGAACCGGATCGGGGGCGGAACCGAATCGGCGGTGCGCGGGAAATCCGCCCCCGACTTGACAGCGGCGAATTGCGGTCCCGATAATCAGATCCGTGTCGTGCTGCCCCGACCGAGTGAACGGCGGGCGCGGCCGGCGCCTTACCTTGGAGATGTGGTCACCGACATGGGCCTCATAAAGAAGATCTGATCGCCGCCGCGCGTGCGCGCTCTGCGCGCCCGGTGCAGGCTCCGCCGCACCGTCCAGCGCGGTGATTCGCGTTTCCGGCCGGGTTCCGGTTCTGCTCCGACCCTGCCGTGCCGCGCTCCGCGGGCGTCCCCGCGCCGCGCCGTCCTTCACCTTTCACCGGCCGCGCCGCCGTTCCCCGTTTCCCTTTCCCGTGGAAAACGGCTGCTCCGTGCTGCGCATTGCGCCGGTTCCCTTGAGCATTCCCGAAAAAGGAGAGACTTTCTTGACCCTGGATTTCAACCGTTCCGTCATCGAGGAATTCCGCGCCAACAACGGGCGCGTGGGCGGCATGTTCGAAGGCGCCCGGCTGCTGCTGCTCACCACCACCGGCGCGCGCAGCGGCCGGCCGCACACCGTCCCGCTGGGCGCCCTGCCGGACGGCGACCGCACCCTGGTCATCGCCTCCGCGATGGGCTCCGACCGGCACCCCGCCTGGTATCGCAACATCCTCGCCGACCCCGAGGTCACCGTCGAGGACGGGCTCTTCGTGCACCGCGCCCGGGCGGCCGTCCTGGAGGGGGAGGAGCGGGACCGGCTCTTCGCCCGCGCGGTCGAGGCCGACCCCGGCTGGGGCGAATACCAGGCGCGCACCTCCCGGGTGCTCCCGGTGGTCGCGCTGACCACCGTCTCGGTGGAGCCGCCGCAGGTGTCCGGCGGCGAGTTCCTCGCCGCGGCGCACGCCGGGATCCGCCGGGAGCTGGAGCTGATCCGCGCCGAGGTGGCCCGGTCCGGCCCGGGCGCCCTCGGCGCGCAGCTGCGCGCCAACTGCCTGGCGCTCTGCCGGGGGGTGCACGCCCACCACACCGGCGAGGACACCATGATGTTCCCGGCGCTGGCCGAGCGCCACCCCGAGATCCGGCCGCAGCTGGACCGGTTCGCCGCCGAGCACGAGAAGGTGGCCGCGATGATCGCCGCCCTGAAGGAGGCCGTCTCCGACCCCGGCGGCGAGGGGGAGGCGGTGCTGGCCGAGGTGGACCGGCTCATCGCCGACCTGGGCGCCCACTTCGACGAGGAGGAGCGGTGGCTCACCGCGCTCCTCGACGGGGCGTGACCTCCCGGCCCCGGCGGCCGGGAGGCCCGCGCCCTCACCGGCCGCCGGAGCCCGGCGGCGGGCCCGCCCCTACAGGTCCGGCTCTGCCAGGACGAACGAGAAGCCCTGCTTCGTCCTGCGCTTCAGCGGGACGTCGGCCTCGACCCGGCGGACCACCTCGCCGCGGCTGATGCCCAGCCCATGGGCGATGAGCCGTTCAGGGCGGACCGGAACGGGGTCGTCGAAGGCGACCGCGATCCGGAGCGGCCCCTGGTCCTCGAGGACGGGAGGCGCATGGAGCTCCCAGCGCCCGTCCCAGTCGAGCTCGAACCGGTTGCGCTGCGCGAACGACGGATCGAGGAGGGTTTCCACGGCGAGCGAAGGCGAATCGTTCCAGTAGCCGTCCAGCAGGTCGGCGGGCAGCGATCGGACCGGGACGCGCCTGTGCACCCGGAGCTTTCCGGTCTGACCGCAGGCGACGCAGTCGACCAGGAGCCAGGCGCTGAAGAGCCTGCCGTCGGAGACGGCGCGGAACCTCCCGTCGCCGATGGTGAGGCGGTCGGACGGGCAGACCGCGCACTCCAGCCCGATCAGGGGCAGGCGGGTCCGCCGCACGGCCCAGGACGGTGCGGTATGAGGAAGTGAAGACATGATCTCTCTGAAAAACCGACGTGGAGCATGGGAAAGAGAGCCGGCGACGGCGTCGCCGGCGGCCGATGCGCGGGAAGCGTCAGGTTCAGAGAGCGGGCGGCATCATGTGCGCGGAGTCCTCACATAGGGGAGGCACCAGGCTAGGCGAGCACTCCGGCGGGGTCCACCCGTTTTCCCGCCCGCCCCAGGCCGTTGATCTCGGCGTTGTCGCTCTCTGAGGCGCCCCGAGGTTTCCGGTGTCCGCCGCAACACCGCACACCAAGAGAAGGGAAGGGGCGACGCCGGCAGCAGCGAGGACAGGGCGGACACCCCACCCGAGCGCGGCGCCCCACGGAGCGGGGGTTCAAGCGGGCGGCGAGGGCAGGGAGGGGACCGGCCAGTCGGTCGGGCGCGGCGCCCCACGGGGTCGGGGTTCAAGCAGGCAGCGAAGGCGGCGGTGGGAGCCGACTGGTCGGTCCGGCGCGGAGCGTGCCGGCGGTGAAATGCGGAATCGCCTCCGGAAACGCCGCGGGAATGGCCGCAAGCGGTCACCGGGCGGCGCCGGGGGAGGTCCCTGGGCCCCCCGTGCGGGCCGGGCGCACTAGAGTTCGGTGCATGGCCGAAGAAAAGGTGTCTCTGCAGCAGCTCGACGAGGACTGGAACCGGGCCCTGGCAGTGGTGGCGCACCCCGACGACCTGGAGTTCGGGACGGCGTCGGCGATCGCGCGGTGGACCGGGCAGGGCAAGGAGGTCACCGAGCTGCTGGTGACCCGGGGCGAGGCCGGGATCGACTCGGTGCACCCCGCCGAGGCCGGTCCGCTGCGCACCGAGGAGCAGCTCGCCGCGGCCCGGGTGGTCGGGGCGAGCGGGGTCGAGTTCCTCGACTTCCCGGACGGCACCCTGGAGTACGGGCTCGACCTGCGCCGCGCGCTGGCCCGGGCGATCCGCGCCCACCGGCCCGACGTCGTCGTCTCCATCAACTTCCGGGAGGCCTTCGACGGCGCGGACTTCTACAACCACGCCGACCACCGGGTGCTCGGCCCGGCGCTGCTGGACGCGGTGCGCGACGCCGCCAACCGGTGGGTCTTCCCGGAGCTGGCGGAGGAGGGGCTGGCCCCGTGGAAGGGGGTCCGGTTCGCCGCCTTCTCCGGTTCCCCGCGCAGCACCCACTACACGCCCTTCACCGAGAAGGAGCTGGAGACCGGCATCGCCTCGCTCGACGCCCACGAGGCGTACATGGGGGCGCTGGAGGGCTTCGACCACCCGGCGCTGCTGCGCGGCAACGCCGAGCGGACCGGCGCGCGGGTCGGCGCGGACTACGCGGTGCCGTTCGAGGTCATCGGGGTCTGACGGGCCTCCGGTGCAGGGCCGGGACGGTCCCGCACCGGCCCCGCACCGCGCTCACGGCACCCGGCGCAGGGCGTCGGGGGTGAGCTCGGCCGGGGTCCGGTAGCCGTCCACCGCCATCAGCAGGTCGGCCTCGGCCAGCAGCGAGCGGACCACGTGCTCCACGCCGTCCGCGCCGCCGACGGCCGCGCCGTAGGCGACCGGGCGGCCCACGCCCACCGCGGTGGCGCCCAGTGCGAGCGCCTTGACCGCGTCGGCGCCGCTGCGCACCCCGGAGTCGAACAGCACCGGGAGCCCTTCGGCGGCCTCGACCACCCCGGGCAGCGCGTCCAGCGCGGGGAGGCCGCCGTCGGCCTGCCGGCCGCCGTGGTTGGAGCAGTACACCCCGTCCACCCCGCCGTCCCGGGCGCGCCGCACGTCATCCGGGTGGCACAGGCCCTTGACGATCAGCGGCAGCGAGGTGAGGGAGCGCAGCCACGGCAGGTCGTCCCAGGTGAGGGGGTTGCCGAAGATCTGCGCCCAGTGCAGTGCCGCCGCCACCGGGTCCTCCTCCGGCGGACGGGCCAGCCGGGACCGGAAGACCGGGTCGGCCAGGTAGTTGGCCAGGACCCCGCCGCGCAGCGGGAGGAGGTTCCCGGTGGCCAGGTCGCGCGGCCGCCAGCCGGTGACCCAGGTATCCAGGGTGACCGTGATCGCCGCGAACCCGGCCTTCTCGGCGCGGTGCACCAGGCTCTCAGCGAGTTCCCGGTCGGTCGGGGTGTACAGCTGGAAGAAGCCGGGGGTGCCGCCGAACTCGGGGACCAGCTCCTCCATCGGGGCGGCGGACAGGGTCGACGCGGTCATCGGGACCCCGGTCCGGGCGGCGGCCCGCGCGGCCGCCAGGTCCCCCTGCCCGTCCTGCGCGCAGACGCCGAGCACGCCGATGGGCGCCAGGAACAGCGGTGAGGGCAGGGCCAGCCCGAACAGCTCCACGGAGAGGTCGCGCTCGGCGGCGCCGACGAACATCCGCGGCATCAGCCCCCACCGCCGGAAGGCGGCGGTGTTGGCGTTCTGGGTGTGCTCCGCACCGGCGCCGCCGGCGACGTAGGCGAACACCGCGGGGTCCATCGAGGCCCGGGCCCGGGCCTCCAGCTCGGTGAAGGCCATCGGGAACCGCGGCGGTCGGCCGCTCATGCCCGCGGCGTAGATCTCGTTCTGGTAGTCGCCGTATCCGCTGGGACCGGGGGCCATGGGCCGCCTTTCCGTCGGGCCCCGGACGGTTCCGGGGCGGTGGTGGAGGCGGGGCCGCGTTCGGCAGGGCGCCGCCCCGCCCCGGAGGTCAGCGGTGCCCGGCGGGGTCGGGGGCGCCCTCGCCGCCGCGGTGGGTCAGGTCCGCTCCGCGCCGGTCGGCGAAGGTCATCGCGGTCGCCCCGCTCACCGCCACCAGCACCGCCAGGTAGGCGGCGACCGCCAGCACGCTGTTGAACTCGTCCTCCAGCCAGACCGAGACGGCGGGCACGAACGCGCCGCCGAGGATGGCGCCCAGGGCGTAGCTGATCGAGGCGCCGCTGAGCCGGATCGAGGCGGGGAAGTGCTCGGCGTACATCGCCGACAGCGCCCCGTAGGACAGCCCCAGCAGCAGCCCGAAGACCACCAGCGCCAGCAGCACGAGCGCGACCTCGCCGGTGCCGATCAGCCAGAACATCGGGAACAGCCAGAGCAGCAGCAGGCCGTAGCCGCCGCCGATCGTCCGGGGCCGGCCCAGCCGGTCCGACAGCACCGCCCCGTACCAGGTGGAGGCGAACCACGCCACCGAGCCCGCCATGAGCATGTTGAGCATCAGCGAGCTGTCCAGGCCGAGCCGGGTCGTCCCGTAGTTGAGCAGGTACCCGCCGACCAGCATGTACCCGGCGCCGTTGTTGCCCACGAAGACCAGCGAGGCCTGCAGCACCTTCACCGGGTGGCGGCGGAACAGGGTGCTCAGCGGCGCGTGCTCGGTGGCCGCCGACTCCTCCATCTCGGAGAAGACCGGGCTCTCCTCCACCCTGCGGCGGATGTAGTGCCCCAGGGCCAGCAGCACGATGCTGAGCAGGAACGGGATCCGCCAGCCCCACTCCAGGTACCGCTCCTCGCCCAGCGGCATGATGACCGCGGCGCTGACCGCCGCGGCGAGCAGCATCCCGGCGGGCACGCCCAGCTGGGGGAAGGACCCGAACCGGCCGCGCCGGTCGGCCGGGGCGTGCTCGACGGCCATCAGCGCCGCCCCCGCCCACTCGCCGCCCGCGGAGAAGCCCTGCACCACCCGGAGCAGCACCAGCAGGACCGGCGCGGCGGCCCCGATCGAGGCGTAGGTGGGCAGCACGCCGATGAGGGTGGTGGCCGCGCCCATCAGCACCAGGGTCAGGACCAGCACCGCCCGGCGGCCGTACCGGTCGCCGAGCCGGCCCATCAGCGCGGCGCCCAGCGGCCGCACCAGGAAGCTGATCCCGATGGTGGCGAACGGGACGAGCTGCTGCAGCGGCCCCTCCAGCGGGGAGAAGAAGAGGCCGCCGAAGACCAGGGCGACGGCGTTGGCGTAGATGAAGAAGTCGTACCACTCGATGGTCGTGCCGACCGTCGTGGCCATGGCGACCCGGCGCTGCTGCCGGGTCATCCGGGGTGCGGCCATGCCTGGCTCCAAGGGGGGTGCGGACCGGGGAGGGGGAGGCGCGGGCCGGCGCCGCGCTCTCCGCAGGAAGTCTGTGGCGCAGGTCTCACCGTGTCAAGATCGCCGCCCCGGCGGCCGCCTTCCCCCTCCCCGGCCCGCACCCGGTGCCGTGCCCGCCCGCCCCCGCCCCGAGGGGGAGGCGGAGCGGGCGCGGGCCGGGGTCAGTCCCGGGCGGCGGGGCCGTCCGCCTCCCCCTCGGCCGGGCCGGAGGCCTTCCCGTTCCGGCCCTTGCCGCCGCCGGCCGCCCGGCCGGCGGGGGAGGAGCCGCGCGCGCCGGCCTTCGCCGGGGCGGCCCCGGTCTTCTCCGCGGCGGGCCTGCCGCCGCCGGAGTCCTCCCCGTCCTGCTCAGCGCGGTGCTCGCCGGCCTGCTCGGCCACGGCGAAGGGGCGGTCCCGCAGCAGCCCGGCGACCACCGCCACCACCGGGGTGGCCAGGAACATGCCGAGGATGCCGCCGACCACGGCGCCCGCGCTGACCGACACCAGCACCACGGCGCCGGGCAGGTCGAGGGCCTTGCCGTAGACGCGCGGCGCGAAGACGTGGCTCTCCAGCTGCTGCACCAGCAGCACCACCCCGATCACGATGAGCGCGGTGACCAGCCCCTCGGTGACCAGGGCGACCAGGACCGCCAGCAGGCCGGTGAGGAAGGCGCCGACGATCGGCACGAACGCGCCGAGGAAGGTCAGCACGATCAGCGGGACCGCCAGGCCGGGCTCGATCAGGAAGAGCAGCGGGACGCCGATGCCGATCGCGTCGATCAGGCCCACCCAGGCCACCCCGCGGATGTAGCGGCCCACCACGCCGTAGGCGGTGTCGGCGGTGGCCCGCATGCCGGCCCGGGAGGAGCCGGGCAGCAGGGTCGAGCACCACTGCATCAGCGTGTCGCCGGAGTGCACGAAGTAGACGGTCAGCACCAGCACCAGGATGATGCCGACCAGCACCTCGGCGGCGGCGGCGCCGGCCGTCCACACCCCGGTGACCAGCTGCTGCCGGTTCTGCTCGATGGCCTGGAGGATCTCCGCGGTTGCCTGGTCGATCGTGTCGTCCAGCAGCACCGGGTCGACGCCCAGGCCGGTGAAGGTGGTGCGGAGCGAGTCCGGGGCCTGCTGGAGGCTCTCCACCAGGCCGGGGAAGCCGGCCACGGCCGGCTGCACGATCAGCGTCATCACCCCGGCCAGCAGGATGAGCGCGCCGAGGAAGGCGACCGCGGTGGACGTGCCCCGGCCCAGGCCCAGCCGGCGCAGCCGGTTGGTCGACGGCATCAGCAGCGCGGTCAGGAAGACCGCCAGGATGATCGGGATGGTCACGACCTTGATGTAGGCCAGCGCCCACAGCAGGATCACGAGGACCGCGCCGATCAGGAGCGTCCGCCAGGCGGCGTCGCTCAGTCGGTGCAGCAGGGTCGAGCGGTCGTTCACGTGCGCCCCCGGTCTTCGGTCCGCCCGCCGCGCGGCCCCGGCGGGCGGGACGGTCTCATCGGTTCTCCAACGCTGTCTCCCCGGCAACGTCCGGCGCGGGCCGCGGGTGCCCGGCGCCCCGGGGACGGTCCGCCCGGCCCGCCCGGCCGCCGGAGGGCCGCTCCGGGGCGGTGCCGCGGGCCGTGCCCCCGATCATCCCGGATTCCGGCGGCCGGCGCGCGGCTCCGGGCGGGGCCGGGTCCCGCCCCGCCTTATAAGTTCCGCAAATGAAGAACCGAGGTTTCTTGTGCTTTACCTATAGGTGTGACCGGTGACACCGTGAGGGCGAAGGCGTGGTCCGGATCACGCCCGCGACCGATCCGCGCCCGGCGAAGCGGCGCGGAGGGAACGGAGGAGTCCCCACCATGGCCAAGCCCTTCGCCTCCTCGGCCGACCTCGCCGAGAAGGAGCAGACGCTCGAGGTCCTGGCCGACGGGGTGTACGCCCTCACCGCCGAGGGCGACCCCAACATCGGCGCCGTCGAGGGCGAGGACTTCCTCGTCTGCTTCGAGGCGCTGGCCACCCCCACCGCCGCCCAGGAGTGGCTCGCCCGGCTGCGCGAGCACACCGACAAGCCGATCCGGTACCTGGTGCTCTCGCACTACCACGCGGTCCGGGTGCTGGGCGCCAGCGCCTTCGGCGCCGAGTCGATCGTCGCGCACGAGAAGACCTACGAGCTCATCGCCGAGCGCGGCGAGCAGGACTGGGCCAGCGAGTTCGGCCGGATGCCGCGGCTGGCCAAGGACGCCGCCTCGGTCCCCGGCCTCACCTGGCCCACCGTCACCTTCGCCGACCGGATGACCATCGACCTCGGCGGCGACCGCGGCGACCTGGTGCTGCAGTACTGCGGCCGCGGCCACACCGAGGGCGACATCGTCGCCTGGCTGCCCGAGCGGCGCATCCTGTTCGCCGGCGACCTGGTCGAGGCCGAGGCCGCGCTCTACACCGGCGACGCCTTCCACCGCGACTGGGCCGGCGCCACCCTGGACCGGGTCGCCGCGCTGGAGGCCGAGACCCTGGTCGGCGGCCGCGGCGCGGTCACCCGCGGACGCGCCGCGGTGGACGCCGCCATCGAGCAGACCCGCGGCTTCCTCCGGGTGATGCTGGAGCAGGTCGGCGGGGTGCACGAGCGCGGCGGCACCCTCAAGGAGGCCTTCGAGGCCGCGCACGCCGCGCTGGCCCCCGACTACGGGCACTGGCCGATCTTCGAGCACTGCCTGCCCTTCGACGTGTCCCGGCTCTGGGACGAGCTCTCCGGCGTCGAGCGGCCGGTCATCTGGACCGCCGAGCGCGACCGCGAGGTCTGGGACCGGCTCCAGGGCTGACCCCGAGGAAGGCTAGGAGTGACATGCCGAACCCACCGCACCCCCCGGGCATGCGCACGCCCGTCCTCGTCCTCGGAGCCGGCCCGGTCGGCCAGACCGCGGCGCTGCTGCTGGCCCGCTGGGGCCTGGAGCCGGTCGTCGTGGACGGCGCCCCCGAGCGCGACCCGGTCGGCTCCAAGGCCATCGTCCAGCAGCGCGACGTGCTCGACGTGTGGCACACCGCCGGCGCAGGGGCCGTCGCCGAAGAGGGCCTGACCTGGGACACCGCCCGCACCTTCTACCGCGACCGGGAGCTGTTCGCCACCCGGCTCAACGACCGCGGCGCCAGCCCGCTGCCGCCGTTCGTCAACATCTCCCAGGCCCGCACCGAGGAGATCCTGGACGCCCGGCTGGCCGAGGAGGGCGTCCGGGTCCGGTGGGGCCACCGCCTCACCGGGATCGAGCAGGACCCCGGCGGCGTCACCGCGGTCTGCGAGACCCCGCGCGGCGAGGTCCGGCTGCGCGGCGGCTACGCGCTGGCCTGCCTGGGCGCCCGCGGGAGCGCGGTGCGCGACGCGCTCGGCGTGGAGCTGCACGGCAGCAGCTACGACGACCGCTTCCTGATCTGCGACATCCGCGCCGACCTGCCCGGCTGGGAGCGCGAGCGGCGGTTCTACTTCGACCCGGTGTGGAACCCCGGCCGGCAGGTGCTCATCCACCCCTGCCCCGGGTCGGTGTTCCGCATCGACTGGCAGGTCCCGCCCGGGTTCGACCTGGAGGCCGAGGAGGCCGGCGGCGGCCTGGACCGCCGGATCCGGCAGATCATCGGCGACCGCCCCTACGAGGTGGTGTGGCGCTCGGTCTACCGGTTCCACACCCGGGTGGCCGACCGGATGCGCGTCGGCAGGGTGCTGCTCGCCGGGGACTGCGCCCACCTGGTCGCCCCGTTCGGGGCGCGCGGCCTCAACTCCGGGGTGCAGGACGCCGAGAACGCGGCGTGGAAGATCGCCTTCGCCGCCGCCGGGTGGGGCCCCGAGGAGGCCCTGCTGGAGAGCTACCACGCCGAGCGCGCCGCCGCGGCCGGGGAGAACGCCGAGATCACCTCCGCCACCATGCGGTTCCTGGTGCCGCCCGGCCCGCAGGAGGCCGAGCACCGCGCCGCGGTGCTGGAACGCGCCCTGCACGACCCGGCCGCCTACCCCGAGGTCGACTCCGGCCGGCTCGCCGAACCGTTCTGGTACACCGAATCCCCGCTGACCACCCCCCACCCGCGCCGGGTGTTCGGCGGGCGGCCGCCGCGCGGCGAGGCGCCCGACCCCTGCCCCGGGGTGCTGGTGCCCGACGCGCCGGTGCGGGTGCCGGACCGGGCGGACCCGGTCCGGCTGCGCACCCTGGCCCGCGCCGGGCTGACCTTCCTGGTCGCCGAGCCCGGCGACCCCGGCGCGGTGCGCGCCGCCGCGGCCTCGGCCACCCGGGCGCCGGTGGCCGTGCTCCCGCTCGGCGCCGCCGACGCCGGCGGCGTACTGGCCCGGGCCCTGGCCCCCGAACCGGGCGAGGCGTGGCTGCTCCGCCCGGACGCGCACATCGCCGCCGTCGTCGACGCGGCCGACCCCGCCGCGGTGGCCGCCGCGGTCCGCACCGCGCTGGGCGCGCACCCGGCGCCCGGCGTCCCCCGGCAGAGCACCCCCCGAGAGGAGAACACCGATGGCGTACTACCGGCGGCTGGGTGAGGTCCCGCGCACCCGGCACACCCAGCACCCCAACCCCGACGGCGGGCTGTACTACGAGGAGCTGATGGGGGAGGAGGGCTTCTCCTCCGACTCCTCGCTGCTGTACCACCGCAACATCCCCTCGGCGATCACGGACGCCCGGGAGTGGGAGGTCCCCGACCAGCGGCGCACCCGCAACGCCCCGCTCGCGCCGCGCCACCTCAAACTGCACGCCCTGTTCGGCGACGAGTGGAAGGACACCGACGCCGTCACCGGCCGCCGCCTGGTGCTCGGCAACGACGACGTGCGGATCTCCTACGTCGCCGCGGGCGCCGCCTCCGAGCTGTACCGCAACTCCATCGGCGACGAGTGCGTCTACATCGAGTCCGGCGGCGGCCGGGTGCAGACGGTCTTCGGCGAGCTGGAGGTCGGCGCGGGCGACTACGTGATCCTGCCGCGCGCCACCACCCACCGCTGGGTCCCCGAGGGCGACGAGCCGCTGCGCGCCTACGCCATCGAGGCCAACGGCCACATCGCGCCGCCCAAGCGCTACCTGTCCCGCTACGGCCAGCTGCTGGAGCACGCCCCCTACTGCGAGCGGGACCTGCGCGGCCCCGCCGAGCCGCTGCTGATGCAGGGCACCGGCGTCGACGTGCTGATCAAGCACCGCGGCGACGGCCCCGGCGGGATCTCCGGCACCCGCTACACCTACCCCGAGCACCCCTTCGACGTGGTGGGCTGGGACGGCTGCCTCTACCCCTACGCCTTCAACATCGCCGACTTCCAGCCGATCACCGGCCGGGTGCACCAGCCGCCGCCGGTGCACCAGGTCTTCGAGGGGCACAACTTCGTGGTCTGCAACTTCGTGCCGCGCAAGGTGGACTACCACCCGCTGTCCATCCCGGTGCCCTACTACCACTCCAACGTCGACTCCGACGAGGTGATGTTCTACTGCGGCGGCGACTACGAGGCGCGCAAGGGCTCCGGCATCGGGCAGGGCTCGGTCTCGCTGCACCCCGGCGGCCACTCGCACGGCCCGCAGCCCGGCGCCTACGAGCGCAGCGTCGGCGTGCAGGCCTTCGACGAGCTGGCCGTCATGGTGGACACCTTCCGCCCGCTGGAGCTGGGCGAGGGCGGCACCGCCTCGGAGGACCCCGGCTACGCCTGGACCTGGGCGGGCGGAGGGCCGGCCCGATGAGCGCGCCCGCGCTCTTCGCCGGCCTGCTGGACGACGCCGCCCTGTTCCCGCCGGGGGAGGCGCCGATGGCGCGCGCGGTGCCCGCGCACCGCGCGCACCTGGCCGGGCCGCACGCCGGCCACCTCGGCGTCTTCGTGGTGGCCGCCTCCCGGCTGGACGAGCTGGAGCGGGTGCTGGCCGCCGAGGACGGCGGCGGCGCCCCGCTGGAGCTGGGCGTCACCGTCCCGGACGGCCCCGCCGCGCTGGAGGCGGCGCTGGAGCGGGCCGGCCGGATCGAGGGCGCCCGGGTCGCCGCGGTGGAGCTGGCGGCCGGGCCCGGCGCCGACCCGCGGGCGGCGGTCGTCCGGGCCGCGGCCGCGCTCGCCCGCGCCCTGCCGGCGGGGGTCGCCGGCTACGTCGAGGTGCCGCGCGGCACCGACCCGCGCCCGCTGCTGGAGGCCGTCGCCGAGCAGGGCCGGCGCGCCAAGTTCCGCACCGGCGGCACCACCTCCGGGGCCTTCCCGGACGAGGCGGAGCTGGCCGCCGCGGTGCACGCGGCGGTCGCCGGCGGCACGCCGTTCAAGTGCACCGCCGGGCTGCACAACGCGGTCCGCCGTACCGACCCGGGGACCGGGTTCGAGCACCACGGCTTCCTCAACGTGCTGGCCGCGACCGGCGCGGCGCTGCGCGGCGCCTCGGCGCCCGAGCTGGCCGGGGTGCTCGCCGAGCGGGACGGCGCCGTGCTGGCCGCGGCGGCCCGCGCGGAGGAGGCCCGGGCCGCGGCGATCCGCACCGCCTTCACCGGCTTCGGCACCTGCAGCGTCACCGAACCCCTCGCCGACCTGGCCGCCCTGGGCCTGCTCCCGCCCCCCGCCCCGCCCGGAGAGGCCCCCGGCTGACCCGCACCCGGCGCGGCGCCGGCCCCGCCGGCGGGCGGCGGGGCCGGCGGCCCGCCCGGTTCGGCGCGGGGCCGGGCGGCGGTACCGTCCGGCACCGCCGCGGATCCCGACCGAGTACCGACCACCCCTGAGAACGATCCACGACCCGGAGGACACCACGTGCCCGACACCTGGCTCGACATCGCACCGGACGCCCGCTTCGGCCCGTCCTGCCTGCCCTACGGGGTGTTCAGCACCCCCGACCGGTCCGAGCGGCGGGTCGGGGTGGCGATCGGCGGCCACGTCCTGGACCTGGGCGCCGCCGCCCGCGCGCTCGGCGCGCCGTTCGCCGGCGCGGTCTCCGGGGCGTCGCTCGACCCGCTCCTGGCCGCCGGCCGGCCGGTCTGGGAGCAGGTGCGCGCCGCCGTGCAGGAGTGGCTGGCCGACCCGGCCCGGGAGGGCGACATCCGCCCGCACCTGGCCGACCGCGCCGGGGTGATGCTGCACCTGCCCTTCACCGTCGGCGACTACGTCGACTTCTACTCCTCGGAGCACCACGCGTCCAACGTCGGCCGGATCTTCCGCCCCGAGCAGGAGCCGCTCACCCCCAACTGGAAGCACCTGCCGATCGGCTACCACGGGCGGGCCGGCACGGTGGTGCCCTCGGGCACGCCCGTGGTGCGCCCGGTCGGCCAGCGCAAGCGGCCCTCCGACGCGGCGCCGCTCTTCGGCCCGTCGGCGCGGCTGGACATCGAGGCCGAGGTCGGCTTCGTGGTGGGCGCCCCCAGCGCGCAGGGCGAGCGGGTGCCGGTCGCCTCCTTCGCCGACCACGTCTTCGGGGCGTTCCTGGTCAACGACTGGTCCGCCCGGGACCTGCAGGCCTGGGAGTACGTCCCGCTCGGCCCGTTCCTGGGCAAGTCCTTCGCCACCTCGGTGTCGCCCTGGGTGGTGCCGCTGCAGGCGCTGCAGGCCGCCCGGACCGCGCCCCCGGCGCGCGACCCCGAGCCGCTGGAGTACCTGCGCGACGCCGAGGGCGACCCGTGGGGCCTGGACATCTCGCTGGAGGTCCGGCTCAACGGCCACCTGCTGTCCCGGCCGCCGTTCTCCGGGATGTACTGGACCCCGGCCCAGCAGCTGGCGCACATGACGGTCAACGGGGCCTCGCTGCGCACCGGCGACTTCTACGCTTCGGGCACCGTCAGCGGCCCCGGGAGGGAGCAGTGCGGGTCGCTGCTGGAGCTGTCCTGGGGCGGCAAGGAGCCGGTCCGGCTGCCCGACGGGACGGAGCGGACCTTCCTGGAGGACGGCGACACCGTCGCCATCACCGCGACCGCGCCCGGCCCGGACGGCGCCGTGATCGACTTCGGCGAGGTCTCGGGCACGGTGGTCCCGGCCCGCGGCTGACCTGCGGCCGGCTCGAGGCCCCGGGCCCGGCGGACGGAGCCGGACCCGGGGCCGCCCGGGGCGGGGTCAGGGCTTGCGCCCCACCCCGCCGAAGTCGTCCACCGGGGCGCGCAGGTCGGCGTGGAGGTGGTCGGCGGCGCCCGCGTCCGAGCCGGTGAGCAGGGCGCGGGCGTGCGCCAGGAACATCAGGTCGTTGTCGGCGCAGACCACCCGGGCCTCCGGTGCGACCGCCTGCGCCACCTCGTGGGTGTCGCCGTGCGCCGGCGGCCCGGTGCCGAGGTCCGGGAACCGCCGGATCCCCGCCTCGGCCGCCGGGTGGATCACCGTCCGGCGCAGGAACGCCCGCTGCGCGCGGGCCACCGCGGCGATCCCGGGGAACGCCGCCCTGATCTGCTCGCCGACCTCCCGGTCGGCCGGGTAGCGGTCCTTGCCGCCCAGCCAGTGGTTCCAGATCCGGGCGGAGTGCGCGGTGCGGGCGTCGACCCCGGCGGGGGCTCCGCACCGGTGCCTCCGGGGGCGGGGGCGTCGTCCATGGGGCCTTCTGCGTCGCGGTCGGCTGCGGGGCCCATTCGACCAGCCCGGCCCCGACGGAGCGAGGGCCCGGCCCCGGCCGCTACCGGACAGCGCCGCCGGGGCGCGCCGCGGGCCGTCCGGGCGTCAGTCCGCGCCGTCGCCGCGGTGGTCGCCGCCGCCGTCGCGGGCGCGGTCGTAGGCGTCGCGGGCGGCGACGACCTCGTCCATCCGGCCCTCCAGGAAGTCCACCAGGCCCAGCAGGTGGCGCGCGGTCTCCCGGCCGAGGGGGGTCAGGGAGTACTCGACGTGCGGCGGGATCGGGCGGAGCACCCGGCGGTCGACGAAGCCGTCGCGCTCCAGCGTCTGCAGCGTCTGGGAGAGCATCTTCTCGCTGACGCCGTCCACCCGGCGGCGGAGTGCGCCGAAGCGGGCGCCGCCCTCGCCCTCGGTGAGCGCGCTCAGGACGAGCACCGCCCACTTGGCGGTGGCGTGCTCCAGCGCGGACCGGGACGGGCAGCGCTTCTGGAACACGTCGAAGGCGACGTCCTCGAAGTGCCCGGCCTGCTCGCCGGCGGCCTCGGCGGGGGAGGCGTCCTCGGATGCGGGAGGGGTGGTGCTCACGGTCTGAACCCTACCGCCCGCCGGTCCGGCCCCGGTGATCACACTCTCCTTTAGTTAGTACTAACCATAAGTTAGTGTAAGGTCGGTCCACGACGGGCGGAACCGCCGCCCGCGGGAGAGCGCCGCCGATGCACCGGCGGCGCACGAGAGAAGGGGGAACCATGGCCGACATCGCCGTCTTCGGAGCCGCCGGCACCATCGGGTCGCGCATCCTCGACGAGGCGTTGCGCCGCTCGCACCGGGTCACCGCGGTGGTGCGCGACCCGGCCAAGATCACCCGCACCGACGAGCGGCTCACCGTCGCCACCGGCGACGTGCTGGACCCGGCCTCGGTCGCCGAAGCGGCGAAGGGCAAGGACGTCCTGGTCAGCGCGGTCGGCGGCGGCGACGGCGCCGGGCACCGCGCGCTCATCGGACCCTCCGCCCGCGCCCTGGTCGAGGGGCTGCGCCGGCTCGGTGCGGACGCCCCGCGGCTGATCGCGGTCGGCGGCGCGGGCAGCCTGCGCACCCCGGACGGCAAGCGGGTCTGGGACGCCCCCGGCCTCCCCGACTTCCTCCTGGAGATCATGCATTCGCACGGCGACGCCCTGGACTTCCTGTGCGGAGTCGGCGACGTCCGCTGGACCAGCCTCAGCCCGGCCGCGCTGATCGAGCCGGGCGAGCGCACCGGCTCCTACCGCACCGCCCTGGACGACCTGGTGGCCGACGCCGAGGGGGAGAGCCGGATCAGCGCCGAGGACTACGCGGTGGCGCTCCTCGACGAGATCGAGCACCCGGCGCACATCGGCGAACGGTTCACCGTCGGCTACTGACCGGCCGCCGGGGGCGCCGGGACCACCAGAGCCGCCGGGCCGCCGAGGTCGCCGGAAAGAGGGCGGAGCGGGGCCGGTCGGCCCCCGCCGGGCGGCGGGGCGGCGGGGGCGGTGCGGCCTCCACTCGGAAAGCAGGTCGGGAAGGAGGCGGGGCGTCCCCCCGCGCTTTCCCTGCCACCGGTGGTCCGAGGGGCTGGCCGGGAGGAGAGGAGAGGGGCGGCCGGGCCCGGCCGCCCGGAGCTCCGGCGGTCAGGCCTTGCGGGAGCGCACCTTGCGGTGGACCTTGATCTGGTCCATGTCGACCAGGTCGCAGCGGAGATCGCGGTGGCCGGCGCCGAACGCGGCCACCGACCGGCGGGCCAGCGCCCCGGCCCGCTCCTCCGCGGCCTCCGCGCCCTCCTCGGGGGAGACGCGCACCTCGCAGCGGAACGAGAACCAGGACAGCGCCCGGTCGTAGGTGAGGGTGCCGGCCTCGGTGAAGGCGGCGGAGTACATGTCGTGCTCGTCGGCGGCGGCGAGCAGCGCGGCGCGGGCCTCCTCGCCGAGTCCGTCGAAGCGTCCGCGTACGGTCGCCCGGTAGGTCTGCATGCGCGCCTTCCTTCCTCATCGCGTCGGCCGCCGCGGCTCGGGGCGGCCCGAGAGGAGAGCCTCCCCGACCCCCCGCGCGGAAGGCAACACGATTACGGCCCGACACGCCGCGTCCCCAGGGGCCGCCGTCGCGGGACGCCTCCGAACCGATGATCTCGACGCTGCGGCCCTATCAGAGCGGGTGGTTTCCAGCGTCTGCTGCAACACCGCACACCAGAGGAGAGGAGAGAGGAGGGGGCGGCCGGTCGGTCGGTCGGTCGGGTGCGGCGTCTCGCGGAGCGAGGGTTCAAACGGGCGGCGCCGGCGGAGGAAGGGACGTGGTCGGGCGCCTCGGCCGGGTGCGGCGTCTCGCGGAGCGAGGGTTCAAACGGGCGGCGACGGCGGCGGTGGGCACCGGCCAGTCGGTCGGGCGCGGCGCCCCACGGGGCCGGGGTTCAAGCGGGCGGCGAAGGCAGCAGCGGGGACCGGCTGGTCGGTCCGGCGCGGCCCCCCGCGAAGCGAAGGTTCAAACAGGCGGCGACGGCAGCGGCAGGGGCGGGGTCAGGCGCCTCGCCCGGGTGCGGGCCCCACGACGCCGGGGTTCAAGCAGGCGGCAAAGGCGGTAGTGGGGGACCGGCCGGTCGGTCCGGCGCGGCGGGGCAGGGTGGGGCGGCAGAGGTGGGGCAGGGGGCGGGGTCGCCGTTCCCGCGTCGCCCGGGCGTCGGGGCCGGCCGGTCTTGAAACCGCTACCCCTCTCTGACCTGGGTGAATACGCAGGGTGATGGTGGTGTGGGGTGCCCTGCGCACCGCGAGAGCACTCCGGTGATTCCCGGGCGCGCATCCCGGCCCGGATCGGCCCCCGGGAGGCCCGAATCGCCTTGATCGGCCTGGTGGTGAGGGGTTCGAGGCGCTCGGAAGGCAGCAAAGCAGGGGGCCGGAACCAGGGAAGAGCAGGGATGGGGGTGAGATGTCGCTTTTGTCCTGCCGGGAGGGCCCACCCTGGCCACTCTGGGTAATCGGGGAGGGGGCGGTGGGGGCTTCGAGGCTTACTACTCGCTGGTAGATGTAATCGGGGTGCTGTGGAGGTGTGCAGGGCACCCCCGCCCCTGCCCGATCCCCGCCGCAAACCCGTCATACGGGATATAACCCGCCCTTGGCGGGGGCGCGTGCCGGGCCTGGCCGGTGAACGCGGCGCCCGGCCCCTCCCGCCTTCGCCGCCCGTTTGAACCTTCGCCCCGCGAGGCGCCGCACCCGGGTGAGGCGCCCGACCACGCCCCTGCCGCTGCCGTTGCCGCTCGTCTTGGCCTTCGCTCTGCGGGGTGCCGCGCCGGACCGACCGACCGGCCGGTCCCCTGCCCGCCGTCGCCGCCTGCTTGAACCTCCGCTCCGTGAGGCGCCGCACCCGGGTGAGGCGCCCGACCACGCCCCTGCCGTTGCCGCTCGTCTTGGCCTTCGCTCTGCGGGGCGCCGCACCCGACCGACCGGCCGGTGTCCCCCTCCCGCCGTCGCTGCCGGTTTGAACCCTCACCCCGTGGGGTGCCGCGCCTGACCGACTGGCCGGTCTCCCTCCCCGCCCCTCGGCCTTCCCCGGGTTCCTCGTTGCAGCGACCACTTGACGGCAAGGCGCTCCGGCAGGGCCGCCAGGGCCGCAGCGTCGTGACCAGCGGAGGAGGCGGGCTAGGCGAGTGCGCGCTGCATGATGACCGTGTCCACCCACATGCCGTGCTTGTAGCCGACCCGCTCCATCCGGCCGACCTCGGTGAAGCCCAGGCGCGCGTGCAGGGCCCGGGAGGCTCCGCCCTGGGCGCCGTCCGGGGTGTCGGCGATGACCGCGACGACCTGCTTCAGGCCGGCCTCGGTGCAGGCCTTCAGGAACCGCTCCATCAGCAGCCGGCCCAGGCCGCCGCCGGTGCGGCCGGGGGCCAGGTAGACCGAGTTCTCCACGGTGTAGCGGTAGGCGGCCTTCGGCTTCCACGGCGAGGCGCCGGCGTAGCCGGCGATCTCGCCGCCGACCTCGGCGACCAGGAAGGGCAGTCCCCGCTCCGCGCTCTCCTTGAACCGGGCGCGCCAGTCGTCGGCGGAGCGCGGCTCCTCGTCGAAGGTGGCGACGCCGCTCTCCACATAGTGCGCGTAGATGCCGGCCACGGCCTCCATGTCGCCGATCCCGGCCTCCCGGACGACCGGCTCCGGCGCCCCGTTCCGCTCCGCCAAGGTGTCCCCCCGTGTCTCCTGCTCACCGGTGCTGCGGCGGCCATTCTCCCGCGCGCGCGTTAAAACCGTGTTACACGGGAGGAATGCCGTGAATCACCATGAACGGGACAGGCTCGGAAGAGCGGGGGAGCGGTCAGCCCAGGTCGGACGGGCGCATCCGGAACACGGTGAGCCGGGTCCCGTAGTACTTGTCGGTCTCGCCCACCCACTCCATGCCCAGCCGGCGGGCGGTCGCCGCGGCCCGCTCGTTGTCCGGACGGGCGACCGCGAACAGCTCCTCCAGGCCCTGCTCGAACGCCCAGCCGGCCAGCGCCCGGGCGGCCTCGGTGGCGTAGCCGCTGCCCCAGGCGTCCGGGCGCAGGTGCCAGCTGAGCTCGAAGTCCTCGTCGTAGGGCGGCAGCTGGCGCAGCGCCAGGCCGCCGATGGGCTCCCCGTCCTCGGCGCGCACCACCGCCCAGCGCCCCGCCGGCGGGACCAGGCTGGGCTGCGCCTCGCTCCAGGCCTGCAGCACCGTGCGCATCGCCGCCTCGTCCCGGACGGCGCTCATCTCGGGCGTCAGCCGCCCGGTGACCTCGTCCGCGCCGTAGATCCGCAGCGCGGCCGGGGCGTCGGCGGGGTCCCAGGCTCGGATGATCAGGCGTTCGGTGCGCAGCTCAGGCGTCATGGGGAAATGCTAGATGACCGAGGTCACGGCGGAGCGGAGGAGGACCGGGCGAGCCGGGGGAAGCAAGGAGGGAGCACAAGAGAAGGGGCCGACCGGGCGAACCCGGTCGGCCCCTCGTCACCGCCGCTGCGGGCGTCCGGCTCAGATGGCCTGGACGTCCTGGGCCTGCGGGCCCTTCGGGCCCTGCGTGACCTCGAACTCGACGCGCTGGTTCTCCTCGAGGTTGCGGAACCCGCTGCCCGCGATGTTGCTGTAGTGGACGAACACGTCCGGGCCGCCCTCGTCCTGGGAGATGAAGCCGAAGCCCTTCTCGCTGTTGAACCACTTGACGGTACCGGTGGCCATGGGGCCTCCCCATTCCTGCGATCGGATCGGCGCCGCGGGTCGCAGCGCCGAGGGTGTGCTCGCGAACCCTCTCCGAAAACGGAAAAGCGCCCGCCGGCCGGAAACTCCGCGGGCGATCAAGCGATCAAGCGAAATCCAGACTGCAACCCGCCTGTGACATTAGCACAGAAGCCCCTGCCCGACACCGGCCCGGAGACCCCGCCGCCGCCCCGCGCGGCCCTGGTGTCGGCCGACCCCGCGAGTGGGAGGATGATCACCGAGGGAACTCCGAAACAGCAGCTGAGACCGCGCCGGTCCGCCACCGGCGCCGCAGGGGGCCGGACATGTCCAACGCACCCATCGACGACCCGCGCCAGGACGCCCCGAGCGTCACCGCGCCCAAGGAATCCGCGGTGGGGATCCCCGCCATCGCCGGCAGCGCACGGGTGACCGGAGCCCAGTCCGGCGCCCGGCGCGGACTGCTCACCCTCACCGCGGTCAACCAGAAGCGGGGCTTCGACTGCCCCGGCTGCGCCTGGCCCGAACCCGACCACCGGCACCCCGCCGAGTTCTGCGAGAACGGCGCGAAGGCGGTCGCCGAGGAGGCCACCCGGCGCGAGGTAGGACCTGAGTTCTTCGCGGCCCACTCCATCGCCGAGCTGGCCGAGCGCTCCGGCTACTGGCTCGGCCAGCAGGGCAGGATCACCGTGCCCGCCTACGCCGCCCCCGGCGCCGAGCACTACGTGCCGGTCTCCTGGGACGAGGCCTTCGGCATCATCGCCGACCGGCTCAACGGACTGGACTCCCCGGACGAGGCCCTCTTCTACACCTCGGGCCGCACCAGTAACGAGGCCGCCTTCGCCTACCAGCTCTTCGCCCGCAGGTTCGGCACCAACAACCTGCCCGACTGCTCCAACATGTGCCACGAGTCGTCCGGGTCGGCGCTGGTGGAGACCCTCGGCGTCGGCAAGGGCAGCGTCCTGCTGGACGACATCTACCAGGCCGACCTGATCATCGTCGCCGGGCAGAACCCGGGCACCAACCACCCGCGGATGCTGACCGCCCTGGAGAAGGCGAAGCGGGCCGGCACCCGGATCATCACCGTCAACCCGCTGCCCGAGGCCGGCATGCAGCGGTTCCGCAACCCGCAGACGGCGCGCGGCCTGGTCGGCGCGGGCACCCTGCTCACCGACCTGTTCCTGCAGGTCCGGGTGGGCGGCGACCTGGCCCTGTTCAGCGCCCTCAACCGGATCCTGCTCCAGGTCGACGAGGCCGGCGGCGAAGCGCTGGACCACGAGTTCATCGCCGAGCACACGCACGGCTTCGACGCCTACGCCAAGTCCCTGCTCGACCAGGACGAGGAGGCGTTCTGGGCGGCCGTGCGGCGCGCCACCGGCCTGCCGCGCGAGCGGATCGAGGAGGCCGCCGCCATGGTGCTGGCCTCGCAGCGGATCGTGGTCTGCTGGGCGATGGGGCTCACCCAGCACCGGCACGCGGTGCCGACCATCCGCGAGGTGGTGGACTTCCTGCTGCTGCGCGGCAACATCGGCCGCCCCGGCGCCGGGGTCTGCCCGGTGCGCGGGCACAGCAACGTGCAGGGCGACCGGACCATGGGCATCTGGGAGCGGCCGCCGGCGGAGTTCCTGGACGCGCTGCGCGACGAGTTCGGCTTCGAACCCCCGCGCGAGCACGGCCTGGACACCGTCGATGCGATCCGCGCCATGCGCGACGGCCGGGCCAAGGTGTTCTTCGCGATGGGCGGCAACTTCGTGTCCGCCTCCCCGGACACCGCGGCGACCGAGGCGGCGATGCGCCGCTGCCGGCTGACCGTGCAGGTCTCCACCAAGCTCAACCGCTCGCACGCGGTGACCGGCGAGCACGCGCTGATCCTGCCCGCGCTGGGCCGCACCGACCGGGACGTGCAGGGCGGCGCCGAGCAGTTCGTCAGCGTCGAGGACTCCATGGGCCAGGTGCACGCCTCCCGGGGCCGGGTGGAGCCGCTCTCCGCCGAGATGCGCTCGGAGGTCGCCGTCGTCTGCGGCCTGGCCCGCCGGGTCCTCGGCGCGGACGACCCGCTGCCCTGGGAGGAGTTCACCGCCGACTACGACCGGCTGCGCGACCGCATCTCCCGGGTGGTCCCCGGCTTCGAGGACTACAACGAGAAGGTGCGCCGCCCCGGCGGGTTCACCCTGCCGCACGCCCCGCGGGACGACCGCGCCTTCCCCACCGCCACCGGGAAGGCCAACTTCACCGTCAACCCGATCACCGCCCCGGAGGTCCCCGAGGGCCGGCTGCTGCTGCAGACGCTGCGCTCGCACGACCAGTTCAACACCACGATCTACGGGCTGAACGACCGCTACCGCGGCATCCACCACGGCCGCCGGGTGGTCCTGGTCAACCCCGAGGACATCGCCGAGCTGGGCCTGCAGGCCGGCGCCTACGTGGACCTGGTCAGCGAGTGGAGGGACGGCGCGGACCGGCGCGCCCCGCACTTCCTGGTGGTGGAGTACCCCACGGCCAAGGGGTGCGCGGCCGCCTACTACCCGGAGACCAACGTGCTGGTGCCGCTGGACTCCACCGCCGAGGTGTCCAACACCCCGACGTCGAAGTCGATCGTGGTCCGCCTCGAACCGGACTCCGGCCTCTAGCGCGCCGTCCGATCGCGCCCGGCGGACGTTCGGGGCGGCGCACCGGCCGCCGGAGGGCCGCGCCTACTTCCGCACGCGGAAGCGGAGCGTGGTGACGGCGCCCGACCGGGTACTGCTCAACGGCTCCAGGTCGATCCTGCCGAGGCCCGGGGGCGAGAAGCGGACGCCGTCGCCGAGCAGCACCGGCAGGACGTACACCAGGATCTCGTCGACGAGTCCGCGCTGCAGGCACTGGGCGGCCACGTCGGCGCCGAGGACCTCCAGGTTCCTGTCGCCGGCGGCGCTGCGCGCCGTGGCGACGGCCTCCTCGATCCCGCAGGTGAGGAAGGTGACGGCGGGGTCCGGTTCGTCGGGGGGTTCGTGGGTGAGGACGAACTGGGCTCCCCCGTCGTAGGCGATTCCCTGGCCGGACATGCGCTTGGCGGCCTCGTAGGTGCCCCGGCCGACGAGCATGGCGCCGGTGGCCGCCATGACCTCCGGGACCGCGTCCGCGGTCAGGTGCTCGAAGATCCAGTCCATCGCGTGGTCGGGGCCGGCGATGAAGCCGTCCAGTGACATCGCCCTGTTCACGACCACTTTGCCGGTGCTCGTATCGCTCATGCGCCTTCTCCGGGGATCGTGGAGGCCTGAAGTCGGATCATAGTCCCGCCGGCGGGGGCCGGAGCCTCCGAAGGGGGTGTCGGCCTGCGGCACGGCCGGACCCCGCCCGGAAGGAACCGGGCGGGGTCCGGCCGTGCGCCGGCGGCGGCTCAGTCGTTCGCGCAGAACAGCGGCGGCAGGAGCCCGACCTTGCACACGATGTCGTGCGGGGTGTCGTCGTCGGCGGCGGCCGCGGGTGCGGCCCCCAGGGCCAGCAGGGCGGTGGCGGACAGGGCGAACACGGCCAGGAGACGGCGCATTGAGATCACTCCAATATGTCTCTGTGTAGCGACTGCGTCACTCTATGTACCCAATGTGGGGGATGGGCAACCTCCGGGAACCGGTCCCGGTGCTCAGCCGGAGCACCCGGGCCCCGGCAGCGCGGGGCCGGGCCGGCGGTCGGCCCAGGCGGTGCCGTCCACCGCGAGGAACGGCTCGCCGGCCAGGGTCGCGGGGGTCGTCCCGGCGAACTCCGCGACGTCGCGGTGGAGGTGGGACTGGTCGGAGTAGCCGCCCTCCGCGGCCACCCGGGCGGGGTCGGCGCCCGCGGACAGGCGGTGGGCGGCGCGGTCGAACCGGACCAGGCGCGCGGCGCGCTTGGGCGGCAGGCCGACCTGGGAGCGGAACCGGGACCACAGGCGCTTGCGGCTCCAGCCGACCTCGGCCGCCAGGCCGTCGACCCGGACCCTGCCGCGCCCGGCGGTGATCCGGCGCCAGGCCCAGGCGACCTCCGGGTCCACCGGCGGCCCCGCCGCGCTCCGGCGGGCGAGCACCGCGTCCGCCAGCGCGAAGCGCTCCTCCCACGAGGAGGCCCCGGCCGACCGCTCGCGGATCCGCGCCGCCTCCCGACCCCACAGGTCGTCCAGGGAGACCACGGCGCCGCCCGGCTCGGCCGGGGAGATCCCCAGGGCGGCCCGCGCGACCAGCGGGGAGAGGCGGATCTGCACGGCCTCGAAGCGCTCGCCCCGCACCCGGAGCGCGCTCGACCCGAACCCGAGCCCGACGACGAGGCTCCCGCGGTGCTCCCGCCCGGCCGGGCCGTCCACGACGAGCGGGCCGGCGCCGAACTCAAGCACCAGCGTCACGCCCGGGTAGGGGACCGCCCGCAGGCCGCCCGGGTTCCCGCCGAGGTCGCGGAAGCCGGCCATGCGGACGCCGGCGGCCCGGCCGGGCCGCGCCGGGCGCGCCACGTCCCACACCGCCGCGCCGCGGCGGTCGCGCCAGGTGACCTCCATCCCCTCATGCTAGGCGGCTCCCGCCCGGGCGGGCCGGGAACATTCGTCCAATCCGGCGGGGGCACGGGGCGGGGACGGTGGCCCCATGAACGCTTCACCGGAATCCCATGCCCGGCCGGCGGGGCGCCGCCGGAGGCGCCGGGCCATCGCCGCCGCCGCGCTCATCGCGGCCGCCGGGCTGCTCGCGGCGAACACGGCCGCGGTGTCGCGGCAGAGCGCCGAGGCCGAGGGCGGCTCGATCGCGCGCTTGGACGGCGGGGGCGTCCACGTGCGCCAGGACGGCCCCCGGGACGCGCCCGCCCTGGTGCTGATCCACGGGCTCGCCGGGTCGGTCCGCTGGTGGGACCCGGTGGTCCCGGCGCTGGCCGGGTCCCGCCGCGTCATCCGGGTCGACCTGCTCGGGCACGGCCGCTCGGCCAAGCCGGCCGGCGGGGGCTACGCGATCCAGGACCAGGGGCGCCGGGTCGGCCGGGTGCTGGACCGGCTCGGCGTGCGGCACGCCGCGGTGGTCGGCCACTCCACCGGCGGAGCGGTCGCCACCGCCCTTGCCGAGCAGCGGCCCGGCCTGGTCACCGCGCTCGCGCTCATCGGCTCCGGCCCGAGTCCGGACGCCTTCGTCTCGGACGGGTTCGTCGGCCGGCTCCTGTTCGTCCCGGTCGCCGGGCAGCTGCTGTGGCGGGCGCGCACCGACGGCGTGCTCCGCCGGGGCCTGGAGACCGCGTTCGCCGACCCCGGCCGCGAGGCCCCGCAGCCGCTCGTCGACGACGTGCGCGGCATGACCTACCACTCGCTCACCGCGACGTCGCGGGCGGCCGACGAGTACCTGGAGCGGGGAACCCTCCCCGACCGGCTGGCGGCCCTCGGCGGACCGCTGCTGGTGCTCTTCGGCGAGGAGGACCGCCGGTGGCGTGCCTCGGCGGCCGAGGAGTACCGGGCCGTCCCGGGCGCCAGGATCGAACTGCTCCCCGGCGTCGGGCACTCGCCCATGATCGAGGACCCGGACCGGACCGCCGGGGCCCTGCTGGCCTTCACCGCGGGGGCCGCCGGCCCGGAGGCCTGAGCGGGGCGCCGGGGCCGGGGGGCGGGCGGCCCGGTGCGGGGCCCGCTCACTCGCCTCCGCCGCCGTCCCCGTCCCCGCCGCCGTCCCGGGAGAAGAGGCTCCTCGGATCCCAGACCCCCAGCAGCGGGCCGCAGGTGTACCAGGTGAGCCAGCCGGAGAACCCGAACACGAAGAGGCCCTCGAACGGCCGGTCGTCGAAGAAGAGGCCCGTCCCGACCGCCAGGGTGAACAGGATCAGCAGCGCCATGAAGGCGGCGGCGACGGCGAGCGCGGTCCGCTTCATGAACCGGAAGGTGCCCGCTGCGGATTCGGCCACCGCCTCCGCGAACTCCTCCCGCTCCGGCGGCGCCGCCGGAGCCGCCGGCCCGGGAGAGGCCGGGGCGGGGGCGGAGACGGGGACATCGGAGGCGGAGGCGCCGGGGGCGGCCGGCGGAGGGCCCTGCGCCCGCCCGGCCGCGGCACCGCCCCACAGGGCGCGGACGCCCTGCCAGGCGGAGTAGGCGGTCCCCGCCCACAAGGCGAGCGCGATGTACCAGATCACCGGCGCGTACAGCGCGAGCAGCGCGCACGCCGCGGAGATCCCGAACAGCACCAGCGCGATGCGGACCCGGTTTCCCACTCGGTTCACCCCTGCCGTCCTCGTTCCCGACCCGATGGGATGCGGGCTCCGCCCCCGGCGGTTCCCGGAGACTACCCCTGGGCGGAGAAGAGCGGAACGGCCCCCTGGGCCGGGCGGCGGGCTCAGGCGCGTTCGTTCATGAAGCGGGTGTACTCCTCCAGCGTGATGAGCCGGTCGCCGTCGGTGTCCATCAGGGAGATGAGCGCCTCGGCGCGCTCGCGGGTGACCGCGTCGCCGGACGACCCCATCAGCCGGGCCAGCTCATCGGCGGAGATCCGGCCGTCGCCGTCGGCGTCGACCAGGTCGAAGGAGGCGGCGTAGTCACTGCTGTCGGGCATTGCGGAAGGGGCTCCTGTCTCCTCGGAAGGGCGGCGGGCCGCGGGGCTCCGCCGGGGCTGACGGGCCGGAACGGTACCAGCAGCGCGGCCGCCGCGCCGACGGCGTCGGCCCCTTCGGCTACCGTGCCGCCATGTGCATCTCCGCCGCCCCCGCCGAATTCTCCGGGACGACCCTCTACGCCGGCAGGCTCCACCACCCCGAGCACGGCCTGGTGCACATGCTCGGCTACCAGAACTCCGCGGTGAACCTCGCGTCCGGGCCCAACGCGATGCTGCTGCACATCCCGGCGCGCTCCATGGGCAGGCGGAACTTCATCTCCGCCGGGCGCCACCAGGACCTGCTGTCCCGGATGGTCGAGGCCGTGAAGCCGAGGGCGGTCGGCGCCGCGGCCATGGACTGGATGGGCGGGCCGCAGGCCCGGTCCGGGGTGGAGGTGTTCGAGCACGACGTCTACACCGTGCTGCTCACCGGGAACGCCGCGCTGATCCCCGCCGAGCTGCACCGGGTCCCGGCGCACAAGCGCCCGCGGATCGACCCCGGGCTCCTGGAGTTCTACGCCGAGCACTACCCGGAGCACACCTTCGCGGTCTGCTGCTTCGACAACGCCCAGGCCCGGCGGGCCAAGCCGCTGCTGCTCTGGTACGAGCCGCACGACCCCGACCTGCTGACGGCCCCGGCGCTGGACGCGCACACCGGCGGCCCGCCGGCCCTGGACGAGCGGGTCCCGGTGGACCACTGGACGATCTTCGGGACCGACGAGGCGCCGGACGGGTGGGGGCGGCCGGTCGAGTACCCCGCGATGCTCCGGCAGCGGCTGCGGGCCTTCCTCCCGGCCGAGGTCATCGGAGAGCGGCACACCGGGGCCCTGCCCAACGGCGACTTCGCCCTCTCCCACGCCGACCTGCTCCGCGGTGACCTGGACGCGGTCCGCCGCATCGGCCCGCCCCGCTGACCGGCGCCGCAGCGGCGGGCGGCGCGGAACAGCACCCCGGAGGGCCCCGGGCGCTCCGGTCCCCTTCCCGTCCCCGGACCGGCGGCCGGACGCCCGGTGACAGCGGGATCTCCTGCGGCTAGGGTCTTCTCGTTCGTTTTCCGGTACCGGGCCCGCGCCGCGCGCAAGCCCAGGGACGCAGGGCGGGGGAGAGATGGAACCGACCGACCGGGAGCGGCTGGGGCGGGGGTTCGAGCGGCTGACGCCCCTCCTCGGCGCGTTCGTGGACGCCCGGATGAGGGCGGCGGCCGGGCCGGAGTGGCTGGCCGGAACCGAGCGGGAGGACGCCGAGCGGTTCGGCGGCGAGCGGAGGAACAGCCTGAGCGACCCGCGGTTCCTGCTGCGCATGGTCACCGAGAAGCGCGAGGTCTTCGCCGGCGACCTGGGCGGGGGCGACTTCGCCGCCGCTTCCGAGCTGCGCAGGGCCGGCAACGCCTACGCGCACGCCTTCGGCGGCGGGATCGACGGGGTCGACGTCGACCGGTGCCTCCGGCTGATCGACCGGTTCGCGGAGATCGCCGCCCTGGCCGGAACCGCGGAGCCGGGGCCGGCCGCGCAGGACCCGGGCCGGGCGGACGGGCGGCGGGACGCTCGGGGAGAGGAGACCGCGCTGCTCGAAGAGATCATGGAGGCGGTCCTCAAGGACGAGGAAGGGGGCGGGCAGGGCGCGGCCCCTCAGCCCGCCGCGCCCCCGGCGCCCCCGGCGCCCACCGCGTCCGCCGCCAGGGTGCGGATGCCGACCGCGCCGCCGCCGCCCGAGCACATCGCCCCGGACCCGCGGGGCGCCCCCTGCACCGTGCGGGTCTCGCCGGACGCCCCCGGTGCCCACCGCGGGATCCAGCAGGCCCTGGACGCTCCGGTGCCGGAGGGGCGGCTGCTCGTCGTTGAGGTGGACCCCGGCGGCTACCCCGGCTTCCACGCGCCGCGCGGGCGGGCCCCGTTCGTGCTGCGGGCGGTGCAGGGGCCGGGAACCGTCTCCATCACCCAGGGCCCCCGGGGCCCCAGGGCTGCGCGGTGCGGATCGGCTGCGCCGCGGTGCTGGAGGGCGTGCACGTCACCGCCTCGGAACCGGAGTCGGTCGCCCTGCTGGCCGAGTACGGCGCCAACGTCACCGCGCGGGACTGCGCGTTCGAGAGGGGGCCCGGGGCGTCCGGCTCCACCAGGGCCGTGCACGCCGTCGCCTGCCGCCTCGTCCTGCAGGGGTGCGCGGTGACCGGCGGCGGGGTGCGCTTCCACGCCGCGGAGGGTGCGGTGCGGGGCAGCAGGATCGCCGGCCGCCCGGGCGTGCTCGCGGAGCACATCGCGGCCGTGTACGGGGCCCGGGTGACGGTCGAGGACACCGGCACCGAGGGGAGCGGGCGCACGGCGGTGACCGCCCTGGAGAACGCCTCGGTCCTGGTGCTGCGGAGCCGGCTGGAGGGCGGGATGTCCGCCGGCCGGTTCGGCTCGGTCGAGGTGCGAGAGTCCTCGATCGGCGGCGCGGAGAACCGGTTCGGCGCCTTCGCGGGGCAGGACGCCTTCATCGCCCTGCAGGACAGCACGGTCAGCGCGCCCGCCGGGTACGGCCTGCAGGCCGAGCGGATGCACGCGCAGATCCGGGCGGTCCGGGTGCGGCTGGAGGGGTTCCGCCAGGGGGCCGTCACCGTCGGGGAGCACGGCTACGTGTCGCTGGACGACTGCCGGGTGCGCGGCGCCGGAGGAGACGGAGTCACCGTCGGCAGAGGGGGCGGTGCCGACCTCACCGGATCGTGGGTGGGCGAGTGCGGGGACCCCTCCGATCCGCTGGGGTCGGGCGTGCGCGTGCAGTCCGGCGGCTGGCTGCGGATGAATGGCACCGCGGTCTCCGGCAACCGCGGCAGCGGCGTGACCGTCCACCCCGACGGCCGGCTGGAGGCCGCCCGGTGCCGCTTCGAGCACAACGCGCGGGCCGGGGTCATCGGAAACGAGTCCCCGGGGGTCCGGCTGGGCTTCTCCTCGGTCTCCGGCAACGGCGCCGGCGACAAGGTCGCCTACCGGCAGGCCGCCCTGTGGAGCTCGCCCCGCTGAGGAGTCGCCGCCCTCGGACTCCCCGGTCGGCCGAGGGCCATCGGCACGGCACCGAGGGAGCGGGCGGACAGGTGGCGCCGACAGAGGCAGGGACGGGGCCGGGCGCCTCGGTCGGGTGCGGTGCCTCGCGGAGCGAAGGTCAAGACGGGCGGCGACGGCAGCGGTAGGGGCGGGGCGAGGGCGGTCGCCCGGGTGCGGCGCCCCACGGAGCGAAGGTTCAGACGGGCGGCGACGGCGCAGGCAGGGGCGGGGTGGGCGCCCCGCCCGGGCGCGGCGCCTCGCGGGGCCGGGGTTCAACCGGCGGCGAGGGCAGGGAGAGGGGACCGGCTGGTCGGTCGGGTGCGGCAGAGCGGGGCGGGGCAGCCAGGGCGGGCCGGGGTGGCGGGTTCGCCGTTCCCGCGTCGCCCCGGGCGCCGTGGCCGGCCGCCCTTGAAACCGCTTCACCTCCCTGACCTGAGTGAATACGCAGGGTGATGGTGGGGTTGGGTGCCCTGCGCACCGCGAGAGCACCCCGGTGATTCCCGGGCGCGCATCCCGGCCCGGATCGCCCCCCGGGAGGCCCGAATCGCCCTGTCCGGCCCGGTGATGGAGGGTTCGAGTCGCCCGCAAGGCCGCAAAGCAGGGGCCCAGAACCCGGGAGGAGTAGAGGCGGGGTGGAATGTCGCATTCATCCCCTCGCAAGGCCCCACTTTGGCCACTCTGGGTGATCACCGAGGGGGTGGTGGGGGCTTCAAGGCTTACTACTCGCCGGTAGATGTAATCGGGGTGCTGCGGAGGTGTGCAGGGCGCGCCCACCCCTGCCCGTTCCCCGCCGCGAACCGGGCATAGGGGATATGGCCACCCCTGGGTGGGCCCGCCTGCCCCGCCGGGGCGCCGCCCCCGCCGGGACCACGCGCCGGGCCGGGCCGGTGAACACGGCGCCCGCCCTCGCCGCCCGTTTGAACCCCACCCCGTGGGGCGCCGCGCCCGGGTGAGGCGCCCGGCCCCGGCCCCACCGCTGCCGTCGCCGCCCGTCTTGACCTTCGCTCCGCGAGGCGCCGCACCCGACCGGTCGGCCGGTCCCCCTCCCGTCTTCGCTGCCCGCTTGAACCCCGCCCCGTGGGGCGCCGCGCCTGACCGGCCGGCCGGTCCCCTTCCCGCCTTCGCTGCCTGCTTGAACCTTCGCTCCGCGAGATGCCGCGCTCAGGTGAGGCGCCCGGCTCTGCTCGGCCGGGGCTCGGCCGGGGCCTTTCCGGGTGGGGCGGCCGGGTGGCCGGAAGCGGACGGCTTGGTGCGGTCACCGAGCGGGTACCCAGGGTGACGGACGGTTCTCCGCCGGACGGACGAATGCGAGGGCGCCCATGGACCCCACCCCGGCCGCGCCCCCCATCCGGGCCGCGTCGAGGAGCGAGGTCCCCCCGTCCGCCTGGGACCGGCTGTGCGGGCCGGGCGACCTGTACTCCACCCACCGGTGGCTGGGCGTGGTGGAGCGGGCCGACGGCCGGGCGACGCGGCTCCTGCTCGCCGAGGACGGCGGCGCGGCCGCCGGGCTGGCGGCGGTCCTCGCCGACGCGCGCACCGAGCGCACCTCGGACCGGGCGGACCGGCTGGTCGCCGAGGCCGACCCGGCCGGCGTCCCCGAGGAGTGGCGCCGCGACCCCGCCTCGCTGCTGCCGGTGCTGGTCTGCGGCGGGCGGCACAACGGCCGCAGCCGGGTGCTGACGGCGGGACGGGGCGCGGACGGCCTGACCGGCGCCCTGGTGGCCCGCGCCGAGCGGGAGGCCGCCGAGGCAGGCGCCGCCTCCGTCTGCTTCCCCTACGTCGACGCCGCCGACACCGCGCTGCGGGAGGTGCTCGCCCGGCGCGGCTACACGGCCTTCCCGGTCGGCCCCGACCACCGGCTGGACGTCGCCCCGGACGGCTTCGAGGGCTACCTGGCCGGCCTGTCCCGGGTCCGGCGCAAGAGCGTGCGGGCCGAGCGGCGCCGGATCGAGCGGGCCGGGGTCGAGGTCCGGGCGGGACCGCTCGCCGGCGCCCCGCTGCAGGTCCTGGCCGAGCTGGAGCGGCTCGGCGAGGAGAAGTACGGCCGCCGCCGCGACCCGGCCCGGGCGGCGGCGCACCTGGGCGAGGTCGCCGAGGCGTTCGGCGACCGGGCGCTGGCGCTCACCGCGCACGCCGGGGGCGCGGTGCGCGGCTTCTCACTGCTGCTGAGCCACCGGGACCGCTGGTACCTGCGCACCTCCGGGTTCGACTACGCGTTCCAGCGGACGCTGCCGCTCTACTTCGAGCTGTACTTCTACCGGCCGGTGGAGCTGGCGGCCGCGCACGGGGCGGGCGCCATCGTCTACGAGCTCGGCTCGGACGAGGCCAAGCGCTCCCGCGGCTGCCGGGCGTTCCCGCAGTACTGCCACGTGCTGGAGACCCGCCCCCGGAGCGGGGCGGGAGAAGGGCGCGGCGCCCGCCGCGCACCGGCCGCCGAAGAGGAGGGTCCGTGGACGCGGAGGAGATCGACCGGGGCATCGCCGCCTTCCCCTACTGGCACTACGAGTTCGACCTGAACGGCCGCCGCACCCCGGTGTGGCGGGACGGGCACGGCAACCGGCACCGGCAGCGGCGGCGGTACCTCCTCGACCCGCTGGTGGAGTGGGCGGGCGGGTCGCTGCGCGGAAGGCGCCTCCTGGACCTGGGGTGCAACTCCGGGTTCTGGTCGCTGAGCGCGGTCGAGGCCGGGTGCGACTTCGTGCTCGGCGTGGACGGGCGCGCCTCCCACGTCGAGCAGGCCCGGTTCGTCTTCCGGGCCCGCGGGGTGCCGCCCGAGCGGTACCGGTTCCGCCGCGCCGACGTCGAGCGCTACGATCCGGCCGAGGACGGCCCCTTCGACGTGGTGCTCCTCCTGGGCCTGCTCTACCACCTGGCCCGGCCGGTGGAGGTGCTGGAGCGGATCGCCGCGCTGGAGCCCGAGGCGATCGTGATCGACACCGCGCTCTCCCGCGCCCCCGGGGCCTTCCTGGAGCTGCACCGCGAGTCGCCGGAGGTGCCGCACAACGCGCTGCGGGACTCCCTGGTGCTGGTCCCCACCGCGCAGGCGGTGCTGGAGCTGGCGGCGCTGGCCGGCTACCAGGCCCGGATGCTCGCCCCGGACTTCACCGACCACACCGGGGCGGAGGACTACCGCACCGGGGCGCGCCGGGCGTTCCTGGCGCTGCGGGACCCGGCGGGCTTCGGGCCGCCGTTCCGGTTCGAGGAGGCCGCCGGCCCGGCGGCCCGGTGGGAGGAGGAGCAGGGATGGGAGGGGGGAGCGGCCCGGTCGCCCGGCTGACGCCGGACCCGGGGACGGCCCGGGAGATCTGCCGGCGCTACGGCCTGCCGGAGCGCGGGGCCGCGCTGCACCCGGTGGCGCGCGGCGCCAACGGGCGGGTCTGGCGGCTGGAGTCGCCCGGCGGCCGCTACGCGGTCAAAGAGCTGTTCTGGACCGACGAGGTCGGCGAGGAGGAGGCGGCCCGCGCCGCCGCCTACCGCGATGCCGCCGCCCGGGAGGGGGTGCGCGCCCCGCGCGACGTGCCCGGCGCCGACGGCCGCTACCTGGCGCTGCTGGCGCCGGAGCACGGCGGGGCGCTGGTGCGGCTGTGCACCTGGGCCGAGGGGGTCCGGCTGCGCGGGACCGGGGGAGGTGCGGCGGCCTGGCTGGGCCGGGCCCTGGCGGCGCTGCACCGGGTGGGCGCGCCGCCCGCCGGCCCGGAGGGGGCGTGGTTCACCGAGGTGCCCGGGGAGGAGCGCTGGGCGGAGCTGGTCGAGGAGGGGCGGCGCACCGGCGCGGCCTGGGCGCCCGCCCTGGCCGGGGCGGTGCCGCTGATCCGCGAGCTGTCCCGGTGGGCCGCCCCGGCCGCCGGACCGCTGATCACCTCGCACCGCGACGTCAAACCGGACAACGTGCTCCGCGCCGGGGACGGCGGGCACGTGCTGCTGGACTGGGACGCGACCGGGACGGTCAGCGCCCGCCGGGAGCTGGCCACCGCGCTGATGGACTGGCACCACGGCGCCGGCGGCCTGGACGAGGGCGGCGTGCGCGCCACGCTGGCGGCCTACCGCGCGGCGGGGGGACCGGCGTCCGTCGGGGCGCCGGAGGACTTCGGCATGCACCTGGCGGCGCTGCTCAACTACGTCCACGTGCAGGCGCTGGGCGAGCGCGACCCGGGCCTGCCGGACGACGAGCGCCGCTACGCGCTGTCCCAGGTGGAGCGGTCCCTGCCCCGGCTGCCGGAGCCCGCGGTGCTGGAGCGCGTCATGGAACTGGCCCGGGGCCGGCCGCCCGGTCCGGACCCCACTCGCCGTTGAGCTCGGGTCCACCGACCGATCGAGGGCCGGTCGATGGGTCCGAGACCGATGAAGAGGCGGCGGCGGGGGCGCCCGGCCAGGTGTACAGGTGCAGCGCCTCGGCGACGGCGGTGCGCCGGAAACCGAGCCGCACCAGGCCGAATCCGTGCACCGGGTATTCGTAGGCGATGCGCATTTCCCGGGGCCTCCGGTCCAGGCTTTCCCGGATCCGCGCGAACACCTCCTCCATCTCCGGCCCTTCGATCGGGTTGTACAGATAAACGGCGGTCACCTCGGCCGGAACGGGGGTCCGGGCCGCGTCCGCGCAGAAAAGCCGGATGTCCGGGCAGCGCAGCCGGGGGCGCGCCGCGGAGAGGTTCGCCAGCGCTCCGACGTGCAGTCCCGGATCCTTTTCGAAACCGATGGCGGCGCTCATCCGGCCCCGGCGGGCCAACGCGAACACCGCGCGGCCCAGGCCCGATCCGATGTCGAGGACGGTGTCGCCGGGGCCCGGCCGCAGCGCGGCGGCGGCGCGGCGCAGCCGGTCCGGGGCGGCCGGCTCGTACCGGTCGGCGTCGCAGGCCAGGGCGGCGGCGTCCCGGGCGGACGTGCGCACCCCCAGGGCGCGGTCGAAGCGCCGCCCGGCGATGCGCTCCCGGAGCGGCCGCAGCGCGGCGGCGCCGCGGTCGGCGAAGGAAGCCATGGATCCCCCTTACCGCTCCGGTCGGTACCCGCGGCGGCGGCCGGCCATGCCCGGGATTTCGATTCCGCGCGGATTCGCCCCCGGTGCCGGCGTCGAATGAATAACAGGGGCACCACTGGCGGCATTATCCGACATATTCCATTGTTCGCCGCAAGTGCCGTGAATCCGCTCCCGGGTTTCTTGTCAGCCCGGACTTTCCGGGTTATGTTCGTGCTCCACCCCGTCGGCCGCAATGGCGTATGAACTCGACCCCTCAGGTGAACGGGTTTTCATGGGCGATCCAGAAGTGACAGTCGTCATTCCTGTGCACGACATGCGCACCCAGTTGCGCAACACATTGCGCGGGCTGCGCTCCCAGACGGTCCCAGCGGACCGGTTCGAGGTGATCGTGGTCGACGACGCCTCCGCCGACGGGACGCTCGACCCCGGCGAACCCGGCCCCGGGGCGCACTGGGAGGTCGTCCGGACCGACCCCGGCCGCGGCGCCGCCGCGGCGCGCAACACCGGCGCCGCCCGCGCCCGCGGTGCGGTCCTGGTGTTCCTGGACGCCGACTGCCTGCCCCACCCCGACATGCTCGCCCGGCACCGCGCGGCCCAGACCGGGGAGGGCGTCGCGGCCACCGGCTACACCTACGCCCGCGAGCTCACCCCCGAGCAGTGGGACCTCCTCTACGGCACCGACTGGGACTTCGGCGACCCCGCCGCGGTGTTCTCCCGGGCCGAGCGCGAGCCCCGGCTGCACGACGCCCGCGCCGACCTGCTCACCCGCCCCTTCGACTGCTCCTGGGCCTACTTCTGGTCCTCGGTGGTGAGCCTGCGCCGCGCCGACTTCGAGCGGGTCGGCGGGTTCTGCGAGGAGTTCCCGGGCAAGGGCGTGGAGGACATGGAGATGGGCTACCGGCTGCGCCGGGCCGGGATCCCCACGGTGCTCCTCGGCGACGCGCTCGCCTTCCACCAGCCGCACGCCCGCGACCGCCGCGCCGACCTGGTCCGCGACCGGTGCAACGACTTCCTGATGCTCCGCCTCCACCCCGGCATGGAGGTGGAGGCGGTCTGCGCGTTCGGCGCGCCCGGGGCCCGGGCGCTGGAGCCCGCGCTGCGCTCGTTCGCCGAGCGGCTCGACCCCGCCTCGGTGGACACCGCCCGCCTCGGCGAGCTGCCCCGGGCGGTGAAGGCGCTGGACGCCCCTGACGGCACCCTGCTGCTCGGCGACGACGCCGGCTGGCCGGAGCGGGCGCCCCGCCCGGCCCGGACGGTCTCCCCCGCGCGCCGGGGCGGGGACCGGCTGCTCGGCGCGCGGCTGCCCTTCGCCACCGGCGCCTTCGGAGCCGCTGTGGTCACCGACTACTGGCGGACGCTGCCCGAGCCCACCCTGTGCCGGGTGCTGGACGAGGCCGCCCGGTGCGCCCGGCGGCTGATCCTGTTGGACGGCGCCGCGACCCGCCCGCCGATCGGGCCCGACCCGGCCCTGTCCGCCGCCCTGGAGCACGGCGACCGCCCCTGGTGGGAGTTCTCCTTCCCGCTCCGCCGCGAGCTGCACCAGTTCCGCCTCACCGAGCTGGACTCCGCCCCGGGAGGGCCGCGCGCCCTGGAGGTGGAGCCGCTGCCCTGGAGCACCGGGTCCTTCTCCGGTGTGCTCGACGCGGTCTGAGCCGGCGGCCCGGCCGCAGCCCCCTGCCCGACACCGAAGAAGGGAGCCCGCCATGCCGACCGGGCGAGGCGCCGAGCGGCGCGGTGCGGATCCGCGCTCCGCCAACCGGGAACTGAACATCCGCGAGTTCGAGTCGGGGGCGACCGCGCTGGAGAGCCTGCCGCGGGTGCTCTTCGTCGAGCTCACCGAGAACTGCAACCTGTCCTGCCCGATGTGCCGCGCCTCCGGCCCGTTCGACCGGTCCAAGAACATGGACCCGCGGCTCTTCGAACGGGTCGCCGGCGAGCTGTTCCCCACCGCCGAGATCGTGGACCTGCGCGGCTGGGGGGAGAGCACCGTGCTCAAGGACTTCCCCGAGCGGGTCGCCCGGACCATCGAGTACGGCTGCAGGGTCCGCCTGGTCACCAATCTGACCGTGCCCAACGAGGAGCTGTGGCGCACCCTGGTGCGCAACGACGCGCTGATCCTGGTCTCCTTCGACGCCGCCCGCTCGCGCACCTTCGCCGAGCTGCGCCGCGGCGCCCGGCTGCCGGTGATCATGCGCAACCTGGAGATCCTGGTGGACGAGGGCCGCCGCAGCGGTGTCGGCACGGACGGGGTGCAGCTCAACGTCGTGGTGCAGGCCGCCGCGATCCCGGAGATCCCCGCCATCGTGCACACCGCCGCCGACGTCGGCCTGACCCGGATCAGGCTCAACCCGGTCACCGTCCCCGAGGACTCCCCGGAGCACCTGTCCCGGCACACCGCGGCGCTGGCCGACGCCCTGGAGGAGGCCGCCGGGGCGGCCCGGGAGCGCGGGGTGGCGGTGCAGCTCGGCGCGGCCCTGGACGAGTCGTGGGCGCTGCCCGAGCACACCGGCAAGACCTGCGTCCACCCGTGGATGTACTGCTACGTCAACCACCGCGGGCAGATCGGCTTCTGCGACCACCTGATCGGCGAGCCCGACAGCCGCTACCTCCTCGGCGACCTCGCCGAGTCCTCCTTCGCCGACATCTGGAACGGCCCGGAGTACCGCAGGCTGCGCGCCGAGCACACCCGCTGGCAGGAGGGCATCTCGCCGCGGTTCGAGGAGTGCGACTGGTGCTACCGGAACCGCTACGTGGACATGGAGGAGCAGAGCTACCCGCCCTACGCCGAGCACATGGTGAACCTCACCGGCCGCCCGCGGTGCCCGGTGGGGGCCGCGCCGCCCCCGCCTCCGCCGCCGGGCGGGGGCGGGCCGGCCCCGGAGGGGCGCCCGCTCCTCCCGCTCCTCGGCGCCCCCGGCCCGGCCGGAGGGACGTGCGGGTGAGGCGGAACGGCCCCGCCCCCCGGCGCCCGCCCGCCCCGCGCCCCCCGCGCCCCCGCCCCCCGCGCGGCCGGTCCTCCCCGGAAGGAGTCCGATGAGCCTGGCAGACGACCCCCGCCGCTGGCCCCGGTGGCCCGAGTTGGGGCCCGGCGCCCACCAGCACCTCTCCGCGGCGCTGCTCGGCGGCCGCCTCGCGTGCAGCGGGGCCCGGTCCCCGTGGCCGTCCCGCGGGGCGGAGGCGGCGCGCGCCCTGGCCGAGGCGTCGGGGCGCCGCAGCGCCGTGCTCACCGCCAACGGGTCCGGCGCGATCGTGGTCGCCCTGCAGGCGCTGGGCATCGGCCCGGGGGACACCGTGGCGATGCCCGCCACCACCTGGGTGGGGTGCGCCACCGCCGTGCTGCGCACCGGGGCCGCGCCGGTCTTCTTCGACGCGTCCCCCGACTCCCCGTGCCGGGGCGCCGAGCATCTGCCCGAGGCCCCGTCGGCGGTGCTCGCGGTGCACCTCTACGCCCAGCACGCCGACATCGCCGCAGTGCGCGCCGCCCTGCCCGGCGTCCCGATCGTCGAGGACGCCTCGCACGCCCAGCTGGCCCGGTCCGCCGGCGGCGCACCGATCGGCTCGCTGGGCGAGGTCAGCGTGATGAGCTTCCAGGAGACCAAGGTCCTCACCTGCGGCGAAGGCAGAGCGGCACTGACCTGCGACGATGACCTGGTGGCCCGGCTGGCGGCGCTCACCGCCGACTCCCGCCGCCCGGCGTCCCGCCCGGGGGAGGCGGACCGCACCGCCCTGGAGGCGTCCCCGGCCCCGGTGCACGGCGCCAACCACGCCCTGGCGGAGACCGGCGCGGCCCTCCTGCTGGACCAGCTCGAACGCTTCCCCGGCCAGGCCGCCGCGCGGAGCGTCGGCGCCGCCGCGTTCCTGGCGGAGCTGGCCGCCGGCCGGGAGTCCGGACGGGAGGCCGGCTGGGAGCCGCTGGCCGACGCCGCCGCCCTGGCCTCCGGCGCCTTCTACGGCCTGCTGCTGCGCCCGACCGGCCCCGCCCCGCCGCCGCGCGAGCTGATCGCCCGGGTGCGCCGGGAGGCCGGGGTCACCCTGGAGGAGGTCTACCCGCCGGTCCCGGAGGGTCCGCTGTACCGGCCGGAGACCGTCCCCGGCTACGCGGCGGCGCTGTCCGGGCGGCCCCGGCCCCCGCTCCCGGAGTCCCGCCGGCTGCACGAGACCGCCATCGTCGTGCCGCACCACGCCTTCCTGGCCGGCGCGGACGCGCTGCGCGGGCTCGCCGCCGCCCTGCGCGGCGCCGTCTCCGACCCGTCCGGACCGGCCCGGACGGCCCGCCCGGCCCGCCCGCTGCCGGGCCCGGCGCCCCGCCCGGTGGTCGACGTGGTCACCCTCACCCGGGGCCGCCGCCCGGAAGGGCTGGCCCGGGCCCTGAACAGCGCCGCCGCCCAGCGGACCGGCGCGGAGGTCCGGCTCACCGTGTGGATCGACGCCCACCTCGGTGCCCCCGCGGCGCTGCCCGGCGGCCTGCCGCCGGGGGTGCGCGCGGTGAGCGTCGGCGGCGACGGCTTCCTCCCCGAGGCGGCGGTGGAGCGGGTGGGCGCGCTGCGGCGGATGGCCGTGCAGGCCGCCGACGGGGACCTGATCGCCTTCCTGGACGACGACAACGAGTGGGAGCCCGACCACCTGGAATCCCTGCTGGAGGCGGTGGCCCCGGGTTTGCCCGCCGCGCACTCCTGGCGCCGCCTGGTCGGCCCGGGCGGCGGCCCCCACCCGGCGGACCGCTTCCCCTGGCTGCCGCCGGGGCCCGCGGGCGGCGCGCCGGCTGGCCGAGCTGGCCCGGCACGGGGTGATGGCGCCGGGCGACCCCGTGGTGCGCGACCGGCTCAGCTGGCCCCCGGGCGGGGCGGGGGACGGCATGGTCGACATGGGGGAGTGGCTGTTCCGCCGCGAGCTCGCCCGGATCCTGGAGTTCCGCAGGGAGCGCAGCGCCCGGGAGGTCGCCGACCGGCTCGGCGAGGACGACATCGTCCGCGAGCAGCTGGTCCGGCTGCGGGTGCCGGTCGGCTGCACCGGGCGGCCCACCCTGCGCTACCGGCTCGGCGGGATGTCGACGCCGGAGTACGCCGGCACCGCCCCGGCCGGGGTGCCGCGGTGACGGCGGCGCCGGAGGGCGGGACCGCCCGGACGGTCCGGACGCTGCTCTTCGACCGGTCGCCGTACGAGGGCCTCCCGGCCGGGGAGATCGGCTACGACCCCTCCGGCTGGGACTACGACCACCCGGTGTTCCGCGAGGAGATCACCCGGCTGCGCCCCTCCCTGATCGTGGAGGTCGGCACCTGGAAGGGCGCCTCGGCGCTGCACATGGCCGGCGTCGTCCGGGACCTGGGACTGGACTGCGAGATCGTGTGCGTGGACACCTTCCTGGGCAGCAGGGAGCACTGGCTGACCCCGGAGTGGAAGGCGGAGATGCACCTGAGCTTCGGCCGCCCCGGCCTCTACCCGCAGTTCCTCGCCAACGTGGTGCACGACGGCCTCACCGGCGTCATCACCCCGTTCCCCGCGACCAGCGCCACCGCCGCCGCGGTCCTGGGGCACCACGGCGTCCGCTGCGACCTGGTCTACATCGACGCCGGCCACGACCTCCCCGACGTCGCCCGCGACCTCGACCTGTACTGGCCCCTGCTGCGCCCGGGCGGCACGATGATCGGCGACGACTTCATCGCCCGCTTCCCCGGCGTGGTGCAGGCCGTCCGGGACTTCGCCGGGGCCCGCTCGCTGCCGCTCGACGTCCGGGAGGAGAAGTGGGTCCTGCGCAGGCCACCGGCCGGTTGAGGCCCGAGCCCCCGGCCGGCGGGGGCAGAGGGGCCCGGCGCCGCGGGGGAGCGGGCCTCAACCGGCCGGTGCGGCGCGCCTGCGGGCGCGGGCACGCGTCCCGGCGCCGCCCCGCCGTCAGCCCGCCCGGCCGGGAGAGACCAGGGCGCCGTCCTTGAAGGCGACGACGGTGGGGAGGAGGTCGTACTCCTCCCGGAAGGACCCGGCGTGGCCGTCTTCGGCGTAGGGGGCGATCAGGTCGAGGAAGAGGGAGAGCTGCCCAAGCTCGTCGTCGAGCCAGTAGCCGCGGGCGTGCAGGCCCCAGGAGTTCACGTCCGCCCCGGAGGGGGCGGTCCAGCGGTACTGCAGGCGGAGTTCGGCGACGTCCCCGCCGGGCAGCGGGCTCTCCGGGTCGAGCAGGAACGCGGCATGGGCGTGCTCCTCGGGGTCGAGCCCGGGCGGGCGCTCCTCGGCCAGGCCGATGTGCCAGCGCACCGCGTCCAGCACCTCGGGCGGGGTGTCCTCCCGCAGGAAGCAGGCGACGACGACTTCGTAGTGCAGGCTCATGTGCGGCTCCCGTGGCGGTCGGATGCTGCCGGGACGGTACCGCCGCCCGCCGACACGCCCGCGGCCGGCCCGGCGGCGTTCAGCCCTCCGCGCCGTCCCCCCGCTCCTCCGGGGACCCTGCGACCGGATCCGCGGCCGGGTCGCCGAGCAGGACGCGGGCGGTGAAGCCGTCGGTGACCAGGGTGGAGGGGATGCCGCTGCGCAGTGCGGCGCCGATCGCGCGGGCCTTGGCCCCGTCGCCGGCGCCGGCCACCGCGACCACCTCGGGAACCGCGCGCAGCCGGTCCACGGCGATGCCGAGCACCCGGTCGTCCACCTCGCAGCCGACCGGGTTCCCGTCGCCGTCGAAGAGCCGGCCGGAGATCTCGGCGCGCACGCCCAGCTCGGCGCAGCGCTCCCGCGACGCCGGGTCCAGCGCCTGGTAGACGGTGGAGTTCCGCTCGTCCCAGCCGCCGACCGCGACGACCGCCGTGGTCAGCCGGTCGTGCAGGGCGAACGCCGCGGCGATCCCGGGGTCGGCGCGCAGCGTCGCCGCGGTCGCCGCGTCCGGCAGGATCAGCGGCGCGTAGATCGGGTGCGCCGGGCCGCCGGACAGCGCCGCCGCGCGGCGCACCGTCTCCACCGACCCGCCCGACTCGGCGTACTCGCTGAGCACCCCGTTGAGCTGCACGGTGGTGCACCGCGGCAGCCGGGTGAGCTTGGCGCCCATCACCTGCAGGGCGCGGCTCCACGCCAGCCCCAGCACCTCGCCGGGGCGGACGATCTCGGCCAGCAGGTCGGCCGCCGCCGCGCCCAGGTCGGAGCGGGTCTGCAGCGGGTCCGCCGAGGCGTCCACGACGATGGCGCGGCGCAGCCCGTAGTGCTCGCGGAGCCGCTCGGACAGCTCGGCGTCGAGCCGGGCCGGCAGCCGGATCTCGATGTGCACGATCCCGCTGCTGCGCGCCGCCTCCAGGTCGCGGGCGACCTTGAACCGGCTCAGCCCGAACTCCTCGGCGATCTCCACCTTGGACCGGCCGTCCAGGTAGAACCGGCGCGCGATGGCGGCGATCCGGACCAGCTCGGCCGGGCCCCCGGCGAAGGCCGGGGCCTGCGTCTCACCTCGTTGCTCGCTCATATGAGCGCAACTCTACTCGATTGTGACGCAACCATTGACATCCGGTTTCCGGCGGGTCTTCAATGAGCGACGACAAATGTGATCCAGCTCGCTCATCTGAGCGAGGGGTGGCGCGGGCCCGTCCTCCGCACCGCCCGCCCGGGCGCCCGGCGGAGCCGGCCGGGCGCCCACGGCCCGGACCCGGGCGGTACCCAGCCGAAACACCGAAGGAGCCAGCCCCGTGCGAGCGGCCATCATCACCGAGCCCGGATCGATCACCGTCGGGGAGCGGCCCGATCCGGCCCCCGCCGCGGACGGCGTGGTCGTCCGCGTCGGCGCCTGCGGGATCTGCGGCACCGACCTGCACATCGCCGACGGAGAGTTCCCGCCCAGCCCCTACCCGCTGGTCCCCGGGCACGAGTTCGCCGGCGAGGTGGTCGCGGTCGGCGAGCGGGCCCCCGGCGGGCTGCGCCCCGGCGACCGGGTCGCCGTCGACCCCTCGCTCTACTGCGGCCACTGCTCCTACTGCCGGGCCGGCCGGGGCAACCTCTGCGCCAACTGGGGCGCGATCGGCGACACCGTCGACGGCGCGTTCGCCGAGTACGTCGCGGTGCCCGCGGTCAACTGCCACCGCATGCCCGACGGCATGACCATGCGCCAGGGCGCCCTGGTCGAACCGCTCTCCTGCGCGGTGCACGGCGTCCGCCGGATCGGCGTGCAGGCCGGCGAGCGGTTCCTCGTCGTCGGCGCGGGCACCATGGGCCTGCTCCTGCAGCAGCTGCTGCAGCGCTCCGGGGCCCGGGTCACCGTGGTCGACCGCAACACCGACCGGCTGGCCGTCGCCGCCGGGCTGGGCGCCGACGCCACCGCCGCCGGCACCGCGGAGCTGGACGGCGAGGCCTTCGACGCCGCGATCGACGTCACCGGCGCCCCGGCCGCCATCGAGGCCGCCTTCGGCGCGCTCCGCCGCGGCGGCCGGCTGCTCGTTTTCGGGGTCGCCGCCGACGACGCCCGCGTCTCGCTGTCGCCGTTCCGGATCTACAACGACGAGATCACCGTGGTCGGGTCGATGGCGGTGCTGAACAGCTTCGGCGCCGCCCTCGACCTGATCGCCGCCGGGGCGGTGCAGACCGCGCCGCTGCTCACCCACGCCCCGGCGCTGGAGGAGTTCCCCGACGCACTGAAGATGATGCGCTCCGGCACCGGGGTCAAGGTCCAGGTGGTGCCGGACGGCGCCGCGATCTGAGCCCGCCCCGGACAACCCCCCCACCAGGAGAAAGGCACCACCGTGCGAACGACCCTGCGCACCGCCCGGACGGCCGCCTCGATGGCCGCCGCGGGGGCGCTGCTCGCCGGATGCGCCGGGGCGGGCGCCGTCGCCGCGGACGGCGACGGCGTCCGGCTCGTCATCGCGATCGTGTCCAACCCGCAGATGCAGGACGCGATCTCCCTGGAATCCCGGTTCCGCGAGGAGAACCCCGGCATCGAGGTCGACTTCGTCTCGCTGCCGGAGAACGAGGCCCGCGCCAAGATCACCACCTCGGTGGCGACCGGCGGCGGCGAGTTCGACGCCGTCATGATCAGCAACTACGAGACCCGGCAGTGGGCCGAGTACGGCTGGCTGGAGAACCTCCAGCCCTACATCGACGCCTCCGAGGGCTACGACGACGAGGACTTCATCCCCTCCATCCGGGACGACCTCTCCCACGAGGGCGACATGTACTCGGTCCCGTTCTACGGCGAGTCCTCCTTCCTCGCCTACCGCACGGACCTGTTCGAGAAGGCCGGCGTGGAGATGCCGGAGAACCCCACCTGGGACGAGGTCGCCGCGCTCGCCGAGGAGCTGGACGGCGTCGAACCCGGGGTCTCCGGCATCTGCATGCGCGGCCTGGCCGGCTGGGGCGAGATGCTCAGCCCGTTCAACTCCATGCTCAACACCTTCGGCGGCCGCTGGTACGACGAGGACTGGAACGCCGAACTGGACTCCCCGGAGTTCCGCCGCACCGCCGAGTTCTACGTCGACCTGGTCCGCGAGCACGGCCAGCCCGGCGCCGCCAACAGCGGCTTCGGCGACTGCCTGAACCGCTACGCCCAGGGGCGGGCGGCCATGTTCTACGACTCCACCTCCATGGTCAGCACCATCGAAGACGAGGACGCCGGCACCGTCGCCGGGCGCAACGGCTACGCCCCCGCCCCGGTCGCCGAGAGCGACTACGGCGGCTGGCTCTACACCTGGTCGCTGGGGATCCCCGCCACCTCCGAGCACAAGGAGGAGGCGTGGCGGTTCCTGGAGTGGATGACCGACGAGGACTACATCCGGCTGGTCGCCGACGAGTACGGCTGGCAGCGGGTGCCCCCGGGCAACCGGCTCTCCACCTTCGAGGTCCCCGAGTACCAGGAGGCCGCCGGGGCCTACGCCGACACCATGCTGGACGGCATCGAGCGCGCCGACCCGGCCGACCCCGGCCTGCGCCCGGTGCCCTACGAGGGCGTCGGATTCCTCGCCATCCCCGAGTTCCAGGACCTGGGAACCCGGGTCAGCCAGCAGCTCAGCGCCGCGATCGCCGGGCAGATCAGCGTCGAGGAGGCGCTGGCCCAGAGCCAGGAGTACGCGCAGTCGGTGGGCGACACCTACAAGGAGGACGGCCGATGAGCGCGGCGACCGCGCCGGCGCGGCGCACCGCGGCGGAGCCCGGCGGCGGGCCCGCCGGGAGGAGGGGCGCCCGGGCGGCGGAGCGCGCCGACGGCTGGAGGCGCCGCGCGCCCCTGCTGCCCGCCCTGGTCTTCACCCTGGCCGTCACCCAGCTGCCGTTCCTGGCCACGGTGGTCTACTCGCTGCGCTCCTGGAACCTGCTCCGCCCCGACTCCCAGGCCTGGGTCGGCCTGGCCAACTACGCGGCGGTCCTCACCGACTCCCAGTTCCTCGGCGCGGCGCTGAACACCATCGCGGTCACCGCCTCCTGCGTGGTGGCCTCGATGCTGCTCGGCATCGGCCTGGCGCTGCTGCTGGACCGGAGATTCGCCGGCCGCGGGGTGGTGCGCACCCTCATCATCACCCCGTTCCTGATCCTGCCGGTGGCCACCGCGCTGCTGTGGAAGCACATCATGCTGGAGCCGGTGTTCGGCCTGGTGAACTTCGTGCTCTCGCCGTTCGGCGCGGGCGACGTCGACTGGGCCTCGCAGTACCCGGTGCTGTCCGTGGTGGTCGCCCTGGTCTGGCAGTGGACCCCGTTCATGATGCTGCTGGTCCTGGCCGGGCTGCAGAGCCAGGGCGGCGACGTGCTGGAGGCCGGCCAGGTCGACGGGGCGTCGCGGTGGCAGATGTTCGTCTGGATCACCCTGCCGCACCTGCGCCGCTACATCGAACTGGGCGTGCTGCTCGGCTCGATCTACGTGGTCAACACCTTCGACACGATCTACATGCTCACCCAGGGCGGCCCCGGCACCGCCAGCTCCAACCTGCCCTTCTACATCTACCAGCGCACGTTCCTCGGGTTCGACATCGGCCAGTCGGCCGCGATGGGCGTGGTGGTGGTCGCCGGCACCATCATCGTCGCCACCCTGGCGCTGCGGCTGATCTTCCGGACCTTCATGAGCGCCCAGGAGGCCAAATGACGGCGCACGCCCCCGAGCGCCCCGCCGCAGGCGGGTCCGCCCCGACCGCCCCGGCCCCGGGCCGGGCCCCGCGCCGCCGCCGCTCCGGTGCGGGGGGCGCCGCGCTGACGGTGCTCACCTGGGCCATCGGCCTGGCGTTCGTCTCCCCGGCGCTGTGGCTGCTGCTCACCGCGTTCAAGCAGGAGAACCAGGCCGCCACCGACCCGCCCACGCTGCTCTTCCAGCCCACCCTGGACCGGTTCTCCGCGGTGCTGGGCGCCGACTTCCTGCCCTACCTGGGCAACTCGCTGACCGCCACCGTGGCCTCCACGGTGCTGGTGCTGCTGCTCGGCCTGCCCGCCGCCTACGCCCTGTCGGTGGAACCGGTCAAGCGCACCCAGGACGTGCTGTTCTTCTTCATCTCCACCAAGATGCTGCCGGTGGTGGCGGTGGTGGTGCCGATCTACGTCGCCGCCGCCGAGCTGTCGGTGCTGGACAACGTGTGGACCCTGGTGGTGCTCTACACCGCGATGAACCTGCCGATCGCGGTGTGGATGCTCCGCTCGTTCTTCCTGGAGGTCCCGGTCGCCATCGTGGAGGCGGCCCGGGTGGAGGGCGCCGGGCTGCCCCGGATCCTGTGGTCGGTGATGCTGCCGATCATGGCGCCCGGCATCGCCGCGACCGCCCTGATCTGCATGATCTTCTCCTGGAACGAGTTCTTCTTCGCGGTGAACCTGACCGCCTCCCAGGCCGCCACCGTCCCGGTCTTCCTGACCGGGTTCATCACCAGCGAGGGGCTGTTCGTCGCCCAGCTGTCGGCCGCCGCCGTGATGGCGTCGCTGCCCATCGTCGTGGTCGGCTGGATCGCCCAGCGGCAGCTGGTGCGCGGCCTGTCCATGGGCGCGGTGAAATGACGGCAGGGCGCGCCGGCGCCCCGGCGCGCCCGCCGACCCCCGCCCCGACCCCGCGGGGAACCGCCGGCCCGCCCGCCGCCGGGCGGGCCGGCGGCCGGAACGGGGCCACCGCCGGCGCCCGGCCCGCCTCCCCGCGACGGTTTAGGGTCGGACCGGTGGAACCACGAGGCCCCGCCCCGGGCGGGCGGGGCCGCAGGCCGCGAGGAGTCACGGAGTCACATGGTCATCGTCTGCGGTGAGGCCCTGGTCGACATGATCCCGGGAGAGCGGCCCGGGGACTGGCGGGCGCTGCCCGGCGGGGGAGCCGCCAACGCGGCGGTCGCCCTCAACCGGCTCGGCACCGCCGCGCCGCTGCTCTGCCGGCTCTCCGGCGACCACTTCGGCCGGATGCTCCGCGCCCACCTCCGGGACAACGGCGTCGACCTGGGCCTGGCGGTGGACGCCGCCGAGCCGTCCACGCTCGCCTTCGTCTCCTTCGACGGCGCCGGGTCCGCCGAGTACTCCTTCTACCTGGAGGGCACCGCCGACTGGCAGTGGTCCCCCGAGGAGCTGCCCGCCGACACCGCCGGCGCCTGCGTGCACGCCGGCACCCTCGCCGCGGTGCTGGAGCCCGGCGCCGCGGTGCTCCGCTCCTGGCTCCAGGGGCGCCGCGCGGAGACCGCGGTCTGCTACGACGTCAACGTCCGCCCCTCGGTCCTGCCCGACCGGGAGGCCTACCGCGCCTCGGCGCGGGCCTGGTGCGACGTCGCGCACATCCTCAAGGCCAGCGCGGACGACCTGGCCTGGCTCTACCCCGAGTGGGACCCGGTGGACGCCGCCCGCGCCCTCCAGGACGAGCACGGCCTCGACCTGGCGGTGGTCACCCTCGGCGCCGAAGGCGCGGTCGCCCTGCTGCCCGGCGAACCGCCGCTGCGCGCGCACGCCCCCGCCGTGCAGGTGGTGGACACCGTCGGCGCCGGCGACGCGTTCATCGGCGCGGTCCTGGCCGACCTGGACGCCAAGGGCCTGCTGGCCGGCCCCGCCGCCCTCGCCGGCCTGGACGCCGGCACGGTGGCCGACACCCTGGAGTTCGCCGCGGCCGCCGCCGCCCTGGCCTGCACCCGCCCCGGCGCCGCCCCGCCCACCCGGGACGAGGTCGACCGGCTCCGCAAGGGCGACTGACCGGGCGCGGCCTCCGCCTCCGGGGCGGTGCCGGCGGCGCCGACGGCGCGGAGCACGCCCGGGCGCCCGCGGCGCCGGAACCGGAGGGGCCGGAGGGCGCGGAGGGGAGGGGCGGCGGGCTCAGCCGAGCAGCGGGAGCAGCCGCCGCGCGAAGTCGCCCGGGATTTCGACGGCGGCGAGGTGGCCGCCGGGGAACTCGGCGAAGGCGCAGCCCAGGCGGTCGGCGAGGGCCCGCGCGGGGCCGTACAGCGGCACCTGGGACCGGGAGTCCCGGCCGGCGGCCAGGGCCAGCCGGCCGGCGTTCGCCGCCAAGACATCCAGGTCGGGCAGCGAGGAGGAGAAGGGGACCAGCATCCGCCCGAGGAAGACGCCGGTGTTCTCCCGCATCCGGGCGGCCGCCTCCCGGATCTCCGGCGGGAGGCCGGCCGCCGGCGGCTCCTCCTCCTCGGGGACGCGCCCGCCGCCGTGGCCGCCGCGCCCACCATCGAGCCCGGCGCTGAACCGGGCCATCGCCGCGTCCGCCCCGTCGGCCCGGAACACGTCCCGGACCTCGGCGAAGAGGCGCCGGTGCGGTTCGGGGTCGGGGAGGAGGCGGAGCAGCGGCGGCTCATGCGCGACCACCCTGCGGACCAGGCCGGGGCGGCGGGAGAGCAGGTGCAGGGCGACGATCGCCCCGGAGCTGTTGCCCACCACCCGGGCCGGCTCGCCGGGGGAGAACCGCTCGATCAGCAGGCCGACGTCGTCGGCCCAGACCTCGGGCCGCTGGTCGCCCCCGGGCCCGCGGACCGGGCTGCGGGTGAAGCCGCGAGGGTCGAAGGTGAGGACCGTGTAGGAGTCCGCCAGGTGCGGGAGCAGCCCGGCGTACATGCCCGCGTCGCCGGCCCCTCCCGGCACCAGGACGAGGAGCGGCCCGCGCCCCCGCACCTCGTAGTGGAGGTCGGCCCCCGGCACCGGGAGGGTACCCGTCCCGGGCGCCGAGGTCGTTCCGGTGGCCATGTCGTCCGTCCTTCCTCCTGCGGCCCCGCCCGGCGGGGGAGCCCGATCTCTCTGCCTAGGACATCTAGGAAATAACTTAGAGAGGCGAGGAAAGGGTGTCAAAGGGGAATCGGGGCACGCGTCCGCCCGGGATCGGAAAGGGCCCGGGCCTCCGCCTCCGAGGGGCCGCGGCCGGAGGGGAGAGCGGGACGGCGGCCGCTCAGTTCTGCGCCGCCGGGCGCGGGCGCGTCCGCGCCCGGCCGCTCCGCCCCTACCCGGTGAAGAAGTCGGCGAGCACGCGGGCGACCAGGTCGGGGGCGTTCTCCATCGGGATGTGCGCCGCCCCGGGGACGCGCACCAGGTCGGTGCGGGGGATCTCCGCGGCGAACCTCTCGGCGTACTCCACCTTCTGGAAGCCGTCGTCCTCGCCCCAGACGAGCAGCTTGGGCGCGGCCGAGCGCCGCAGCGCGGGGACCAGGTCCAGGGTGTGCCGGCTGTCGGCCGCGCCCGCCAGGGCCATCCAGGAGCGGCGCACCCGCGGGTCGTTCCACGGGTCCAGGTACTCGGCGATCAGCCGCTCGGTCGCGGCGCCGCCCAGTGCCGCCGTCACGGCCTTCCTGCGGGCGGCGAGGAACTCCTCGGCGGTGATCGACGCGGCGGCCCCGGGGTCCCGGAACCGGGCCACGCCCGGCACCGGCCAGGAGTCGTAGGTGACGGAGTTGACCAGGGCCAGCCGGGACACCTCCAGCGGGCCGCGGGCGAGGAGGTACTGGGCGACGGCGCCGCCGATGTCGTGGCCGGCCACCGCCACGGGCCCGGACAGGCCCAGCTCGGCGGCGAACCGGGCCACCCAGCCCGCGAGGGCCGGGACATCGGCCGCCTCCCGGGCGAGCTCCCCGCCCGAGCGCCCCAGCCCGGGCAGGTCGACCGCGACGGGCCGCAGCCCCGCCTGCGCGAGGCCGCCCATGACCGGGGCCCACACCCGGCTCCAGTAGGTCCCGTGCAGCAGCAGCACGGCCGGGCCCTCCCGCCCGGCGACCAGGTGGCTGGCCTCCTCGTCGCCGACCCGGACCGAGGCCCTCGACACGGCCGTCTCAGTGGTTTCGCTCATGGGACCACTGTGGCCGCGGCCGCCCTCCCGGCACAGAGTCTGGAAAGACACCTGTGGGTACATTGTGGCCATGAGTCTTCACCGTGTGGTGGCCCTGGTCAGCCCGCCCCAGCCGTCCTTCGAGCTCGCCTGCGCCGCCGAGGTCTTCGGCGCCGACCTGCCGGACGCCCCGGCCGGATACGAGTTCTCGGTCTGCGCCGAGCGCCCCGGGCCCCTGCCCACCACCGCCGGCTTCACGATGCTCGCCGAGGCGGGGCCGGAGGCGCTGCGGGAGGCCGACACCGTGGTCGTCCCCGGCCGGCGGCCGCCCGGCGCGCCGGTGCCGCCGGCCGTGACCGGGGCGCTGCGGGCCGCCCACCGGCGCGGGGCCAGGATCGTCGCCATCTGCACCGGCGCGTTCGTCCTCGCCCAGGCCGGGCTGCTCGACGGCCGCCGCGCCACGACCCACTGGCGCCGCACAGCCCAGCTCGCCGCCGCCTTCCCCGAGGTGCGGGTGGACCCGGACGTCCTCTACGTGGACCACGGCGACGTGGCCACCAGCGCCGGATCCGGCGCCGGCATCGACCTCTGCCTGCACCTGGTGCGCTCCGACCACGGCGCGGCCTACGCCGCCCGGGTCGCCCGCAACATGGTGCTGCCGCCGCACCGGGAGGGCAGCCAGCTCCAGTACGCGGCGCCGCCCGCCCCGGCCAGGGCGGACGAGTCGCTGGCGCCCCTGCTGGAGTGGGCCGAGGCCCGCCTGGGCGCCCCGCTGACCCTCGCCCGGCTGGCCGAGCGCGCCGGGGTGTCCGGCCGGACCCTCAGCCGGCGGTTCACCGAGCAGCTCGGCACCAGCCCGGGGCAGTGGCTGCTCGCCCGGCGGCTGGAGGCGGCGCGGATCCTGCTGGAGCAGACCGACCTCCCGGTCGAGACCGTCGCCGCCCGGGTCGGCCTGGCCTCCGCGGTCAACCTGCGCCGCCGCTTCCGGACCCATCTGGGCACCACGCCCGGCGCCTACCGGCGGCTCTTCGGCGAGACCTGACGGGGGCGGCCGCGGGCCGCCGGCTCACCCCCGGCCCGGGCTCCGGCGGCCCGCCCGCCGGACGGCGATCCCGGCACCCACCGCGCTGCCCACCGCCAGGGCACCGAAGAGCAGCAGCCACCACACGCCGGCGACATGGCCGGCGGCGGCGATCAGGGCGCCGGCGCCGAGCACGCCGCCGATGCCGGCGCCCTTGAGCGAACCGGACCCGGAGCGCCCGCGGGACTTCGCCTTCGCGCGCGGGGAGAACGACGGGGCCGCCCAGAAGGCGGCGCAGGAGACCGCGAGCAGGGCGGTGCCGGCGTCGCGCCACCCGTCGCCGCCCCCGGCGATCCCGTACCCCAGCACGCCGATGCCGGCGACGAGGACCGCGCCGAACGGGGTCGCCCCCCACCCGGCCATGACGTACAGGCCGGCGCACGCGGCGATCAGCAGGCCCAGGCCGATCAGGCCCAGCATCACGCCCAGCGCGACCGGGAGCATGTACTCCGACGGGTAGACCTCGGCCGCGCCCGGCAGGGCGGCGGCGAAGCCGAGCACCGGGCCCGCGAGGACGAACCCCAGGCAGATCCAGGTCAGCCTCTTCTGGAACCTCTCGCCGTCCGCGGGCCGCCGCCCGCGCTCCGCCTCGGGGGACGCCCCGGATGCCATCGTGCTCCTCCGTCGAAGACCGGTCGCCGCGCCCGGTGCCGCGGCGCTCCGGGCACGTTACCCGCGGACCCGACCGGGGAGCGAGGCGGCCTGCGCTCCACCGCCTACCGGAGGTGCTCCAGGAGCCCGTCGAGCGCTCTGGTCAGCGCCTCGGAGTTGGCCGCGTCGAACCAGGTGGTGCGGATGCGCTCGTTGCTCCCGCCGCGCGTCTCGTGGTCGCCGGCGAGCTGCTGCAGGGAGCGCGTCCCGTCCCCCAGGGCGCGCCCGACCCCCTGGAAGAGGCCGCGCACGTAGCGGTCCGCCTCCTCGGCGGGGACGCCCTGGGCGGCGGCCCACTCGGTGAGCACGGCCAGGTACCGGTAGTGGCTGCTCAGCGTGCCGGTCAGGGTGGAGAAGACGCTGAAGGCCGCCTCGTCGGCGACCGGGAGCGCCCCGCCGAGGCGGTCGAAGAGCGCATCGGTCACCGGGTGGGAGGGGTGGACGACGGTGACCGCCCGGCGCTCGCGCACGGCGGGCATCGGGATGGTGCGCACCACGGGGGCGCCGGTGCCGAGCATCCGGCGCAGCTCGCCGATGCCGATGCCGGCGATGGCGCTGACCACGACCCGGTCGCCGTCGACCCGGAGCCCGGCCAGGGCTTCGGCGGCGTCCTGCGGGCGGACGGCGAGGATCAGCACGTCGGAGCGGTCCGCCACGTCCTGGTTGTCGGCGCGTACCTCCGCGTTCGGGTACCGCCGGGCCAGCTCGGCGGCGGTGGCGGCGCCCCGCGGCGAGAGGTGGATCCGAGGGGGCTCCGCGACCCCGCCGCTCAGCCCCTCCACGATGGCCCGGGCGATCTCGCCCACGCCGATGATCCCGATGTGCTCCACTGCGTCTCCTCACCGTCGTCGTGCCGGCGGCCGGCGCTGCGGTGCGCGGCCGCCGCGTGAACAGGGGGCGGGCGGGGCCGAGGGCCCGCCGGTCCTGCCGGTCCCGCCCCGGAGGCGGTCAGCCCGCCTCGGACCCCAGGGCGCCGAGCTGCGCCATGAGGGCCATGGTGTCGCCGACCACCCAGTACTCGGCGAACCGGCCGTCGCGGACGCGGAGGAAGTCGGCGCCCGGATAGCGGACCCGGGTCCCGGGGGCGGCGGTCGCCCCGGGCACCCCTTCCGCGTAGTCGGCGGTGAACAGCCACTGCGCGGCGATCAGGCCGTCGGCGCCGACCACCGGCCCGACCCGCACGGAGGTGCCGATCCGGGTGAACATCGCGTGCGTCGTGCGGATCTGCTCGGCGATGCCGGCCGGGCCGTGCACGTCGCGGCCGGGCCAGTGGCCCACCGCGTCATCGGTGAACAGCTCGCCGGCGATCCGGTCGAGTTCCTCAGTCGGCGCCTCCCACATCCCGGGGAGCCAGCGCCGGTACAGTTCGCGTGCCGCCGTCTCGTCCATGCCCCAGCGGTACCAGCCGCCGCCGACAACCGGCCGTCCGAGGGCGATGCTCTTGACGTTGCGGCCCTGCCGGAGCCTGGCCCGAGCCCCCCGGCCGAGCGCGGAGCCCCACGGGGTGGCGGTTCAAGCCGGCAGCGAGGGCGGGCAGGGGACCGGCTGGTCGGTCCGGTGCAGGCTCCATGGGGTGAAGGTTCAGGCAGGCAGCGAGGGCGGCGGCAGGGACCGGCTGGTCGGTCGGGTGCGGCGCCCCACGGAGCGAAGGTTCAAGCAGGCGGCGACGGCGCAGGCAGGGGCAGGGCCCGGTGCCCCAGCCGGGTGCGGCGTCTCGCGGGGCGGGGTGCAAGCGGGCAGCGACGGCGGCGGCGGAGACCGGCTGGTCGGTCGGGCGCGGCAGAGCGGGTGGGGCCGGTCGGGGCGGGCGGAGGAGGCGGGTTCGCCGTGCCCGCGCCGCCCGGGCGGCGGGGCCGGCTGCCCTTGAAGCCGCTGCCCCTTCTGACCTGGGTGAATACGCAGGGTGATGGTGGTGTGGGGTGCCCTGCGCACCGCGAGAGCACCCCGGTGATTCCCGGGCGCGCATCCCGGCCCGGATCGGCCGCTTGGCGGCCCGAACGGCCCCGATCGGGCCGGTGGTGGGAGTTCGAGCGGCCCGGAAGGCCGGGAGGCAGGGGGCCGGAACCCGGGCAGAGGCGGAGTGGGGGCGAGATGTCGTATTTGCCCTGCCGGAAGGCCCCGTCTTGGCGACTCTGGGTAACCGGAGAGGGGGTGGTGGGGGCCTCAGGGCTCACTACTCGCTGGTAGATGTAATCGGGGTGCTGCGGAGGTGTGCAGGGTGCCCCCACCGCCGCCCGTTCCTCGCTGTAGACCCGGCATATGGGATAAGGCGCCCCGGGCGGGCCCGGGCAGGCCCGCGCCGCCGGGACGCTGCCCCGCTCCCCGCCGGGAGTACGCGCCCGGCCGGGCCGGTGAGTGCGGCGCCCGCCCCCTCCCGCCCTCGCCGCCCGCTTGAACCCTCGCTCCGCGAGACGCCGCGCCCGGGTGAGGCGCCCGGCCTCGCCCCTACCGCTGCCGTCGCCGCCCGTTTTGGCCTTCGCTCCGTGGGGCGCCGCGCCCGGCTGGAGCGTCAAGCCCCGTCCCTGCTGTTGCCGTCGCTGCCTGTCTTGGCCTTCGCTTCGCGGGGTGCCGCGCCGGACCGACCGGCCGGTCCCCCTCCTGTTCTCTGGTGTGCGGTTTTGCAGCGGACACGGGAAACCACCCGCGCTGATGGGAGCGCGGCGTCAAGATCATCGGGAGGGGCGGGGTCAGCGGGCGGGGGAGTCCGCGGCGGATTCGGTGCCGGTCAGCCGGGTGTACAGCGGCTCCAGCGCGTCCAGCAGGGGCTCGGCGCCCTCCGGCGGGTCGGCGCCGAACAGGGCCGGTTCCGGGCGGAGCGGCTCCTCGGGCGGGCGGGGCAGGGCCGGGGCGGCCCAGAAGCCCTCCGGGTCCTCCGGCAGTGCGGAGAGCACCGGCGCCGCCGGGTGCGGGGCGTCGGCGAACGGGCCGCCGGCCTCCTCCGCGCCGCCGTCCGGGCCGCCGGGGCGGGCGTGCCGGCGCAGCCCGGACAGGAAATCGCCGCGCTCCCGGCCCAACCAGGCGAGCAGCAGGAACGGGTCGCCGTCCAGGTCGGCGGCGAGCACGTACAGCGCGGCCGCGACGTGCTTGCACGGGTGCCCCCAGTCCGGGCAGGAGCAGGTCGCCACCAGGTCGTCCAGGCCGCGCGGGAACAGGTCCGCGCCGAGCAGCCCGAAGACCCGCTCCACCTCCGGCGGCAGCTCGCCGGCGAGCAGCCGGGCGCGGAACAGCGGCTGCCCGGCCAGCGCCGCCGACAGCCGCTCCCAGGCCTCGTCCTCCAACCGGGGCCGGATCAGGCTGACCCGGTAGGGGCGGGCCCGCGAGCCCTGCACCCGCGCCAGCACCTCGCCCGCGGAGACCTTCAGATCGCGCACGGCCCCGCCGGCCGCGTAGGTCCGCCCCCGCTCCAGCCGCCCCGGCTCGGCGCCGGCCTCCAGCGCCTCGAAGAACCGCCGCGACCACCACCGGCCCCGGCCGGCGCCGCCGGTCAACGCGCCACCGCCTCGGGGGCCAGCCGGACCACCTCGCGCAGCTCCTCGGTGGACAGCCCGGTCAGCCACTCCTCCCCGGTGCCCACCACGCTCTGCGCCAGCGCCTTCTTCCGCTCGATCATCTCGTCCACCCGCTCCTCCAGGGTGCCCACGCACACCAGTTTGCGGACCTGCACGTCGCGCCGCTGGCCGATGCGGAACGCCCGGTCGGTGGCCTGGTCCTCCACCGCCGGATTCCACCACCGGTCGATGTGGACCACGTGGTTGGCCGCGGTCAGCGTCAGCCCGGTGCCGGCGGCCTTCAGCGACAGCAGGAACACCATCGGCTCGCCGGCCTCCTGGAACCGGCGCACCATCTCCTCCCGCCCGGCCCGCGGCGTGCCGCCGTGCAGCCACAGCACCTCCCGGCCCAGCCGCGCCGCCAGGTAGGGGGCGAGCCGGTGGCCCAGCTCGGTGTACTGGGTGAAGCAGAGCGCCCGGTCGCCCTCGGCCAGCGCCTCCTCCAGCAGGCCCTCCAGCCGGTCCAGCTTGCCCGACCGCCCGGCCAGCGCCGACCCGTCGCCGAGGAACTGCGCCGGGTGGTTGCAGATCTGCTTGAGCCGGGCCATCGACGCCAGCACCAGCCCCTTGCGCTGGATGCCGTCGGCGTCGTCGAGGCGCTCGGTCATCTCCTCCACCACCGCCTTGTAGAGCGTGGCCTGCTCCGGGGTGAGCGTGCACCAGGTGCGGAACTCGTTCTTCTCCGGCAGATCGGTGATGATCGACCGGTCGGTCTTGACCCGGCGCAGGATGAACGGGCCGGTGGCGCGCTTGAGCGGGTCGGCGGCGCGCCCGCCCTCGCCCTCGGCGACGGCCCGCTCGATGGCGGCGGCGCCGCGAAGGAACGCGGCCTGCGGGCCGAGCAGCCCCGGGTTGGCGAACTCCATGATCGACCAGAGCTCGCCCAGGTTGTTCTCCACCGGGGTGCCGGTGAGCGCGATCCTGGAGGCGGCGGGCAGCTCGCGCACCGCCCGCGCCTGCCGGGTCGAGGCGTTCTTGACCGCCTGCGCCTCGTCGCACACCACCCGGTGCCAGGGCAGCGCCGCCAGCTCCTCGGCGTCGCGCAGCACCACCCCGTAGGTGGTGACGACCAGGTCGGCCCCGCCGACCGCCCGGGCCAGCGCGTTGCCGTGCGGGCGGGACGGGCCGTGGTGCGCGCGGACCCGCAGCTTGGGCGCGAACCGGGCGGCCTCCCGCTGCCAGTTGCCCACCAGCGACACCGGGCAGACCAGCAGAGTCGGGCCGGGCGCCGCCGCATCGCCGGGAGAGGACCGCTCGTCGCAGAGCAGCGCCAGCAGCTGCACGGTCTTGCCCAGCCCCATGTCGTCGGCGAGCACCGCGCCCAGCCCGAGCCGGCTCAGGAAGCGCAGCCACGAGGCGCCGCGCCGCTGGTAGGGGCGGAGCGACCCGTCGAAGCCGTCCGGGTCGTCCATCGGCTCCAGCCGGTGCTCGGCGGCCCCGCTGAGCAGGTCGCCCAGGGCGCCGTCGGCGTCCACCCCGGTGACGGGGAGCGGGGCGCCCGCCGCACCGGTGACGGCGGCGCGCAGCGCCTCCTCCCGCCGCATGGCCCCGCTGCCCCGGCGGCGCAGGAAGTCCAGGGCGGCCCGCAGGTGCGCCGGGTCGACCTCCACCCAGCGGCCGCGCAGCCGCACCAGGGGGCGCTTGAGCCGGGCCAGCTCGGCCAGCTCCTCCAGGTCCACCGGTTCGTCGCCGAGCACCGCCTGGAAGGAGAAGTCGAGCAGCTCGGTGGGGCCGATGCCGCCGCCTCCGGAGGCCGGCGCGGGCTCCTGCTCGCGGACGGTGAGGCGCAGGCCCAGCCGGGCGCCGTCCATCCCGTCCGGCAGCACCACGGCGAACCCGGCCGCGTCCAGCCGCGGCGCGGCGTCCCGGATGAAGGAGTAGGCGCCGCCGGTCCCCATGGACACCGCGGCCGGCGCCAGCTCCGCCAGCTCGTCGCGGATCGGCGGGTAGTGCCGGGCGGCGCGCTCCAGGTCGCGCAGGACCAGCGACTCCACGTCGTCGGGGAGCCACGCGCCGCCCTCGCCGAGCCACATCTCGGAGAGCGGCAGCTGCAGGCTGGGGTCGGTGGAGGACTGCACCCAGAACTCCACCCGCCACACCTCGGGGGCGCCGGGGGCGCGCTCCTCCCGGTCCGGTTCGACCAGGCGGAACAGGAGCCGGGCGGCGCCGCGCGGGTCCTCGGCCCGGCGGTGCCAGGAGCGCAGCGCCGCGGCGGTGCCGGCGGCGGCCCGCTCCAGCGCGGCGTCGTCCGAGGCCAGGGCGCGGACCAGGGCGGCGGCATCGGCGGAGCGGGCCGCGCGGGAGCGGGCGCCGGCCAGCCGGGTGCGCGCGGCGGCGTCGGCCAGCGCGCACAGCGCCTCATGGACCGGGCCGGGCCCGCCGCCGGAGCCCTCCTCGCGGCCCGGTTCACCGGGGCCGGGGCGGTGGGCAAGGGCGGACGGGGGCAGCGCCTCGGCCAGGGCGCGGAAGTGCGCGGCGTCGGCGCCGCGCAGCACCGGGCGCCAGCGCGCGGCGGGCGGTCCGTCGCCCTCCTGCACGATCCGCGGGAGCAGCCGCCCGGTGTCGGCCAGCCGCTGCGCGAACGCCTCCACCGCGAGCAGGTGGTGCAGGCCGGGGCCGAACGCCAGGTCGCCGCGGGCCGCCTCGCGCAGCCCGGAGAGCAGCCGGGGCGCAGCCCCGGCCGGGGGCGTGAGCACCGGGACCCGCCATCGGCGCAGCCCGGAGGGGCGCGGGCGCGCGGCGGGGGAGTCGGGAAGGGGGCCGAGCGCGGGGGAGGGGACCGGGGCGGACGCGGAGCCGGGCAGCAGCAGCTCGGCCTCGCCGCCCCAGCCGGCGGCGCCGGGCGCGCCCGCGGCCTCGCCGACCAGCTCCGCCAGCGCCTCCGCGGGCAGCGCGAACGGGTGCGGCCGCACCCTGGCACGCGATCCGGTCCGCCCGGGAAGCGAGGAGTCCTCCGCCCACATCAGCAGGCCGCCGTGGTCGCCCCATGCGCCGTGCAGGACGCGCAAACCGCCCCCAACCGATCGTTCCCCGTGTCCGGACGCCTCCCAGTATCCCGACTCCCACCGACACCGCGGACCGTTCGGAGCGGCACCGATCCGAACGGCCCGAGGCGGCGGCCCGGAGCACCCTGCCTCGGACGGCTGCGGTACACGGCCCGGGAACCGGACCGCAGACGGGGCCTCGGTACGGGCGGTTCCGCGCCGGTTCGGAGGCGGTCTCCCGGATGATCGTGCAGGCGATCGATGCGCGGCGCGGATCGCGGCGGGTCCGGGTCGTCGCACGCGGACCGAGGGGCGCCTCCGGTCCCCGCCTCTGCCGGCACGGCCGGCGGCCCTACCCCCGGGCGGGGCGTCCGTCCCGGTCCGGCGGGGCCTGCCGGGCGGTCGCGAGTCGGTGGATCAGCCGGTGGAACTCCTCGACCTCGGCGCCGGTCCAGTCGGCGGTCAGGTCGGCGAAGACCGACTCCTGCCAGCGGTGGGCCGCGCGCAGCAGTTCGGCGCCCTCGTCGGTGACGACCAGCACGCGGCGCCGGCCGTCCCCCGGGGCCGGGGCCTTGCGCAGGTAGCCGCGCCGCTCCGCCTGCGAGGCGAGCCTGCTGGCGCCGGACTGGTCGATGCCGAGCTCCTCGGCGACGGCGTTCACCGTCGCGCCGCCCTCCTCCTGCCGGGCGAGGACCGCCTCGGTGACCATGACGTCGCGGCCGCGCTCGGGGTCGGCGCCGGGGATCCGCCGGGACCAGTGCCGGACGAACCGGAAGAGCGTCCGCCCTGGCCCGGGGACGAGGCCGTCCGCGTCCGGACTCATGCGGCCCCGCCTCGGACGGGCCCCCGGAGACCGCCGCGAGCGGGGCGTCCGAGCGGGCCCGGCGCCGCGCCTCTCCCACCCGCTCCCGTTCCGGCCCGCCCGGCCGGGAGGGCGCGCGCTCCCGCGCGGCCGCGTGCCGCCGGGCGTCGGGCCGCGCGGGGCCGCCCGCGCGCCCCGGTGCCGGTTCCGCCGAAGTCCCGCATGGCGCGACCGCCTCCTCCGCCGAAGGGAACGTATGCTGTTCGCACAGGATAGTCCATGCGAAACGCATAGATGTTGAGAGGTGGGGCGATGAGCGCCGAGGCGGACGACCGGGCGGCACGCGAGCGGAACCTCGTCGAGGAGTGGCACCGCGCGGTCAACGAGCGGGACGGCGACGCGGCCCGCCGCGTGGCCGCCCCGGACATCGAGGTCGGCGGCCCGCAGGGCGGGGCGCGCGGGGTCGGCGTCCTCCTCGACTGGATCGACCGCGCCGGGATCCGCCTGGACGCGCGCGCCTGGCACCACGTCTTCCCCGGCGTCCTCGTGGTGGAGCAGGACGCCAGCTGGCCCGGCCGCGCGGACGCGGGCCCGTCCGCGCCCGCGGTGCGCACCGCGACCCTGTTCACCCTGGCCGGCGACCGCATCACCGCCGCCCTCCGGCACGACGACGGCCTGCACGCGGCCCTGGAGGCGGCCCGCGACCGCGCTCCGTCCTGACGCGGTGGGGCCGTCGTCCCGGGACCCGCCGCCCCCGGCCCCACCCGGCAGGGCCGCACACCACCATCGCGGCGCGTCCGCCCCCTCCGCGGTGAAGCAGGAGCGAGGGCGGCTCCGGCGCCCTGCCCGCTGCCCGGGCCGGGCCCGTCCGTGCGGACGGCGGGGTGCGCCGCCCTCCCGCCGGTTCCGGGCGGGGCCCGGGCGCCGACCGCGCTCCGGCCGCCTCTGCGATCCTCGCCGGCGGCCCTTCCAGTCCGATGATCTTGACGTTGCGGGGGTATCAGCGCCCTCTGATGCCCCCGCAACGTCAAGATCATCGCGGGCGGTGCGGTGCGGTGCGGGGGCGGCGGGAGGACGGTGGGCAGGGGGCGCTACCCTGCCCCGCATGCCTCAGCCCGATTCGCGCCGCCGGAAGGCGGTCACCGCCGCAGTGCTCGTCCCCGCAGCCCTCATCGCCGGAGCGGGGCTGCTCTTCACCGCCCCGTCCCGCCTCCTCCCCGAGGCGGTCGGCCTGGTCGTCGCGGCGACCGTCACCGCCGCCCTGGTGTGGTGGGCGGTCCCGGGGATCCGGGCGCGCCGGGGCGGCGCCGCGCTCTTCCTGCTCGGCTGGGGCGCGTGCGTACTGGGCGCCGGGACCGGCGGAGCCGCGACCGGAGCGCTCGACGGCGACCTCCTCCCGGGCTCCGGGATCGCCTGGGGGACCGAAGAGGACTTCGGGTGGTTCGCCTACGCGCCCGGGGGAGGGCAGGAGGCCGGCTGGGACTACGGTGCCGCCGGGGCGGCGGAGGAGGACGCGCCGACGGACCTCCGGTTCATGAGCGCCACCGCGTTCGCCGAGGACCACCAGAGGTTCCCCCAGGGCGTCGAGAGCGCCTGGTACCTGGGGTGGGTGCCGGCCCTGGCGGGGGTGGTGGCCTATCGCCGCTCCTCCGCCCCGGCCGACCCGGCCGCCCCGGCGGACCCTGCGGGGGACTGAGGACGGGACCCGGAGCACCGCGGGCCGGACGGAGGCCGCGCTCCCGACCTCGCCTGATGCGGCGGGTGCGCCGGGCCGCTAGCCTTCCCCGCATGCCCCGACCGGATCGGCGGGAGGCGCGCCGCAGGGCGGTGCTCCTCGCCGTGCTCGCACCGACCGCCGCCATCGCCGCCTGGGGGCCGCTCACCGCGATGCCCTTGGACATGCCCGCGGCGCTGGCAGGCGCCGCGCTGGCGGTCGCGCTCACCGCGGGGCTGGTCTGGTGGGGGAGCGCGGGCATCCGCCTGGAGCGCGGACTCGTCGCGCTCTTCTTGCTGGCCTGGGGCGCCTGCGTGCTCGGCTCGGCCGCCGGGGACGGCCTGGAGAAGACGTTCAGCCGCTCGGGCCCGATCTTCTCGGGCGGGTGGGGCGCCGCCGGGGGCTTCGGCTGGTCCGACCACATTTCCAGCGAATCGTTCGATCCGGTGGGAGCGGCCCGGCTGGAGTGGAAGCTGTTCTCCGAGGCCCAAGGCGCCGAGCTGCACACGGACGAGTCGGCGGGCTGGTGGACCGCGATCCTGCCGGAGGGGACGGCCGACGGGGCGATCGCCTTCGGCTGGCTGGCCGGGGCGGCCGCCGTGGCCGCCCACTGGCGGACCGCGCCCGCGGACGGCCCCGCCGAACCCGAGCGGACCGAACCGGAAGAGGACTGATCCCATGCCCCGCTACCTCATCGTGCACGACTACGGGATGGGCGGCGTGTGGTCCTGGGTCCGCGCCGGGTCCGCCGAGGAGGTCCTGGACGCCTGCGCCGAGGTCGAAGTGGTCACCGACCCCGAGGTCGTCGCCCGGATGGAGGCCTCCGACCGCATGGAGGAGGCCGACCTGGACGACCCGGCGCCGGGCTCGCTCGTCGCGGCCCTGCGCGCCAAGCGCGACGCCTACCGGCACCTGCCCGGCTACGGCGAGCTGGCCGGGCGGGATCGGGTCCACCTGCGCTGGGACGAGCAGGAGGACGGCGAGGAGGAGAGCGTCTTCCTGGTCGAACTCGGCCCGGACGGCCGGCAGCTGCGCAACGTCGAGATCCTCCCGGACGGCGGGAAGACCCGCCGGTACATGGCCGACTGGCCGATCAACCCGCCGACCGACCTGTACGACCCCAAGTACCTGGCGATGCTGATCGGCGCCGAGGAGTTCGAGGCCGCCTGGCGCTCGGCCCGCACCGAACCGGACTTCGAGCCCCCGGACGAGAGGGAGCCCGGAACCGGGGAGGACTGACCGGACGCCTGCCGGCCCCGGCCGCCGGGGGAGGCCCGTGCGCGGCCCCGCCCTCCGGGCCGGCTCCGGGTCAGTTCCGGGGCGGTCGCCGGAGCCGCTTCGGGGCGCGGGCCTCCCACGCCTCGGCGAGCAGTTCGGACAGCTCCCCGGTGCCGACCCGGCCCAGCCGGACCAGGACGCCGGCGTGCCCCCGGTAGTGGTCGGTGGTGAAGAACTTCTCCGGGTCGGCGTCCAGCAGGACCTGGCGCTCCTCCATGCTCGCGCGCCAGCAGACCAGCACACCGGGCTCGTCGTGCAGGCGGGCGAAGATCCTGCCCGAGACGTAGAACGCCGGGGTGCCGTAGCAGGGCCGCTCGGTCACCTCCGGCAGCGCGGTGGCCAGTCGGCGGACGTCGTCCTCGGTGCTCACGGTCGGTCCCTTCGGTCGCCGTTCCGTTGCGGTCCATCGCAGAGCCGCCGCCGGGGCGCCCCGCCGCCCGGACCCCGGGGCCGCGCCGCCGGGGCGCGGAGGCACGGGCGGACCGCACCCGGGCGCTCCCTCCCCGCCCCTCCGCGGCCCGGCCTGCTCCGGGGAGGGGCCGGGCGCCGGGGCCGCCGTCCCCGGCCGCCGGCGCCCGGGGAGGTCAGCGGGTCCCGTCGGAGGCCCGGCCTCCGTCCTCCCGTTCTATACCGAGCAGGTGACAGGCGAGCGTCGCCCACTGGTCGGGGGAGACGAACGCGACCACGGCGCCGAACGGCACGCCCGCGGCGCGCAGGGCGGCGTCCACCCTGTGCCCGGGGTGGGAGCGGCGCAGCGAGGCGCGGAGCGAGCCGCCCGTGCCGGTGAAGCCCTCCGCCACCAGCTTCCGGTACTCGCCCAGCGCGCTCCCGGGGATCAGCGGCCGGTCCCTGCGGAGCAGGTGCAGGATCCCGCCGTCGACCCGGGGGACCGGGTGGAAGCGGTTCCGCTGCACCCGGCCGGCGAACCGCCACTCCAGCTGCGGCCAGGTCGTCACGGTCAGCTTCGACCAGCGGCCGGCCGCGCCGGTGCGCTTGCGCGCGTACTCCAGCTGGGTGAGCAGCGCGGCCGAGGACATGGACCGGGCGCGCAGGCACCACTCCACGATGTCGGCGGTGCGCGAGTAGGGGATGTTGCCGACCACGGAGAAGGGCTCCCGGGGCGGCTTCGCCCGGAGGAAGTCGGCGCCGCGCACGTCGACGCGGGGGCGGTCGGCGTAGCGCTCGGCCAGCCGGGAGGCGAAGGCCGGGTCCAGCTCGTAAGCGACCACGTGCGCGGGGGTGCGGGCCAGGTGCCGGGTGATCATCCCGTCCCCGGCGCCGACCTCGAACACCAGGCCGCCGGGGCCGGGGTCGGCCAGCCGTACGAGCCGGCGGGCGACCGAGGCGTCGGTGAGGTGGTTCTGGGAGAGCGCGCGGCGGCGTCCGCGCGCTCCGGAGGTACTGCTGCGGTGGCCGTGCGGCCGGTGCGTGTGCACCACTGAGGGTCCGTTCCTGCCGCCGCGGGCGCGGCGGCCGACAGGGACGGGGGTGCGGGCGGGTCCTGGGAACGCGCTCCGCGCCGCCCGTCCGGTGTTCGTCAGACATGGCGAACGGGCCCGGACCGGGGCGGCGGGGCGTCAGCGGGCTACGGTGCTCCGCCCGCAGGCCGCGGATGCGGCGGCGAGTGGGAGGGCACGGCGCAGCGGCGCCTCGGCGGAGGAGGCGCGGGGCGTCGGAGTCGGCGCGGAGGCCGACTCAGGAGACGACGCCGGGCACCCGGTCCGGGGCTGCGGACCGGTGGCGGGGGTAGTACAGGGGCATCCCGCACCGGGCCGTGCCGACGGCGCGGGTCATGAACATGGCACACATAGCGCCTGCGATTCTAGCGCCGATGCGGCGGGGACGGGGCCCATCGCGCGGATTCCCCGCAGGTGCGCGCGGGTCCGCCTCTCGGGCGTGCTCTCGCGTGCTCTGCGGAGAGCGGCGGCCCTCCCCTTCGCCGGTGCGCGCGGGCCCGCCCGGTCCGGGCTCCTTCGGCCGAAGGGCGCGGACGCCGCCCGGCCCCGGCCGGCGTCCGCGCCGCCGCGCGGTGCGCGGTGCGCGGGGTTCGGAGACCGGGCCCCGGGCCGCGGCCGGCGCGCCCCGGGGTCAGTGCGGGGAGGGGGCCCCGGCCTCTGGGGAGTACTCCACGCCCAGGTCCCGGCAGAGGGTCCGCAGCTGCCCCTCGAAGACCGGGTCCAGGTCGGTGCAGGCGAAGTCCAGCTGCCCCAGCGCCTCCATGACCAGCAGGCCGTACAGCCGGATCCAGCATTCGAGGAAGACGTGCACGGCCTCGGGCGGCAGCAGGCCGCCGATCCGCTCGGAGTACCCGGTGAGCTGGCGGCGCAGGGCCTCGGGGTGCTCCCGCAGCGGAGGGACGGGGAAGGGGGCGTCGCGCCAGATCTCGGCGATCAGGTCGAGGAAGACCTGGCCGAAGCCCTCGGCGGCCGTGTCGATGGGGGAGCCGGGCGAGCGGCGGTCCTGCTCCGGGGCGGGGCCGGCGAACACCCAGCGGAACTCGGCGGGGTGCGCCACCGCCCAGGAGCGCATGGCGCGGCAGGAGGCCAGCAGCCGGTCCGCGGCGGGTCGGCCGGCCAGGGCGTCCCGGGCGGACCGCATCGCCTCGGTGAGCTCGGCGTAGAAGTCGGCGGTGACCGCTTCCAGCAGCGCGTCGTGGCCGTCGTAGTAGCGGTACAGGGCGGGGCCGCTCATCCCCATCTGGCGGGCGACGGCGTTGACCGTGACGGCCGCGGCGCCGCGTTCGGTGAGCAGGGCGCGCGCCGTAGCCCGGATCTCCTCCCGGGTGGCCCGGCGGACCCGCTCGCGGCGCCCGGATCCGTTCTCTCCGCTGGTCGCAGGGGGCATCGCTGCGGTTCTCCGTCTTCCGTCGGCGGTCCTGGGTCGCGGTACGAGGATAGAGGGTCTAGATTGCGTTAGAGCCTCTAACTAAAATGAGGATCTCTAATCGACGATGGAGGAGAACCGATGAGCACGCAGCGCACCCCCGCGCGCAACCCCCTGGCGCGGGTCTTCGCCGAGCACTTCGCCGAGGGCGAGGTGGCCGGGGTCGAACGGGTCGCCCCGACGATGCTGCGGATCCGCATCGCCTCGCCGGAGCTGGACCGGCTCTCCTGGGAGCCCGGACAGCACGTGCGGATCCAGATCAACGACCCGCTCTCGCTGTACGGGATCGTGCGCCCGAAGGAGACGCTGCGCACCTACACCGTCTGGGAGTTCTCCGCGGCGGACCGCTCCTTCGACGTCCTGGTCCACCTCTACGCGCCCGAGGGGGAGGGCGGGATCGGCCTGGCCTGGGCGCGGGAGGCCGCAGTGGGCGACCGGGTGGTCTTCTGGGGGCCGCGCGGCGACTTCGCGGTGCGGCCGGAGGCCGCGCACCACCTGTTCGTCGGGGAGGAGACGGCGACCGCCGCCTTCTGGCCGATGGTGCGCGCCCTCGGCGGCGGAGCCGAGGTCCGCGCCGTGCTGGAGAGCGAGAGCGAGGAGGACGAGCCGCCGTTCCCGGCCGGGCGCCCCGCGGTCCGGGTGCACCGGAGAGGGGAGCCGGCGGCCCGCTCGCGCACCCTGGTGGACGGACTGGCCGGCCTCGACCTGCCGGAGACCCCCGGGGCGGCCTACGTGGCGGGGGAGGCCCGTACCTGCCAGATGGTCCGCGACCACCTGGTCTCGGTCCGCGGCTGGCCTCGGGAGGACATCCGCACGGTGCCGTTCTGGACCCCGGGCAAGCGCGGGCTGCACTGACGCGAGCCCGGGATGTGCGCGGCGGACCGCAAGGCGCTGCGGTCCGCCGCCGCATCAGGAGGGAAAAGGGGAGAAGTTCGATTTATGAATCTACACGGTAAAGGTCGCGATTTCTAACCCTCTCAAGGAAAAGAAGCACACAGAGCAAGCACGGAAAGAGGGAATAACGACCGGCCCCGACCCTCAGTCGGCCAGGCCGCCGGCGAAGGGCATCGTCCGCCACTGCTCGACGGCCGGCCCCACGAACTCCACCAGCGCGGGCAGCTGCGGTTCGAGGGCGAGGAGGGCGATGGCCCGGATCATCCCCACCGCGTTCACGAAGCCCAGGACGCCCCCGTCCAGCGGGCGCAAGCCGTTGCGCCGCGCGCCCCGGTCGTAGGCGGCCTCCAGGTCCGGGCCGAGGCCGGCCAGGTCCCACTCGACCGGGCCCAGGGTGACCAGCTCGAAGTCGGAGTAGAGGTCGCCCTCCGTCCCGAGGTGGATGTTGGCGGGCGGGGAGTCGCCGTGCACGGGCTGGACCCCGATCCCCGGGAACCTCTCCTCGAACGCCGCGCGCGAGCGGACGAGCGGCTCCAGCACCCGCCACTCGCGGTGCGCGCGGTCCAGGTCGGCCCGGGCGATGAGGTCGGGGCGCCGCTCCAGCAGGGCGAGGTGCTCGGTGACGAACCGGGGCTCGGCCGCGGAGAGGAACGACAGCTCGCCCGGGTAGCCGCGCATCGCGGCGTGCAGGTCGGCGACGCTCTCGGCGTTCGCCGCGTAGTCGGGCTCCCGGTCCGGGTCCTCCTCGGTGAACCGCCAGAACGTCACGGAGAACCCGCCGTGCCGCACGGGCTTCGGGGGCACGAGGGGGCTGGGCGGGATCACCGGGGTCCCCTGGGCGGCGAGCCACCGGGTCACGTCCAGTTCCGCCTGCTGGCGGCGGGCCAGGGAACCGGGGTCCTCGCTCTCCGGCAGCACGACGGGGATCCGGGCCACGACCGGTGCCGGCGCCAGGTGGACGACGACGGAGAAGACATCGTGCAGCACCCGGGCATCGGTCACGGTGAGGCCGAGATCGCGCCCCGTCTGCACGGCGGCGTCGACGGCGGCGGAGGTGCGGCGGGCGATCCGTTCCGGTGTCATGGAGGTGCTCATGGCGCGATCCTCCCACGCCGGAGCGGCCGTCCCGGGGCGATGATCTTGACGTTGCGGGCCTATCAACGCGCGTTGATAGGCCCGCAACGTCAAGATCATCGGAGAGGTAAGGGCGGCGGTCGGGGCGGGACGGGCCCGGTCGCCCCGCCCCCGATCCGGTCCCGCCGATCAGCCCTGCGGGGCGATGGGGACCACCGACGCGAAGGGGGCGTGGGTGGTCAGCCGCCGGGAGATGCCCTCGCGGACCATCCGCTTGGCGGTGGCGGCGGCCTCGCCCACCTCGGCGCCCTTGGCCAGCTCGGCGGTGATCGCGGCGGCGAAGGTGCAGCCCGCGCCGCTCACCCGCTCCCGGCCGATCTTGGGGGCGCGCAGCACGGTGGTGTTCTCGCCGTCGAAGTGGACGTCGACCGCGTCGGGGCCGGGCAGCTCGGTGCCGCCCTTGGCGATCACGTGCCGCGGGCCCAGGGCGTGGATCCGCCGTGCCGCCTCCACCAGGTCGTCCTCGGTGTCGATGCGCTCCATCCCGGCGAGGGTGCGCGCCTCGAAGTGGTTGGGGGTGATCACCGTGGCCAGCGGCAGGATCTGCGAGGTCAGGGCCTTGTCGGTGTCCAGGGCCGCGCCGGGCTCCTGCCCCTTGCAGATCAGGACCGGGTCCAGCACCACGTGCCGCCAGGTCCGGGCGCTCAGGGCCTTGGCGACCACGTCGATGGTGTCGGGGGTGCCGAGCATGCCGATCTTGACGGTGTCGAGGTCGTGGCAGGAGGTGGCGGCCTCGATCTGGTCGGCGATGACGGACGGGTCGACCGGGACGAACCGGTGCGCCCAGCCGTTGCCGGGGTCGAAGGAGACGATGCAGGTGATCGTCCCCATCCCGTAGACGCCGAGTTCCTGGAAGGCCTTGAGGTCGGCTTGGATCCCGGCGCCGCCGGTGGCCTCTGACCCTGCGATCACGTACGCGCGGTTGGTCATCGGACACCAACCTTCCTATGCATGTGTTCCGTTGCCCGTCCCGGGAGCCGCCGCGGGCTCTCCGAGCTGTGGACATTGCATCACAGACCGGGAGGAGTCCGGCCCGCGGGCCGCCCGGGGAGGGGCCGCGGTGGCCGCTCCTTGAAGTTCCGCTGGGGTCGCCGAGGAGCCGGGGCGGGAAGACCGGTTGCCGACGGGCGCGCGGTCCGGCGCCGCGCGGATCCCGACGCGACGGAGGTGGAGCGATGCGTGCCGTGCAGTACCTGGAGGTCGGCCGGGCCCCTGAGGTGGTGGACGTGCCGGTCCCCGAGCCGGGGCCGGGGGAGCTGCTGCTCAGGGTGACGGCGGCGGGGGTGTGCCACTCCGACCTGGCGGTGATGGGGATGGCCGCCGAGGAGCTGCGGTTCCCGCTGCCGCTGACGCTGGGGCACGAGGCCGCGGGCGTGGTGGAGGCGGTCGGGCCGGGGGTCGCCTCGGTGGCGGTGGGCGAGGCGGTGCTGGTGTACGGGCCGTGGGGGTGCGGCCGGTGCCGGGAGTGCTCGCTGGGGCTGGAGAACTACTGCGCCCGCGCCGACGAGCTGGGCATCTTCCCGCCGGGGCTGGGGCGGCCGGGGGCGCTGGCCGAGTACATGGTGGTCGACGACGCGCGGCACGTGGTCCCGCTGGGGGACCTGGACCCGGTGCGGACGGTCCCGCTGACCGACGCCGGGCTGACCCCCTACCACGTGATCCGGCGCTCGGCGGAGCGGCTGTACCCGGGCAGCACGGCGGTGGTCATCGGCGTGGGCGGACTGGGGCACGTGGCGGTGCAGCTGCTGCGGGCGGTGACCGGCGCGGAGGTGGTGGCGCTGGACGTGCGGGAGGAGAGCCTGGAGCTGGCGAAGAGGAGCGGCGCGCACCACGTGCTCCGCTCCGACGAGGGCGCGGTGCGTGAGGTGCGCGCGCTGACCGGCGGCGCCGGGGCGCAGGCGGTGCTCGACTTCGTGGGCGCCCAGCCGACGGTGGAGCTGGGCGCGCGGATGCTGGCCAAGGACGCCGGTCTGGACGTGGTGGGCATCGGCGGCGGGGCGCTGCCTGTGGGCTTCGGCGCGGTGCCGTACGGGACGAGCGTGCGGACCACCTACTGGGGCGGCCGCTCGGAGCTGCTGGAGCTGGTGGACCTGGCCCGGCAGGGCGCGGTGGGGGTGCACGTGGAGCGCTACCCGCTGGAGCGCGGGCCGGAGGTGTACGAGCGGATGAAGGCGGGCCTGATCCAGGGCCGTGCGGTGGTGGTCCCGGCCGGCTGAGCGGCCGGGGGAGTCCGCGGGGCGGGCCTCGGCCGCGGGCAGAGGGGGCGGGCGGAGGGGGCGGGCGGAGACGGAGGCGGGGCGGGGGCGCGGCGGTGTGTCGCGCGGCGGGTCGAGGCCGTGCCGGAGGGCGGCGGCACGGGTCCGCCGGTCGGCGGCGCGGCCGCAGGCGGGGGAGCGGGGGAGACGCGCTCCCCGCTGGAGGCGGCCGGGGCGGCGATGAGGCTCCGGGGGCGGCGTCGCCGGCGGCCCAGGCTGGGCGTTCCGGGCGGGTGTTGACCGGGGTCGTACGGGGTGGGAAGACTGGCCCGCGGTGGGCGGTGTGTCCGGTCGGCCCCCCTGCCCCCTCGTTCTCCGGTTTCCCCTCGGGAGGTTCCCATGCGGCTTGTTGCGGGTGTCGACTCCTCGACCCAGTCGACCAAGATCGTCGTGCGCCGGGCGGAGGACGGTGTGCTGGTGCGCAGTGCGCGGGCGCCGCACCCGGAGGGGGTCGAGGTCGATCCGGAGGCGTGGTGGCGTGCGCTGGAGGAGGCGGCCTCGGGCGGGCTGATGGACGGGGTGGAGGCGGTCGCGGTCGCCGCCCAGCAGCACGGGATGGTCGCGCTGGACGAGTCGGGGAAGGTGGTGCGGCCGGCGCTGCTGTGGAACGACACGCGCTCGGCGGGGGCCGCCGCCGACCTGGTGGCGGAGCTGGGCGGGCCCGAGGCGTGGGTGCGCGCGGTGGGCAGCGTGCCGGTGGGCAGCTTCACCGTGTCCAAGCTGCGGTGGCTGGCCGAGCACGAGCCGGCGGCGGCGGAGCGGACGGCGTCGGTGGTGCTGCCGCACGACTGGCTGACGTGGCGGCTGACCGGGGGCGCGGAGCCGGTGACCGACCGGGGTGACGCCTCGGGGACGGGGTACTACTCGGCGGCGGACGGCGCCTACCGGCGGGACTTGCTGCGGGCGGCGTTCGGCCGGGAGGCCGGGGTGCCGCGGGTGGCGGCGCCGGGGGAGGCGCTGGAGTGCGCTCCGGGCGGGGCGTGGCCGGATCTGCGGGTGGCGGGCGTGGGCACCGGCGACAACATGGGGGCGGCGCTGGGGCTGGGGATCGGCCCGGGCGACGTGGTGGTGTCGGTGGGCACGTCGGGGACGGCGTTCGCGTCGGTGGGGGCGCCGGTGGCCGACCCGGGCGGGGCGGTGGCGGGGTTCGCCGACGCGGCCGGGGGGTTCCTGCCGCTGGTGTGCACGCTGAACGCGGCGCGGGTGCTGGACGCGGGGGCGTCGGCGCTGGGGGTGGGGCAGGAGGAGTTCGACCGGTTGGCGCTGTCGGCGCCGGCGGGGGCCGAGGGGCTGGTGCTCCTGCCGTATCTGGAGGGGGAGCGCACCCCGAACCTGCCGGAGGCGCGGGGGCGGCTGGACGGCGTCGCGGTGGGCAACCTGACGCCGGCCAACCTGGCGCGGGCGTTCACGGAGGGGATGCTGTGCGGGCTGGCGGACGCGGTGGACGCGCTGGCGGCCAACGGGGTGCCAGTGGAGCGGGTGCTGCTGATCGGCGGGGGCGCGCGCTCGGAGGCGGTGCGCTCGATCGCGCCGCAGGTGTTCGGCCGCCCGGTGGCGGTGCCGGCGGAGAGCCAGTACGTGGCGGACGGGGCGGCGCTGCAGGCGGCGTGGGCGCTGTCGGGTGCGGCGGAGCCGCCGGTGTGGGGCGCAGCGGGCGGCGCCGAGGTCCGCACGGGGGAGCCGGTGCCGTGGGTACGCGAACGCTACGCCGAGGTCCGGGCAGGCCTGGAGGGTTCGGCTTAACGCCCGAGCCGTCGCCGGGCCCCGCTTCCCTGCCTTGACCGCCCCACGGGGCCGGGGTCCAGACGGGCGGCGAGGGCGGGAGGGAGGCGTGCCGGCCGGCCGGTCGGGTGCGGCGCTTCGCGGAGCGAGGGTTCAAGCGGACGGCGACGGTGGAGGTGGGGGCGGGGCGGAGGTGGCCGCCCGGGCGCGGCACCCCACGGAGTACAGGTTCAAGCGGGCGGCGAGGGCGGGGAGGGGGACCGGCCGGTCGGTCGGGCGCGGCACCCCACGGAGCGAAGGTCAAGACGAGTGGCGACGGCAACGGTAGGGCCGGGGCGAAGGTGTTCGCCCGAGTGCGGCGCCCCACGGGGCGGAGGTTCAAGCGGGCGGCGACGGCGGGAGGGGGACCGGCTGGTCGGTCGGGCGCGGCACCCCACGGGGTGACGGCTCAAGCGGGCGGCGACGGCACAGGCAGGGACGGGGCCAAGGCGGTCGCCCGGGCGCGGCACCCCACGGAGCGAAGGTCAAGACGGGGGGCGACGGCAACGGTAGGGACGGGGCGCAGGCGTCGCCCGAGTGCGGCGCCTCACGGGGCGAAGGTTCAAGCGGGCGGCGAAGGCGGGAAGGGGTGAGCGCCGCGTTCACCGGCCCGGCGCGGCGCGTGCTCCCGGCGGGAGGGGCGGCGCCCCGGCGAAGGTGGGGGTGGGCCCGCCTGCCCAGGCCCGCCAGGGGACCTTATCCCTATATGCCCGGTTCGCGGCGAGGGGCGGGCGCAGGCGGGGGCGCCCTGCGCACCGCGAGAGCACCCCGATTACATCTACCAGCGAGTAGCAAGCCCCCAGGCCCCCACCACCCCCTCGCCGATCACCCAGAGTGGCCAAGGCGGGTCCTCCCCGCAGGGCAAATACGACATCTCGCCCCCGCGCCGCCCCTGCCCGGGTTCCGGCCCCCTGCATCCCGGCCTTCCGGGCGGCTCGAACCCCCGAACACCGGCCCGAACGGCCCCAATCGGGCCGCCAAGGGGCCGATCCGGGCCGGGATGCGCGCCCGGGAATCACCGGGGTGCTCTCGCGGTGCGCAGGGCACCCCACCCAACCATCACCCTGCGTATTCACCCAGGTCAGGGAGGTGCGGTGGTTTCCCGGCAGCCGGCCCCGGCGCCCGAGGCGACGCGGGCACGGCCACCCCGCCACCTGCCCCCCACCCCTGCCGCCCCGTCCCGCTCTGCCGCACCCGACCGACCAGCCGGCACGCCCTCCCGCCCTCGCCGCCCGCTTGAACCCCCGCCCCGCGAGACGCCGCACCCGGGCGACCGCCCCCGCCCCGCCCCTACCGCTGCCGTCGCCGCCGGCATGAACCCTCACCCCGTGGGGCGCCGCGCCCGACCGACCGGCCGGCACGCCCTCCCGCCCTTGCCACCCGCTTGAACCCCCGCCCCATGGGCGCCGAACTCGACCGACCGGCCGGTCCCCTCCTCGCCGTCGCTGCCTGCTTGAGCCTGCACTCTGCGGGGCGCCGCGCCCGACCGACCAGCCGGTCCCCTGCCCGCCTTCGCCGCCTGCTTGAACCCCCGCCCTGCGAGACGCCGTGCCCGGGCGCGGCGCCCCCGTCCTCCTTCCCCCCTCCCCCCTGCGGTGATCTTGGAGGTGCGGTCGTCGGCAGGGGTAGGGTTTCGGGCGCCCGGCGCCGGTCGGGTCGGTTGTGGGAGGGGTGGTCATCGGTGCGGGTGTTCGGGCGGGGTCCCGGTGGTGCGGAGGTCCGGGTGTTCGACCTGGACGACGGGCGGGGGATGCGCGCCCGGGTGACGGACCTGGGGGCGGCGCTGGTGGGGCTGGACGTCCCCGACGCCTCGGGGCGGACGGCCGACGTGGTGCTGGGCTTCGACTCGGCGGAGGAGTACGCCGGGGAGGCCAACCCGCACATGGGGGCGACGGTGGGCCGGGTGGCCAACCGGGTCTCGGGGGCGGCGTTCGAGCTGGACGGGGCGGAGCACCGGCTGACCGCCAACGAGCCGCCCAACCACCTGCACGGCGGGGGCGCGGGCCGGCTGGGCCTGCTGGTGTGGCGGGCGGTCGCCGCGGACGCGGGGTCGGTGGTGCTGGAGTGCGAGTCGCCGGCGGGCTCGGAGGGGTACCCCGGGCGGCTGCGGGTGCGGGCGGCCTACCGGCTGGGCGGGGGCGCGCTGGAGGTGTCCTACCGGGCGGAGTCCGACGCGGCGACGCCGGTGAACCTGACCAACCACGCCTACTTCGACCTCGCCGGCGCGGGAGAGGAGGGCGGGGTGCTCGGCCACCGGCTGCGAGTGGAGGCCGACCGGTACACCCCGGTGGGGGAGGGCATGCTGCCGACCGGGCGGGTGGAGCCCGTGGAGGGCCCGCTGGACCTGCGCGCGGGGCGGCGGATCGGGGACGGCGTCGCGGAGCTGGCGGCCGACCCGGTGGTCGCCGGCTACGACCACAACTTCGTGCTGCGCGGGGGCGGCGGGGTGCGGACCGCGGCGGTGCTGTCCGACCCGGCGTCGGGGCGGGTGATGGAGCTGGAGACCGACCAGCCGTGCCTGCAGGTGTACTCGGGCAACCGGGTGCCCCGGGGGCTGGCGGGCAAGGGCGGGCGGGTCTACGGCCCGCGGGGGTCGGTCTGCCTGGAGCCGCAGGGCTACCCGGACGCGCCGAACCGGCCGGAGTTCCCGGGGGCGGTGCTGCGCCCGGGGGAGGTGTACGAGCGGACCATCCGGTACCGGTTCCGGGCCGGGTGAGGACGGGGCGGGCGAGGAGCGGGCATGGCGAGGACGGGGGCGGCCGGCCCCGGGGCGGCCGTATCCTTGCCGACGTGCTGAGAGAAGTGGCGGGGACGCGTTATGTCCTGCCGTTGCGTGAGGGCGGTTCGCTGCCGGGCCTGGTCGAGGCCGACGACGACGGCATGTACGTGGTGAAGTTCGTGGGCGCCGGCCAGGGCCGCAAGGCGCTGGTGGCCGAGGTGGTCGCCGGTGAGCTGGGGCGGCGCCTGGGGCTGCCGGTGCCCGAGCTGGTGCTGCTGGAGTTCGACGCGGTGATCGGGCGCGGCGAGCCGGACGAGGAGGTCCAGGAGCTGCTGAAGGCCAGCGGAGGGGTGAACCTGGGCATGGACTTCCTGCCGGGGGCGCTGGGGTTCGACCCGCTGGTGTGCGAGGCGGATCCGGGGTTCGCGGGCCGGGTGGTGTGGTTCGACGCCTTCACCGGGAACGTGGACCGGACCTGGCGCAACCCGAACATGCTGGTGTGGCACCGGGAGCCGTACCTGATCGACCACGGGGCGACGCTGATCTTCCACCACAACTGGTCCGGGGCGGCGGGGGCGGTGCGCCGCGGCTACGACGCCTCCGACCACGTGCTGGCGGGGTTCGCCCCGGACCTGGCGGGGGCCGACGCGGAGCTGGCGCCCCGGGTGGACGAGGCGCTGCTGCGCGAGGTGGTGGCGCTGGTGCCGGACGCGTGGCTGGACGGCGAGCCGGGGTTCGGCTCGGCGGACGAGGTCCGCGAGGCCTACGTGGAGCACTTGGCGGCGCGTGCGGCGGACCGCGTCTGGCTGCCGGAGGTGGCCGCATGAGCACGGTCGGGACGGGCGCCGCGGGCGGGGCCGGGCGCAGGGTGTACGAGTACGCGCTGGTGCGGGTGGTCCCGCGGATCGAGCGGGGCGAGCTGGTCAACGCGGGGGTGATCGTGTACTGCCAGGCGGCGGGGTTCCTGGCGGCGCGGTGCGCCCTGGACGAGGGGCGGCTGCTGGCGCTGGACCCGGGCGCGGACGTGGCGGGTGTGCGCCGTGCCCTGGAGGCGGTGGAGATGGTGTGCCGGGGCGGCGCGGAGGCGGGCCCGGCGCGGGAGGAGCCGGCGGGGCGCCGGTTCCGCTGGCTGACGGCGCCGCGGAGCACGATCGTGCAGCCGGGCCCGATCCACTCGGGGCTGACCGCCGACCCGGTGGCGGAGCTGGACCGGTTGGCGTCGGACCTGGTGTCCTGATCCGGGACCGCCGGTGGCGGTGGCGGCCCGTCCCTCCGGGGGCGGGCCGCCCGCGTGTTCCCGGGGCGGGCGGTCTCCCGGTGGGGCGGGGCCGGGCCCGGGCGCGGGCCGTCAGTTCGGGGCGTGGGGGGCCGCCGCCCGGGTCTTGTGCCGCGCCCGCGCCGAGGCGGGGCGCGGCGGGGCGCGGCGGCGGTTTTCGGCGGTGGGTCCGGGCGGGGCGGGCGCGGCCCCGGTGTCCGGTTCTCTCGCCGGTGCCGGCGATCCGACGCGGGCGGGCCCTGCCCGCGCTCTCCGCAGGGCGGGCGCCGGGGCGTGCGGCCCTCCGGCGGCGGCTGCGGGGTGAGGTGGACCACGCCCACTTGATTAGTTAGCCTACCTAAGTTTATAGTGGCCGGGTGAACTCCGGTACCGGCGACCTGCCGCACGACCTCGCCGCCGTTCTGCGCGAACTCGTCCTGCTCACCCGCAGGGCCACCGCCCACATGGCGGTCTCCTCCCAGCAGCTGGGCGTGCTCGGCTCGCTGGCCGGCGGGCCGCGGCGGGTCAGCGCGCTGGCCGAGGAGCACGGGGTGCGCACCCCCACCATGACCGGGATGCTCACCCGCCTGGAGCAGGCCGGCGCGGTGCTGCGCCGGCCCGACGCCGAGGACGCCCGCGCGGTGGCCGTCGAGCTCACCGGGCACGGCCGCGAGCTGCTGGCCCGGGGCCGCGCCGCCCGGGAGGAGTTCCTGGCCCGCTGCCTGGACGAGGTGGACGAGGCCGACCGCGAGGCGGTACGGGCCGCCCTGCCGGCGCTGGCCCGGCTGTGCGCCCGCGCGCCGCAGGAGCGGTGACCCGCCGCAGCGGCGGCGGGCGAACGATCCGCGTCTCCGCGAGGAGACCCGACGAGTGGAGGTCTGGGGACATCCATGTCCACGACTGATTTACCGCCGAGCACCGCCACCGGCTCTGCCGCCGGTGTCGGCCCCGCCGCCGGCGCGGCGGCCGGGCAGGGGAAGGCGTCCAGCCCGTGGCGCCAGCCGATGTCGGTGTGGGCGACGGCGTTCGCCGCCGTGGTCGCCTTCATGGGCATCGGCCTGGTCGACCCGATCCTGCCCTCCATCGCCGAGGGCCTGGACGCCTCGCCGAGCCAGGTGTCGCTCCTGTTCACCAGCTACTTCCTGGTGACCGCGGTGGCGATGCTGATCACCGGGTTCATCTCCAGCCGGATCGGCGGCAAGGCCACGCTGCTGCTGGGCCTGGCCCTGGTGGTGGTCTTCGCCGCGCTGTCCGGGACCTCCGGGTCGGTGGGCGAGCTGATCGGCTTCCGCGCCGGGTGGGGGCTGGGCAACGCGCTGTTCGTGGCCACCGCGCTGGCGGTGATCGTCGGCGCGGCGGTCGGCGGCATGGAGTCGGCGATCGTGCTGTACGAGGCGGCGCTGGGCGTGGGCATCGCCTCCGGGCCGCTGGTCGGCGCGGTGCTGGGCGACTGGCACTGGCGGGCGCCGTTCTTCGGCACCGCGGTGCTGATGGCGGTCGGCTTCCTGCTGATCACCACGCTGCTCAAGGCGCCGCCGAAGCCGGCCGCCAAGACCCGGCTGAGCGACCCGCTGCGCGCGCTGGCCCACGGCGGGCTGTCCACCACCGCGGTCACCGCGCTCTTCTACAACTTCGCCTTCTTCACGGTGCTGGCCTTCACCCCGTTCGTGCTGGGCATGAGCCCCTACGGGATCGGGTCGATCTTCTTCGCCTGGGGCGTGCTGGTCGCGGTCTCCTCGGTGTTCGCCGCGCCGCGGCTGCAGCACCGGCTGGGGTCGGTGCGCACCCTGCACCTGTCGCTGGGGACGCTGCTGGTGCTGATGCTGGCCATCGCGGTGTCGGTGCTGGCCTCGGCGCAGCCCGGGGTGATCGCGGCGGTGGTGCTGACCGGCGTGCCGATCGGGATGAACAACACGGTGTTCACCGAGGCGGCGATGGAGGTCTCGGACGCGCCGCGCCCGGTGGCCTCGGCCGGCTACAACTTCGTGCGCTGGATGGGCGGCGCACTGGCGCCGTTCATCGCGACCAAGCTCGGCGAGGAGGCCGGCCCGGAGCTGCCCTACCTGCTGGGCGCGGCGTGCTGCCTGGTCGGCATGGGGGTGCTGGTGCTGCGCCGGCACCACCTGGGGGCCCTGAAGGGCTGACCCGGCTCGGAGCGGGCCCCGGCGGCGACGGCCGCCGGGGCTCTGGTGCGTCCGGGTGGAGTGCGTCACTCTTCGGGGAGGAACCGGAGATTCCCCGTCATCGGGGGATGGGATCTCTGCGGGAATGCGTTGGACACCTTCGGCGCCGCTCGCGCGAGCCCGCCCCGTCCCCTGTCCCCGCCCCCGAGAGGAGCCCGGCGTGTCCCGAACGAGCCCGCCCGACCCGGTCGCGTCCCCCGCGCCCGCCGCCCCGGCCCCCGTGCAGGCCGGCCCGCGCCGGACCGCGGTCCTGGTGCTGGTCCTGGCCACCCTGACCGCGACCGGGCCGCTGGCCACCGACCTCTACCTGCCGGCGTTCCCGCAGATCGCCGCCGACCTGGGCGCCCCGGAGGCGCAGATCCAGCTGACGCTGACCGCGATCATGCTGGGCCTGGCCCTGGGCCAGCTGGTCATCGGCCCGATGAGCGACGCGTGGGGGCGCCGCCGCCCGCTGCTGGTCGGCGTCGCGGTGTTCACCCTGGTCTCGGTGGCCTGCATCTTCGCGCCCAACGCGGGCGTGCTGGTGGTGCTCCGCTTCATCCAGGGGATGGCCGGGGCGGCCGGCGCGGTGATCTCCCGGGCGGTGGTGCGCGACCTGTTCACCGGGGACGAGGCGGCCCGGTTCTTCTCCCGGCTGATGCTGATCACCGGGCTGGCGCCGATGCTCGGCCCGATCCTCGGCGGCCAGCTGCTGCTGGTGGGGCCCTGGCAGCTGAGCTTCGCGGTGCTGGCCGGGGTGTCGGCGCTGTCGTTCGCCGCGGCCTTCTTCGGGCTGCCGGAGAGCCTGCCGGCCGACCGGCGCAGCCCGCTGCGCCCGGGGACGCTGGGGGCGACGGTGTGGCGGCTGCTGCGCGACGCCCGGTTCATCGGCCCGGTGCTCACCCTGGGGCTGTCCTTCGGCGCGATGTTCACCTACATCGGGTCCTTCTCCACGGTGTCGCAGTCGGACGCGTTCGGCGCCAGCGCCCAGCAGTTCAGCCTGGTGTTCGCGGTGAACACCCTGGGCATCATGATCGGCACCCAGGTCAACGCCCGGCTGATCGGGCGGCTGGAGACCTCGCGGCGGCTGCTGGTGGGCCTGGTGGTGGCCGGGACCGCCATCGCCGCGCTGGCCGGGATGGCGGCCGCCGGGGTGTCGGGGACCGCCGGGCTGTACGCGCTGACCGGGGTCTTCTTCACCATGATGTTCGGGATGGGGTTCGTGTTCCCCAACGCGACCACCCTGGCGCTGTCCAGCCAGCCGGCGTCGGTGGCCGGGACCGCCTCGGCGCTGATGGGGTCGCTGCAGTTCGTGCTGGGCGGCGGGCTGTCCGCGCTGGCCGGGCTGACCGCTTCCGGCCAGGCCAGCCTGGCCAGCATGGCGGTGGTGATGGCGGCGGGCCTGGCGGCCGGGGCGACCGCGTTCGCGCTGTCCCGGCGGAGCGCCGCGGCCGGCTGAGGCCCGGGCCCGGGCCCGGGGACGGCGGCGGGCGGTGGTGCGCGCCGCGGCGCGCACCACCGCCCGCCGTGCGCGGGGCGGATCAGTCCAGGTCGTCGCCGCCGGCGTGCAGCGGCCGGGCCTCCGCGGAGGGCACCGGGTCGCCGCGCTCGGGCAGCTCGTCGGCGAGGCCGGGGTCGATCTCGAACAGGGAGCCGTCGGCGGCGGCCGCGGCGGTGGCGTACATGGAGTCGTAGGCCGAGGCGATCTGGGCCTGCTCCCACTCGGGGCCGGTGGCGCTCAGCTCGACCAGGACGCTGCCGCTGCCCAGCAGCCCGTAGGCGTTGCGGGAGATGCCCTGGTAGTCGCCGCCCGGGTAGAGGCTGACGTTGGCCTCGTCGTAGGACTCGCCCATCGCCTCGGCGGAGGCCACCACGGCCTGCCGGGACAGGTCGACGGACTCGGAGCCGACGCCGGGGTGGGTGGGCCACAGCACCGAGGCGGTGATCTCCTCGCCGTCGTCGTCGACGTAGCGGCCCTGCATGTGGTAGTCGACCACCAGGTCGGGGGCGGTCCGGTCGTACAGGCGGCGGACGGCGGCCGACTCGGGGACGGGGTTGTCCTCCGGGGCGACCTGCGGGTCGTGGTAGCGGTTGGGGTCGTAGCCCTTGCCGGGCTCGCCGTACTCGGGGTCGGCGCCGGGGTCGTAGTTGTACCGCCAGTCGCGCTCGTGGCCGTCGGGGTTGGCGCGGACCACGATGTCGATGGTGACGGCGCGCAGGATGGCCCGGTTCTCCGGGGTGCGCTTGACGCCCAGGTCCTCCAGCAGCTTCAGCGCGGCCGGGGTGCCCAGGGGCTCGTTGCCGTGCTGCTGGGTGACGTACATCAGCCGCAGCGGCCCCTCGCCGACGGAGGCCCCGAAGATCGGCCGGCCCTCGTTGGTGGTGCCGACGGTGTCCACGTCGACCCGGCCGCGGCTCTTGAACTCGATGGCCTTGAGGTGCCGGGTGAGCTCCTCGGTGCTGGGGCGGGGGTCGGCGGGGCGGCCGTGCGGGGCGTCCGCGGCGGCGGGGAGGGGCTGGGCGGCGAGAAGGGGGAAAACGGCCAGGGGGATGAGGAAACGCCACTTTCGTTTCATAAAGGCGCATTGTGCACGGAGTTCTCGGGCGTGCACAAGGGGTGGCCGCCGCGCGCCGCGGACCGCCGCCGCGGCCCCGTACCGAACCCCGTTCCGTGACGGAGCGTGCCGAAGCCTGCACCCGGGTTGACGGAGGGTGCGGGCGGGGGCACAGTGGGCAGGATTCGACGCGCGTTACCGGGTGGAGAACCCCGGTGTGCGGACGTATGACCAGGAAAGGGCCGGGAGGAAATGGGGCAGAGGTCCGCTTGGGAGGGGACGCTGGACGCGGGGTCGCTGCGCGGCCTGGCCGACATCCTCTACCGCAACGCCGAGGACGGCCCCGGCGCCGAGGTCGCTGCGCGGCGCGACGCCGAGGGCGCCTGGGAGCGGGTGACGGCGGCGCGGATGCTCAACGACGTCACCGCGCTCGCCAAGGGGCTCATCGGCACCGGCGTGGACGCCGGCGACCGGGTCGTCATCGTCGGCGGCGCCGACTACGACCAGCTGCTGATGCACTTCGCGGTCTGGGCGGTGCGGGCGGTCGCGGTCCCGCTGCCGGCCAACTGCTCCCAGGCGCGGCTGCTGCACGTGGTGCGCGACTGCCGCCCGGCGGCGGTGGTGCTGGGCGACGGCCGGCTGGCCGCGGCCGCCTCCGCGGCGTCCCGGGACATCCCCGACCTGAGCCGGGTGTGGCGGCTGGACGGCCCCGAGGGGCTGGAGGCGGTCTCCCGCCCCGGCGCCTACATGGACTCCTCGGCGGTCCGGTTCCGCCTGGAGGAGACCACCGCGGCCGACCCCGCGGTCATCGCCTACCCCGCCGGGACCGACGTGCGCCGGCCCGGCGCGGTGCTCAGCCACGGCGACCGGCTGGCCGCGGCCCGCGCCCTGGCCGACCGGCTGCTGCCGGCGCTGCGCGGGGCCGGCGCGGGCTCGGCCGGCGCCCTGGTGCACCTGCGGCTGTCGGACTCCGCCGGGCAGGCCGCGGTGGCGGCGTGCATGCTGGCGCGGGTGCGCGTGGGCGTGGTGGACCCGGCCGAGAAGCTGGTGGAGCAGGCCCGGGCGTTCCGGCCCGCGGTACTGGTGGCCGCGGCGGACGCCATCGAGGAGGTGTACGCCGCCGAGGAGCGGCGGGCCCGGCAGAGCGGCTGGGACAGCAACAGCGCCTTCGGCGCGGCCGCCGAGATCGCCGCGGAGTACGACCGGGGCGGCCGCAAGGGCGCCTGGAAGCGGGTCTCCATGGCCATGTACGACTGGATGTACAGCCGGTTCCGGGAGGCCTACGGCGGGCGGCTGCGGCTGGCGGTGGCCCTGGGCGGCCGGGTGCCGGCCACACTGGACCACTTCTACAACGGCGCCGGGGTGCCGCTGGTGCAGGTGTTCGGCAGCACCGAGGCCGGCGGCGCGCTCACCGCGGGCGCGCTCGGCGCGCGCCGCGCCGGGACGCACGGCACCGCGCTGGAGGGCGTCGAACTGCGGGTGGGGCCCGGCGGGGAGCTGTTCGCGCACGGCCCGGGGGTCTTCCCCGGGTACTGGAACGCCCAGGCGGCCGGGGAGACGGCGTTCCGGGACGGCTGGCTGGCCACCGGGTACACCGGCGAGATCGACGATGACGGCTACGTCACGGTGACCGGGCGGCTGCGGGTGCAGGCCTGCGCGGACCCGGCGCCGAGGCGCGCGGCGGTGCCGCAGCCGCCGCCGGAGCGGCCGGCGCAGGGCGGCGGGGGCGAGCCCGCCCCGGCCGCGGCGCCCGCGCGGCCGGCCGCCGAGCTTCCCCCCGCCCCGCAGGGGCCCCCGGCCGCGCCCGAGCAGCATGCGGTGGAGCAGGCCCGCCCGGCGGCGGCCGCGCTGCCCGCCGCCGCGCCCGCGGCGCCGGCGCCCACCGACCCCGAGGAGATCGTGGCCGGCCTGGAGCGGAGGATCAGCGCGCACTCCCTGGTCGGCCAGGTGATGGTGATCGGCCGCGGGCGGCCCTACTGCACCGCGCTGGTCACCCTGGCCGCGGACCAGCTGGAGTACTGGCGGCTGGTGAACAACCGGCCGCTGAACGCCTCCCCGGAGGAGATCGCGGCCGACCCGGACCTGCTCCGCGAGATCGAGTACGCGGTCGGCGAGGCCAACACGACGGTCCCGGCGCCGCTGGCGGTGCGCGCCTTCCACGTACTGGCCGAGGAGTTCACCCCGCAGAGCGGCCTGCTGCTCCCGGACGGGTCGCTCCGCCGCGACGCGGTGCTGCGCGCCTTCGCCGAGGAGATCGAGGGCCTGTACCGCTCGGTCGAACCGGGCCGCCAGGGCTGACGGACGCACGGAAAAGGCCGCCCCGCCGCACGTGCGGCGGGGCGGCCTTTTCCGTGCGTCCCGTGCGGTCTCAGCCCCGGAGGGAGGCCAGCAGGGCCACCCATGCTTCTCGGGAGAGGGCGACGGGCGGCTGACCGGGGTTCCGGGAGTCCCTGATGGAGACAACGGGGCCCTTGAGGGAGGCTTCGACGCAGTCGCCGCGAACCTGGCTGCGGGACGACTTGCGCCACGTTTCGTCAAGCATCGATTCGTTCCTTGATCATTTGAATGGACCGCCGTGGATCAGCCGCCCAGGCGGCGAGTTCAGCGAAGACGGCGGCCAGCCGCCGGATGTCGGCAGGATCGTCGACCGCGCTACCGCCGGTGACGCTTTCCGCGTACGCCGACGGCCCCCGGTCGGAATAGCTCAGTACCCGGAAACCGGAGACCGCCACACCGATCGCGGAACCGCAGTCGTCGGGGAGAACCTGAATTCTCACGGCTCCTGATTCCGAGAGGGTGACGAGGCGGTCCAACTGTTCGCGCATGATCCTGGAGTCGCCGACCGTGGTCCGAAGAACGCTTTCGGGGAAGACGAACCGAAGGTCGGGGCCGCGTTCCAGGAGGACGCCCAACCGTTCGGCCCGGATTTTGACGCGCTTGGCGAGTTCCCAGTCGCTGATACCGGGTTCGCCGTCACGGAAGAGGACCGCGGAATAGTCGGTCGTCTGCAGCAGGCCGGGGACGACCGCAGGAGAGTAGGTCCGGATTTCCGTGGCGCGCTCTTCTGCTTTCGTGATCTGGGAATGCCAGTCGGGTAGACGCGCCCGCTGTATGCACTCGCCCCAGATGGTCACGAGTTCCCCGCTGGCCCCCAATTCCCTGTCGAGCGCCTCGGCCGTTTCCCGTTTCGTTCCCCGAGATCCGGTCTCGATTTTGGAGAGCATGGAAGCGCCGACCGCCACTCGAGGAGCGAGCAGGGACACGGTGAGGCCGGCGGACTCCCGGCGCCGCCGCACCTCGGATCCGAACCGTGTCCATGTTCCGTCCATGTGACGATGATAGGACTCATGCGGACCCTGGTGGACAGTGCTGGACAGTCAGGGAAAGGTTCTTGCAGGATGTTCTTGCAGGCAGAGACCTTTTTTCCATGGACTCACGCCACGTCATCCTGGACATGCTCAAGACCCGCTACGGGGACCGGTGGAATATCCGGGCGACCCCGAACATGTGGATAGCATCTGCCCGCAAATCGGAGACCAGGGCCGCCCCTACCGTCATCGCTCTGTCCCTGGACGAACTCATCGAAGAACTCGAGTCTCCCCCTAAAAGGGTGGGAAAGGGGCTCCACCCGCTCCTGGAACGACTCGGGTGGGAGCGGATCGGCACCGCCTGGAGGTCCCCTGACGGGGGCGGGGACCTCCTGGCGTGAACTGTGCGCCCTCAGCGGTTGTTCAAGTACGCCAGCACCGCCAGCACTCGGCGGCTGTCGTCGTTGGACGGCGGCAGGTCCAGCTTGGTGAAGATGTTGTTGATGTGCTTGCTGACCGCCTTGTCGGTAATGAACAGCCGGGAGGCGATGGCGGTGTTGGACCGCCCCTCCGCCATCTCTCCCAGGACCTCGCGCTCGCGCGGGGTGAGCGACGCCAGCGGGCCGTCGTCGGCCCGCTTGGCCAGCAGCTGGGAGATGACCGCCGGGTCCATCGCGGTGCCGCCGGCCGCCACCCGGCGGACCGCGTCGATGAACTGGCCGACGTCGAACACCCGGTCCTTGAGCAGGTAGCCGACCGCCCCCCGGTCGTCGGAGAGCAGCTCGCGCGCGTAAAGCTGCTCCACGTGCTGGGAGAGCACCAGCACCGGCAGCCCGGGAACGCTGCCGCGCGCCTGGATGGCGGCCTGCAGCCCCTCGTCGGTGAAGGTCGGGGGCAGGCGCACGTCCACCACGGCCACGTCCGGGCGGTGCTCCAGCAGGGCGTCGCGCAGCTCGGGGCCGCTCTCCACCGCGGCGACCACGGTGAAGTCGTGGCCTTCCAGCAGCCTGATCAGGCCTTCTCTGAGGAGGGCGAGGTCTTCGGCGATGACAACGCGCACGGCAGCTCCATGGTGACGATGGTCGGCCCGCCCGTCGGGCTGACGACGCTCATCGTCCCATCGAAGGCGGCGAGCCTGCGCCGGATGCCCTGCAGGCCGGTGCCTCCGGAGAAATCGGCCCCGCCGCGGCCGTCGTCGCCGACCAGGATGACCATCCGGTCGCGCCCGTAGTTGATGCGCACCCACGCGCGCCCCGCCCCGGAGTGCTTGACGGCGTTGGTGAGCACCTCCACCACCGCGAAGTAGGCCGCCGACTCCACCGGGTCGGCGGGCCGCCCGGGCAGGTCGATGTCGACCTCTATCGGCAGCCGCTGGGAGATCGCCAGCGCCCGCACCGCGCCGTCCAGCCCGCGCTCCACCAGCACCGGCGGGTGGATGCCGCGGACCAGGTCGCGCAGCTCGGTCAGGGCCTCCCTGGTGGTCTCCCGGGCCTCGGCGAGCATCCGCTGGGCCGTCTCGGGGTCGCGGGCGAGCATCTCCTCGGCCATGCCCAGGCTCATGCCGAGGGCCACCAGCCGGGCCTGCGCGCCGTCGTGCAGGTCGCGCTCGATCCGGCGCACCTCGGAGGCCTGGGCGTCGATGGTGTCCGCGCGGGAGGTGGCCAGCTGGGCGACGCGCGCGGTCAGCCGCTCCTTCTCGGTGGGGGCCAGCAGCCAGCGGCCCAGCTTGGCGTAGCCGCGCACCATCGCCGCCCCGTAGAACCAGAACAGCGCCAGGAGCGCGGCGGCGGGGATCAGGGGGAGCAGGGCGGTGAGCTGATCGTCGAAGAACTCCAGGCCGAACAGCGGCGCGACCCGCCACAGCCCCAGGGCGTGCAGGACGAGGTAGACGACGTCGAACATCAGCAGCGCGGGCAGGGCGCCCAGCGCCACCCCGACGGTGCCGTTGAGCAGCAGCCAGGCCAGGTCGCGCCAGATGGCGGTGGAGGACAGCGTGGTGCGGATCCGCTGGGAGAGCGACATGTCGCGCCAGGCCACGTGGCCGGTGGCGCGCAACCGCTTGAGCAGCCCGTCCTGCGGGCCGTAGGGGGTGGGGATCGGGCCTTCGTCGAGGAACCGGCCCAGGGTGCGGCGGTAGGTGTCGGCCAGGCCCCGGATCAGGGGGCTGAGCATCACCGCGATGGGCAGGCCGATCCAGATGGAGGAGAGCCCCAGCGCGATCGCGAACAGCCCGGTCAGCAGCAGGCCGGTGGCGGCGAGCGGGATGAACAGCAGCGACCAGGCCAGCAGGGCCGTGCGTCTGGCGGTCGGGTGGTCGGTGCTGGGCATCTTCGTCGCTTTCTACGGTCGCCGGGCCGGGGCGGTGCGCCGCACCGCCCTCCCCCAATTGTGGCCCGGCGCGAGGGCCGGGGCAGTGGTGCCAGGTCCCCTAAGGTCCGTTCCCCTTCCTACTCGATGATCTTGACGTTGCGGTCCTGCCAGAGCGCCTTGTCGTCAAGTGGCCGTTGCAACGAGGAAGAGGAAGAGGGACTCGAGGAGGGGCGAGGGACAGGAGGGGCGGCCGGTCGGGTGCGGCGCCTCGCGGAGTGCAGGTTCAAGCAGCGGCGACGGCAGCGGTGGGGGCGGGGCGGAGGCGGTCGCCCGGGCGCGGTGCCCCGCAGAGTGCAGGCTCAAGCAGGCAGCGACGGCGAGGAGGGGACCGGCCAGTCGGTCGAGTTCGGCGCCCATGGGGCCGGGGTTCAGGCGGGCAGCGAGGGCAGGCAGGGGGACCGGCCGGTCGGTCGGGCGCGGCGCCCCGCGAAGCGAAGGTCAAGACGGGCGGCGACGGCAGCGGTAGGGGCGGGGCGGGGG
>NZ_ANBB01000028.1 GCF_000341105.1 Nocardiopsis potens DSM 45234
CGGTCGCCCGGGTGCGGCGTCTCGCGGGGCGGGGGTTCAAGCGGGTGGCGAGGGCGGGAGGGCGTGCCGGCTGGCCGGTCGGGTGCGGCGCCTCGCGGAGTGAAGGTCAAGACGGGCGGCGACGGCAGCGGTAGGGGCGGGGCGGAGGTGGCCACCCGGGTGCGGCGTCTCGCGGGGCGGGGGTTCAAGCGGGCGGCGAAGGCGGGCAGGGGAACCGGCCGGTCGGTCGGGCGCGGCAGAGCGGGGCGGGGCGGCAGGGGTGGGGGCAGGTGGCGGGGTGGCCGTGCCCGCGTCGCCCGGGTGCCGGGGCCGGCCGTCTCTGAAACCGCCACCCTTCTCTGACCTGGGTGAATACGTAGGGTGATGGTGGTGTGGGGTGCCCTGCGCACCGCGAGAGCACCCAGGTGATTCCCGGGCGCGCATCCCGGCCCGGATCGGCCCCTTGGCGGCCCGATTGGCCCTGATCGGGCCGGTGTTCGGGAGGTCGAGCCGTCCGCAAGGCCGGGATGCAGGGGGCCGGAACCCAGGGGGGATGGCGCGGGGGCGAGATGTCGCTTTTGCCCTGCAGGGAGGGCCCGCTTTGGCCACTCTGGGTGATCGGAGAGGGGGTGGTGGGGGCCTGGGGGCTTACTACTCGCTGGTAGATGTAATCGGGGTGCTCTCGCGGTGCGCAGGGCGCCCCCACCTGCGCCCGCCCCTCGCCGCGAACCGGGCATAGGAGATAAGGCCCCCTGGTGGGCGCGGGCCGGGCCGGTGAACGCGGCGCCCGGCCCCCTCCCCGCCCTCGCCGCCTGCTTGAACCCCCGCTCCGCGAGACGCCGCACCCGACCGACCGGCCGGTCCCCTCCCCGCCTTCGCCGACCGCTTGAACCCCGGCCCCGTGAAACGTCGCGCCCGGCTGGGACGCCCGGCCCCGTCCCTTCCTCAGCCGTCACCGCCTGCTTGAACCCTCGCCCCGTGGGGTGCCGCGCCGGACCGACCGGCCGGTCCCCATTGCCGCCTTCGCCGCCCGCTTGAACCTTCGCCCCGCGAGGTGCCGCGCCCCGGTGACCGCCTCCGCCCCGCCCCTACCCGTGCCGTCGCCGCCCGCTTGGGCCGTCACCCCGTGGGGTGCCGCGCCGGACCGACCGGTCGGTCCCCATTGCCGCCTTCGCTGCCCGCCTTAAGCCCGACTCCGTGAGGCGCCGCGCTCGGGTGATCGCTTCCGCCCCGGCCCTACCTGCGCCGTCGGTGCCCGCTTGAACCTTCGCTCCGTGGGGCGCTGCGCTCGGGCGAACACCTTCGCCCCGGCCTCGCCGGCACCGTCACCGCCGCCCCCTGCAGCACTTCCGTGGAAAGGAGGAGCACGACCGGGGAACCTGCCGGGAGAGAGACCGGGCAGGGAAGAGCGGCCCCGTCAGATGCGGGCGGCCTCGCGCCAGGTCTTCAGGGCGTCGGCGTCGCCGTCGAGCTGCCCGGGGCGGGGCTCGGCGCGGTTCCACAGGATCAGGTAGAGGTCGTGCGCGGGGGCGGTGAGGCGGACGTCGGTCGGCCCGGTGCCGGGGGCGGCGCGCATGCCGTCGGGGGCGAGCTCGACGCGGTGGGCGCAGTCGGCGTCGGTGGCCTGCACGGCGATGCTGCGCGGGACGGGGCTCGCGCCCCGGCCGGGGCGGGAGAGGAAGCCGTTGAGGAGCTCGTCGACGCCGTCGGCGGCGAAGGTCGGCGCCAGCGGGGAGAGCGGCACGCCGGCGGCGAGCTCGGCGTCGACCCGGTGCACGGCGGTCTCGTGGGCCTGGCGGCGGGCCCAGAACGCCAGCGCCGAGGGCGCGCCGGGCAGGAAGGTGAAGGCCTCCAGGTCGGGGCGGTGCTCGGCGTAGTGGGCCAGAGCTTCCACGAGCGCGCCGTGCCCGTCCAGGTACCAACCGGTCAGATCGGGGTCCTCGGGGACGGGGAACACGCCGCGGCGCCGCTCGGGGGTGAGCGGCTCGTCCCCGGCGCCGGCGCGCAGCTGGGCGCGGGCCCAGCGGTGCACCGACCCGGTGTGGGCGAGCAGGTCGCGGACGGTCCAGTCGGGGCAGTAGGGGACCGGCGCGCCGGGGCCGGCGCGGCGGGCGGCGTCGGCGAGCATGTGCCCTTGGGCGGTGAGCACGTCGATGTGGTCGGCGATGTCCATGGGGCGATTGTCCCCGGGCGGGGGCGGCGCCCGGCGGGCGGGTCGGTAGGGTTCGGCCGACCCGTCGGAGGGCGGGCGCGGTGTCGAGAGGAGACGCAGGTGGTGGCGGACGGCGCGGGTGTCCCGCGGACGGCGGTGGTGACCGGTGCGGGCAGCGGCATCGGCCGGGCGGTGGCGCTGGAGCTGCTGGCGCGGGGGTACGCGGTGGCGCTGGTCGGCAGGCGGGCCGAGCGGCTGGAGGAGACCGCGGCGGCCTCGGGTGCGGGGGAGCGGGCGCTGCCGCTCCCCGCCGACGTGGCCGACCCGGACCGGGTGCGCGAGGTGTTCGCGCGGGTCGGCCGGGAGTGGGGCCGGCTGGACGTGCTGTTCAACAACGCCGGCGCGATGCCGCAGCCCACCCCGGTGGACGAGGTCGGCGACGACGCGTGGCGGCACGTGGTGGAGGTCAACCTCACCGGGGCGTTCTGGTGCGCGCGGGAGGCGTTCCGGATGATGCGCGAGCAGGATCCCCGGGGCGGGCGGATCATCAACAACGGGTCGATCTCGGCGTATGCGCCGCGCCCGATGTCGGTCGGCTACACCGCCACCAAGCACGCGGTCACCGGGCTGACCAAGTCGCTGGCGCTGGAGGGGCGGCCGCTGGGCATCGCCTGCGGGCAGGTCGACATCGGCAACGCCGCCACCGAGCTGACCGCCGGCATCGCGGCCGGCACGCTCCAGGCCGACGGGAGCCGGGCCGCCGAGCCGGTGTTCGACGTCGCGCACGTGGGGCGCACCGTGGCCGGGATCGCGGACCTGCCGCTGGACGTCAGTGTGCCGTTCATGACGGTCATGGCGACCGGCATGCCCTACCTGGGGCGGGGGTAGCCGGTCGCCGCAGGCAGGGCCCGGCCGGCAGGGCGGGGCCGCGGATCTTCCCACCGGTCGGGGCGGTCCCCGCAGCCGGTCCGCGGGCCGGCCGACCGATGAGTTCCGGGCCGGGCGGGGGTCACGGCCCGCAGGACCGGCCGCCGGCAGGGCGGCGCGATCGCACTCGGAGGGGACGCATGGCGAAGCTCATCTACTCGATGGTCACCTCGCTCGACGGCTATGTCGAGGCGGCGGAGGGCGGCCTCGGCGCCGGTGCCGAGGACCCGGAGGTGCACACCTTCGTCAACGACCTCTTCCGGCCCGTCGGCACCTACCTCTACGGGCGGCGGATGTACGAGACGATGGTCTACTGGGAGACCGCGCACACCGAGCCCGGCCTGCCGCCGCACATCCTGCAGTACGCGCGCGACTGGCGGGCCGCGGAGAAGATCGTGTACTCCACCACGCTCGACTCGGTGTCCAGCGCGAAGACCAGGATCGAGCGGTCCTTCGACCCGGACGCGGTGCGCAGGCTCAAGGCCGGGGCCGATCGCGACCTCACCGTCGACGGCCCGAACCTCGCGGCCCAGGCGATCGCGGCCGGCCTGGTGGACGAGTACCGGCTGTTCATCACCACGAGCGCGGTCGGCGGCGGCAAGCGGTTCTTCCCCGACGGCGTGCGCCTCGACCTCGAACTGGTCGAGGAGCGCGTGTTCGGCAGCGGGCTGATCTACGCGCGGTACCGGACCCGCTGAGCCGCGCCGGCCGGGCCCGCCCGGGACGAGGGGACTCGGCAGCGTGGCCGGCCCCGCAGGGGCGGGGACCCGCCCCTGCGGGCGCCCCGCCCCGCGCGGACCGGTTCCCCGCTCCGCCGCGGCTTGCGGGGCGCGGGCGGATCGGACGGAACAGGCGGGCCTCACCGGATTCTCATCGGTCGCTCATCCGGTTCCGGCATGATCCAGGCATGAGTGCGAGGACCTGGAGGCCTGTCGCGGGCGCCGCGGCCGCCGTCGCCGGGGCGGCGGCGGTGCTGCTGGCCGGGCACCGGCTGGTGCCCGGGGACGCGGGGGTGCTGCTGGAGTCGGGGCTGCCCTGGCTGGGGCTGGCCGCCCCGGTGGCGGCGGTGGCCGCGGTGGCGCTGCGCTCCAGAGCGGCCGCCGCCGCCGCGGTGGCGGTCTCGGCGGTGTGGGCGGCGCTGTTCGTGCCGGCCTACGTGCCCGGTCCCGGCCCGGAGGCGGGCGGCGCGCGCCTGGACGTGGCCACGCTGAACGTGGGCGCCGACAACCCCCGGGCCTGCGAGGCGTTGCGGGAGGCGGCCGCCTGGGGTGCCGACGTGGTGGCGGTGCAGGAGCTGGCCGGGCCCCGGGACTGCGCGGCGGAGGCGTTCGGCGGCGCGGGGGAGTGGGTGCGGCAGGGCACCGTGGGGGTGTGGAGCCGCCACCCGGTGGCCGGGGTCGAGGCGCTGGACCTGGGGGTGGGATGGATCCGGGGCGTGCGGCTGGAGGTCCGGGCGCCGGGCGGCGAGGTGGCGGTGGTGGCCGGTCATGCGGCGTCGCTGCGCCCGGGGACGACGGGCTGGCGGGACGACTCCGTGGCGGTGCTGGCGGAGGCGGCACGCGCGGCCGACGGGCCGGTGGTGGTGCTGGCCGACCTGAACACCGCGGCCACCGACCGGGCGATGGGGAACTTCTCCGGGTTCGGGGAGGCACAGCGCGACGCCGGGTGGGGGCCGGGGTTCACCTGGCCGGCGGGGGTGCCCGCGGTCCGGCTGGACCATGTGCTGTACCGGTCGGCGCGGGCGGTGTCGGCGGAGGTCCGCCCGGTGCCGGGCAGCGACCACCGGGCGGCGCTGGCGGAGCTGGTGTACTGACCGCCGACCGCAGGCCGGCGGCGAGAGAAGCCCGACCCGGGCGATGACCTTGACGTTGCGGTCCCATCAGAGCGGATGGTTTCCAGTCCCTGTTGCAACACCGCACACCAGAGGACAGAAGGGGACCGGCTGGTCGGTAGGGCGCGGCGCCCCACGGAGTGAAGGTCAAGACGGGCGGCGACGGCGAAGGTGGGGCCGGGGGCAGGCGCCTCGCCCGGGCGCGGCGCCTCACGGGGCCGGGGTTCAAGCGGGCGGCGAGGGCGGGCAGGGGACCGGCTGGTCGGTCCGGCGCGGCAGAGCAGGGCGGGGCCGGTCCGGGCGGGCCGGGGCGGCGGGGTCGCCGTTCCCGCGTCGCCCGGGCGCCGTTGCCGGCCGCTCTTGAAACCGACACACCTTCCTGACCTGGGTGAATACGTAGGGTGATGGTGGTGTGGGGTGCCCTGCGCACCGCGAGAGCACCCAGGTGATTCCCGGACGCGCATCCCGGCACGGATCGGGCCTCTGGGGCCCGAACGGCCCCGATCGGGCCGGTGATCGGGGGTTCGAGCCGCCCGCAAGGCCGCAAAGCAGGGGGCCGGAACCCAAGAGGGGCAGAGGTGGGGGTGAGATGTCGTATTTGCCCTGCCAGGAGGGCTCGTCTTGGCCACTCTGGGTAACCGGTGAGGGGGTGGTGGGGGCCTCAGGGCTCACTACTCGCTGGTAGATGTAATCGGGGTGCTCTCGCGGTGCGCAGGGCGCCCCCGCCCCCGCTCGTTCCCCGCCGCGAACCCGGCATAGGGGATAAGGCCCCCTGCTCGGCTCGGGCGGGCCCGCCCTCTTCGCCGGGGGCGCCGCCGCCTCCCCGCCAGGAGCACGCGCCGGGCCGGTGACGCGGCGCCCAACCCGCTCCCGCCTTCGCCGCCCGTTTGAACCTTCACTCCGCGAGGCGCCGCGCCCGGGTGAGGCCTTCGCCCCGGCCCTACCCTTGCCGTCGCCGCCTGCTTGAACCCCGGCCCCGTGGGGCGCCGCGCCGGACCGACCGGCCGGTCCCCACCGCCGCCTTCGCCGCCCGCTTGGACCTTCACTCCGCGAGGCGCCGCGCCCGGGCGATTGCCTGCGCCCCGCCCCTCCCCGAGCTCCTCGTTGCGGCGGCCATTTGACGACAAGGCGTTCCGTTGGGGCCGCAACGTCAAGATCATCGGGGGATGAGCGGGGCGGTCTCAGGGAAGCGGCGCCGATCCGGGGTGCGGGCGCACCCCGGATCGGCGCGGTGCGGCGGCGGGTCAGCAGTTGGTGCTGCTGGTGATGGTGGTGTTGCCGTAGTAGGCGATCCTGACGCCGTTGAGGACGGCGCGGACCACCCGGCCGTCGACCCGCTGCTCGTAGTGGAGGTGCGGCCCGGTGGACCCGCCGGTGCTGCCGACCTTGCCGATGCGGGTCCCGGTGTTCACCTTGTCGCCGACCGAGACGGCCTGGGATTCCAGGTGGGCGTAGAGGGTGGTGATGCCCTGGCCGTGGCTGACCACGATGTACTTGCCGTAGCTGGTGTTCCCTCGGTCGGCCACGGTGGTGACGGTGCCCGCGGCGCTGGAGAGCACGTTCTTGCCCTGGGCGCCGGAGCGCTGGAAGTCCACGGAGAGCTGGGGGTTGTGGTTGGTCCGGGTGTTGGCGTTCCACACCTGGCCGCAGTCGAAGGGGGTCCTGAGGTTCACGGCGGCGGTCCGCTGCTCGTCGGCGCCGGCCGCCGCTGCGGGGGCCAGGAGTCCGATCAGGGCGCCGGCGGCCAGTGCCGCGGCCAGTCGGCGCGGCGCGGGGGTGAGCGGCATGGGGGGTCCGTCCTCCCTGGGAGCGGGTTCGGGAGATGCACGGCGAAGATAACCGCTCGCAGGTGCCCGGCGGGAGGCCTAGATCCGCGCCGAGGGCACCGTTTCCCGCCCGTTCCGGGCCTTCCGCGGCGTTTCGGTGCCTTCTGCGCCCACAGAAGGCACCGAAACGCCGCGGAAGGCGCCGGGGAGGGCCCGGTGCGGGTGCGGGCGCGCGCCCGCACCGGGATCGGTCAGGGCCAGCGCATGTCGCTGGCGTAGGGCAGGTCGCCGACGCGGGTCTCCTCGTGCGCGTTCAGCTCGGCGCGCAGCTGGGTCCAGGCGGTCTTGGCGGTGTTGTTCGTGCCGTTGCAGCCGCCGCGCTGGTTGCAGGCGGTGCGCTGGGACATCGAGCCGACGAAGCGGACCGGGCCGGAGGAGTGCCTCGCGCCCCAGGCGCTGACCGCGGCCCACTGGCGGGCCTGGGTGCCGTTGGTCCGGTAGATCTGCGGGATGGCCCGGATCTGCCCCGAGGCGCCGGTGGCCACGTAGTGCACGTCGGAGAGCTTCCACCCGTTGGCGCAGGAGGTGGAGGAGGAGCCGTACTCCGGGCAGGAGTCGGCGGAGTTGACCGCGTACAGCCGGGTGCCGGTGGCGGTGGTGTAGGCGTCCACCCAGTCCCGGGCCCACCGGGCCGAGGACCAGGACGGCTCGGCGTCCACCGCCCCGGCGATGCGCACCTTGTCGGTGCCGGCCTTCTCCGCGGCCGTCTCCACCACCTGCGCCCAGTCCCGGCCGGCGCCGGAGCCGGAGGCCCCGCCGTCCTGCTTGTTGTTGACGCCCAGGGCGAGTTCGGCGGTGGCGCCGGCGGGCGAGCAGGCGGTGAAGCCCTCGGCCCAGGCGGTGGCGGCGGCCACCGCGTGCGAGGTGGTGGAGCGCGGCGTGCGGCTGCCGGAGCTGGTGCCGGGCTGGCGCAGCCGGCCGTCGGACTGCTGGGTGCCGAAGAACAGCACCCGCGGGCCGCTCCGGCCGACCTCCCCCTCGGCGCAGCCGGCCTTCTCCGCCCCGGTCAGGTCGGCGGCGCCGCCGGTGAGCGGGGTGTAGCGGCTGGCGGTGTAGCCGGGGTAGCCGTCGGCGGCCGCCGGGGCCGGCGCCGCGGTCAGTGCGAGGGCGGCGCCGAGGGCCAGTGCGCAGGTGCGGCGGGCGGTGGGCTTCATCCGTCTCTCCTCGTGTGCGGATGCGGCGGGGGCACTCACCATTGAGCCGGACGGAGGCGGGCGAGGGGGTGACCGTGCGAAGTGCGGAGATTCCAGGGGGTCACCGGAGCGTCGTGTGCGAAATACCGCAAAAAGGGCGAATGAGGGAAAGGGGGAGGGGCGGAGCGGCGAGGGCCCCGCCGGGATCCGGCGGGGCCCTCGTGCAAGTCTCGTGCGGGCCGGTACGGCGGTCGCCTCACGGCGCAGGGCGCAACGCGGCTCCTTGAGACCGCCGGGTGCACCGGCCCGAAGGCCGGCGCCCGGCGCGGTATTCCGCGAAGGCATTGAATGGAGCCCGGGGGACACTTTCTACCGCACCGGCCCGCACACCCCCCAACGGAGGGCGAGAGAAGGATATTCCACTCAGGGGGTGCCATGCACATCGGCCGGCCGGCGCGCCGGGCGCGAAGCGGGCGAACCGCCCGATCGCGGGGCGTTCGGGCGGCCGAATCGGGGGACTCGCGCCCGCCGGTTTCCCGCATCCCGGCCCGAGCTGTGATGATTCACCATGTGTGGCGAGAACTGATCGGTGAACTGTACCCGGAGGCGGAGCCGGTGCCGCCGGCCGACGAGGCCGTGCTGGCGGCGGTGGAGCGGGCGCTGTCCCTTCCGCTGCCCTTCGAGCTCGCCTCGCTGCTGCGGGAGGCCGACGGGGTCCGCAACGAGTACGGCGACGAGATCGTCTGGTCCGCCCAGCGGCTGATCGAGGACAACCTGGCGATGCGCGGCGAGCCCGACTACGCCGAGCTGTACGCGCCCTTCGACGAGATGATCTTCTTCGGCGACAGCGACATGGGCCCGCAGTTCGCCTACGTGCACACCGACTACGGGCCGGGCATCGTGGTCTGGGACCACGAGACCGACCGGCGCCGGCTGGCGGTGGTCTCGCTCCGCGACTACCTGGTGCGCTGCTTCACCCAGGGAAATGGTTGGTACCGCTGAGCCCTTCCCCGCTAGGGTCTCCGGCGATGAGTTCACATATCGAGATGATCCGCAAGGACGACCGGCTCACCGACCAGATCGACTACGCCTACGCGGCCGTGGTCGCCGACCGCACCGTGTTCACCGCCGGGGCCTGCCCGCTGGAGCTGGACGGCTCCACCACGGCCCCCGGCGACTACGAGGCCCAGGCCCGCAAGTGCGTGGAGAACCTCGTCACCGCGCTGGACGCCGCCGGCGCCCGGCTGACCGACGTGGCCAAGTACACCGTCTACGTGGCCACCTCCGACCAGGCCGACCTGGTCCGCGCCTGGGAGGTGGTGCGCGCCGCCTTCGGCGACCACGACGCCCCGGCCACCCTGCTGGGCGTGGCGCTGCTCGGCTACGACGACCAGCTGGTCGAGGTCGAGGCGGTCGCGGTCAAGTCCTGATGCCCGATGCGGCCCGCCTCTGCAGGGGCGGGGGGC
>NZ_ANBB01000029.1 GCF_000341105.1 Nocardiopsis potens DSM 45234
CCCCCCCGCCCCGTTCCGCGTCCCCGCCCAGGGGGAGCCGGCGGGGCCGCCCCGGCCGGCGGGTCAGAGCCGCTCCAGCAGCTCCGCCTTCTTCGCGCTGAACTCCTCGTCGGTGAGGAGCCCCTCGGCGTGCAGCTCGCCCAGCTTGCGGATCCGGGCCATGACGATCCGGCTCTCCGGGTCGATGTCGTCGTCGGATCCGGCCGCCGCGGCCTCCTCGGATCCGCCCCCCGCCCCGATCGCCGGGACCGCCCCGCCGGAGGGCAGCGCCGCCGCGGCCCCGTCGGCCTCGGGCCGGCCCGAGCCGGCCGCCCACAGGTGGGCGGTGACGGTCGCCGCCATCAGCAGCGCCTGCGCCTGCTCGCCGCCCTCGTCGAACAGCAGGCAGGACAGATCCCGCTTGGCCGGGACCGGCTTCTTCCGCGGCGCCCCGTCCTCGGACAGCACCCGCAGCACCCCGTAGTCCCAGCCGTCGGAGGGGTTCCACTCCACCTTCGCGATCCGCTCCAGCGGGAACTCCCTGCGCTGGGCGGACCGCTTCTCCTTGGCGGCCTCGCTGGTCCAGGAGAGCACCAGGGAGGAGCCGTCGAAGGCGGCGGTGCCCTCGTGCACCTGGATGTGCAGCGGCAGCGGGGCGACCAGCCGGGCCGGGGCGCCGGCCGGGGGCGGCCCCTGGGCGGCGGCCCGCTCGGCCAGCAGCCGCAGCTGGTCGGCGTGGTACTCGGCGACCAGCTCGGTCTTGGCGTCGCCGGACAGCAGAAAGGGGTCCTCCCCGGACATCGCGGCGCCCACCGCGGCGAAGGGGTCGGCCTGGTCGCGGATGCGCAGCCGCATCTCCCAGCCCTTCTTCTTCGCGCCGGTGCCGCGGGTGCGGAAATCGACCCCGGCCACGCTCCGCAGCGGCACCTCGGTGCGGGCCAGCGCCTTGTTCAGCGACGATGCCAACCAACCGGTCGCATAGTCGATGACGACCTTGTCCTCGTCGAAGGTCCAGGTGCCCTGCTTGCCGCGCAAATTCTCCATTCCACGATGGTATTGCCGAACAAGTCGCCCGGCCGACCCCGCGAACGCCTTCCGATCCCGCCATGGTGACCTGCGCCTTTATGCTATTTTGCGAAGGTCTTCGCGCGCCCCTTCCGGCGCGCGCCCCAGCCCGCGGCCGAGTGGAAAAGAGCGAGCAGCGCATGTCCGAGCAGTCCAGCGCCGGAGACCCCGCCGACCAGAGGGTCCGAGTCCAGGGCGAACCGGTCGACGACCACCCCGAGATGGCGCCCGAGGCCGCCCGCGGCCGGGTCCGCCGGATCACGGTGGTCGGCGAGGACGTGCTGCACCGGGTCAACAACGACGTCCCCGCCGAGATGTTCGGCACCCCCGGGCTGTCCTCCCTCATCGACGACATGTTCCTCACCATGTACGTCGCCGAGGGCGTCGGCCTGGCCGGCAACCAGGTCGGCGAGGACCTGCGGCTGTTCGTCTACGACTGCCCCGACGACGACGGCGTGCGCCACGTCGGCCACGTGGTCAACCCGGTGCTGGCCGAGCGGGACGACTCCGTCCCGCTGGTGCTGGAGAACGAGGGCTGCCTGTCGGTGCCCGGCCCGCACGCCGAGCTGCCCCGCGCCGAGTACGCCAAGGTCACCGGGTTCGACAAGGACGGCGCCCCGGTGGAGATCGAGGGCACCGGCTACTTCGCCCGCTGCCTGCAGCACGAGACCGACCACACCTACGGCCGGCTCTACATCGACCGCCTCGCCGCGCGCCCGCGCAAGAAGGTGCTCAAGCAGATGAACGAGATGGCCAACGACGTCTTCGCGCGCCGCGAGGCCAACGCCGCCGCACTGGCCGGCGCCGAGGCGGAGGCCGAGTAGCGCGCCCCCTTCCCCCGGTGACCCCGGCGCCGTCGCCGCCTCGACCTGCGTCGAGGCGGCGACGGCGCCGGGAACATCGCCCGGGGGTCAGCCCAGCCCGGGCGGCTCCCCCGGGATCAGGTGCCCGGTGAACCCGGCCCGCCCCAGCCGCTCGTAGGCCTCGGCGACCCGGTCCGGCACGTGCACCGGCGCCGCCCAGCCGCGCCGCGGGTAGACCACCAGCCGCTGCAGGTCGCCGACGAGGAAGCAGACCAGCTCCTCGGCCCCGTACCGCTCGTCGGGGTAGCCCCGGTAGCCGCCGCCGAAGGCGCGGAACCGCCACTCCACCCCGGGCCAGTGCACCGCCGCGGCGGCCAGGGCGCGCCGGGCCATGTAGGGCTTGGCGGTGGCCACCGCCGCGCGCACCCGCACGCCGTGCCGCGCGCACAGCTCGCGCGAGCAGGAGAAGTTCTCCCCGGTGTTGGTGGCCCGGGTCTCCAGCAGCACCGCCCGGTCCGGCAGCCCCGAGGCGTCGGCGAACACCTCGGCCTCGCGCCGCTCCCAGCGGGCGTGCCCGTGCCCGCCGCCGGTGCGCCGCCCCCGGTCGCCGCTGAACACCACCAGCGGCGCCGCGCCCTCCCGCCACAGCCGCGCGGCGTGCCCGGCGACCCGCAGGTCGTGGCTGCCCAGCGCCAGCACCACGTCGCCGCGGGCCGGCCCGCCCTCCCTGGCGGGGGCGGTGTGGAAGTCCCACAGCTCGCGCGCCCACGCGTGCACCTCGCCGCTGAGCGGCGCCGCCTCGACCGAGTCCATCCCGGGAGGATAGCGGCCGCCGGGACCTGCGTCGATACTCCCGCACCGGTTTCCCCCGCCCTCAGCGCGGCGCGCGTTTTCGCAGGTCAGGATGAATATGAATGCGGCATTCGCGTTTGCCTTCCGGGGGGCGCGCACCGAATATGGGTGTCCGCCCCGCGCTCTGCGGGGCCGTTCCCGATTCCCACCGGACAGGGCAGGAGACCCCTGCCCCGATGCGGCGTGCCCGCACGACGAGAGGAGCCCCAGTGGCAACGGCGACCGAGCGCTTCGGCGCGGCACCGCCGATCGTGATCGAAGGCGCCCGGGTGCACAACCTCAAGGACGTCTCCCTGGAGATCCCGAAGAACACCGTCACGGTCTTCACCGGTGTCTCGGGCTCGGGAAAGTCGTCCCTGGTGTTCGGCACCCTGGCGGTGGAGTCCAACCGCCAGCTCAACGAGACCTACCCGCTGCACATCCGCAGCCTGCTGCCCCGCTACGAGAAGCCCGAGGCCGACCTGGTGGACAACCTCGCGGTGGCCGTCGTCGTCGACCAGCGGCCGCCGGGCGGCAACTCCCGCTCCACCGTCGGCACCATGACCGACGTCCACCCGCTGCTGCGGCTGCTGTTCTCCCGGGCCGGGCACCCCTCCGCCGGCCCCTCCTCGGCCTACTCCTTCAACACCCCGGCGGGCATGTGCCCGAGCTGCGAGGGCATCGGCCGCGCGGTCGGCATCGACCACGCCGCCTTCTTCGACGCCTCCCGGTCGCTCAACGGCGGCGCGGTGCTCTTCCCGCTGTTCGCCGAGAGCAGCGCCTACCCCTACGAGCTGTACCGGCGCACCGGGCTGCTCGACCCGGACAAGCCGCTGCGCGACTACACCGACCGGGAGTGGGAGGACCTGCTGCGCGGCGGCCGGGACGGCACGGTCAAGATCGAGCTCACCGCGGAGGAGGGCGGGTTCTCCCTCGGCTACGAGGGCTTGGAGGACCGGTTCCGCCGGCTCTACCTCAACCGGGACATCTCCGCGATGAGCAAGCGCACCCGGGAGGCGGTGCAGGCGGTCACCACCGAGGTGGTCTGCCCGGCCTGCGAGGGGCGCCGGCTCAACCCGGAGGCGCTGGCCACCCGGGTCGCCGGGCGCACCATCGCCGAGATGTGCGCGATGGAGGCCGAGGACCTGGTCCCGGTGCTGGAGGAGGTGGACCACCCGCAGGGCGCCCCGATCGCCCGCGCGGCCGCGAGCAGCGTCCGCCGGCTCTGCGACATCGGCCTGGGCTACCTCAGCCTGGACCGGGAGGCGCCCACCCTGTCCGGCGGGGAGGCGCAGCGGATCAAGACGGTGCGCCACCTCGGGTCGGCGCTGACCGGGGTGACCTACGTCTTCGACGAGCCCAGCACCGGGCTGCACCCGCACGACGTGGGCCGGCTCAACCGGCTGCTGCTGCGGCTGCGCGACCGGGGCAACACGGTGCTGGTGGTCGAGCACGACCGGGACGTGATCGCGGTCGCCGACCACGTGGTCGACATGGGGCCGGGCGCCGGGACGCACGGCGGGCGGGTGGTCTACCAGGGCGGCGTGGACGGGCTGCGCGCCGCCGACACCCGCACCGGGCGGTGCCTGCGCCGCCGCACCGGGCTGAAGGGGAAGGTGCGCACCCCCACCGGCGCCCTGGAGGTGCGCGGCGCCGACCTGCACAACCTGCGCGGCGTCTCGGTGCGGGTGCCCACCGGGGTGCTCACCGTGGTCACCGGCGTCGCCGGGTCGGGCAAGAGCACCCTGGTCGGCCGGGTCCTGGTGGAGCGGCACCCCGACGCGGTCGTGGTGGACCAGTCCGCGGTGACCGCCTCCTCGCGCTCCACCCCCGCCTCCTACCTGGGCGTGATGGACGTGATCCGGAAGCGCTTCGCCGAGGAGAGCGGCGCCGAGCCGGGCCTGTTCTCCTTCAACTCCAAGGGCGCCTGCAAGGCCTGCGGCGGGCGCGGCGAGACCGTCACCGAGATGGCGATGATGGACCCGGTCACCACGGTGTGCGAGGAGTGCGGCGGCTCCCGGTTCGACGCCGCCGTGCTGGAGCACCGGCTGCGCGGGAGGAACGTGACCGAGGTGCTCGCGATGACCGCGGAGGAGGCCCGCGCCTTCTTCACCGGGCGCGGCGAGCGCAAGGTCGCCCGCGCCATGGAGCGGCTGGAGGAGGTCGGGCTGGGCTACCTCACCCTGGGCCAGGAGCTGAGCAGCCTGTCCGGCGGCGAGCGGCAGCGCCTCAAGCTCGCCACCCGGCTGGGCGGCACCGGCGCCGTCTACGTGATGGACGAGCCGACCACCGGGCTGCACATGGCCGACGTGGAGGTGCTGCTGGGGCTGCTGGACCGGCTGGTCGACGCGGGCAACACCGTCGTCCTGGTCGAGCACGACCTGGACGTGCTCAAACGCGCCGACCACGTGATCGACATGGGCCCGGGCGGCGGCCGGCACGGCGGCCGGGTGCTGTTCGAGGGGACCCCGGCCGACCTGCTCGGCCACCCCGGATCGGTCACCGCCGAACACCTCCGCCGCGATCTGGAGGGCTGACCGGGCACGGGGGCGGTCCCGGCGGGCGGGCCCCGGCCTGCCTCCTGGACACCCCCGGTGCCCGCGGAAGGGCGGGGCGGGGCTCCGGTGCCCGGGCTCCTTCTCCGGCTCCTTGTTCCCTCCGCCGGCGGTCCGAGAGCGGGCGGGCCGCCGGCCGGGCGCGCTCCCGGCCCCGGTGCCCGCCGTGCCGTCTCCGAACCCCCGGTGGCCTGCGCGGACGTCCGGTTCCGCGGTCCGGGCGCCGGCGCAGGCCCGCCTCCGCCGCGCCGGCCGCCTCCCGGGACGGGCGGATCGTCCGCAGGAGGGCTCTGGTGCGGGCCGTGGGGAAGCTGCTACCTTCTGCTCCGAATTTTGTTGAACAAATCACTTGTATGGAGTTGGAGGCGGCTTGCCCGTCCGCAACCCGGCCCCCCGCATCGCGGCGGCCGCACTCGTCCTCGCCCCCGCTCTGGCCCTCGCCTCCCCGGCGCACGCCGCGCCCGGCGGAGAACCGGACTGCCTGGCGGCCGTCGGCGCCACCGTCGAAGAGGAGCGGCTCGCCGAGGAGGTCCCCCAGGAGATCCTGCGCCGCTCCGGCTTCGCCGACCGCGCCGACGACTTCGCCCGCGCGCTGTGCGCCGCACCGAACGAGAAGGCGGCCCGGGCCGCGGTCCGGGTGCACGGCGAGCGGCTCTGGCGCGACGCGGTGCACCGGGTGCGGTCCGGCACCGCGGCCGAAGGGGAGCTGAGCGCCGGGGACGACCGCCCGCTGTACTGGGCCCGGCTCGGCATGACCTCGGCGCTGCGCCGCTGGGAGCCCTCCTTCGACCTCGCCGCCGAGGAGCGCACCGAGCTCCTCGCCGAACTGGAGCGCCGCTCCCGCGGCCAGTCCGGCATGGACTTCGGCGCCGACGAGGACGTGCTGCGGGTGGTGGTCACCGGCTTCGACCCGTTCCGGCTGGACAACGACATCCGCCAGGCCAACCCCTCCGGCGCGGCCGCCCTGGCCCTGGACGGTGCGGTGCTGGAGACCGCCGACGGCCGGACGGCCGTGGTGCAGGCCGCGATGTTCCCGGTGCGCTGGCGCGACTTCACCGACGGCATGGTGGAGCGGGCGCTGGCGCCGCACTACACCGGGGACCGCCCGGCCGACGCGGTGATCACCGTCAGCCAGGGCCGGGAGGGCCGGTTCGACCTGGAGGCGCACAACGGGGCCTGGCGGGGCGGGGCCGACGACAACGAGTCGACCGGCACCGCCGAGACGGCGCCGATCCCCGAGGGGTTCCCCACCGTCACCCCGCAGCCGCAGTGGTCCGACTCCACCCTGGACCGCCCGGCGATCGTCGAGGCGGTCTCCGGCGAGCCCTTCCCGGTGGTGGACAACACCGAGGTCACCGAGATCCCGGCGGGGGAGGACGAGCCGGTGGTCCGCCCGGACGGGCCCACCCCCGGCTCCGAGGCCCGCGCGGGCGGCGGCGGGGACTACCTGTCCAACGAGATCGCCTACCGCAACACCCTGCTGCGCGACGCCACCGGCCTGGACCTCCCCGCCGGGCACGTGCACACCCCGATCCTGCACCTGGGCGGGGGCTCCGAGGTCACCGACCCGGCCTTCGAGCGGGACCGCGCCGCCATCGTCGCCCAGGTGGAGGCGATCGTCGCGGCCGCGCTCGGCGCGGACGGGGGCGTCCGGGGCGACTGACCCGCGTTCCGGAGGCGCCGGCCCGCCTCCCCGCGACTCCCGCGGCGGGGTCCTCCGTCCGGACCCCGCCGCGGGCGGATCACTGGTAGCCGCGGATCTCCCGGAACGCCTCGTCCAGCGAGGTGGAGCGGGCGTCGAAGACGCGGCCGCCGGTGAGCTCGGCCAGCTCCTCCATCTCGGCCGGGTCGGACTCGCCCAGCAGTACCGGGAAGACCGGGACGCCGCGCAGCTCCCCGCCGAGCCCGGCGTGCACCCCGTCGCGGAACTCCGCCAGGCCCGGGCCGCGGTTGACCTCCCCGTCGGTGAGCAGCACGATCGAGGTGAACCTGCCGCCGGTCTCCTCTTCGGCCAGCAGGCCGTAGGCCTCGGCCAGGGCGGCGTATCCGGCGGTCCACCCGCCGGGCTCCAGCGCCCGCACGCCCGCGCGGATCCCGTCCAGGGCCTCACCGGGGTCGCCGCTGTCCACCTCGAAGGTCCGCGCGCGGTGCACCCCGGAGGCGAACGGCAGCAGGGTGACCCGCTCGCGGTGGTAGAAGCGCTGGAAGCGGCCGTCCAGGGAACCGCCGTCGCCGCCGGTGAGGGTGTCCACCGCGGTGCGCAGCGCCGCCATCCGCTCCCCGGCCATCGAACCGGAGGAGTCCAGCACGAACACGGTGCGGGCCGGGCGGCGGTACTCGTCGAAGTAGGCGCCGATCAGCCCGTCGGCGACCTCGGCGGTGGCCGGGAACGGAAGCTCGGGCAGGGACGGCGGGCCCGGGTCGGCGGCGCCGGGCGCCATCGGCCGCCGGTGGGTGGTGCGCCCGATCTCCTCCTGGACCTCCTCGCCCATCAGGTGGTCGACCAGGGCGCCGTACCGCTCGGCGGCCTGCGCGCCGGCCGGCTCCAGCAGCGTCAGCGGGTAGTCGGCGGTCACCGCCCCGTCGGCCGGGTGCACCACCGCCAGCGGCTCGGGCAGCTCCTCCCGCCGCTCCACCGACAGCAGCACCGACTCGTAGTTGACCATCGCGTTCAGCTCCGGGCCGGGGTCCTGCCCGGTGGCGCGCCGGACGTAGGCGTCGGCGAGCCACCCCGAGGAGCCCGCGGTGAGCCGCTGGCCGGAGAAGAACCGCTCCAGTTCGGGGGCGGCCCCGGCGACGTCGGAGGCGCGCAGCGCCGACCCGGCGTCGGAGAGCGCGGCGGCCACGCCGACCAGCGCGGAGAACCCGGAGTTGGAGGCGGCGGGGCTGGTCATGCCGTAGGACAGGTCCCCGCCGGCCGCGGCCTCGGCGACGTCGGCCCAGGTCACCTCGGCGCCGCCGGTCCAGCCCAGCTCCTCGGCGGTGCTCCGGGCGACGCCCAGCACCACCGGGGAGGCCATCACCGAGGTCTGCTCGCCCAGCGCGTCCCGGCCTTCCGGGTGCAGCGCCAGGTAGCGGTTGGAGGAGAACCAGATCGCGTCGTAGTCCCGGGCGGCCTGCCCGGAGACCACCTGCTGCACGCCCTCCAGGGTGCCGGTGTAGTCCATCTCCACCCGCACGCCGGTCTCCTGCTCGGCCCGCTCCAGCAGCGGCTCCATGTCGGCGAGCTCGCTGCCGGCCAGGACCCGCAGCACGCCGGAGGCCTGCGGGGTGCAGGCCGGCGCGAGGGCGGCCGCCAGGAGGGCGGCCAGGGCGGCGGCGCGCGCCCGGCGGCGCCCCGGCCTCATCCGGCGGTCCCGGCGGCCGGCTTGCCCGCGTAGTGCCGCTCGACCTCGCGGATGAGGCCCTCCATCGCGGCGTGGCCGGGGGCGTTGACGGTGTCGTCGAGCCGGGTGCGGACCGGCAGCCCGGCGGCCGCGGCGGCGTCGGCGAACACGCCGGGGTCGGTGGTGCGGAAGCCGTGCTCGGCGGCGAGGCGCTGCAGCTCGGGGTCCTCGGTGAGCAGCCGGCCGACCTCGTCCCCGGCGCCGGTGAGCGGCAGCACGGTGTGCGCCGAGACGGCGGTCGGGGCGGGGTAGAGCACCGCGGCCTCCTCCGGCAGCTCGCCGGCGGCCCCGGCGGCGACGTACTGCGACTCGTAGGCCCACAGCAGCGGGGTGTGCCCCGGCCCCAGCGCGATGTAGGAGTCGAAGGGCTGCCGGGAGGTGTCCGGCGGCCCGCCCTGGTCCAGGAAGAGCGGGACGGCGCGCTCGGCGACGCCGGGGGCGGGGCCGCTGACCACCTCCTCGCCGTTGAGCAGGTAGCCGACGACCGCCAGGTACATCGCGGCGGAGTTGGAGGTGCGCGGGTCGGTGGTGCGGATCAGCACGGTGTTGCGGCCGGTGCCCTCAGGGGCGCCGCCGGGCAGGTCGCGCCAGCGGGTGCCGTCCTCGGCCAGGTCGAGGTAGGCGGCCATGTCCAGGGTCCAGGTGCCGTCGCCGGCCGGTGCGGCGGCCTCGGCGCGCTGCAGGGCCTCGGCCACCGGCCGGTGGCTCAGCACCACCATGGGGGAGAAGAACGGGCGGTGCTCGCGGTCGACGCCGTGCCGGGTGCGGAACGCCTCGGCGGCGGGGGCGCCGCTGGGGAAGGCGAAGTCCACGCCCCCGGTGTCGGCGGTGGTGATGGCCCGCGACCCCCGGCCGCGGACCTGCACCCGGTAGCCCAGCTCGGCGAAGCGGTCGCGGACCGCCTCGTCGGCGAAGAACCCCTCCTTCTCCGAACCGACCAGGCCGGTGACCTCGGTGACCGAGGCCCGGGCGTGGACGTTCCACAGCACGGCCGCCGCGCCCAGCAGCACGGCGGCCGCCACCGCGGCGACGGCGGCTCGCTTCATCGGACTCCTTCGGGGGGCAGGAGACCCCGCCCCGGGGGAGGGGCGGGAGGACCGAGTGTCGCCGCTGTGCGCGGCCGGTGCGGGAGGTTCCGCTGAACCGAAAGGGCGAATGCGGAGAAGACCGGGTGAACCGCGCGGGCGGCGGGGGCGCCGGCCCCGCGGGCGCGCAGGGGCGGGAGAGGAGGCGGGCCGCCCCGCCGAAGAGAAAACGCGAACAACGCATTCACATTTATCGGCCGCCTCGGCGAATTCGATTCAGGGGGATCATGAACATGACTTCACGTCCATTGGTGAATCGCTTCGACCTGTGTTGATGCATTTCCATGTGCGGAATTCGGCGATCCGGTCTAATCTCTCCCGGAAAGGCGGCGGAAAGGATCCCGTAAAGGGGTGGCCTTTGCTGCGCTGTTTTCCGACCGATCCGCCGGGAGGGCGTATGACGATATTGGTCACCGGAGCCACCGGGAACATCGGGAGGAGGGTGGTCGCCGGCCTGCTCGCCGCCGGGCGGCCGGTGCGGGCCATGACCCGCGACCCGGAGGCCGCGGCGGCCCTGCTGCCGGCCGGCGCCCGGATCGTCCGGGGCGACTTCGAGGACCCGGACACCTGGGAGGCCGCCCTGGACGGGGTGGACCGGGTGCACCTGTTCCCCTTCGTCGACCCGGCCCCCGCACAGGGCCCCGGGTTCATCGGGGCGGCCGTGGACGCCGGGGTCCGCCGGTTCGCGGTGCACTCGGCGGCCGCCGCCGGGTTCCCCTACCAGGGCGACCCCGGCGACGCCTCGCTCACGCCCTACCGCCGCCACCTCGCCGACGAGCGCGAGGCCCACCTCGCGGTGGAGCGCGCGGTGGAGGCGAGCGGCGCCGAGTGGACGCACGTCCGCCCCGGGCTGCTCGCCGCGGGCACCCTGGACCGGGCCGCGGAGATCCGGGCCGGGGAGGTGCGCTCCCCCTACCCGGGGGCCAGGTCCACCCTGGTGCACGAGGCCGACGTCGCCGAGGTCGCGGTCGCCGCCCTGGTCACCGACGACCACCTGGGGTGCGCCCACACCGTCACCGGTCCCGAGCCGCTCACCGAGGCGGAGCAGGTCGCCGCCGTCGCCCGGGCCGTCGGCCGCGAGGTCCGGTTCACCGAGATCACCCCCGAGCAGGCCCGCCGCGAGTGGTACGACCCGGAGCGGGGCGTCACCCGCGAGGTCCTGGACCGGACGCTGGAGATGATGGCCGCCGCCGAGACCGCCGACCAGGTCCCGCCCACCGACACCTACCGCCGCATCACCGGCCGCCCGCCGCGCACCTACGCCCGGTGGGCCCGCGACCACCGAGAGGACTTCGCATGAGCCGCGCACCCGTCATCCTGGTCACCGGCGCCACCGGCAGGGTCGGTCGGCACGTCGTCTCCGGCCTGCTGCGGGCCGGCGCGCACGTCCGGGCGCTGACCCGGAACCCGGACGCGGCCGGGCTCCCGCGTGAGGCGGAGGTCTTCCGCGGCGACCTGGCCGACCCGCCCTCCCTGGCCCGCGCCCTGCGCGGCGCCGAGCGGCTCTACCTGTTCCCGCACCCGCAGACCGCCCGCGAGGTCACCGCCATGGCCCGGGAGGCGGGGGTGCGCCGCACCGTGGTGCTCTCCGGGGCGCTGGCCGACGACGAGCCCGACGACCACCGCGGCTACCGCCCGGTGGAGGAGGCGGCCCGCTCCTCCGGCATGGACTGGACCCTGGTCCGCCCGGGCGAGTTCGCCGCGAACTGGCTGGACCACGCCGAGGCCGTCCGCACCCGGCGCGAGGTCCGCCGCCCGTTCGCCGCAGCGGTCACCCGCCCCGTGCACGAGGCGGACACCGCCGCGGTGGCGGTGGAGGCCCTGCTCGGCGGCGGCCACGCCGGCGCCGCGTACACCTTCGGCGGCCCGGAGGAGCTGACCGCGGTCGAGCAGGTCGCCGCCATCGCCGACGCGATCGGCGAGCGGATCCGGTTCACCGAGCTCACCCCGGAGCAGACCCGCCGCGAGTGGCACGACCCGGAGCAGGGCGTCACCCGCGAGGTGATCGACTGGCTGCTCGACCTCTACGGCTCGGCCGCCTCCACCTCGGACCGGACCGGAGGCGCCGCCGCGATCCGGCAGGTCACCGGCCGCCCGCCGCGCACCTTCGCCCAATGGGCCCGCGACCACGCGGACGCCTTCCGCTGACCCCCGGCCCGGCCGCCTCCCGGCCCCGGGGGCGGCCGGGCCGCTCCTTCGCCGAATGTCCGCGAAACACGGTGCGGTCGGCCGATGACCTGGTGAGGTGGTACCGGAACGACATCCCGGCCGCAGAGCGCCTCTGCGGCGAGCACACCGACCAGAGCGGGGAGCGAAAGGCGACCGGACGGGAGCGGGAGTCCTGGGAGGCCCTGGAACGGGAGCTCTGCGCCGCGGGCGCCGATCCGGCGGAGATCGCGGAGGGCACCCGGCGCCTGCTCGCCCGGGCGTCCGCCCCGAGGCGCCCTCGGGCGCAGGGCCGGAAGGGCGCCTCTGTCCCGCCGCGGGTCACAGCGCGCCGGTGAGGCCGCCCGCGTCCACCGTCAGGGTCGTTCCGCTGATGTAGCGGGAGCGGTCCGAGAGCAGGAAGAGGACGGACTCCGCGACCTCGGCGGGGGTGCCGATCCGGGCGGCCGGGTTCTTCCGGTGCAGGTCGGCCAGGAGCTCTTCGCGCATGCCGCCGAGCATCGGGGTGTCGATGACGCCGGGGCACACCGCGTTGACCCGGACGCCGTGCGGGGCGTACTCCACGGCCAGGGAGCGGGTGAGCCCGATCAGGGCGTGCTTGCTCGCGGTGTAGGGGGCGGACAGGCTGTCGGCCGTGCGCAGGCCCGCCACCGAGGAGCAGTTGACGATCGACCCGGACCCCTGGGCCGCCATGATCGCCAGTTCGCCGCACAGGCTGCGCCAGGCGCCCTTGAGGTTGACCTCCACCACCCGGTCGAAGCCCTCCTCCCCGGCCTCGTGGGAGGGGGTGCCGTGCAGCGGGCCGCCGCCGTCGGCCACCCCCGCGGCGTTGAACGCCCCGCGCAGGTCGCCCGGGAGGGCGCGGACCCGCTCGAACAGCGCGTCCATGTCGTCCCGCCGGGCGACGTCGGCCCGGACGAACACGGCGCGGCGGCGCCGGTCCGGTTCCAGGGAGGCGGCGACCTCCGCCGCGGCCTCCTCGTTTCGGCCGCTGAAGACGACGGTGGCGCCCTCGATGCCGGCCAGCAGGCGGACGGTCTCCGCCCCGATCCCGGATGTCCCTCCGACGACCAGGTACTTCATCGGTGTCGTGCTCCCCTCGGAGTGGGCGGTCATGGGCGCGCGGCCCGGACGGCGCGGGCGACCCGCTCGGCCAGGCCCGGCAGCGCGGCCCGGTCGTGCACGGCGCTCACCGTGGTGCGCACCGCGTTGACGGCGCCGGGCGACGCCGAGGCGACCGGCAGCCCGTAGATCCCCGCGGACAGCAGCGCGGCGTGGGCCTCCTCGACCTCGGCGGGGCCCGGCAGCACCAGCGGCACGATCGCCGCCTGCGCCCCGCCGATGTCCAGCCCGGCCCCGCGCAGCGCCTCCCGCCAGGTCCGGGCGTTGGCCTGGAGCCGCCCCGCCAGCGCGGCGCCGTCGTCGAGCAGGGACCGGGCGGCGCGGTGCGCCATGAAGGCGTGGACCGGGGCGAGGCCGGTGGAGTACACCGCGCCCCGCCGGGCCGGCAGGCCGCCGAGGACCTCCCGGGGGCCGGCGAGGTAGCCGCCGCTGGAGCCCAGGGCCTTGGCCAGGGTGCCGGTGCGGACCACCGGGCCGGGCTCCGCCCCGCCGAAGTGCTCGGACACGCCGCGCCCGGTCGGCCCGAGCTGGCCGAGGGACCCGGCCTCGTCGACCAGGAGCAGGCAGCCGTGGCGCTCGGCCGCCCCGCGCAGCGCGGGCAGGTCGGTGATGTCGCCACCGATGCCGAACAGCCCCTCGGTGACGACCACCCTGCGCCGGGCGGGGGCGGCGGTGGCGATCAGCTCTTCGAGGTGCCCGGGGTCGTTGTGGCGGAAGAAGTCGAACCGGGCGCCGCTGAGGACGCACCCGTCCAGGAGGGAGCGGTGCGCCCGCTCGTCGACGAAGAGGTGGTCGCCGGGGCCCGCCAGGCCGGTGAGGGCGGTGAGGTTGGCGAGGTAGGCCGAGCTGAAGAGCAGGGCGGCCTCGGTGCCGTGCAGCTCGCACACGGCCTCGGCCAGCCTCTGGTGCCAGAGGGTGTGCGCGTTCACCTCGGCGGAGCCGTGCGAGTGCAGCGGCAGGCCGGAGGAGAGGAACTCCTCCAGGGCCCCGCGGTCGGCGTTGCGCCCGCCCAGGCCGAGGTAGTCGTTGGAGCAGCAGTGAGCGAAGGCGCGGCCGCCGAAGGCGATCTCGGTGGTGGACACCCGGGTGACCGGGCCCGGGCCGGCCGGTGCTCCCGAGCGGGGCGCCCCGGCGGGAGGCCCGGCGTCCGAGCGGGGCGCTCCGGTGGGCGGCCTTCCCTCCGCGAGGGGCGGTCCGCCGTCCGGGAGGGGAGGGCGGCCGGACAGCGCGGAGCGCACCTCGGCCAGGCTCATCCCCGGGTGCAGCCCCGGCGGGCGCCGCTCGGCGGGCCCGTCCGCCAGCAGGCCGGCGAGGGACAGGAAGCGCAGCGAGTCGATGCCCAGCTCGCGGAGGGGGACGTCCTCGGGGGGAGCGGCGGTGCCGGTGTGCCGGCGGACGAACTCGGCGGCGGCGTCGGCGCCGGACCCGGCCGCGGCCTCGCCGGCCTCCCCGGGTGCGGCCTCCCCGGCGGCGCGGGAGCGGGCCTCGCGCCGGAGCGCCTCCAGGTCGATCTTGCCGTTGGCGGTCAGCGGCAGGGCCCGGCGGGTGACGACATGGTGCGGGACCGCGTAGCGGGGCAGGCGCCCGGCGAGGAAGGAGCGGAAGCCCGCCGGGGAGAACTCCACCGCCTCGTCCGCGGGGACCACGAAGGACACCAGCGTCGGCAGGCCGTCGACGTCGACGGCCACCGTCGCCGCGTCGGCGGCCTGCGGGTGCGCCCGGCACGCGGAGCTCACCTCGGTCGTCTCCACCCGGTGGCCGGAGATCTTGACCTGGCCGTCGATCCGGCCGGCGCCGACCACCCCCAGGCCCGGCGCGGCATGGCCCAGGTCCCCGGTCAGGTAGGCGCGGCGGGGGCGGGGCGCGCCCGGCAGGCGGTCGCGGAAGGGGCCGCGGTCCGGCGCGGGGGCATCGAGGTAGCCCAGCGCGAGCTGCTCGCTGACCACCGCGACCTCGCCGGTCTCGTAGGGGAGGCGGGGGGTGCCGCCGCCGGCCCCGACCACCAGGATCCCGGTGTCCTTCATCCCCCGCCCCAGGGGGACGACCGGGGGCAGCGCCGCGATCTCCCCGGAGGTCGGCGGCACCTCGAAGCAGGCGACGGCGCGCTGGGTCTCGGTGGAGCCGTACAGGTTGAGGATGCGGGCGGCCGGCGCCGCGCGGCGCAGCCGCAGGGCCTGGTCCCGGGCGAGCGGGGCGCCGACGGAGAGGAGCAGCCGCAGGTCGGGCAGGCCGCCGCCGTCGCGGTCCAGGGCGGGGGCGAGGACCGGGTTGAGGCAGACCGCCTCGACCCGCTCGCGCCGCAGCCACGCGGCGAGTTCCGCCGGGTCCTCCGCCGCCCCCTCCTCGGGCACGCTGATCGAGCCGCCGAGGAACAGCGGGGTCATCAGGTCCCGCTGCAGCGGGTCGTGGCCGAGGCTGGAGCACATGCCGAAGCGGGCGCCGGCCAGCGGCCCGAACCGCTCGTCCATCCAGTCGTAGAAGCAGGTGAGGGAGGCGTAGCGGCCCGCCACCGCCTTGGGGGTGCCGGTGGTGCCGGAGGTGAAGGTGACGACGGCGCAGTCGTCGGGGCCGAACACGTCCCCCCTTCCCGCGCCGGGCGGGGGAGGCGCCTGCTCGGCCGCCGCGACCGCGTCCGCGCCCATGACCGGGAACCCGGCCGGCGCCCCTCCGCGCCCGGCGAGGTCGACGACCAGGTCCGGGGCGAGGGCCTTCGCGCAGGCCTCGATGTAGTGCGCGGGGTGGCGGGGGTCGACGAGCGCGACCGCGGTGCCGTTCCCGAAGGCGGCGAGCACCGCCGCCACCAGGTGCTCGTCGCGCCGGGGGAGGATCAGGGCGCGCGACCCCCGGCCCAGCCCCCGGGCGCGCAGCGCGGCGGAGAGCGCGGCGGCCCGCCGCGCCAGGGCGCCGTAGGAGAGGGCGGCGCCGGGGGCGCGCACCGCGGGCCGGCCGGGGTGCAGGCGGGCCAGTCGCTCGAAGCGGCCGGTGAGGCCCTCGGCGGGCGGCGGGTCGGCGGCGGGCAGGGACGGGGCGAACGCCCTCCGCATCTCGGCCTCGCGCCGCGCCGGGTCGCCCAGTCCGGACTCGGGCAGGCCGGTGAGCGCGCGCACCGCCTTCTCCACGACGCCGCCGAGCCCGTGCAGGGCCCGTTCCCCGTGCGGGACGCGCACCTCCACCCGGGCGCCGCCTCCGGCGGAGGCGACCGCGATCGCGGTTCGCGGCGGGGGCCGCTCCGCGAGCGCGTCCGGGGCGCGGTCGGCGTCGACGATCGCGTGCACGGGGCCGGGCGGGAGGCCGCCGCCGTCCCCCGGCTGCACCGCCTCCCCGGGGAAGGCGCCGTCGAGCAGCCGGTGGAGGTCGCGGACGGCGCACAGCACGTGCTCCTTGCCCAGCTCCACCGAGAAGCGGTGCACCCGGACGGCGTCCTCCGGCCGCGGGCGGCCGTCCGGGGCGGGGGACCGCGCACCGGGACGGTTCCGGATATCGAATTCCGGAAAAGAGCACTCGTGTCGCAAGCGTTTCCCCCTAGGTGATTCGGGTGATTCAGGACTTGCGGGAAACCCCCGTCAGATCTCCCCGTGCGGCCCCGTTCGTACCTCACCGGAAAGGGAAGAAGTATCTTGCCGCCGCGCCCCGCCGATCTTCCTGCGAGGTGAAGAACCAGATGTCAGACGGACCGGCCCTTCTGGGCGAGCACCGGAAACTGAACGCCGATTCCGCACTCGTGAAAGAGATCGAAGAGCGCGTCCGCGAATCGGGCGTCGAATACGTGCATTACCAGACAGTGACGCTCACCGGAAGGGTCGTCGGGAAGACCGTTCCGGCGCGCCACTTGAGGCGCGGCCTGGAAGAGGGGGTGCGGATGATCCGGCTCGTCCTCGCCGATATGCGCACCGACCGGTCGGGGGACCCCATCGGCGGGGGAGTGAACGCGACGGAGTTCGTCGCGATGCCCGACCCGGACACCTTCGCCGTGCTGCCGTGGGACCCCGGTTCGGCCCGCTTCCTGTGCCGCCTGTACGAGCCGGAGCAAGGCCCGGAGGAGACCGCCGGGCGGCCGCTGCCCGCCGACGCCCGGGGCGGCCTGCTCCGCCTGCACGGCGCGTTCACCGAGCGCACCGGCCTGGAGCTGCGCAGCGGCTGCGAACCGGAGTCCACCTGGACCGGCCCGGGGGCGGGCGCCGCCGAGGGGCACCGGGTCTCCCCGGCGTTCCACTTCGACTCCCTGGACCGGCTGCGCCCGGTCTACCGGCGCATCGTCGCCTACGGCCGGGCGATGGGGCTGGACATGGTCGAGGGCGGGCACGAGGGCGACGACGGCCAGCTGGAGATGAACTGGGCCCACGACCGCGCCGAACGCACCGCGGACCGGCTGATCGACTACCGCCAGATCTGCCGGCAGGTCGCCCGCGAACTCGGCATGGGCGTCACCCTCATGCCCAAACCGCCCGGCACCGGGCTGGGCAACGGCTGCCACCACAACGTCAGCCTGTGGCGGGGGGAGCGGAACGCCTTCACCGACCCGGGCGCGGACCGCCTGCACCTGACCGGGACCGGCCTGCACGCCCTCGGGGGGATCCTGCGGCACGCGGCGGCGATGGCGGCGGTGCTGTGCCCCACAGTCAACTCCTACAAGCGCCTCCTGAACGGCAGCGACTTCACCCCGTCCAGGATCGACTGGGGGCGGGAGACGAAGAGCTGCACGGTCCGCCTCCCGGCCAACGGCCGGCTCGAATTCCGGCTCCCCGACGCCCTGGCCAACCCCTATCTCTCCCACGCGGTCCTGCTCTCCGCAATGGAGGACGGAATCCGCTCGCGCATCGACCCCGGCCCGCCCAAAGGGGAGGAAGGCGGAAACGCGGAATCGTTTCCGGCCCTGCCGGGCGACCTCGGCCGGGCGCTGGAACTGTTCGCCGCCGACCCGGTCGTCACCGGCGCACTCGGCCCCGACCTGACCGGCCTGTTCCTCGAACTGAAGAAAGCGGAATGGTCCCGCTTCCGCGCCGCCGTCACCGACTGGGAGAGCGCCGAATACGGCGGCGCGGTCTGCTGAGATCCGTCCGCCCCGGGGCGGGAAAATGAACGGAAAAAGGGACGGGAAAAGGAGTGGGAAAGGGCGGCGCGGCCCCGGGGCTCAGGCCCGGGGGAACGCGCCCCCGCCCAGCGCCTCCTCGTATTCGGGGGCGCGGCCCAGCACGTGCCTGCTGCCCCAGGCGCCGAGGGGCTCCAGGGCGTCGTTGAGGGAGCGGCCCAGGTCGGTCAGCGAGTACTCCACGCGGGGCGGCACCTCGTCGTAGGACTCGCGGTGCACGATGCCGTCCTCCTCCAGCTCGCGGAGATGGGCGGCGAGCACCTTCTCGGACACCCCGGCCAGCTCGCGGCGGAGCTCGCCGAAGCGGCGCGGGCCCTCCCCCAGAGCCCACAGGACGAGCACCTTCCACTTGCCGCCGATCACGTCCATCGCGGCGTCGATGCCGCAGTGGTACGCCCCGGGCCTGCGCATCGCACCCATTCCGCAACCCCTCCCGCCTGTTCGCTCACCCCGGGGTAACCACCCACTTCAAAGTGCGTACTTGTCCGCCCCCGGAGCGCTCCGCCAGCCTAATCCACATGAACGCGACCGAAACCTCCAAGCCCCGCATCTCCCTTCTCGGACTCGGCACCATGGGCACCGCCCTCGCCCGCGCCTGGCTGGCCGCCGGGCACCCGGTGACCGTGTGGAACCGGACCGCCGCCCGCGCCGAACCGCTCGCCGCGGAAGGCGCCGAGACCGCCGCGACGGCGGCCGAGGCCGTCGCGGCGGGAGACCTGGTCGTCACCTGCCTGCTCGACGACGCCTCGGTCGGCGAGGCGCTGGCCGCCGCCGACCTGTCCGGCAAGGACCTGGTGGACCTCACCACCGGCACCCCGGAGCAGGCCCGCGCCCGGGAGGCGTGGGCGCACGCCCGCGGCGCCCGGTTCCTCAGCGGCGGCATCATGGCCGTCCCGCCGATGATCGGCGTCCCCGAATCCGGCGGCTACGTCTTCTACAGCGGCGCCGAGGAGGTGTTCGCCGAGCACCGGGGGACGCTGGCCGTCCCGGCCGGCACCACCTACGCCGGCGCCGACGCCGGGGCGGCGGCGCTGTACGACGTCGCCCTGCTCAGCGCGATGAACGGGATGTTCGCCGGGGTCACCCACGCGTTCGCGCTGGTCCGCAAGGCCGAGATGCCGATCAGGGACTTCGCGTCCCTGCTCGCCGACTGGCTGACCGCGCTGGCGCCGGCCATCCACACCACCGCCGAGCAGCTGGACAGCGGCGACTACACCACCGGCGTCGTCTCCAACCTCGCCATGCAGGCGGCGGGCGTCCCCACTCTGCTCCGCACCGCCGAGGACGAGGGGGTCGACACGGCGCTGGTGGCCCCCTACCTGGAGCTGATGGAGCGCCGCGTCGCCGAGGGGCACGGCGACGAGGAGGGCGCCGGCATGATCGACATGCTGCGCCGGTAGCCGGGACGGGCCCTCAGCGGCGGCGGGTCACCCGAAGACCTGCTCGGCGCGGGTGGCGGTGGCGGCGCGGACGACCCACTCCCGGAGCCGCTCGGCGTCGGTGCAGGAGGAGACGGGTTCGCGGTGCCGCTCGGTGATGCCGACCCCCCGTGCCTCCAGCACGGCCGGCAGCGCCTCGGCTTCGCCCTCGCTCTTCCCTCTGCCGTGGTACCTGCGGGCGAACTCGGTCTGGAACTCGTAGGTCCCGGTGGTCATCAGGGCCTCCCAGTGGGCTCGAGCGGCCGGAGCGAGGCCGGCCGCCACGTGGTCACGATAAACGGCGACCCTGTCCGTGCGGCTTTCCGGCGGCCCTCGGGCCGGGGCCGTCCCGTCGGCGGTGAGCAGGGCGATGCCCCCTCAGCCCTCCGCCTCCGGCAGGTGGTCGTGCCGGCGGAGGAACGCCAGCAGCGCGTCGGCGGCCTCCGCCGCGCCCAGCGGGCCCAGCACGGTGGGCCGCTCCGTGCGCTCCAGGGCGCCGGTCAGCGCCAGGATGCGCCGGTGCGCGTCGCCCTGCGGCGGCGGCACCGGGCGGGTGCGAGGGCGGGCCGGGCCCACCGACACCGCGCGCACCCGCGGCCGGGCCGCCGGGGCCTGCACCACCGGGACCGGCGCACCGGCCGCCGCCAGCGCCGCGGCCAGCGGGGCGCGGCGCGGTTCCGCCCCGGTGCCCTCCACCGAGCAGACCGCGGGCAGCGGCACGCCGAGGACCTCGCGGCGGCCGCGGTCCAGCCGGCGCACCCCGGTCAGCCCGGCCGGCCCGCCCCCCGGACCCGCACCGGACGGGGCCAGCGAGAGCAGCCCCAGCGCCTGGGCGAAGCCCAGCCGGTGGGCCAGGAACGCGGGCAGCGCCCCGGGAGCGTCGGCCGGGCCGGCCCCGCACAGCACCAGGTCGGGCCGGTCCCCGCCGCGGGTCAGCGCGCCGGCCAGGGCCTCGGCGGTGTGCGCCTCGTACTCGGCGTCCTCCGGCCGCTCCGGCGGCCGGTCGACGCGGAGCACCCCGGCGCCCAGCGCGGCCGCCTCGCGCAGCGCGGCGTCGTGGCCGGGCGGCCCGGCGGCCACCGCCAGCAGGCGCGGCGCGGCGCCGCCCTCCCGCAGCCCGTCGGCCAGGCGCAGCGCCAGCTCCAGGGCGGCGGCGTCGCCGGGGGAGAGCCGGCAGGCCCGCCGGTCGGTGCGGACCTCGGCGGTGAGCGGGTCGACGTCGGGCAGCGGGTCGGCGGGGGCGAGCACGACGGAGATCAGCACCGCTCACCCCTTCCGGAACACGACGCCGCGGCCGCCGTCGGGGTAGCCCCAGCTGATCGCGCCCGCCTCGTTGCAGACCAGGTAGCAGGTGCCGCACTCGAAGCAGTGCTCGTAGTTGAAGAGCACGCCGCCGTCGGCGGTGGGCGAGAACAGGTCCGCCGGGCAGGCGGTGACGCACGGCTTGGTGGTGCACGACCGGCACACCCGGGTGTCCACGGTGATGTGCGGCCGGGCGCCGACGTCGAAGTCGACGGTGGCCATCCGGTCGGCCAGCGACGGCTCCTCGGCGGGCGGCAGCGGGCGGGGGCGGTCAGCGGAAGACACGGGCGACCCTCCAGGCGTCGGCGGCGAGGTGGTGCAGGCGGACCCCGTTGGCCCGGGCCGCGCGCAGCAGCAGCCGGGCCAGCCCCGGCTTGGGCGCGGGGTTGTCCACGGTGAACGCGGCCTGGGCCAGGTCGGCGGCCAGCCCGGGGTAGCGCTGCTGCACCCTCGGGGAGAGCACCAGCCCGGGGGCGCCGCGCAGCCGCGCGTGGTCGGCCAGGACGAACGAGGAGCGCAGGGCGCGCCCGTAGCGGGCCAGCCCGCGGCGGCCGGTGTCGCCCAGCGCCAGCGCCTCGGCGGCGGCGCGCCCGGCGGCCAGCCCGGCGCCGATGGCGAAGTTGACGCCCTCCAGCCAGATCCCGGCGGCCAGCGTCATCCCCGCGGCGTCGCCCGCGACCAGGATGCCGTCGCCGTACAGCCGGGGCATGTGCCGGTAGCCGCCCTCGGGCACCAGGTGCGCGGCGTACTCCTTGACGGTGCCGCCGCGCAGGTAGGGGGCGATGGCGGGGTGCCGCTTGATCCCGTCGACGACCTCCTCGGGGCGCCTGCCGGAGGAGGCCAGGCCCTCCACCGAGAGCACCGCGCCCACCGCCACCGTCTCGGCGTTGGTGTACAGGAACCCGCCGCCCGGTATGCCGCCGGTGCAGCCCAGCATCTCGAAGTCGGCGCCCTCGTCGCCGCTGAGCCCGAACCGCTGGTCGATGGCGTCCCGGGGCAGCGCGATCACCTCCTTGACGCCCAGCGCGACGTGCCGGGCGCGCGGGCCCGGGTGCAGGCCGGCCTCCCGGGCCAGCAGCGAGTTCACCCCGTCGCAGGCGATCACCACCCGGGCCGGCAGGTCGCCGCCGGGCCGGTCGGTGCGCACCCCGGCGACCCGCCCGCCGGGCCCGCGCAGCAGACCGGTGGCGGTGGTGGAGGGGACCAGCCGCGCGCCGGCCCGCACCGCCTCGCCGGCCAGCCAGGAGTCGAAGTCCGACCGGTAGGCGGTGACGCCGTTGCCGGGCGGCCGCCCCCAGGCCGGGGCGCGCACGTCCACCGAGACGGCGCGCTCCCCGGAGAGCATCACCGTGGAGCGGCGCACCACCCACCGCTGCACCGGCGCCTCCTCGCGCCAGTCCGGCAGCACCCCGTCCAGGACGCGCGGGTAGATCACCCCGCCGTAGACGTTCTTCGCCCCGGGGAAGGGGCCGCGCTCCAGCAGCACCACGGAGCGGCCCGCCCGGGCCAGCTCCAGCGCGGCGGCCGCCCCGGCCGGCCCGGCGCCCACCACCACCGCGTCGACCGCGCCCGGCCCGGGCCCCGGTTCCGGCTCCCGGAAGCGGAGCGGCGCGGCCCGGTCTCCCGCCGAGGGGGTCGACCTCGGCGCCACGGCCCCGTCGACGCGCTCGGACGGGGCCGCGGCGCCGAGATCGACGGGGGGCGGGGGCGGGCCGTCCGCGGGCCGGCGGTCGTCTGCACTCGGCGAGGTCATCGGCGGCTCCGAAGGTCGGGGACCGGAACGGTCGAGAAGGATCCCGGCCGGGCCGCCCCGCAGGGAGGGGCGGCGGGCGTTGTCCACCGGATCGCCGGACCGGCACCGGATGAGGGCGGGGCGCCTCCGCACCGGGACTCGGCCCTTTCGCCGGCCGGGCAGGGAAGGAGCGGGCGCGGTGCGGCCCGGCGCGGCCGGCCTCGTCGGTCTCTTTTTCCTGCGTTCTCCCGCCGCGCGGCCGGTGGGGTGACGACTGCTGGTGATTTCATCGGTGCTTCCCGATGATTCTCCGTTGCCATCGCCTCAGGCGGTTCGGCGGTCCGGCGCGGATGCAGGGCGTCCGCCATCGGAGCGCCTGGAAGCGGGCGCATCTCGAAGAGGGCGCCGCCTGGCATCGGAACCCTCGCCGGGAAGTCGCCCGGAGAGTTGAAACGCCTCGTGGAGACCGTGCGGGACCTCGCCCTTCGGAGCCGGCGGCGGTCGGTGAAGCGGGAAGAAGACCGGTGACGGGAACGCTGGGATTCACTCAACGGAGGGGTCACGGGTCGGCCACCCCCAGGCGGGCCGCGAGTTCGACGAGCAGGGCGCGGGCGTCGGTGACCAGGCCCAGGTCGGCCATGGCGGTCATCGGGCAGGCCGGGTCGGTGTTGACGCTGACCACGTGGCGCGGGGCGCCCAGGCCGCCGGTGTGCTGGGCGGCGCCGGAGATGCCGAACGCCAGGTAGAGGTCGGGGTCGACGGCGGCGCCGGTGGTGCCGATCTGGCGGTGCGCCTCGGCCCACCCCGCGTCGGTGGCGACCCGGGTGGCGCCGTGCGCCGCGCCCAGCGCCGCGGCGACCCGCTCCAGCAGGGCGAACGCCTCCCGGGCCGCCTGGGCGCCGTCGGCCCCGGCGGCCAGGCCCGCGCCGCCCGCCGCGACCCGCGCCGCCTCCGCCAGGTCCGCGGTACCCGGGTCGGGCGCGCGCACTTCGACGGTGCGGGCCTCCGCCGGACCCGGCCCTGAGTCGGGCCCGTCCAACCGGACCGGTTCCGGGACGGTGGGCCGGGCAGGGGGAGCGGGGGCGGGGGGACCGGACGCGGGAGCCGGGCCGGTGGAGACGGCCGCTCCGGAGGCGGGAGTCGGCCCGGAGGCGGGGCCGGAGCCGGTGGGAACGGCCGCTCTGGGAGCGGGAACCGAGCCGGCGGAGACGGCCGCTTCGGGGGCGGAGAGCGGGCCGGTAGGGCCGGTAGGGGCGGACCGGCAGCCGGGCAGCAGGGTGGCGACGGCGGGCGCGTCGGCCTCGGCCCGCACCGCGACCCGGCCGCCGGCCCGGAGCAGTTCGGCCGCGACCGCCTCCGGGGCACCGTCCGCCCCGGTGACCAGGTCGACCCGGGAGGCCGCGGCCAGCAGCGGCCGGTCCAGCGCCGCGGCGAGCCGCGGGGCCAGGTCGCGCCCGTCCGGCGAGGCGGGCAGCAGCACCAGCGGCGCCGCCTCCAGCGCGGCGGCGAGCACCGGGACGAGCGCGGCCGGGGCGATTCCCTCGCCGGTCTCCCGGTAGAAGGTGCGGCCGGGGCGGAACGGGGCGAGCTCCCGCGCCCCCTCCCGGGCCCCGGAGCCGACCACCAGGACGTCGCCGGCGGCCTCGGCGACGGTTTCGGCGGCCCCCAGCGGGGGTAACCCGCCACGTACGACGATCAGCGCGACCGGACCCCTACCGGTCCATTGGCCCGGTTTCGCGGTGGTTTCGGTGCCAGTCACAGGGCCACCGCCGCCCGGTGGCCCTCGATCACCGCGGAATGGGCCCTTCTCGGTGCCAGGCAGTCACCGACCCTGTGCACATCGAAGCGCGCCTTCGAGTCGCCCCCGGCCCGCCGCAGCTCGCTCCAGAGCGCGTCGTCGGGGCGCTGGTGCACCGCGCAGACCACCCAGTCGACCGACCGGGACTCCTCGGCCCCGGTGGGGTGGTGCTGCAACCGGAGCAGCACCCCGCCGCCCTCGGCCCGCTCGGCGCCGGTGCAGATCCGGTCGGTGCTCCACACCGTGCCCGCCGCGTGCGCCTTCACCGCCGCCGCCTCCAGGTCCAGGGTGACGCCGAGGTCCTGGCCGACCGACATCGCCGGGGTGACGACCTCCACCGCGCAGCCGCGGTCGGCGAGCAGCTCGGCCACCGACACCGCCTGGTGGAACCCCAGCTCGTCGAAGACCACCACCCGGCCGCGCGGCTCCGCCGCGCCGCCCAGCACGTCGCGCACGTCCACCACCCGCGGGTGCCCGCCGGCCCACCACGGGGCCTGCGGCAGCGCCCCGGTGGCCAGCACCACCGCGTCCGGCCGCTCGGCCAGCACCGTCCCGGCGTCGGCCGCCACACCGGTGCGCAGCTCGGCGCCGTACCGGGCGGCCTCGGCGGCGAGGTTGCGGACCAGGTCGAGCAGCTCGGCGCGGGAGGGGACCGAGGCGGCCGGCACGATCTGCCCGCCGGTCCGGTGCTCCCGCTCCAGCAGCACCACCTCGTGGCCGCGGCGGGCCGCGCTCGCCGCCGCCTGCAGGCCGCCCGGACCGCCGCCGACCACCAGCACCCGGCGCCCCCGGCGGCGCGGCGCGGGCAGCGGGACCGGGGCCCGCCCCGCCGCCTGCTCCGCCTCCCGCCCGGCCTCGGGGTTCTCGATGCAGCCCAGCCACCGGTTGAGCCCCATCCGCCCGACGCACTCCTGGTTGCAGGAGAGGCAGGTGCGGATCTCCGCGGCCCGCCCGGTGCGGGCCTTGGCGGCGAACTCGGGGTCGGCGATCTGGCCGCGCACCACCCCGATCAGGTCGGCCTGCCCGGCGGCCAGCGCCCGGTCCGCCTGGAGCGGGTCCTTGAACCGGCCCACCCCCACCACCGGCAGCCGCACCGCCTCCCGGATCGCGCTGGGGACGTACATCGCGTACCCCGGCGGGACCTGCATGCTCGCCTCGATCATGTGCAGGGTGGAGGTGGCGGAGCCGATGGAGGTGTTGATGTAGTCCACGGCGCCGGTCGCCTCGACCATGCGGGCGGTGCGCACCGCCTCCTCCAGCACGGTCCCGCCCTCGATCAGCTCGTCCCCGCACAGCCGCACGCCCAGCGCCAGGTCCGGGCCGATCGCCTCGCGCACCGCCCGGACCAGCTCCAGCAGCAGCCGGGCCCGGTTCTCCAGCGGGCCGCCCCACCGATCGGTCCGCCGGTTGGCGGCGGGGGAGAGGAACCCGCGCACGATGGAGGAGTGCGAGCACTGCAGCTCCACCCCGTCGAAGCCGCCCAGGGCGCAGTGCCGCGCGGTGCGCGCGTACCCCTCGACGACCTCGGCGATCTCGTGCTCCTCCACCGCCTTGGGCACCTCCCGGAACAGCGGGTCCGGCACCGGGCTGGGCGCCCACACCGGCAGCCGGGTGTACATCGAGGAGGCCTGGCCGCCGTTGTGGTTGAGCTGCGCGAGCACCGGCACCCCGTGCGCGTGCACCGCCTCGGTGATCCGCCGGTAGCCCGCCACCACCGCCGGGTCGTAGCCGCGGATCAGCTTCTCGTAGGGGTGGTCGGTGGGGTGGGTGGAGTGCTCCTCGGTGATGATCAGCCCCGCCCCGCCGGCCGCCCGCGCCGCGTAGTAGGCGGCGTGGCGCGCGGTGGGCGCGCCGTCCTCGGCGTAGTTGGTGAGGTGGGCGCAGAACACGATCCGGTTGGCCAGGGTGAGCGGCCCGACCCGCAGCGGGGTGAACAGGTACCGGTAGGTGCGCGCCGGGCTCATCGGGGCGCCCCTTCCGCCGCTTCGGCCGGTTCCGCCATGACGGCCGGGGCGGGGGCCCCGGTGGGCGGCACGGGGGCGGGCCCCGCCGCGCCGGCCAGGGCCAGTGCGGTGCGGCGCCCCTCCAGGACCGCCTCCAGTGCGGTGCGCGGGGCCACCGCGTCGCCGCACCGCGGCAGGTCCGGGCGGTGCAGGTGGAGCGCGTCCTCCGGCAGCCGGGGGCCGCAGTCGACGACGGCCGCGCACTCCACCTCGCGGCGGGCCGCCGTCCACACGTCGCGCAGCACCGCGCGCCCGCCGCCGGCCGACTCCAGCCGGCAGCGCAGCTCGCGGACCACGCCCGCACGCTGCAGCCGCCCGTTGGCGTCGGCCAGGTCCCCGGTGGGCGCGAGCAGCCGCCCGGCGACGGTGTCCGGGCAGGCCAGCCGGACCTCGCGGCCGCGCGCGGCGAGCAGCTCCGCCGCGGCCACCCCCACCGGGCCGCCGACCGGGTCGTGCACCAGCAGCGCCCCATCGGCCGGCAGCAGCCCCGGCCGGGCCACCGCCCCGGCGACGTCGAGCACCGGCACGCCGCCGGTGTCCGCGTCCGGCGGCGCCGCCCGCGAACCGGTGGCCAGCACCACGCGGCCGCCGCGGTCCAGCACCGCGTCCAGGTCGGCGGCGGTGGCCTCGGTGCCGGTCTCCAACCGCACCCCCAGCCGCACGCACTCCGACTCCAGCCAGTCCGCCAGCAGCCCCAGCCGCATCCGCCCGGCCACCGGTGCCCCGGGCGGGCCGGAGGAGACCGCCGGGGCCGGCGGAGGGCGGCGAGGAGAGGAGACCGCGGCCCGCAGCGCCTCCGCCGAGGCCGCGGCCGGGTCCAGCGCCGCCGCCGTGCGCAGCATTCCGCCGAGCCGCCTGGTCCGCTCGACCAGCCGCACCCGCAGCCCGCGCCCGGCGAGCACCCGGGCGCACTCCAGCCCGGCCGGCCCGCCGCCGACCACCAGCACCTCCTCCGGGGGGCCGCCGGCGCCGAACGGCATCGCGCGGACCGCAGCGGGCGGCGGGGGCGCGGCGGGCTCCGGATCGGGATCTTCGAGCTCGTGGCCGCTGCGCGGGTCGCCGACGCAGGAGACCGGCGGGTTGCGGTCGTCGCGCACCTGGCAGGCCTGGTTGCACAGCAGGCACGGGCGGATCCGCTCCGGCTCGCCGGCGCGCACCAGCGCCACCAGCCGGGCGTCGGCGATCTGCGCCCGCACCATCTCCACCAGGTCGGCGGCGCCCGCGTCCAGCGCCGCCTGCGCCTGCGCCGGGTCGACCACGCTGCCCTGCAGGGACACCAGGGCGCGGCCGCGGGCGGCCCGGCGCATCGCCGCGCACAGCTCCAGGTTGAACCCGGGCGGGGTGTGCGCGTCGGGGCGCAGCGCGCGCGGGGCCATCGGCCCGGCGCGCACCACCGTCAGCAGGTCGGCCCGGGGCGCCAGCAGCCGCACCTGCCCGGCGGCCTGCTCGGGGGTGGTGCCCGCCCAGGGCGCCAGCTCGTCGCAGGACATCCGGAGCGCCAGCACCCGGTCGCCGCCGATCGCGGCGCGCACCGCGTCCAGCACCCTGCGGGTCAGCAGCAGCCGGTCGGCCCCGTAGGCGTCCTCGCGCAGGTTGCTCAGCCCGGACTGGAACTGGCGCAGCAGCGAGTACCCGCCGGCGTCCACCTCCACCCCGTCGGCCCCGGCCTCGCAGGCCGCCGCGGCCGCGGCGGCGAACCCCGCCACCACCTCGTCGATCTGCTCCTTCTCCATCGCGGCGGGCATTTCCCGGGACACCACGTCGGCGACGGGGGAGGGCGCCCACAGCACGTGCTGAGAGTGGGCGCCGGAGCCCTGCGCGCCGGCGTGCCCCAGCCCGGCCAGCACCAGCGCCCCGTGCGGGCGGCAGGCGGCGGCGATCCGCCGCCACCCCGGCGCGCACGCCGAGGCCAGCGGCGCGTACTCGTAGGGGTGGTCGTCGGGGGTGACCGACGCGGTCTCGGTGACGATCACCCCGGCCCCGCCCTCGGCGCGCCGCCGGTAGTAGGCGGTGTGCCGGTCGGACAGGGCGCGGCCGCGGCCCAGGTTGGTCTCGTGCGCGCCGAACACCGCGCGGGAGGGGGCGGTGCGCCCGGCCAGTGCGACGGGGTCGGTCAGCAGCGGCGGCACCGGTCAGGCCTCCGGGGCGGCGGGGGAGAACCCGGCCAGTGGGCTCTCGTCGCACGGCGCGGCCGGCGGGGCCGCCGTCGCCTCCGGGGGCCGGCGGCCGATGGCCACCGGCACCGGGCCGGCGCGGCGCGGCCGGGTGCGGTGCGAGTGGTCGCAGGAGGGGGCCGGCGCCGACCCCGGCACGACCTCGGCCAGCGCCGCCGCGCCGTGCCCCTTGACGCACTCCGGGTCGGGGCCGTCCAGCGGCAGCCCGGTGAAGAACTTGGCCGCCATGCACCCGCCCCGGCAGGAGTCGTAGGCGCCGCAGGAGGAGCAGGCGCCGCCGTCCTGCGGCCGGCGCAGCTCGGCGAAGAGCCCGGAGCCGCGCCAGACCGCGGCGAAGCCGCCCGGGCCGCGCACCGACCCGGCGCGGAACCGGTCGTGGATGGCGAACGGGCAGGCGTAGACGTCGCCCACCGGGTCGATGAGGCAGACCACCCGGCCCGCGCCGCACAGGTTGAGGCCGGGCAGGGCGCGCCCGTAGGCGGACAGGTGGAAGAAGGAGTCGCCGGTGAGCACCTCCTCGCCGTGTTCGAGCAGCCAGTCGTAGAGCGCACGCTGCTGGTCGGCGGTGGGGTGCAGCTCGTCCCAGACGTCGGCGCCGCGGCCGGCCGGGCGCAGCCGGGTCAGCCGCAGCCGGGCGCCGTGCTCGTCGGCGATCCGCTTGAAATCGTCCAGCTGCCCGGCGTTGTGCCGGGTCACCACCACCGACAGCTTGGGCTCGGCCAGTCCCGCGCCGGCCAGCGCGCCCAGGGCGCGCATCGCGGTGGCGTAGGAGCCGGGGCCGCGCACGGCGTCGTTGACCTCCGGGGTGGCGCCGTCCAGCGAGACCTGCACGTCCACGTAGCCGTCGGCGGCCAGCCGGCGGGCGGCGGCCGGGGTGATCCGCACGCCGTTGGTGGAGAACTTGACGCCGACCCCGCTGCCGGTGGCGTAGGAGACCAGCTCGAAGAAGTCGGGGCGCACGGTCGGCTCGCCGCCGCCGATGTTGACGTAGAAGACCTGCATCCGGCGGAGCTCGTCGATGACCGAGCGCGCCTCGGCGGTGTCCAGCTCGCGCGGGTCGCGCCGCCCGGAGCTGGACAGGCAGTGCACGCAGGAGAGGTTGCAGGCGTAGGTCAGTTCCCAGGTCAGGCAGATGGGGGCGTCCAGGCCGCGCTGGAAGTGGTCGACCAGGCGGGTGCCGGACGCCGGGGCCTCGGAGGGCTGTGCCACGGCGGTCCTCGCGGTGCGTCGGGGAACGGGAGGGAGGGCGGCGGGGTCAGGGCTCCCCGTCGCGGGGCACGAGCATGCCGCCGGCGGCCAGTGCCGCCAGCGCCCGCTCGTAGCGGGGCAGCAGGCCGGCGGGGACGCCCGCGTGCTCGCAGGCGGCGCGGGCGCTGGGCCGCTCGCCCAGGGCGCGCACCACGTCGAGCAGCAGGCGGTCCTTGAGGAAGGAGAGCCGCCGGGTGTCGAAGTGGTAGAGCAGCGCGCCGAACGGCTCGGGGCGCACGGAGACCCGGGGGTGCAGCGCCCAGGCCCGGCCGGGGTCGAACCCGGAAGGGCCGGGCGGGGCGGGGCCCGGGGCGGGAGCGGGCTGCACGGCGGCCGCCTAGTAGACGCCGCACATGCCGTCGATGGACACGTCCTCCACGAGCAGCTCGTCGTCGAGGAGGGCGGAGTCCTCGGCGTCCGCGCCGCGGGCCGCGCCGTCGTCGGAGGAGGAGGCGGTCGACTCGGGGCTCATGGGGCTCCCTTCGCAAGGGGGCGCGCGGGCGCGCCCGTTGTGATCCGCGCCACTGCCCGTACCATAATGGCACCGAGTGCCGAAAGGAAGGGCCATGGCGGAGACGATCCCGGCCCCCGCCGCGGAGCCCGCCCGCGCCGGCCGCCGCCGCTCCACCTCTCGGGCGGCCCTGGAGCGGGTCGCCCTGGAGCTGTTCGACCGGGACGGGTTCGAGCACACCACCGTCGACGACATCGCGGCCGCCGCCGGCATCGGCCGCCGCACCTTCTTCCGCTACTACGCGTCCAAGAACGACGCGGTCTGGGGCGAGTTCGACCTGGAGGCGCTCCGCGCCCGCCTGGAGGCGCACGGCCCGCAGGTCCCGATGATGGACGCGATCCGCGCCGCGGTCCTGGATTTCAACCGGATCGGCCCGGAGGAGGAGCCCCGGCACCGCCGCCGGATGGAGCTGATCCTGCGCGTCCCCGCGCTGCAGGCGCACTCCACCCTCAAGTACGCCGAGTGGCGCTCGGTCGTCGAGGGGTTCGCCGCCCGCCGCACCGGCGAGCCCCCCGGTTCCCTGCTGCCCCGCCTGATCGGCTCCGCGGTGCTCGGCGCCTGCATCGCCGCCTACGAGCAGTGGCTCGCCGACGACGGCGCCGACCTGCAGGAACTCCTCGACCGGGCACTGCGCGAACTGGCCGCCGGATTCGATCGACCGGACCCGGGCGCACCGCCTCCCCCGGCGGCGGGGGACCGGCCCCGGGCATAGGGGCGGCCCCGCACGCGGCCCCGTTCGGATCTGCGGGGCGGCGCGCCGCCGCGACGGCGGTCGGAAAGACCGGGGCGAAGCACTGCGTTCGCTCTTCGAGAGGGTTACTCTGATGGCATGTCCGAGCCCATTCCCGACTGGCTGATTCCTCCGGACGGGGGATTCACCGCCGAGGAATTCCTGCGAATGCGGGGACTTCCGCCGCATACACAGCTGATCGATGGCAGTCTCATCTTCGTGAGTCCGCAAAGGAAATGGCATTCCTCGGTCGTCGGGTTCCTCTGGGCCGAACTCGACGCCCAGGCGCCCGGCGGCCACCGGGCCGACCGGGAGATGGCGGTGCGCCTCGACCGGCACCAGGTTCCCGAGCCCGATGTCCTCGTGGTCACCGAAGAGGCGTTCGAGCGGGAGGCGCCGGACACCCATTACCTGCCCGCGGACCTTCTGCTCGCGGTCGAAGCCGTTTCACCGGACTCCGTCGACCGGGACAGGGACACCAAGCCCTACAAATACGCCCGTGCCGGAATTCCGCATTTCTGGCGGGTGGAGAACGAGGGCGGGCGCACCGTCGTCTACACCTACCAGCTGGATCCGGCGACGGGGGGATACGGCCTCACCGGGATACACCACGGGCGGCTCAAGGCCGATGCGCCGTTCCCGGTCGTCATCGACCTGGACGCCGTCCGCGCGAAGCGGGGCTGAGCGGGCCCGGCCGGCGCGACCGGCCGGACCGGCTCAGGCCTCGCAGTGCAGCGGCCCGCCGGAATAGGTGAGCGTGTCGGCGAAGGCCGCCCCCATGTCCATCTCCGCCCCGTCCGCGTCGGCGTAGACCCGGTGCAGGTTGAGCACGATCCGCTCGGCGTCCGGCCAGTCGGCGAACTCGCCCAGGTCGGTCTCGCGGGCGGCCTGCAGCGGGGTGAGTCCGCCGGCCCGGCCCCGGTCGGCGGCGCGCCGCACCAGGTCGTAGTAGCGGGCCTGCTCCTCCAGGCAGCGGCGGACCCCGCCGGCACCGGAGGGCAGCGGGCCGTGGCCGGGCACGAGCGTTTCGGCGCCGAACGCCTCCAGCCAGTCCAGCGCCCGCCGGGCGCCGTCCAGCGCCCCCATGAAGATCAGCGGGGTGACCCGGTTGAACACCAGGTCGCCGGCGAACAGCACCTTCTCCTCGGGCAGCCACACCACCGCGTCGCCGGGGGTGTGCGCGGTCTCGCCGGGGTGGCGCACCTCCGCCCGGCGCCCGCCCAGGTGGACCGTGAGCGACTCGCGGAAGGTGAGCTCCGGCGGCCGGAGCACCGCGTCGCTCCAGTCCGGCATCGGCTCCCAGATCCGCGGGACATCGGAGAAGAACGGGTCGGCGAGGACGCCGTCGCGCGCCTTCTCCTGCGCGGCGATCAGGGCCGACTCCGGCAGCAGGTGGTTGCCGTAGGTGTGGTCGCCGTGCTGGTGGGTGTTGACCGCCAGGCGGACCGGTGCGCCGCCGGTCGCCGCGGCGGCGGCGTCCAGGAACCGGCGGGTCCGCTCCGAGGAGACGCAGGTGTCCACCACCAGGGCCTCGCCGCCGTGGTCGGCGGTGACCAGCCCGGCGTTGTTCACCCACCAGCCGCCCTCGGGCTGCACCCAGGCATGGGCGCCCGGGGCGACCTCCACCAGCGTCGCGTCGTCCGCGTTCAACCGGAACCCCCTGTGCTCCCGGCCCCGGACCGGGGCCGCTCTCCATCACCGAGGGCAGTCTGGTGCATCCGGACCGTGTCCGTCGAGGCCGCTGCCGTGGGCCGTGCACGGCCGGGCCGTCCGCCGGCGGGCGCGCCCTCCCCGCTCCTCCCTCCGCCCGGCCCGCCTCCCGAGCGGCGGGCGGGGAGCGGGGAGGGCCGCCTCCTCCCTCTCCCCGGCCGGGTCAGCGGGGCGTGAAGCGCACCGGCAGGCTGGTCGGTCCGCGCATGAGCCCCGCGGAGATCCACGGCGTGGACCGCTCCGGGTCGGCGAGCTCCAGGTCGGGCAGGCGCTCCAGTACCGAGCGCAGCCCGATCTCGCCCTCGGCGCGGGCCAGCGGAGCGCCCAGGCAGTAGTGGATCCCGTGGCCGAAGCTCAGGTGGCGGGCGTCGCCGCGGGTGACGTCCAGGCCGGTGCCGTCGCCGGGGGAGGCGCCGTGGTTGGCCGAGCCCAGGGCGATGGTCACCGACTCGCCCCTGCGGATCGGCTCCCCGCCCAGCCGCAGGTCCTCGGCGGCGAACCGCCCGGGGGTGTACTCCACCGGCGCGTCGCGCCGCAGGAACTCCTCCACCGCGCCGGGCAGCAGGCCGGGGTCCGCGCGGAGCAGGTCGGCCTGGGCGGGGTCGCGCAGCAGCGCCTCCAGTGCGCTGCCCAGCAGGTTCACCGTGGTCTCGTGACCGGCGATCACCAGCAGCGCCCCGGTGCCCAGCAGCTCCTCGTCGGAGAGCCGGCCGTCCTCCTCGTCGCGCACCCGGATCAGCGCGCTGAACAGGTCCTCGGCCGGTTCGCGCCGCTTCTCCTCCAGCAGTTCGGCGAGGTAGCGGCGGAGCCGCGCCATTCCCTCGCGGGTGTCGGTGCCCGGTTCGTTGCCCAGGGCCTCGTTGGACCAGTGCTGGAATTCGGCGCGCCGGTCCTCGGGCACCCCGAGCAGCTCGGAGATGACCGCCATGGGCAGCACCCGGGTGTAGGACTCCACCAGGTCGGTCTCGCCGAGCGGGGCGATGCCGTCCAGCAGCCCGTCGCAGATCTCCTGGATGCGCGGGCGCAGCCGGACCGCGCTGCGCGGGGTGAACGCGCCCGCGACGAGCTTGCGCAGCCGGGTGTGGTCCGGCGGGTCCGCGGTGAGCATGTTGCCCGCGAACAGCACGTCGCGCGCGTAGTCCTCGGCGGACACCAGGCCGGCGCGGACCGGGTCCTTCACCAGCGCGGGGTGGTTCAGCGCCTCCCGGGCGAGCGCCGGGTCGACCACCACCCACCCGGTGAACCCGCCGAGGAACCGGCCGCGGTGCAGCGGTGCCCGGCGGCGCAGCTCCGCGAAGCGCGCGGGGGAGTCGGCCTTGAAGTCGGGTCCGTCGAAGAGCGGGAGCCCCTCCGGCGGAACGGCGCGGTCTCGATCGGTGTCTCGGTCGGTGCCTGGATCGGTCATGGAACCTCCACGGTGAAGTCCTCCCGGCCGCCGCTCTCCCTGCCGACCCTAGGCGCCCCCGCGCGGGAGCCGCGGCCGCCCCCCGTGAACGCCGGCGGCCGGGCCCCGCCCCCCGAGGGGTGCGGATCCCGGCCGCCGGCGGCGTGAGCGCCCCCGGTCCCGGAGCCGCACGGGGCCGGGTCAGCGGTGGTGGGCCACCTCTGCGTGGGCGGCCTCGGCCTGGTGCTCGGGCTCGGTGTGCACGACCACCGCCCGCATGCGCGGTACGGCGTGCAGCACCGCGTGCTCCACCCGGTGGGCGATCCGGTGGGCCTCGGCCACGCTCAGCTCGGCGGCGACCGCCACCGACAGCTCGGCGCGCAGGCCGTGGCCGATCCAGCGCATCCGCACGTCGTCCGCCCCGGCCACGCCCTCCACCGCGCGCGCGGCCTGCTCGGCGGCGCGGACCAGGTGCGGGTCGACGGCGTCCAGCAGCCGGGCGCCGACCTGCTTGGCCGCGCCGTAGCCGACGATCGCGATCGCGACCGTGATGCCCAGCCCGACCAGCGGGTCGGCCAGCGGGAACCCCAGGGCCACTCCGGCCGCGCCGCCCACCACGGCCAGCGAGGTGAACCCGTCGGCGCGGGCGTGGGCGCCGTCGGCCACCAGCGCGGCCGAGCCGATGCGCCGCCCCACGCGGATGCGCCACCGGGCCACCAGCTCGTTCCCGGCGAACCCGACCACCCCGGCGGCGGCCACCGCCCACAGGTGGGAGACCTGCCCGGGGTCGGCCAGGCGGTTCAGCGCCTCGTAGCCGGCCGCGGCGGCCGAGGCGGCGATGAGCACCACCACGACCACCCCGGCCAGGTCCTCCGCCCGGCCCAGGCCGTAGGTGAACCGCCGGGTGGCCGCCCGGCGCCCCAGCAGCAGGGCGGCGCCCACCGGCAGCGCGGTCAGGGCGTCGGCGAAGTTGTGCACGGTGTCGCCCAGCAGCGCCACCGAGGAGGTGAAGGCCACCACCACCGCCTGGAGCGCGGCGGTGGCCATGAGCGCGAGGAAGGACCAGACCAGGGTGCGCACCCCCAGCCGACTGGACTCCAGGGCCGAGTCGAACCGCTCGGCGGTGTCGTGGTCGTGCGGGGTGAAGGCGTGCAGCAGCCGCGCCCACACCGCTTTCGGCCCCCGGGCGGCATGCCCGTGCCCATGGCCGTGTGCGTGCTCGTGGTGGTCCTGGGCGCCCATCGGCTCGTGCCTTTCGTCCGGGGAGGGGCGGGACCCGGCGGTTTGCGGCGGGGCCCCGCATGCGACATCATGCAAACATGCACGCGCACAATAACGCAAATGGGCCTCCGGAGGACTCCGACGAGCAGTACGGCGCCGCCGCCGAAGTGCTCGGCCTGCTGGCCGACCCCACCCGCCTGCACCTGCTGCGGCTGCTCGGCACCGAGCAGGACGTCACCACCCTGACCGCGCAGGTGGAGGCCTCCCGCTCCTCGGTCTCCCAGCACCTGGGCCGACTGCGCCTGGCGGGCCTGGTCACCTCCCGCAAGGACGGGCGCCGCATGCTCTACCGCATCACCAGCGACCACCTGGCCGCCCTGGTCGACGAGGCGCTGGGCTACGCCTACCACGCCGTCCACGACATCCCCGACCACGCGGTGACCGGCGACTGACCGGTCCCGGCGCCCGCCTTCCCGCCCCGGCTCCGAGGAGGGCCGGCCCCGGGGCGGGCGCGGCCCGCCGGTGCCCGGACTCCGAAGCCGCCTCAGCAGCCTCTGCCCGGCGGTGCCTCTGCGGACCGGGGGCGGAGCGGTCCCCGCGCTCCGCGGGCCCGACGGCGGCCGCCGGGACCGAGGCGCCCGGTCGAGGAGGGCGTGCGGAGTGCGGCCGGTCCCGGTCCGCCGACCGGTCTCCGGATCCCGGGGGCCGCCTTTCCGCCGTACCGCTTCCGCGGGCCGCCCGGGGCCACCGGCCCCGGGGCGCTCGGTCGGCGATGAACAGGGACGGGCCGTACGGGGCCGCCGGGAGAACGCCCCTCGCACACGGCCCCGAACCGCCGGGGGAGCGGCCCCGCCGCCGACCGGTCCGACCGGTCCGCGGCCCCGGCGAAGCCGGCCGCGCGCCGCCCGAACCCCGGACCCCGGGGCTCCAACGGGTGGAACGGGTTGACATCGCAGGTCAGTGGGGTCCGGTGCGGTGCGCGACATCACTCACAGAACCGAGGGCGCCGATCCGGAAAGAACACCGCTCCGCTCCGCGTTGTCGTCCCTTCGGGGCGCGGAGCGCCCCGCAGTCCCGCGCAACCGTCCCGTAGAAGGGGAGCACCTTGCCCATCGCGCTGCTCGCTCTGGCCCTGGGGGGCTTCGGCATCGGCACGACCGAGTTCGTGGCGATGGGCATCCTGCCCGAAGTCGCCGAGGCCTTCGGCGTCTCCATCCCCACCGCCGGATACATGATCTCCGGCTACGCGCTGGGCGTGGTGGTCGGCGCACCGGTACTGGCCGCCGCCGGCGCCCGGCTGGACCGCAAGCACCTGCTGATCGGCCTGATGGCCGCCTTCACCCTGGGCAACCTGGCCTCGGCGCTGGCCCCCACCTTCGAGGCGCTGCTGGCGGCCCGCTTCCTCACCGCGCTGCCGCACGGCACCTTCTTCGGCATCGGCGCGGTGGTCGCCGCGTCGCTGGTGCCGGCGACCAAGCGCGCCCAGGCGGTCTCGCTGATGATCGCCGGGCTGACCGTGGCCAACATCGTCGGCGTGCCGCTGGGCACCGCCGTCTCGCACGCCTTCGGCTGGCGCAGCACCTACCTGCTGGTCACCCTGGTCGGCGCGGCCACCCTGCTGGCGCTGATCGCCTGGGTCCCCTCGCAGAAGCCCAAGGCCGGCGCCTCGGTCCGCGCCGAGCTCGGCGCGCTCCGCCGCGGCCAGGTCTGGCTGGCCCTGGCGGTCGGCGCGGTCGGCTTCGGCGGCATGTTCGCCTCCTACAGCTACATCTCGCCGATGATGACCGAGGTGGCCGGGTTCGGCCCCGGCGCGGTCACCCTCATCCTCGCCGTCTACGGCGTCGGCATGACCGCCGGGAACCTGGTCGGCGGCCGCGCCGCGGACCGGGCGCTGATGCCCACCATGTACGCGTGCATGGCCGCCATCGCGGTGGTCCTCCTGCTGCTGCACGCGGTGGCCCCGTACAAGGCCCCCGCGGTCGCCGTGGTGTTCCTGCTCGGCTTCGCGGGCAGCGCGCTGATCCCCTCGCTGCAGATGCGGCTGATGAACGCCGCCGCCGACGCGCCCTCCCTGGCGGCCGCGCTCAACCACGCCGCCCTCAACACCGCCAACGCCGCCGGCGCCTGGCTCGGCGGCCTGGTCATCGCCGCCGGGTACGGCTACACCGCGCCCAACGTGCTGGGCGCCGGGCTGGCCGTCGTCGGGCTGGGCCTGGCCCTGCTCTCCGGCCTGCTGGACCGCCGGAGCAAGGCGGCCCCGGCGGCGCCGTCCGGCGGGGCCGCGGAGGCCGAACCGGCGGAGGCGCGCGGCTGAGCCGGGCACCGGGCGCGGCGGGGGCCGGGGAGGAGCGGGCCGCCACCCCGGCCCCCGCCGTCCGGCCCCGTCAGCCGACCTCGTAGAGCAGGCCGGGGGTGTTGTTGCGCGGCGACCCCACGGCGGCGGTGACCTTGCGCGGCACCAGCTCGGGATCGGGCACCGCGTCGATCATCTCGTTGACCTGCGCCTTGCCGGTGGCCGCCGGGTCGAGCCAGTCGCCGACCATGTCCGCCGGCAGGATCACCGGGGCGCGGTCGTGGATGAATCCGAGCGAGTCGGTCGCGGGCCGGGTGAGGATCGTGCAGGTCCACACCCAGTGCGCCGGGTCCTCCTCGGGCACGTCCGGGTCGGGCCACCGCTCGTACAGGCCCGCCAGGGGGAGCACCTCCTCCTCCGGGCCGTGCAGGTAGTAGGGGATCTTCCGGCCGCTCTCGGTCTTCTGCCACTCGTAGTAGCCGTCGGCCGGGACCACGCACCGCCGCTTGGTGGCCGCCGACCGGAACGACGGCTTCTCGGTGACCGTCTCCGACCGCGCGTTGATCAGCCGCGACGCCATCTTGCGGTCCTTGGCCCACACCGGCAGCAGCCCCCAGCGCACATTGCGCATCCGCCGCACCGGCCCGCCGTCGGCCGCCTCGTCGGTGACGATCCGCACCGCCTGGGTCGGGGCGATGTTGTAGGACGGGGCCAGCTCCTCGCCGACCCGCTCCTCCACGCCGAACAGCGGCAGGAGCTCGTAGTCCTTCCGGGCGCTCACGAAACGGCCGCACATGGGTGGTCCCTCCCCGAGAGCCGCGCACCCCGGGCGGGCGCGCCGCTGTCCTCCATGGTCGCACTGGACCACCTGCCTAACAGGCGGCACCGACAGACCGGGGGCGGGGACGCTCCCCGCCGTCCGGCCCCGCCCCCGGGAGGAACCGTGCGGAAGACCGCACCGGAACCCCGCTCGGGTGTTCGAACAGCGGCCCGGGCGGCTGTTCGAACACCCGCCGGTGCGCACCGGCGGGTGCCGGCGCGGCCCGCGGCCGGCCGGGTCGGCCCCGAGCCGCGCCCCCGGTGGGCCCGGGCCGGCCCGCCGGCCGCTCAGATCCCGGTGAGGGGCTCGTCCCGGTAGGCCCGGTGCAGGAGTTCCAGGAAGGCCGGGGCCTCGGGCAGGGCCGCGGTGCCGATCCGGTGCACCGCCACGCCGGGGGTCCAGGAGTTCATCACCGCGGCCCCGGACAGCTCCGGCAGGTCGGCGGGGCGGACCTCCCGGACGCGCTGCGGGACGCCGAGCCCGTCCAGCCGGCGGCGGACGATGCCCATCGTGGTCCCGGTCAGCATCTCGGCCTCGGGCCACACCACCGCCTCGCCGTCCCAGAAGGCCAGGTTCCAGATGGAGGCCTCGCTGAACCGGCCCCGGCGGTCGAGGAAGGCGGCGTCGTCGAAGCCCTGCTCGGCGGCCCGGCGCAGCAGCCGGGTCTTGGCGGGTTCGCCGACGTGCTTGATCCCCGGGAGGAACCGCTCGTGCTCGAAGGCGGCCAGCGCCAGCGGCCCCTCCGGCCCGGAGGCGGCCGGGCCGGTGCGGACCAGCAGCCCGAGTTCGGCGCCGGGGTCGGCGGGGGTGAACTCGCCGGCCGCGGAGTACACCGTCGCGGTCAGCGACAGGTCGTCCGGCCCGCCCGCCAGCGCGGACCGGAGCCGGGCGCGGACCAGGTCGTCCGGGAGGGCCCGGCCGAACAGCTCCACCGAGGCGGCCCGCAGCCGCTCCAGGTGCAGGTCGAGGCCGCGGACCCGGCCCCCGCGCACCTGCACGGCGGTGAAGTGGGCGTACCCCGCGAAGGCGAGCGGCGCCAGCTCTCCGGCGGCCGCCGGGCGGCCGTTCAGCTCGGCGGCGGGTGCGGTGCGGGCGGTGGTGCTCATCGGAGGCCTCTTTCCGGGTCGTGGTCGCGGGCCCCGGCGTCCTCGGTGGGGCCCGGGAACAAGACTGCGGCCGCGGCGCGCCCCGGCACAGACCCCGGTCCCGCTACGACCGCCGATCCTGGCACCACCGGTGCCAGGCTCCGGACCGCCCGGGACGGGCACCGGGCCCGGCACGGACCGGGGCGGGTCGGCCGCCCCGGGGACCGGGTCCGTCTCCTGCCCCGCCGCGAGGCCGGCCCGGTGCCGTCCGGTCGCCCGCACGGCAGGACCGGTGGACGGCCGGTGTCACCCGGTCAGCTCGTTCAGCAGCCGTTCGGCCTGGGGGGCGAAGGCGGCGTCGCCGGTGTCGCGGGCCCGCTCCAGGTGGGATACTGCCTGGTCGGTGTCGCCGTCCTGGGCGGCCATCTCCCCGAGCCGGCAGGCGGCCTCGGCGACCAGGTCCGGGGAGCTCCTGGTGGAGCCGAGGGTGCGCCGGTAGAACTCGCGGGCCTGCTCCCGGTCGCCGACCAGGTAGTACAGCTCGCCGAGGTGGGCCAGCGCGAGCTCCCGCTGGAACAGGTCGCCGGAGTCGATCACCCACTGGTACCAGCGCCGCGCCTCGGCCGTGTCCCGGCTCTCCTTGGCGGCGTGGCCCAGCATCATCGCCCCCATCGCGGCCGTGCCCCGGTCGCCGTGGTCGACCATGTACAGGCAGCGGCGCCGGGCCTCGTCCGGGTCGCCGGAGAGCTCCGCCAGCTCGACCAGCCGCCGCCGGCACACGCCGACCAGCGATTCGCCGTTCCTGCCCAGCCGGTCCCCGATCTCGGCGCCGCGCAGCTGGGCCCGCTCCGCCGAGACCAGGTCCCCCTGCTCCTGGTAGAGGAGGCCGAGCTCGTGCCAGGCCAAGCCGGAGTGGAAGGAGTCCGGGGCCGCGGCGGCCCGCAGGTAGGCCGCGACCGCCGCGCCGGTCTCGCCCCGGCCCGCGTACGCCTCGCCCAGACGGTGGTCGGCGCGGACCGTCCAGGCGGCGTCGCCGGTACCGCTGACCAGCTCCCAGGCGAGGACGGCCTCGTCGATCCGCCCCGCCCGCTCCAGGTCGCCGCCCAGCTCCGAGCAGTGCCCCGGGTCGGGGCCGCCCGCCGGAGGCTCCGGGGCCTCCTCGGACCGGCCCAGGTGCCGGAGGAGCACGCCGAGGTCGGTGGCGGCCTTGCCGTACGCCTCCGGGAACTCCCCGGGGGTGACCCGCCGGTACAGCCCGATCGCCCGGTCGAGGTCGCCGGCGAGGTAGAGGCGGCGGGCCGTCTTCAGCAGCCCGCCGCCGGGGTGCCCGCCCAGGCGCAGGTTCTCCGCCTCCCGGGCGGCGACCTCGCCCTCCAGGTCGCCCTGGGCCACGCAGGCCTCGATCAACCGCTCCGACACCTTGTGGACCAGGGGCGGGGTCTGATCGCCGAGGTCGGCCAGCACGAGCAGGGACCGCCGGGCGGCCGCCGAGTCCGCGGGCAGCTTCCACAGCACCGGCATGCAGCATTCGGAGGCCAGTTTCAGCGACTCCTCGTCCCACCGGGCCAGCCGCTCGAACACCGGCCGCAGGCCGTCGGCGTCCCCGTCCATCGCCAGGCGCACGGCCAGCGCGGGGGCGCCGAACCGGGGGTCGGACTCGGGGATCCGCTCCAGCGCCTCCCGCCCGCCGTTCAGGTCGTCCTCGATGCGGATCAGCCTCTCGGCCACCAGCCAGGCGAGCGGCGGAACCGCCTCGGCGGGCGGGTCGCCGCCGAGCAGCTCCGCGGCCGCCTCGTACCGCTCCTCCGACGAGTACCTGTCCGCCGGCGACGACTCGAACAGCCCGGCCGCGGCGCGGGGCATGAGCGCGCGGGGGCCCGTGTCGAGCACGCTCCGGAAGCGGTACTGGCTTTCGCCGCCGTAGTGCTCGACCAGGTCCAGCTCGCCGAGAAGGAGGGCGGCCCAGGGCGCCACGGGGGCCCCGGGCCGGTCGGCCTCGGCGAGCGCGGCCTCCACACGCCGCGTGTCGTCCCAGGCCGCCGGGTCGACGGCGGCCAGGTAGGCGGCGCAGCCGGCCGCGGTCTCGTCCTCGGCCCGCACGGCCAGGGCCTGCTCGCGGGCCTCCGCCGCCCCGGGCCGGCCGTCGCCGGGCAGGTCGCCCAGGAGCACCGCGAACAGCCCGGCCGACGGGTGCCCGCTCAGGGCCGGCGCCTCCAGGGCGGAGGCCGCGTCCGGATCGCGGGTCAGGTAGCGGCCGACCGGGTCGGCGGCCGCGGCGGGGGGCGCCGCCTCGGCGGCGTCCAGGGCGGCCAGGGCGATGGCCGCGCGCGGGCCGTGGGTGAAGTCGGCGGTCTCGGCGATGCCCTCCAGGATCCGACGGGCGGCCGCGGGGCGGCCGTGCCGCAGCTCGATGCCGGCGAGCGCGAGGCCGGCCTGGTGCGCGGCGTGCCGCCAGCCGCCGGCCGCGACCGCGCGCAGTTCGGCGCGGGCGGCGTCCGGGTCGCCGGCGCGGTAGCGGTCGATCCCGGACCGGACCGGGGCCAGCCAGAACGGCGGCCCCTCCGGCTCGTCCAGCGGGGCCAGCGCCGACTCGACCTGGTCGGGCGCGCCGGCCCCGGAGCCGGCGAGGCCGAGGAGCCGGTCGGCGCCCTCGGAATCGCCGGCCTCGCGCAGCAGCTCGGCCAGGGCCGCGGCGGCCCGGGGCAGGAAGCGGGGGTGGCCGGAGTCGACCACGGCCCGGTAGGCGCGGACCGCGGCCAGGTATTCCCGTTCGCCGCGGAGCAGCCGGCCGAGCTCGACGCCTGCCGCCGGAGCCAGGTGCGGGTGCTCGCTGCGGGCGAGCGCGGCCAGCCGCGCGGGGGCGGAGCCGGTCTCCCAGACCTGCGGGTAGGCCACGGACTCGCCGGCCGCGATCCCGGCCAGGGCGGCCCGCAGCGCGGCGAACCCGCGCACGTCGGAGCGCCGGCTCAGTTCTCCGGCGCGCCGGTGGGACTCCGCCGCGGCGGTGAACTCGCCGAGCCCGTACCGGGCCAGGCCGGCGCAGTTCAGCGCCACGCCGCACAGGTCCGGCAGGCCCGCGGCGAGCACCCGGTCGTGCGCGTCGTCCGCGGCGGCCAGGGCCGCCCGGTGGTCGCCCTCCCGGAACCGCTCGGCGAACGCCGCGAACAGCGCCCGATGCCCTTGGTGCCCGCCGTCCGCCGCCGAATCGTCCGTCATCGTCCCTGCCTCCGAGTCCGCTCCGGTCGTGTGCTGCGCAGAGCGTAGGCGGCGGGTCCGACAGCGGCGCCGGGGCACTGACCCGCGCCCCGCGGGGTGCTTCACACGCTGCTCCGGGAGGCCGGAGCGGGGCCGCGGGGGACGCGCGGGGCGGTCCGGGGTTCACCCGGGCGGGTGTCCGGTTCGGGTCGGGGCGCGGTGGTGAGCTGGGCGAACCCCGGTGGGGGCGGGGCCGTCCCACTGTGTGTGAGGCGGAGAGCGGAGGAGCGGGCCATGGGGTTCAGCGGATCGGGGATGCGGCGCCGGGTTCTGGGGGCGGCGGTGGCGGCCGGGGCGGCCGTCCCGCTGCTGCTGGCGGCGCCGCCGGTGTCGGCGGACGGCGGGGCCGCCGGTGTCCGCGGCTGCGAGTCGGGCGACTTCAAGCTGATCTACGAGGGCCGGGAGGCCGCGGCGGGGACGGACTACATCCGGTTCGCGATGCAGCGGATCATGGGCGACGGCCCGGGGGAGGAGCCGTGCACCGTCTATGCGCCGCTGCCGGTGCACTGGGTGGACGGCCCGTACGGCGAGCGGGTGGGGGACTGGGGGCGCTACGACTCCGACCCGCCGGAGCCGTTCACGGTCGAGCCTGGGGGCCGGGCCGACCTGGTGGTGCGCCACCCGAACCCGGCGAACTACCCGGAGGAGGAGTGCGACCCGCGGCCGGTCGCGGGCGTCCGGCTGTACCTGCGGTTCGAGGACGACCCGGGGGTGTACGGGTCGACCGGGGGAGAGGACGTGATGTGCGCCGAGCCGGGGAAGGCGGTGCCGACCGCCGTCGTCACCCCGCACGGGGGCTGAGCCGGGGAGAGGGGCCCGCGGGGGCGGGGGCGCCGCGATGGGGCGGTGCCCCCTTCCCGTGCCCGGGGACGCCGGGCCGCTCAGGGGTGCGGGCGGGGCCGGATCCCGGGAGGGACGTGGCGGAGAAGGGGGCGGACCTCTTCCCCGCCATAAAAATCTACATCGTAAAGCTACTGGTCTCTGTTTTCAACAGAAGAGAGAAAAGAAACCAGAGAGGAGCGGCTACGCCGCCCTCATTACCGAAGACCTCCGCTTCCGTGCATAGCGGGCACTTCCGGCGTTGCGTTCCGCGGTCGCCGTGGAGACCGGTCGGTACGGGGTCTGCGGCGGTCCCGTCCGCGGATCGGAGGCCGGGCCGCGCCGGCGTCGGCCCGGGCCGGCGCCCCGGCCTGCGGGCCGCTCACGGCCCGTTGGGAGGCGGGGCCGTTCTCCCCTCGGGGCGGAACCGCGCGGCGCTGTCGGGGTGCCGCCCCTCCCCCGCCGGGCGCCGACCGCCCCGGGGCCCGGTCGGCGCGGCCGCGGGCGCCGGGCGGTGCGCGCCGGCTGTAGATTGCCGGGCATGTCGATCGAGCGTGACGCGGGCCGGGTGGAGATCTATACCGACGGGGCGTGCAAGGGGAACCCCGGTCCGGGCGGGTGGGGTGTGCTGCTGCGCTGGGGGCGGCACGAGAAGGAGCTGTACGGGGGCGAGGCGGAGACCACCAACAACCGGATGGAGCTGACCGCGGCGATCGTCGCGCTGGAGAGCCTGACCCGGCCGGTGCCGGTGGTGCTGCACACCGACAGCACCTATGTGCGGGACGGGATCACCCGGTGGGTGCACGGGTGGAAGCGGAACGGGTGGCGGACTTCGGGGAAGGCGCCGGTGAAGAACGCGGACCTGTGGCGGCGGCTGGACGAGGCGGCGTCCCGGTCCGAGGTGGAGTGGCGGTGGGTGAAGGGGCACGCGGGGGATCCGGGGAACGAGCGGGCGGATGCGCTGGCGTGCCGGGGGCGTGACGAGGCCGCGGGGGTGTGAGGGGCGGCCGCGCCCCGCCGTGTGCGGGGTCCCGTCCGTGAGTCCCGGGGCGGGGCGCGGCGGTCCGGGGGTGTTCAGCCGCCGGCGGTGCCGGCCGTGGTCTTCGTTTCGCGTCGTCCGCTGCGGGCGGCGCTCTTCTTTTTGCGGGTGCGGGCGGCGAGGTCGGCGCTGCCTCCGGCGCCGACGGCGTGGGCGCGCTGGGCGGCGGTGGCTTCGAGGCGGGGTTGGAGGCGGCGGATCTCGCGGGGGCCGAAGGCGGCGACGATGCCGGGGAGTGCGGCGCGGGCTCCTTGGAGGGCGCGGAGCCAGGGTTGGCCGTAGACGTGGGGGGAGCGTCGGGCGATGCCGGTGACGATGTTGTCGACGGCGGGCGGGAGGGGGTGGGTCTTGTTGAGGGGCCAGGGGAGGCGGGAGCGGAGTTCGCGGAGGACGTCGTCGGCGTCGGCGCCGCGGACCATGTCGGTGTCGGTCCAGGAGAGGTAGGCGATGCCGGTGGTGACGCCGTGGACGGCGGCTTCGGGGCGGATGGCGTGGGCGAAGGCTTCGACGCCGGCTTTGCTGGAGCAGTAGGCGGCCATGAGGGGTGCGGGGGTGAGGGCGGCGAGGGAGGCGATCTGGAGGTAGTGGCCGCGGCTGCGTCGGAGGGCGGGGAGGAAGGCGCGGGCGGTGGCGATGCTGCCGAGGAGGTTGACTTCGATGACGCGGTCGAAGGCTTCGGGGTGGGTGTCGGTGAAGGGGCCTCCGGTGGCGATGCCGGCGTTGGCGACGACGATGTCGATGGTGCCGTGGTGGGCTTCGATGGCTTTTGCGGTGGTGGTGAGGGTGGGGCCGTCGGTGACGTCGGCTTCCCAGTGGGTGGCGGTGGGGCCGCATTGGGCGGCGGTGGCGGCGAGGTGGTCGGGTTCGAGGCCGACGAGGGCGAGGTGGGCGCCTTGGTCGGCGAGTTTGCGGGCGAGGAGGGAGCCGACTCCGCGGGCGGCTCCGGTGACGACGGCGGTCTTTCCGTTGAGGGTGGGGTGGTGGGCGGTCATGCGTGGGCCTGCGCCTTCTGGTCGTCGGCGGGGGCGGTGGCGGTGGG
>NZ_ANBB01000030.1 GCF_000341105.1 Nocardiopsis potens DSM 45234
GGGGTGGGGGGGGTGTGGGCGAGGCGGGTGAGGGTGTCGGCGATGGTGCGGGGGGCTTCGAGGGGGGTCATGTGGGCGGTGTCGGGGATTTCGATGAGTTCGCGGGCGTCGGGGAGGGTTTCGTGGAGGTGGTGGGCGTGGGTGATGGGGATGAGGCGGTCTTCGGTGCCGTGGATGAGGGTGGCGGGCATGTCGAGGCGGGGGAGCCGGTGGGTGAGTTCGAGGGTGCCGAGGACGCGTCCCCAGTGGGCGCGGGCGGCGGGGTGGCAGTTGTGGACGATGCGGGCGCAGACGTCGGTCATGGCGGGGTTGGAGCGGGGGGCCATGGTGATGTAGCGGATGGCGGCTTTGGTGAGGGGGGTTCTG
>NZ_ANBB01000031.1 GCF_000341105.1 Nocardiopsis potens DSM 45234
CGGTGCTGATGAGGGCGATGGCGGCGGCGCGGTTGCGGAGGTCGGGGCGGTCGGCGGCGGCCATGATGGTCATTCCGCCCATGCTGTGGCCGGCGATGATGGCGGGGGTGTCGTCGGGGAGGGTGGTTCGGAGGACGGCGGTGAGGTCGTCGGCGAGGGCGGTGGTGGTGTAGGCGGTGCGGTTGGCGGGGCGGTGGCTGTGGCCGTGTCCGCGCTGGTCGTAGAGGACGATGCGGAGGTTCGGGGGGAGGTGGTTGATGACGGGGGCCCAGAAGGGGGTGGAGCAGGTCCAGCCGTGGGCGAGGACGATGGTGGGGGCGTTGCGGGGGCCGATGGTCTCGATGTGGATGGGGGTGCCGTCGGCGGAGTGGGTGGTGGTGTGGTGGCGTGTCGTCATGGGTCGGCTCCTTGGGGGTGGTGCCGGGTGGTTGTTACCGGTGGGTTGTGGCCGGTGTCACCGGAGCGTAGACCATGACAATGTTCATTGGAAGGTTTTTGGCGGATGTGCGGCGGGGTGTCGGTGAGTACGGGTGATCTTGCGGGTCTGGTGGCGGCGATTCCGCTGTACGTGCCGGTGGGGGAGGTGCGTCGGGCTCGGGTGAGCTCGTTGAGCGCCGATCCGGTGTCGGGGGCGCCGACGCGGGCGGTGGTGGATTTCGGGTCGACGCCGGAGGGGGCGGACGCGGGTCCGGAGCTGGAGGTGGCGACGCGGTTGTGGCCGGGGGCGGAGGGGGCCGGTGCGCGGGTGCTGCGGGGTCTGTGCGCCGAGAGGGCGTTGATGGAATTGCGTGCGCGGGATCCGCTGGGGGCGGGGGCGCTGTCGCTGGGTGAGGGCGCGGTGTGGTCGGAGGGCGTGGTGGAGGTGGACGGCCGGGAGCTGGCGTCGGTGGTGGTGGAGTCGGGGCCGTGCTGGGTGGCGGCGGTGGACGCCGGCGGCGGGGTGCTGGTGCGGGTGTACGCGCGGGCGCCGGGGCCGGGCCGGGTGCGGTTGCGGCGGGTGGCGGACGCGGGTGAGCTGGAGCCGCTGCGGGGCCGGGGGTGAGCGGTCCGCGTGCAGGAGGGCGGGGCCCTGCCGGGGTGTTCCGGCGGGGCCCCGCCCTGGTGTGCGGGGTCAGGCGCAGCAGCCGGTGGGGTCCTTGTCGGCCTGGGGCGGCGGGGGGTCGTCGAGGCCGGGGGTGAGGAGGCGGCGGGGGCCGGGGCCTTGGGCGGCGAGTTCGTCGTGGGGGTTGGACAGGGCGCAGCGTTCGAGGGAGAGGCAGCCGCAGCCGATGCAGTCGGTGAGGTCGTCGCGGAGGCGCTGGAGCTGTTCGATGCGGGCGTTGAGTTCGGTGTGCCAGGTGCTGGAGAGGCGGGCCCAGTCCTGGGTGGTGGGGGTGCGTTCGTCGGGGAGGCTCTCCAGGGCGGTGCGGATGCGGGCGAGGGGGATGCCGACGCGTTGGGAGACGCGGATGAAGGCGAGGCGGCGGAGGGTGTCGCGGGTGTAGCGGCGCTGGTTGCCGGCGGTGCGGCGGCTGTGGATGAGGCCTTGGCGTTCGTAGAAGTGCAGGGCGGAGACGGCGACGCCGCTGCGTTCGGCGACTTGGCCGACGGTGAGTTCCTTGCGCTTCCAGGCCTCTTGGGGCACCGGTCCTCCTTGGTCGGGGTGTGGCGGTGCCGAGCCTAGTACGGTGGGCGGTTTCTGGGTTCCTGGTGCGGTTCGCCGGTTTTCGCGGGGCGGGGCGGCCGGGGTCGGCCGCGGGCCGGGGCGCTCCTCTCGTTTATGCAGGTCAAGCCTATTTTTCGGGTGGGTGCGGGGGCAAGGCGGCGCGCCGGTGCGGGGGCGATGGCAGGAAAGGTGGGGTGCTCGACATTGCCGCCATGGGCGGGGTGCGCCAGGATCGGCGGCATGGGTGAGCGCGAGGTGGTGGTCCCGCTCTTCGAGGGTGTGCAGAGCCTGGACGTGACGGGGCCGGCGGAGGTGTTCTCGATCGCGGGGGCGCTGCTGTCGGGGCGCAGGGCGGCGCCGGGGTACCGGGTGGTGACGGCGTCGCCGGGGGGTGCGGCGGTGCGCTGCTCCAGTGGTCTGCGGCTGCTGCCGGAGGCGGCCCTGGAGGAGGCGGGGGCGGGGGACACGCTGGTGGTGCCGGGCGGGCCGGGGACGCGGGAGCCGGATGTGCGGGTGGTGGCCTGGCTGGGGGAGCGGGCGGGGCGGGCGCGGCGGGTGGCGTCGGTGTGCTCGGGGGCGTTCCTGCTGGCGGAGGCGGGGCTGCTGGCGGGGCGGCGGGCGACGACGCACTGGGATCTGTGCGCGGATCTGGCGCGGCGGTTTCCGGATGTGCGGGTGGATCCGGATCCGATCTTCGTGCGGGACGGGCGGGTGTCGACGTCGGCGGGGGTGACGGCGGGGATCGATCTGGCGCTGGCGCTGGTGGAGGAGGACGCGGGGCGGGAGGCGGCGGCGACGGTGGCGCGCTATCTGGTGATGTATCTGCGCCGGCCGGGCGGGCAGGCGCAGTTCAGTGCGGTGCTGTCGGCGCAGGAGGCGCGGCGGCCGCCGGTGCGGGACCTGCAGCATTGGATCGCGGAGAACCCGGGGGCGGATCTGTCGGTGGAGGCGCTGGCGGGGCGGGCGGGGTTGTCGCCGCGGCAGTTCGCGCGGGTGTTCGCGGGGGAGGTGGGGGTGACTCCGGGGCGGTTCGTGGAGGGGGTGCGGTTGGAGGCGGCGCGGCGGGCGCTGGAGGAGTCGGACGAGGGGGTGGCGGCGGTGGCGCGGGCGTGCGGTTTCGGGACGGCGGAGGCGTTGCGGCGGGCGTTCGTGCGGCGGTTGGGGTGTTCGCCGGCGCGGTATCGGGAGCGGTTCCGGCCGGTGGGGTGAGGGGCGGCCGGAGGGCCGTTCCCGTGCGGCGGCGTGCGGCCGCCGTCGGTGACCGAGAGGGGTGTAGTGGATGCGGATCGTGATCGTGTTGTTCGAGGGGTTCACCGGGTTGGACGTGGTGGGGCCCTATGAGGTGCTGTCGCGGTTGCCGGGGGCGGAGACGGTGCTGGCGGCGGAGCGGCGGGGGCCGGTGCGCACGGACACCGGTGCCCTGGGGGTGGTGGCCGATGTGTCGCTGGCGGAGGCCGGGGCGGCGGATCTGGTGCTGGTTCCGGGCGGGCCGGGGCAGGAGGAGCTGATGGGGCCGGGGCCGGTGCACGAGTGGCTGCGGGAGGCCGATGCGGGCAGTTCGTGGACGGTGTCGGTGTGCACGGGGTCGCTGGTGCTGGCGGCGGCGGGGCTGCTGGAGGGGCGGCGGGCGACGACGCACTGGGCGGCGATGGACCGGTTGGCGGAGTACGGGGCGGTGCCGGTGCGCGAGCGGGTGGTGCGGGACGGCAAGTACGTGAGCGCGGCGGGGGTTTCGGCCGGGGTGGACATGGCGCTGGAGCTGGCGGGGCGGATCGAGGGTGATCTGTTCGCGCAGATGGTGCAGTTGGGCATCGAGTACGATCCGCGTCCGCCGTATGCGGCGGGTTCGCCGGAGTCGGCGCCGCCGGAGGTGGTGGCGGCGCTGCTGGAGGAGTCCCGGTAGGGCCTGGGGGCCGCGGGGCCGCCCGCCCAGGGTGCGGGGCCGGGGTTCTCAGGGGAGGTTGTGCCCGGCCCCCAGCCGGTGGGAGAGCACGATCTCCCGGGTGAGTTCGGCGAACCTCTCCGGGGCGGCGGGTGCGCGGGGTGCGCGCCCGCCGTTTTCTCATGTGGGGTTCCAGGGGGTGGGGCGGGGGATCCAGGCGGGGACGTTGCGGCGGTAGCGGTCGTAGGCGGGGCCGAAGCGGCGGCGGAGTGCGGGTTCTTCGCGGTGGCGGACGTAGGTGGTGGTGAGGGCGGTCAGCAGGGCGGCGTAGAGGGGGGTCCAGGGGCCGGCGAAGATCAGGGCCTGGCCGGTGGTGATGGCGATGAGGGCGAGGTACATGGGGTTGCGGACGTGGCGGTAGACGCCGCCGGTGACGAGGGCGGCGGGGGGTGCGGCGGGGGCGGGGGTGCCGGAGCCTTCGCCGGCGAAGCGGTGGAAGGCCTGGGTGAGGAGGGCGAGGCCGGCGGTGATGAGGAGGGCGCCGGTGGTGCGGGCGAGGGGGCGCAGGGGGTGGGGCGGGCGGGGGCGCCAGCGGTTGAGCAGGTAGGGGATGAGGCCGGCGACGGTTCCGGGGCCGGCGAGGAGGAACAGGGCGCTGGCGGTGGCGGCGGTGGACTTGCGCATGGCGGCCCCCGGGTTTCGGTGTCGGTCGTGGTGTTCCCGGTCGGGGGCGGGGTGATGCGCGGTGCGGCGGGGTCAGGTGGGGCGGCGGTAGAGGCGGGCGAGGACGTCTTCGATGCCGGGTTCGTGCAGGGCGAGGTCGGCGATGGGGTGGCGGGCGGCGGCTTCGGCGATGGCGGGGGCCGGGGGGCCGGTGAGTTCGAGCCATTGGCGGGGGCCCTGGGTGCGCAGGTGGCGGGCGCCGGGCAGGTCGAGGGGGTCGGCGGGGTGCTGGAGGTCGACGACGAGGGTGCGGGGGGCGGGGGCGAGGGCGTGCAGGCCGTCGAGGTCGCCGTCGTAGGCGAGGGTGCCGTGGTCGATGAGGATGACGCGGCGGCACAGGCGTTCGACGTCGCTGAGGTCGTGGGTGGTGAGCAGGATGGTGGTGTTGCGGCGGGTGTTGAGGTCGAGGAGGAATTCGCGGATGGCGGTCTTGGAGACGATGTCGAGGCCGATGGTGGGTTCGTCGAGGATGAGCAGGTCGGGGTCGTGCAGGAGGGCGGCGGCGAGGTCGCCGCGCATGCGCTGGCCGAGGCTGAGCTGGCGGACGGGGGTGTGCAGGAAGGGGGCGAGGTCGAGGGCGTGGGTGAGGTGGTCGAGGCGGGCGGTGTGGGTGCGGGCGGGGACGCGGTAGAGGTGGCGGGTGAGGGCGAGGCTGTCGCGGAGGGGGAGGTCCCACCACAGGGTGGTGCGCTGGCCGAAGACGACGCCGATGCGGGCGGCGAGGGCGGTGCGGCGGCGTGAGGGGGGCAGGCCCAGGACGGTGAGGTGGCCGCGGGTGGGGGCGAGGATGCCGGTGAGCATCTTCATGGTGGTGGATTTGCCGGCGCCGTTGGGGCCGAGGTAGGCGACGGTTTCGCCGGGGGCGATGGTGAAGGTGACGTCGCGGACGGCGGTGGCGGTGGTGCGGGTGCGGCGCAGCAGGGGGCCGGTGGACAGGGTGAAGTCGCGGCCGAGGGCGTGGGCGCGGATGGCGGGTTCGGTGGTCATGGGTCAGCTTCCGGTGGATCGGTAGTGGCGGAGGCCGGTGCGCCAGGCGAGGGCGGCCAGGGCGGTGAGCAGGAGTGCGGCGGCGGGGGCGGCGTGGCGGAGTTGTTCGGGCAGGCCGGTGGGGTCGGGGCGGTCGAGGAGGTGGAGGGCGGGCTGCCAGGAGACGAAGGCGAGGGGGAGGGCGAAGGTGGCCCAGCGGGCGGTGTCGGTGCCGAAGACGGCGAGGGGGTATTCGGTGAGGGCTTTGCCGCCGTAGGTGATGGAGTTGGCGGCTTCGCGGGCTTCGGCGATGAAGAACTGCAGGCAGGCGCCGATGAGCCAGGTGGCGCAGCAGATGGCGGCGCCGGAGGCGATGAGGAGGGGGAGGGTGAGGGCGCGGGCGGGGGTCCAGTCGATGTCGGCGGTGGCCAGGGCGTAGGCGAGGCAGGCGAGGGCGGGCAGGAGTTTGCCGAGGCGGCGGGGGGAGAATTCGTCGGCGGCGAGTTGGACCAGGGGGGAGACGGGGCGGATGAGCATGGTGTCGAAGGCGCCGGAGCGGATGTGGGCGCCGAGGCGTTCGACTTGGCCGATGAGGAGGTCGGCGGTGCCGAAGGCGGTTCCGGCGAGGCCGTAGACCAGGAGTGCTTCGGTGGCGGTGAAGCCGGCGAGGGTGCGGGCGTGGCCGAAGACGGTGAGGACGGCGATGAGTTCGATGGTGACGCTGAGGGATTGGGCGAGGCCGAGGAAGGCGAGGGAGAGGGGGTATTGGGCCATGGCGCGGGACCAGGTCCAGATGAGGCGGAGGTAGGTGCGGGCGGGGGGTGCGGGCCGGCGGTCAGGGGTGTCAGCCACCTTGGACCACCGCCTTGCGGGTGGCGCGGGTGGTGGCCAGGGCGCCCAGGGCGAGCAGGGCGGCGGCCCAGGCGGCCTGCCGGGCGAGGCCTGCGGCGAGTTCGGGCGGGGTGTGCTTGCCGAGGAAGGCTTCGACGGGGAATTGGATCATGGAGGCCCAGGGCAGGGCGCGCATGGTGGTGGCCAGTGGTTCGGGGAACAGGACCAGGGGCAGCAGGACGCCGGAGAAGGCGGGGCCGGCGAGGAAGAGGAGGCTTGCCAGGCCGCGGGTGTCCAGGAGCCAGAATCCGGCGAGGGCGAAGAGGTAGCGCAGGGCGAAGCCGATGAGGACGGCGAGGGCGGCGGCGGTGGTGAAGGCGGCCCAGCGGGCGGGGTCGGCGGGCAGGTCCAGGGGGAGGAGGAGGGCGCCGGCGGTGAAGGTGGGGGCGCCGCGGAAGGCGGTTTGGAAGGCGGCGCGGCCGAGGTCGTCGGCGAGCCACCAGGCGAGGGGGTGGGCGGGGCGCATGAGGTCGGTGGCGATGTCGCCGGTGCGGATGCGTTCGCCGAGTTCGAGCGGGGGGCCCATGATGGCGGTGGGGGCGAGGAGGGCCTGGGTGATGAAGACGTGGGTGATGGCGTCTGCGGCGTCGTAGCCGTTGATGTGGGGGCGGGCGTCGAAGAGGGCGAGCAGGACGCCGGCGTTGATGAGGCCGAAGACGGTGTTGGTGAGCAGTCCGGCGGCGGTGGCGGCGCGGTAGGTGGCGTGGCGGCGCAGCCCGTTGGCGAACACCGCTCGGTACAGGCGCATGAGAGAGGGGGCTCCCTGGCGGTCGGCCGTGCGTGTGGTGGATGACGGCCAGGGGCGGGGCCCCGGGCCGGTGTCCGGCACGGCCCTGCGTCGCGCAGGTCCGGGTCGCCGCGAGGTTGTGAGGCTAGCACGGTCGGGGCGGTGGTGGGGCGCGGTTAGGGTTTGCGGGCCGTTTTCGTGTGGTGAAAGGGAGTGCGGGGGTCATGGGCGAGGGGCTGAGCGTGGTGTTCGACGCCGATCCGGGGGCCGATGAGCGGCTGGTGGGCGAGGTGTGGGCGTCGGCGGGGGTCGAGGTCGAGGGGGGTTCGCCTGCGGGTGAGGGGTGTGCGTCGCTGGGCACGGTGGTGGCGCGGCGCGGCGGTGAGCTGGTGGGGTGGGCGACCTTGCTGGAGCCGGACGGGCGTGATGGTGAGCCGCATGTGCAGTGGGCGCTGGCGTCGCTGGAGGCGGGGCTGGTGTCGGGCGGCGGGGCCGGCGGTCCGGTGGGCGAGGCGGAGGTGGAGGCGGTGGAGGCCCTGGTGGGGGCCGCCGCGGAGCGGGCGCGCGGGCTGGGGTACGGCGGTGTGGTGTGGTCGCCGGGCCTGGCGGAGGTGGATGAGGTGGTGGCCGCCCGGTTGGGGGCGGTGGTGGTGCGCGAGGAGGGGCGTGATTGGGCGGTGGCCGACCTTTCGGGGTGGGCGGCGCCCGGGGGGTTGCCGCCGGTGCGGGTGCGGCGGGTGGAGGAGGTGGGCGAGGAGCTGCTGGAGGCCTATGCGCGGCTGTACGCCGACCATGCGGTGCTGTACCCGTTCGAGCAGGAGTGGGACGCCGACGACGTCGCGGATTTCCTGGACACCTCGGAGGTGGAGGGGGTGCGTGAGGCGCCGGTGTTCGATGTTCTGGTGGGCGGGGCGCTGGTGGCGCATCTGCCGGTGCTGGTGGACGCCGATGGGGCGGCGGCGGTGGGCAAGGTGGTGCACCACGGGGTGGACGCGGCCGGGTTGGCGGCGGGGCTGGCGGGGTGTCTGGAGTCGCTGGCCCGCGGTGGGTCGGCGGTGCGGTCGCTGGTGGTGCGCGAGTTCGACGACGCGGTGCTGGCGGGGGCGGCGGAGCGGGTCGGCATGGTGGTGGCGGCGCGGTGGCCGGTGTACCGGTTGGGGGTTTGAGCCCGGGGGTCGGGGCGGTGCGCCTCTGTGTGCGGGCGGTCGGTCTTCGGGCGGGTGTACCGGTGGGGCGTTCCGGTGTCCGCTCGGTGTGTGCGGGTTCTCGGTGCGGCTGCCCTGGGGGTGTGGTTCAGGGCATGGGGCGGTCGGCCCGGTCGTAGGCGCGGCGGGCTTGTTCCACGCCGGCCAGGTGGGTGTCGGACCATTCGGTGAGTGCGGTGAAGACCGGGCTGAGGGTGCGTCCGAGGTCGCTGATCTCGTATTCGACTCGGGGCGGGATCTCTGCGTGGTGGGTGCGGGTGATGAGGCCGTCGCGCTCCAGTTGCCGGAGCCGCTGGGTGAGCACTTTGGGGGTGATGGGGGGCAGGCGGCGCTGGATCTGCACGAACCGCTGGCGCCCGTGTTCTTTGAGCACCCACAGGATGGGGGTGGACCAGCGGCTGAACACCAGGTCCACCACGGGGCTGATGGGGCATGCCCGGGCTGCTTCGTCGCCGGCCATATCGCCTCCGGATACCCTCAGGGGAGTCGCTATCTTCTAGGAACCTACTGTATCGAGGGTGTTGGCTTTCCTTTGGCGCCGGACGGTCCGGCGGCAAGGAGGAACGGTGTCATGATCATGCTCGGCCTGCCCGCCCGCACCGGTGGGCGTCCTGCGACCGGCCCCTCGGTTCCGCATGTCCAGCTCGACCAGAACAGCCCCGGTGAGGTGCGGGAGGAGCTGGAGCGGTGGATGGTCGGCCACCTGGAGGGGGCCGTCGTCCGCCCCAGCGAGATCTCCGAGCCGGGGTCGCTGGCGTTCTTTCTCGACGGTGTGCTTCCGCCGGCCGGGGCGGTGCTGCTGCCGCCGCGGTTGAACGCCGAGTTCGCCCACGTGCATCCGGACGGCAGCCTGCATCTGGCGCTGTCGCGGGAGGACCAGGACGAGCTCATCGCCGGCGGGTGGGGCGAGCGGCATCCGCTCTACTCCCCTGCGGTCAACGTCGTGATGCTTTACGGTCCCCGCACCGGCGGAGAGCTGGAGGTCGCCAAGGCCGTGGTCGAGGCGTCGTACCGCTATGCCACCGGCCGCGGCCTCGGCGCCTTTGCCGCGGGCTGAGTCCTCCCCGGCCTCTGCCGGCCGGCTTCGGGAGCCGGCCGGCGGGGGTCAGAAGACCTTGCCGGGGTTGAGGATGCCGGCCGGGTCCAGGGCGGTCTTGACCGCGCGGTGCATGGCCAGCACGCCGGGGCCCAGTTCGGCCGCGGCGCCGCGTTTTTTGAGCAGTCCGACGCCGTGTTCGCCGGTGACGGTGCCGCCCAGGGCGAGGGCGTCGTCGACGATGTCCTCGAAGGCCTGCTGGGCGCGGTGCTTGGCGGGGGTGTCGCCGGCCGGGACGATGAACAGCGGGTGGAGGTTGCCGTCGCCGGCGTGGGCGATGTTGCCGATGCGGGTGTCGTGGCGCTCGGCGGCGGCCTCGATGCGCTGGAGCATGTCGGGGACCAGGGCGCGGGGGACGCAGACGTCTTCGGTGAGCAGGGGGCCGAGGCGTTCGAGGGCGGGGTAGGCCAGGCGGCGGGCCTGGAAGAGGGCTTCGGCCTCGTGGGGGTCGGTGGAGCGGGCGGCGTAGCCGGCGCCGGCGGCGCGGAAGTGGTCTTCGATGCGGTCGGCGTGGTCGGATCCGGTGGGGTCGGGGTCGTCGGTGCGGGCGAGGAGGAGGACGTCGCCTTCGGCGGCCAGGCCCATGTTCTTCCAGTCGTCGACGGCCTGCAGGCAGAACCGGTCGATGAGTTCGAGGGCGGAGGGGACGATGCCGTCGGCGCTGATGGCGGCGGTGGCGCGGCCGGCGTCGGCGAGGGTGTCGAAGTAGCCGACGACGGTGTGGGGGGTGCGGGTGCGGGCGGGGATGAGGCGCAGGGTGATCTCGGTGATGAGGCCGAGGGTGCCTTCGGAGCCGACCATGAGGCCGCACAGGTCGTAGCCGGTGACGCCTTTGGCGGTGGTGCGGCCCAGGCGGAGGGTGGCGGCGTCGGCGGTGACGGCCTGCAGGCCCAGGACGTAGTCGCGGGTGACGCCGTATTTGACGCAGCACAGGCCGCCGGCGTTGGTGTTGACGTTGCCGCCGATGGTGGACCAGGGGGAGGAGGCGGGGTCGGGCGGGTACCACAGGCCGTGTTCGGCGGCGGCGGCGCGCAGGTGGTCGTTGACGAGGCCGGGTTGGACGGTGGCGGTCTGCTGGGCGGTGTCGATGTGCAGGACGCGGTTCATGCGTTCGAAGGAGACGACGATCCAGCCGTCGGCGGCGTTGGCGGCGCCGGACAGGCCGGTTCCGGCGCCGCGTGCGACCAGGGGGGTGGCGGTGTCGGCGCAGATGCGGACGGTTTCTGCGACGTCGGCGGTGTGGCGGGGGCGGACGAGGGCGGCGGGGGTGCCGTGGGGGGCCCATTCGGCTTCGTCGTGGGCGTAGCCGGTGGTGACGGCGGGGTCGGTGGTGACCTGTTCGGGGCCCAGGGCCGCGGTGAGTCGTTGTGCGGCGGCGTGCACGGTGGCCTCCTCGGGGTGCCGGGGGCGGGGCCGGTGCGCCGTCGCCCGTAGGCACCTTAGATCGGCGGGGTTCCGCCCGCCCCGGGGGGGTCAGGTGCCGTCGGCGTCGAGGTAGGTCCAGGCGCCCTGGTGGCGGAGGAAGCGGCTGTGTTCGCGGAGTTCGCCGGGGCGGGGGCCGTCGAGGTAGTGGGCGGTGAAGTCGACGGTGCCTTCGGTGTGGAAGGGGGTGCCGCCGGTGGTGGTGTGGATGTGCAGGCCGGTCCAGCGGGTGCGGGGGTCGGGGTCGAGGCGGGCGGGGCGGGTGGAGGGGTGCCAGGTGCGGAGCAGGTGCGCGGTGTCGCCGAGGGCGTAGGCGGTGTAGCGGGAGCGCATGAGTTGTTCGGCGGTGGCGGCGGGGCGGCCGTTGTGCAGGGGTGCGCAGCAGTCGGTGTAGGGGCGGGGGTGCCCGCAGGGGCAGGTGCGTGGTCGGGGCATGCCCCCATTGTGGGGGGTGCGGGCGGGTGGTTCAGCGGGCGAATTCGGTGATGATGCGGGCGCAGAAGGCGGGCAGGTCGTCGGGGCGGCGGCTGGTGGTGATGGTGCGGTCGGTGACGACCGGTTCGTCGACGACGGTGCCGCCGGCGTTGCGGATGTCGGTGCGGATGCTGGGGTAGGAGGTGAGGGTGCGGTCGCGGACGGCGTCGGCTTCGACCAGGATCCAGGGGCCGTGGCAGATCGCGGCGACGGGTTTTCCGGCGTCGACGAAGGCACGGACGAATTCCACGGCGGCGGGGGATGCGCGGAGCCGGTCGGGGTTGGCGGTGCCGCCGGGGACGATGAGGGCGTCGTAGTCGTCGACGTGGGCGCGGGCGACTTCGCGGTCGGGGTGGAAGGTCGCGGAGGGGTGGATGTCGGCGTCCATGGCCTGGATGGGGCCGGTGCGCAGGGAGAGCAGTTCGGTGCGGGCTCCTGCGTCTTCGACGGCCTTTCTGGGTTGTTGGAGTTCGACGCGTTCGACTCCGTCGGTGGCCAGGATCGCGATGTTCTTGCCGTTCAGTGCGGTGCCCATGGCCTGTCCCCCCTTTTTTTTTCCGGTGTCGGGCGGGGGTGTACCCGGTGCGGGGGCGGTGCATGTGGGGCGGGTGGGGGGTCAGGTGGGGGTGAGGCCGGCCTGGTGGGCGGTGATGGCGGCTTGGACCCGGTTGGTGGCGCCCAGGCCGGTGAGGATGGCGCTGACGTGGGTTTTGACGGTGTCTTCGGCGAGGTGGAGGCGGCGGGCGATCTCGGCGTTGGGCAGGCCTTGGGCGAGGAGTGCGAGTACTTGGCGTTCGCGCGGGGTGAGGGCGGCGATCCGCCGGGCGGCGGTGTCGGCGGCGGGGTCGGGGCGGGCGGCGGCCATTCGGCGGGTCATGTGGGCGGCGGCTTCGGCGGAGAGGTAGGCGCCGCCGGCGGCGAGGGCGTGCACGCCGGCGATGAGTTCGCGGGGGTCGCCGGCTTTGAGGAGGAACCCTGAGGCGCCTTCGGTGAGGGCGCGGGCGATGTAGTCGTCCTTGCCGAAGGTGGTGAGCATGGCCACGGCGGTGCCGGGGGAGGCGCGGCGCACGTGGGCGACGGCGCCCAGGCCTCCGCCGCCGGGCATGCGGATGTCGAGGAGGGCGACGTCGGGGCGGGTGCGGGCGGCCAGTTCGACCAGTTCGGGGCCTGTCGCGGCTTCGCCGGTGACCTCGATGGCGGGGTCGGTGGCCAGGATGGTGCGCACGCCCACCCGGATTAGGGGTTCGTCGTCGGCCAGGACCACCCTGATCACGGGGTTCCTCCTTGTCGTCGGTGGTTCTTGGAGGGTATCGGGGGCGGGTGCGGGGCGGTCTCACCCGGAGGTGGGGGGTGGGCGGGGGTGGGGCGGCACTTTCGGGTGAGGGGCCGGGGTGCGGTCGGGTGAGGGGCCGGGGTGCGGTCGGGTGAGGGGCCGGGGTGCGGTCGGGTGCGGGGGTGGGTGCGTTCGGGGGATCCGGGGGCGGGTGCGGGGGGCCTAGTTTCGTTGCGTCGCGGCCGGTCGTGGCCGTGTTCGGATCGTTTCCGGGGTTGGAGTGCCGTTGTCGATGGTGGATGTGTTGCGGGAGGCCAGTGCCGAGGGGTACCGGGCGGTGACCGGGTGGGCCCTGGGGGCGCCGGAGTGGGTGCGTGGTGCGGCGGAGGCGGGTACGGACCTGCTTTTGGCGGGGTTCGCCGCGGTGATGCTGGTGGTGTGGTGGCGTTCGCGGCGGTGGGGGGCGCGGGCGGTGGCCGCGGCGCTGCTGGGTCCGGTGGCGGCGGTGGCGGCCTATCTGGTGAGTGAGACCGCGAAGTCGGTGGTGGAGCAGGACCGGCCGTGCCGGGCGGTGGTGGATGCGGCGGCGTCGATCGCGGTGTGCCCGGAGGTGGGGGACTGGTCGTTCCCGAGCAACCATGCGGCGGTGGCGGGGGCTGCGGCCGCGGCCGCGGTGGTGGCGTGGCGGTGGGCCGGTGCGGTGGTGGTTCCGCTGGCGGGGTTGGAGGCGTTCTCGCGGGTGTTCGTGGGGGTGCATTACCCGCACGATGTGCTGGTGGGGTTGGCCGTGGGCGCCGTGGTGGCGGTGCCGGTGGTGGTGTTGGGGGCGGGGCCGGCGGGTGTGCTGGTGGAGCGGTTGCGGGGTGTGGGCGGGCTGCGGTGGCTGCTGGCGGCGGATGTGCCGCGGGAGCGCGGGCGCGCGGTGGCGGGGGGCGGTTCGCGGTGAGGGCCGCGGCCGGGCGGGCGGCGGAGGCCGCCCCGCCTTCTTCTTCTTTCGCGGGTGCGGCGGTGGTGGCGCGGGGGTTGGCCAAGACCTACGGCTCGGGCGACTCCGCGGTCACCGCCCTGCACCACGTC
>NZ_ANBB01000032.1 GCF_000341105.1 Nocardiopsis potens DSM 45234
CCTGGTGGGTGCGGGCCTGGCCGGTGAACGCGGCGCCCACCCCGCTCCCGCCTTCGCCGCCCGTTTGAACCTTCACTCCGTGAGGCGCCGCGCCCGGGCGATGCCTGCACCCCGCCCCTACCTTCGCCGTCGCCGCCCGTCTGAACCTGCACTCCGCGAGGCGCCGCACCCGACCGACCGGCCGGTCCCCACCGCCGCCTTCGCCGCCCGTTTGAACCTTCACTCCGTGAGGTGCCGCGCCCGGGCGATGCCTGCACCCCGCCCCTACCTTCGCCGTCGCCGCCGGCCTGAACCTGCACTCCGTGGGGCGCCGCACCCGACCGACCGGCCGGTCCCCACCACCGCCTTCGCCGCCCGCTTGAACCCCCGCCCCCTGAGGCGCCGCGCCCGGCTGGGGTGCCTGACCCTGCCCCTACCTTCGCCGTCGCCGCCTGCTTGAACCTGCACTCCGTGGGGCGCCGCGCCGGACCGGCCGGCCGGTCCCCCTCCCCGCCTTCGTCGCCCGTCTTGACCTTCGCTCCACGGGGCGCCGCGCCCGGGCGGGGCCTCCCGTTCCTCTCCCCTCACCGAGTTCCTTGTTTTCCTCGTTGCGGCGGCCGCTTGATGACGGGGCCGGTTGAGGCGGGGCGACAACGTCAAGGTCATCGGGAAGGAGCGGCGGCGATCACATCGGACGGTCCCGGAGTGCTGGGGAGTGCTGGTAGGGGCCGACTCGGACCGAACGTCGCGGAAATTCGTTCGTTCTCGAAAAGAGATTCTCTGACCATTTTGAAATTTTTATTTTTTTGATATTATGTGAAAATTCTGGGGTAATGTCCGGCGGCATGAAGAACAAGGCACGATCCGGTCGGACGGCCCTCATGTCGGCGGCCGCACGCGCGGCGCACCTCCTCGTCGACGAGGCCCCCGCGATCTTCACCGACCCCCTGGCCCGGACCTTCCTGGGCGAGCAGGCCGAAGAACTCCTCCACTACCACCGGGCCTACGGCGGCCACCCGGTCCTCGCCGGTGCCCGGACGACGGCCGTCGCCCGCAGCCGCTACACCGAGGACCGGCTGGCCGAGCTGACCGGCCGGGGCGTCGACCAGTACGTGATCCTCGGCGCCGGACTGGACTCCTTCGCCTACCGGTCGGAGCAGGCCGGCCGCGTGCGGGTGTTCGAGGTGGACGAGCCCGCCGCCCAGCGCTGGAAGCGGGCGCTGCTGGCGGAGACGGGAACGGAGGCGCCTCCCTCCGTCTCCTTCGTCCCGGTCGACTTCGAAGAGGAGTCCGACGGGTCGCTCACCGACCGCCTCGTCCAGGCCGGCTTCGCCCCCGACCGGCCCGCACTCGTCGGCTGGCTCGGGGTCACGATGTACCTCACCCCGGAGGCGATCAGGCGGACCCTGGCCGCCGTCGGCGGCTTCGCCCCCGGCACGGAGCTCATCGCGGAGCACCTCCTCCCCGCCGGGCTCCGCGACGAGGCGGGCCAGGCCTACGCCGAGGCGGTCATGGCCGCGGCGGCCGAGCAGGGCGAGCCCTGGCGGACGCTCCTCGGTACCGAGGAGATGGACGCCCTCCTGACCGGGCAGGGGCTCCGGCCGGTCGAGTACGTCCGGCAGCGCGACACGGTCGCCCCCGCGGAGTGGGAGCGCACCGACGCGCTCCGCCCGTTCGAGCTGTCCGTCCTCGCCCGGGCGGTCGTTCCCGAGCGCTAGGCGGTCCCGGGGGCGGCGGGCAGTCGGATCGCGACGTCCAGGCCGAATCCGCCGGCGCCGTCGGGCAGGCCCGGTAGCAGCCGGAGCCCGCCGCCGGCGGACTCCACCAGGTCGGCGCAGATGGACAGGCCCAGCCCGGTGCCCTCGGTGTTCTGCTGTCCGGAGCCGCGCCAGAACCGGTGCAGGGCCTTCTCCCGCTCCTCCGGGGTGAGCCCGGCGCCGTCGTCGGCGACGTGCAGCACCACCATCGGCGGGCCCTCCCCGCCCTCCCCGTCCGGCCGGTCGGCGGCCGCGCCGAGCCGGATCACCGACGCCCCGGAGAGCCGGGTGGCGTTGCTCATCAGCTCGTCCAGCACGCTGCCCAGCCCGCCGGGCGGGGCGAGCACCCGCAGCCCCTCCGGCACCGCGTTCTCCACCTCGATGCCGTACCCCTCGGCCAGCGCCCGCCACCGCGGCAGCCGGGTCGCCAGCAGCTCGTCCAGGTCCACCGGTTCGGCGCGGCTGAAGCTCTCCAGCCGGGTCGCCGCCAGCAGCGAGTTGAGCAGCCTGCTCATCGCCTTGGTCTCCTCCACCGCGTCGCCGTGGATCTCCCGGGCCTCCGGGCCGTCCAGGTAGGGCTGGAGGTTCTCCACCGCGAGCCGGAGGCTGGCCAGCGGGTTGCGCAGCTGGTGGGAGGCGTCGGAGACGAACGCGCGCTGCCGGTGCAGGGCGCGCTCCACCACGTCCACCATCGCGTTGAACGACCCGGCGAGCCGGCGCAGCTCCGGCGGCCCGCCCTCGTCGTCGGCGCGCACCGACAGGTCGCCCCCGGCGATGGCGGCGGTCGCCTCGTCCAGCCGGTGCACCGGCCGCAGCACCCAGCGGGACAGCGGCCAGGCCACCGCGCACAGGAGCGCCAGCGGCACCGTGCCCAGCAGCGCCATCAGCCCCCAGTCGGCGAGGATCGCGGAGCGCAGGTCGCCGGTGGGCACCGACAGCACCACCGCGCCCTCCACCATGCTGTCCCGGCCGACCGGTTCGGCGATCACCAGGTCGGCGTCGTCCCACGGCCACACCGCGGTGGGCGGCTCCGGGCGGAACCCGGCCAGCGCCCGCCGCACCGCCTCGTCCTGCACCGACGGGTGCTCCGCGCCGGAGGCGTCCCCGGGGCCCGACTCCAGCAGCGGCTCCCCGGTGGTGCCGACGATGGCGACGTGCCCGCCGTACAGCTCCCGGTACCGCTGCAGCTCCACCCGGAGTGCTTCGTCCCTCCCGTTGACCAGGGCGGTCGCACCGAGCGAGGCGAACCGGCCGGCGTCGTTCAGCCGGTCCACGTAGACCTCCTGGGTCTGCTGCTGGGCGACCACCGCGGCCAGCGGCACGGCCAGCGAGGCCATCAGCAGGAACGCCAGCGGGACCAGGATGGCGAGCAGCCTGCGCAGCACGGCCCGGCCCCGCTCAGGCCGGCCCGGCGTCGGCGGACAGGCGGTAGCCGACGCCGCGCACGGTGTGGATCCGCACCGGGCCGCTCAGCTTGCCGCGGAGCGCGGCGACGTGCGTGTCCAGGGTCCGCGAGGACGACTCCCAGGACGCCCCCCACACCTGGTCCAGGATGGCCTCCCGGGCCACCACCTCCGGCGAGCGCGCCGCGAGCAGCGCCAGCAGGTCGAACTCCTTGCGGGTGAGCTGCACCGGCTCGCCGCCGAGTAGCGCCTCGCGCAGCCCGGGGTCGAGGGAGAGCGGGCCGATCTCCAGCCGCGGCTCCGGCGGTGCCTCGGCGCGGGCGGGGCGGGTGCGGCGCAGCACCGCCTCGATCCGGGCGAGCAGCTCGGCGATGCCGAACGGCTTCACCACGTAGTCGTCGGCGCCCGCGCGCAGGCCGCGCACCCGCTCGCGCTCCTCGGCGCGCGCGGTCACCGCGATGACCGCGGTGTGCGGCCGGTCGCGGAGCCTGCGCAGCACCTCGAACCCGTCCGCGTCGGGCAGGCCCAGGTCGAGCAGGACGACGTCGGCGGGGGCGGCGCTCAGCGCCCGCTGCGCCGTCGCCGCGCGCTCCACCTCGTAACGGGCGTTGCGCAGCGCCGTGACCAGGCCGCGCGCCACCCGGTCGTCGTCCTCGACCACCAGAATGCGCATCGCGCCCCCATCGTAGGGCCCCGCCCCGCCGGCCGGTCCGCGTCAGCCGATCAGGCCGTTCTCCTGCAGGAAGTAGAGCGCGGCCTGGTCGGTGGAGGCGCCCTCCAGGTCGACCATCCCGTTGAGCTCGATGATCGCGTCCTCGGTGAGCGCGTCGCCCAGCTCGGCGGCGAGATCGCGCAGCTCCGGGTGCTCCTCGACGGTCTCCTCGCGGGCGGTCAGCGCGGCCAGCTGGGTGGTGAAGTAGCCCTCCGGGTCCTCCAGCACCCGCAGGTCGAGCGACTTGAGCCGGGCGTCGGTGGTGAAGACCTCGGCGAATTCGCACGGGTCGCCCTTGGCCACGTTGACGTAGTTCAGCGCCAGGTCCATCTGGTAGACGCCGTCCACCGGGAACGGGGCCTTGTAGTACTCCTGGAAGGCCTCCCACTCCCGGTCCATGAACTCCGCGGCGCCGCAGAACGACGCCCGGTCCGGGTGCTCGCGGACCATCGGTCCCAGGTCGGCGAGGGTGTCCACCTCGCCGGCGGGGCCCTCCGCGTCGGCGGCGCGGGCGATGCCGTACTGGTTGCCGAAGCGCGCGGGGCCCATCCACTCCACGCCGTTCTCCTCCAGGTCGGCCTCTGCGGTGGCCTCGAACTGCTCCTGGGAGCCGGTGATCCGCTCGTCGCGCTGGAGGTACTGGGTCCACCCGGTGCCGGCGTACTCCCAGTACAGGTCGACCTCCTCGCTCTCCAGCGCGCTGCGCAGGATGTTGGAGCCCATCAGCCCGGTCATGTCCTCGGCCTCCGCGCCCGCCGCGCGCAGCGCGTACACGGTGATCTTGCCGAGGATCACGCTCTCGGTGAACTCCTTGGAGGAGACCCGGAAGGAGGCGCCCTCCAGGTCGACGTCGGAGGCGAGCGAGCCGCCGGCCAGGTCCACGTCGGCGGCCTGCGGCAGCGCCTCGGCCGCGTCGGGCCCGCCGCCGCAGCCGGCCAGCACCGCTCCGCACAGCGCCAGCGCCGCCGCGCGCAGCGGGGTCCGGGCACCGCGCCGCACGGCGCTCGGTTCGGGGGTTCTCACGGGAGGCTCCTCTCAGATCCCGCGCGGGCGCAGCACGTCCTCGACGATGCCCGCCAGCCAGTCGACGGCCAGGGCCAGCACGGCCACCAGGACGCTCCCGGTCACCAGCACCACGGTGCGGTTGGAGGAGATCCCGTTGGAGATGACGTCGCCCAGGCCGCCGGCGCCGATGAAGGTCGCCAGCGCCACCGTGCCCACGGTCAGCACCAGGGCGGTGCGGATGCCGGCCAGCATCACCGGGACGGCCAGCGGCAGCTCGACCCGCCACAGCACCTGGGCGCGGCCGAGCCCCATGCCGCGGGCGGACTCGATCACCGCCGGGCTCACCTGGTCCAGGCCGACCATGGTGTTGCGCAGCACCGGCAGGATCCCGTACAGCACGATCGCGGTGATCGCGATGGTGTGGATCCCCCAGGACACGAAGGCCACCGCGAACAGCACGATCAGGCCGATGGTGGGGATGGCCTGCCCGACGTTGGCCAGGGCCAGCACCGGGCCGGAGAACCGGCGCGCGCCGGGGCGGGTGAGCGCCACGCCCAGCGGCACCGCGATGGCCAGGATCAGCACCACCACGACCAGGCTCAGGCCGAGGTGCTGCCAGGTCCGGCTGAGCAGGTACTCGGCGTTGAGGCTGCGCCGTTCGATCCGGTCCAGGTCGTGCGCGCCGACGTAGAGGTAGAGCGCGGCCAGCACGGCGAGCAGCGCGGCCGGCGCACCGGCGTAGCGCAGCAGCCGGCGTGCGCCGCCGGGGCGGGGTCCGGGTCCGGCGGCCCCCGTGCCGCCGGCGGGCTCGGTGGGAGCCGGGGCGATCGCCATCTCTCAGCGCACCTCCTTGCCGGGGGAGTCGGTGCCGGGCGAGTCGGACCGGCCCGGGGCCGGGCCGGCGGCGCGCTCCGGGCCCGCCCCCGCCGCCGGGGAGGCGGTGTGGATGAGCTCCTGGATCGCGGCCATGCCGAGGGTCCCCCGGTAGCGGCCGTCCTCGCCGGTGACCACCACGACGTCGGCGTTGCTCGCCAGCATCGCGTTGAGCGCGTCGAACAGGGTGTCGTCCGGGCCGAGCGAGGAGAGCAGCGGCAGGCCGTTCCCGGTCAGCCGGTCGTCGTCGGGGGCGAGGTCGCGGCCGAGCCAGCCGACCGGGCGCCGGTCGCCGTCCAGCACCAGCACGAAGTCGCGGTCGGCGGAGCGCAGCGCGGCGACCCGCTCCTCCCGGTCGGCCGAGGAGGGCACCGTCGGCCAGTCGGTGGCGGCCGCCACCCGGGACAGCGGGGTGAGTGTGAGCCGCTTGACGTAGGCGCCGGAGCCGATGAACTCGGCGACGTAGTCGTCGGCGGGGTCGCTGAGCACCGCCTCCGGGGTGTCGTACTGGGCGATCCGGCCGCCGGGGCCGAACACCGCGATCCGGTCGCCCAGCTTCACCGCCTCGTCGATGTCGTGCGTGACGAAGACGATCGTCTTGCGGATGTCCCGCTGGATGCGGAGGAACTCGTTCTGCAGCGCCTCCCGGGTGATCGGGTCGATGGCGCCGAACGGCTCGTCCATCAGCATCACCTCGGGGTCGGCGGCCAGCGCGCGGGCCACCCCGACCCGCTGCTGCTGCCCGCCGGAGAGCTGCCTGGGGTAGCGGTCCCGGTAGGTGTCCGGGGCCAGGCCGACCATGGTGAGCAGCTCGTCCACCCGGGCGGAGACCTTCTCCGCGGACCAGCCGAGCAGCCTGGGCACGGTGGCGATGTTCTGCGCGACGGTGCGGTGCGGGAACAGCCCGGTCTGCTGGATCGCGTACCCGATGCCCCGGCGCAGCTCGTCCGGGTTCATCTCGGTGACGTCCTGCCCGTCGATCACGATCCGGCCGGACGTGGGCTCGATGAGCCGGTTGATCAGCTTCATCAGGGTGGTCTTGCCGCACCCGGACGGGCCGACGAAGACCACGATCTCGCCGCGCGGGATCTCCAGGCTGAGGCCGCCGATGGCGGGCTCGGCCTGCCCCGGGTAGGCCTTGGTGAGGTTCTCCAGCCGGATCATGGCGTCGGGCGCGGCGGTGGCGGAGGCGTCAGTCAACTCGGAGTCCTCTGGAGGTCGAAACGCGGTTCAGGGCGGCGAAGGCGAGGTCGGCCAGGACCGCCAGCACGACGATCCCGAGGATGCCTTCGAGGGCGAGGTACACCGCGAACGGCGTGCCCGCGCTGGACAGCCCCTGGAAGATCAGGTTCCCCAGGCCGGGGCCGTTGACCGCGGCGGAGATCGCCGCGATGCCCAGCAGCAGCTGGGTGGCGACCCGCAGCCCGGTGATGATGACCGGCCAGGCCAGCGGCAGCTCGATCTGCCGGAGGATCTGCCGGCGGCTCAGCCCCATGCCGCGGGCGGACTCGATGACGGCGGGGTCGACTCCGCGCAGCCCCACCACGGTGTTGCGGACCACCGGCAGCAGCGCGTACATGGTGAGCGCGGTGACGGCCGGCGCGGTGCCCAGCCCGAGCGGGGCGATGAGCAGGCCGAACAGGGCGTAGGAGGGGATGGTGAGGAAGACCCCGGCGACGGCCAGCACCACGCTCCGGGGCAGCTCGGCCCGGTAGGTGAGCACGGCCAGCGGGATCCCGATCAGCGAGGCCAGCACCAGGCCCTGCAGCACCAGCACGACGTGCTCGCCGGTGAGCGCCAGCACCTCGGCGTAGTTGCCCGCGAGGTGGTCGAAGAAGTTCATCGGCACGCCCTCCGGCGCACCGGTCCGCCGCGGCGCGCCGCGGCGAGGGGCGTCCGGCGGCCGCCTGCACGGGCGCCGGCCCCGCGCAGGGAGCGGGAGTGGATCAGGTCAGCGCGCATGATTTCCAGGATCGCACGGTTTCCACCGCTTCCCCGGCAACGCCCCAGCGCAGGGGCGATATTGATGTGAGGGTGCGCCCGCGCCGTTACCGCCCCTCCACCGGGGCCGCCGCTCCGCGGCCCCGGCGGAGGCCCGGGTCACTCCCAGAGGCGGCGCATGGTCCAGCGGTCGGTGGCGTCGTCGACCGCGATGTCGGCGATGCTCGGCTCGCCCCGGTCGGACTCGGCGGCGACCCGGACGAGGCGGACGTCGGCCTCGCCGGTGGCGCCGTTCCAGCTGCCGATCACGCGGCGGACCCGGTACATGCGGCCGCGCCAGGAGAACAGCGCCGGGTGGCCGCCGGTGGTCGATCGGACGTCGATCCGTTCGTTGTACAGACTCACCGGGGAAGGATATCGAACACGGGTTCGATTTCCGCCGGTTTCCCGCACCGGATCCGGTACGGCCCCAGACTAGGGCCAGGGGGCGGGCGGAACCGCTCCGCTCCGGCGGGCGTGTCGCGGCGGGCGCCGCGGTGCGCCGGATCGGGCGGTCTGCCTATCCTTGTGGGGATGCGCGGCGGGCGCGCGGACGGACGAGGGGAGGACGGCCCATGGTGGACGCGGACCGGGGGGAGCGGTCGCCGGCCGTTCCGGACCGGCTGGTGGCGGAGGCGACCCGGATGTTCGCCGAGCGCGGCTTCGAGCGCACCTCGGTCCAGGACCTGGTGACCGCCGCCGGTGTGACCAAGGGGGCGATGTACCACTACTTCGACTCCAAGGACGACCTGCTGTACGCGATCTTCCAGCGGCTGCTCGCCATGCAGCGGGAGCGGCTGGACGGCTACGCCAAGGCCCCCGGCCCGGTCGCCGACCGGCTCCGCGCGGCCGCCGCGGACCTGGTCCGCACCAGCATCGAGAACATGGACGAGGCGGTCATCGTGTTCCGCTCGCTGCACATGCTCTCCCCGGAGCGGCAGCGCGCGATCCGCGCCGAGCGCCGCGACTACCAGGAGCGCTTCCTGGCGATGGTGGAGGAGGGGCGGCGCGAGGGCGTGTTCCGCTCCGAGGTCCCGCTGAACATCGTCGCCACCCAGTTCTTCGGCGCCGTCCACCACCTGGGCATGTGGTATCGGCGCGGCGGCGGCCTCGACGGCGCCGGCCTCGGCGACCACTTCGCCGAGCTGCTCATGTCCGGCCTGCTCGCCCGCGACTGAGCCGCCCCGGCGCCGTCAGAGGAAGAGCCGGCCCGGGCGGCTGCGGTCCCGGATCGCGGCGATGCGCTTGATGTTCACCGGGCGGCTGGACAGCAGGTTGTACAGGAAGACGAAGCCGCCCCGGTCCCGGCGGCCGCGCTCGGCCATCTCGCCCATGCCGACCTCCCGGTAGAGCGCCCTCCCCGCGGCCAGCATCCGGATCGCGTGCGCCCCCTCCGGGCAGTGCGCGTGCGCGTGGTTGTCCGCGGTGTACTCCATCGCCCGGGACAGCGCCGGGCCCAGCACCGGGACCAGCCGCCCGATCGAGGTGCCGGCGCGCAGCCAGAACGACGTGTGCCCGGCGGCGATGTGCCCCAGCTGGTGGGCGAGGACGAAGCGGAGCGCCTCCGGGTCGCGCAGCCGGGCGTCCGGCTCGAACAGCTCGCCGGGGACGACGATGAAGCGGCGCGCCCCGTGCCCGCCCGCCGCCGCGGACCGCGGCCGCCGACCCTCGGCCCGCACGTAGGCGTCCGGGGTGGTGTTCAGGCCCATCTCGGTGGCGAGCCGGGAGATCTCGGCGTGCACCTGGGGGAACTGGGTGGGCGAGACGCGGACCGCCTGGGCCCGCTGCTCGGCGTGGCGCATCCCGCGCACCGCCCAGCAGGCGGCCGGGAGGGCGAGCAGCACGGCCGCGGTCCAGGCCTGTGCGCCGCCCGTCCACAGCATGTGGACGGCGAGGGCGAGCGCGGCCAGCGTCGCCGCCGCCGCGGCGGCGAGCAGCGGCCGCTCCCACGGGTGCCGCTCGGCCTGCGTCCACTCGGCGGCGGTCCCGCCGTCCGGCGTCCACGGGTGCTGGGGCGGCACGGACCCGGTCGGCGCGGACCCGGGCGCCCCTCCCGCCTCCGCGCGGCCCTGTGGTCTCATCGCAAAAGTCATCAGTAGTGCCTCCCCAGGGGGCCCAGCACGCGCTCCGACACGCGACGATCACGTCAAGTAATCACATATTACTTTCCGTATCAATCGTGTCCGGGCAGGTCGGGGCGTGTCTCCCCGGCGGAGCCGGTGCGCCGGAGCGGGGGAACGGGGGGCATGGCGGCACCCCGCCGGGCCGGGAGCGGCGGCGGGGCGGAAATCGGCGGCGTCAGTCGGCGGGGACCGTGAACTCCGAGGTGTCGAGCTTGATGTCGAACGGCTCGGGAAGGTCGACCGGCTCGCCCCACTCGACGGCGTGGCTGTCGGAGTAGTCCGTTCCGCGCGGATTGGAGAAGAGCGTGATCCGGGGGCCGCGCGGGTCGTAGCCGTCGATCAGCAGGTAGAGCGGGATTCCGGCGGTGGCGTACTCGACCCGCTTGGCCTCCCGGTCGTCGCGGGCGTTGTCCTTGGAAGCGATCTCGGCGACCAGGAGCACCTCGTCGGGATCGATCCCCTCGCCCCGCCGCTCGGGCATGGCGGCGCGGTTGAACAGGACGATGTCGGGTGAGCGGAGCCGGGCCTGGTCGGCGATGACCACGCCGCTGCCCTGGTGGAAAGCGATCTCCTTGGGCAGGACCGGGTAGAGCTGCCGGGCGATCCAGTCCGGGACGTCGTTGTGCTTCGCTGCGGGTGGGGGAACCAAGACGATGCCTTCCTTGCGGATCTCAGCCCGCCAACCGTCGGGCATGTCGACTTCTCGCCAGGCGTGCAGCAGGGTCTCCCAGCGGTCGTCGACGGCCGTCTCCCCGGGCTTCTCCTCGATCACGGCGATCCCCATACCGCGCCACCTCCTGGAACCGGAGGGTGGCGGCGCGTGATAGTCGGCATCGTGCTTTTCCACAATACGGTGCGCGGCCGGCGGGCGGGAGTCCGCCGGGCCCCGGTCAGGGCGTGTCGGTCAGGACCCTTCGCCGCCCTCGTAGAGCCGGAACTCGGCGGCCAGCTCGTCGAGGAACGCGTCCACCTGCCCCGGGTCGTAGCCCGGGCGGGCCCGGGTGGTGGAGAAGCGGACCCGCTCCACCTCGGAGGCGGTGATCAGCACCCCTTCCGGGTGCTTCTTGATCAGCGCGTCCAGGGTGGCCTCCGCGGCGTCCAGGAAGTCGTCCACCTCGTCCTCGTTGTAGCCGGTGGTCAGCCGGGTGGTGGCGAAGCGCTTGGCGCGGATGTGCTCCGGGGCCATCGAGCCGCGCGGTTCGGCGCGGGCGTGCGCGCCGGCCCGCGGCGGCGGGGGCGGCGGCGCGGCGGGCCGCTCCGCCGGGGGCGGGCCGGCCGGCACCCGGGGCTGCGGGCCGGTCCAGGTGACCGGGCCGCTGGCCGGCGCCTTGGGCGGCGGCACGTCGCCCTTGCGGGCCAGTCCGCGGGAGCGCAGCTCGGCGGCGATCTCGTCGAGGAAGTCGTCGACCTCCTCCTCGTTGTAGCCGGAGGAGAGCCGGGTGCCGCGGAAGCGGGACTCCTCGATCTCCTGCGCGGTGATCAGCGGGCCGTCGAACTCTCCGCTGTTCAGCGCGGAGAGCGTCTCCTCGACCCGGTCGAGCAGGGCGTCGACGTCGTCCTCGTGGTAGCCGGGGCGGAAGCGGACCGTGCTGAAGCGCTTCTTTCTGATGTCGGCAGGGGTGAGCGGCATTCCTCCATTGTGCCGACCCCGCTCCCCGCGGACACGGGCCGACACCGGCGCGGGGCGGGGGCTCAGACCGAACCCCCCTGCTCGGCGGGGCCCTGGAGGGCCTGCCGGATCGCCGCTTCGACCTGGCTCCGGTCGTAGCCGCGGAGCACCACGTCGAACTCGGGGCGCGGGTCGGCCTCGGCGGTGGGCGAGAGGAAGGCGTCGAACCACTCGTCCACCTGGCCGCGGTGGTAGCCGCGGAGCATGACGTCGAACTCGGGGCGGGAGGAGGCAGCGAAGAGGGGATCGACCATGGGGCAAGTATGTCGTGAAGATCACTCATGATCGCCACCGGGGGCTGGCCGGAACAGGACAGACGCCCCGGTCGCGGGTGATCCGGTGACCGGGGCGCCCCGGGTCAGGGCCTCTCGCCCTCGGCCCCGGTGAGGAAGTCGACGACCGCCCCGGTGATCGCGCCGGCCGCCCGCTCCCGCCACTCCGCGTCCTCCAGCAGCTCCGCGTCGCCGGGGTTGCGCATGTTCCCGGCCTCCAGGAACACCTTGGGGACGGTGGAGAGGTTGAGCCCGCCCAGGTCGGTCCGCTCGTCCAGGCCCTCCTCCGCGATGTAGTCGGCCGGGTCCATCCCGGTGCCCTCGGCGTAGGCGTCGCGGAGCAGCCCGGCCAGCCGGGCCGAGGGCACCACGATGTCCCCGTTCCCCTCGACCTCGCCGGGGGCGATGACGTGGAAGCCGCTGCCGGACTCCGGCCCGCCGTCGGCGTGCACCGAGATCGCCGCGTCGGCCCCGGCCTCGTTGCCGATCTCGGCCCGCTCGTTCACGCACGGGCCGACCCCGTCGTCGTCGGCGCGGGTCATCACGACCTCCGCGCCCTCGGCCTCCAGCCGGTCGCGGAGGAGCAGCGACAGGTCCAGGGTGAACTCGTGCTCGGGGTAGCCGCTCGCGCTCTCCGCGCCGACGGTGTCGCAGGCCTTCTTCTCCCCGGGGCCGGAGGGGACCTGCTCGTTGATCTTCCCGGGGGCCTCGGCGTTGCCGCCGTTGTGGCCGGGGTCGATGAGCACGGTGGTTCCGGCGAGGGGGCCGTCGTCCGGCTCCTTCCCGCCCTTCCCGGACGGCTCGCCGCCGGAGCCGTCCGCGCCGTCCTTCCCGCCGCCCTCTCCGGAGCCGTCCCCGTCGCCGGGGCCGGGCAGCGGGAGCAGCGCGGTGGGGGCCGCGGAGGGATCGCCTCCCGAGCCTGAGCAGCCGGTGAGCGCGAGCACGGCGGCGCAGGCCAGCGAGGCGGGGAGGAGCAGGGCGGGGCGTGCGGTGGAGGATCCGTTCGGCATGGTCGGTCGGTGCCGTCCTGGGAGGGGATCGGGGGCGAGGGCCCCATCAACCTAGCCGTTCCGGGGAACACCACGGGCCTGATTCGCGTCATATCGTGAAGGAGGGGTGGTGGGAGCCTCCCGCCCCCGAATACCCCGACGAGGTGGTCAGATGCGCAAGTCCAACCGGGCGGCGGCGGGCGCCGCCGCGTGGCAGGCGGTGTACGAGGGGGCCAGGCCCGGCAGGCCCTCGGTCTGGGAGCGGGCGGGGTCCGTCCCGCGGATGACGGCCGCGCGGATGCGCGGCCGCTACACCGGGCTGCCGTCCTCGCGGCTGCTGCTCTTCATCGCCGCGCTGCTCTACATCGTGAGCCCGATCGACCTGGTCCCGGAGCTGTTCATCCCGCTGCTGGGCGTCGCCGACGACGCGTTCGTCGCGGTGTGGCTGGTCTCCGGGCTGATGAACGAGACCGAGCGGTTCCTGGAGTGGGAGCGCACCGGAGCGCCGCACGGGGACCGGCAGGAGTACGTGCAGGGGCACGTCGTGGACTGACCGCCGCGCCGGCCTCCGACGGCCCCCGCCCTGGCCGAGGGCGGGGGCCGTCCGCGTGCCAGGGCCCCCGTCGGCGCCGGGTCCCCCGCGGGCGTATCTTCACTATTGCAAACCATTCGCAACTAGTGGGGAACAATGATCCGTTCGCGATCCGCGATCGCCGCCGGCGCCGGCCTCGCCCTCCTGCTCACCGCCTGCTCCACCGGCGGAGCGCAGGACGGGGCCGCCGACGGCACCCTGACCTACGCCCTCGGCGACGAGCCGGAGCAGCTCAACCCGGTGCTCGTCGACGAGCACCTCGACCCCGTCACGGAGATGGTCTTCCGCGGGCTCACCGCGCACGACGCCGACAACGAGCCGGTCCCGGCGCTCGCCGAGAGCTGGAAGATCAGCGGCGACGAGAAGACCTACACCTTCGCCCTGCGCGAGGACGCCGCCTGGCACGACGGGGAGCCGTTCACCGCGGACGACGTGGTGTTCACCATCGAGGGCGTACGCGACGGGAACCTCCCCATCAGCAACAAGTTCGCCAACGTGAAGGAGGTCGAGGCGGAGGGCGAGCACACCGTCGTCATCCGGCTCACCGAACCCACCCCGGCCCTGCTGGACAGCCTCTCCAACGGGATGCTCCCCGAGCACCTGCTCAAGGAGAAGGGCCTGGACGACCCCGACTTCGGCGAGCACCCGGTGGGCACCGGCCCGTTCCGGCTGGACACCTGGAAGCACGGCGAGTACGCCAAGGTCACCGCCTTCGAGGACTACTACGGCGGAGCCCCCGGCCTGGACGCGATCACCATCGCCTACGTTCCGGACGCCGCCTCCCGGCTGATCCGGCTGGCCAACGGCGAGGTCGACGCCGCCTACCTGGAGCCCGCCCAGGTCGAGGAGGCCGGCGGGATCGACGGGGTGCGGCTGGAGACCACCCCCACCGCCGACTACCGCGGAATCCTGTTCAACATGGAGGACGAGCGGTTCGAGGACCCCGCCCCGCGCCGCGCGATGAACTACGCGATCGACCGGGACGCGGTCATCGAGAGCGTGCTGCACGGCCACGGCAGGCCCGCCGCCGGCCCGCTCGACCTCAGCCCGTTCGGCACCGGCGCCGCCGACTACACCCACGACCCGGCCGAGGCCGCCGCGATCATGGAGGAGGCCGGCTACGAGAAGAACGGCGACGGGATCTGGGAGCGCGACGGCGAACCGTACTCCTTCGAGCTCACCACCTTCGCCGAGGACGGCGTGCGCGCCGCGATGATCGAGGTGCTCGCCACCCAGCTGCGCGAGGAGGGCTTCGACGTCACCGCCGAGCCCAGGCCGCGGGACGCCGTCGACTGGGCGGAGCTGGAGGGCTTCCTCATCGGCTGGGGCACCCCCTACGATCCGGACGGCTCGCTGTACGGGCCGTTCCACTCCTCCGAGGCGCTGGACGAGGGCGGCTCCAACTACGGGAGCTACGCCGACGACGCCGCGGATGAGGCGCTGGACGCCGGCCGGAGCACCAACGACGAGGAGAAGCGGGCCGAGGCCTACGCCGACCTCCAGGAGGCCCTGGCCGACGACCCGCCCTACGTCTTCGTGTCCTACCTGGACGCGGTGAACGCCGTGCCCGAGGACCTGGACGGGATCACCGAGCGCACCCTGGCCCACCACGGCTACGGCTTCTTCTGGAACGCCGAGGAGTGGAGCCGCCGGAAGTAGCGGAGAAGGAACGAGGAGAGCATGGAGACGCCCCCGCCCCGCGCCCTGCTGGGCCTGACCACGCTGGTCGTCGCCGACTACGACGAGGCGATCGCCTTCTTCACCGGGCCGCTCGGCTTCACGCTGGTCGAGGACGCCCCGCTCGGCGGCGGCAAGCGCTGGGTGGTGGTGGCGCCCGGCGTCGGGCGGGGGGCGGGGGGAACCGGGCTGCTCCTGGCCCGGGCGGCCGGAGCGGACCAGGCCGCCCGGGTCGGCGACCAGACCGGCGGCCGGGTCGCGTTCTTCCTGTACACCGAGGACTTCGAGGCCGACCGCCGGCGGATGCTCGACGCCGGGGTGCACTTCGAGGAGGAGCCCCGGCACGAGCCGTACGGCACGGTCGCGGTCTTCCGCGACCTGTACGGCAACCGCTGGGACCTGCTGCAACCGGCCGCCCCGGGCCCCGCCCCCCGATGACCTCGGCACCGGAACCCCGCCCGCCCGGTTCCGGCGCCGCGGCGCCGCGGGGGCCGGGGTCTCCGGTGGCGGGCAGAGCGGGAGTCGCTCTTCCCGGGCGGAGCCGCTTGTCGCGGAGACCGATCGAAACGGCGGCGCTCCGGTGCCTCGCGGAGGCGGGGCGCCGGGAGGGGGGCGGGGCGGCCCGGTGAAGACGAATCGGAAAGGAGGCCGGCCATCGCCGGATACGCGGTGCGCAGGGCGGGGGCGGCGCTGGCCGTGCTGGCCGCCCTGTCGGTGTTCTGCTTCCTGATGCTCGACCTGGCGCCGGGGGACCCGGCCCGGTCGGTGCTGGAGGCCCGGTCCGGGGGCCGCCCGGTCCCCGACGCCGCGGTGGAGGTGCAGCGCGCGGCGATGGGGCTGGACGAGCCGCTCCCGGTCCGCTACGCCGACTGGCTCGGCGGGCTGCTCCCC
>NZ_ANBB01000033.1 GCF_000341105.1 Nocardiopsis potens DSM 45234
TGGGCACCTCCTACATGACCGGCCGCCAGGTGGCCGGGGAGATCGCGGCCGCACTGCCGTGGACGCTGCTGCTGGCCGCCGTCGCCACGGTGTTCAGCCTGGTCGGGGCGGTGGCGCTGGGCCTGGTCGCGGGGACGGCCCGCAGCGCCGCGGTGCCCCGGGCGATCGGGCTGTGCGTGTTCGCCCTCGGCGGCCTGCCCGGGTTCGTCTCGGCGCTGCTGCTGCTCTTCGCCGGATCGGTCTGGCTGGGCTGGTTCCCCTCGGGCGGGCTGGGCCGCCCCGGCGTCGAACCGGACGCCGCCGCCGTCGCCTCCGCGGTGGTGCTGCCCGCCCTGGCCCTCACCCTCGGCCACCACTTCGGCGTCTACGTCCGCCTGGTGGAGACCGGGGTGCGCCGGGTCCGCTCGGCGCCGCACGTGCTCAACGCCGAGGCCCGCGGGCTGCCGCCGGGCGCGGTTCGGCTGCGCCACGTGCTCCGACCCGGCCTGGTGCCGTTCGCCGCGCGCTTCGGCGTCGGCGTCGCCCAGCTGCTGGCCGGGGCCTACGCGGTCGAGGTGGTCTTCGCCTGGCCGGGCATGGGCCGGCTCGCTTTGGACGCCGCCCGGGCCCAGGACTACCCGGTGCTGCTCGCGGTCGTCCTGGTCACCGGCGCGATCGTGGTCGCCGCCAACCTGGTCGGCGAACTGGCCACCGCCCGCCTCGACCCCCGCATCCGACTGCTCCGGGAGGTCTGAGGTGACCGGTTCGGATGCTCCCCGCGCGGCGGCCCGGGGGCGGACGCCGGGGCGATGTCCCGGAGGAGGACCGGCGGCCGAGGAGCGGGCGGACGGAGAGGAGGAGCGGTGGACCGGCAGGTGATCGGAGCCGAGGTGGCCGAGGAGGACACCGGGAGCGCGGGGGCGCCCCCGGTACCGGGGAGGCGGGCGCCGTGGACCGCGCGGCTGCTGCCGCGGGTGCCCGGCGGGCGGGCCGGGGCGGTGGCGGCGTCCGCCGTGCTCGGCGCGATGGCCCTGGCCGCGCTGCTGGCGCCGGTGCTGGCCGGGCACGACCCGGTGGCCACCGACACCGCGGCGACCTCGCTCCCGCCGGGCTCGCCGGGCCACCCGCTCGGCACCGATCGGCTGGGCCGGGACCTGCTCGCGCGGATGCTGTACGGGGCGCGCCACTCGCTGGCGGTCGGCGTTGCGGCGAGCGCGGCCACGGTGCTGCTCGGCACCGCGGTAGGGGCGCTGGCCGCGGTCGCGCCGCGGTGGCTGGACGCCGCCGTGGCGCGGACCGCCGACGCGCTGCTCGCGCTGCCGATGATCCTGGTCGCGCTGACCCTGGCGGCGGTTGCCGGGCCGTCCCCGGCGACCGTGGTCGCGGCGATCGCGGTGACCGGGTGGATGCCGGTGGCGCTGATCGCCCGCGCCGAGGTCAAGGCGCTGCGCGGCCGCCCGTTCGTCCGGGCTGCCCGCTCGCTGGGCCTGTCCCGGACCCGGATCTTCCTGCGCCACCTGGTGCCCAACGCGCTGCCGCCGATCGCCGCGGTCGCCGCGTTCGAGGTCGGCCACGCGGTGCTCACCGAGTCCACCCTGAGCTTCCTCGGAGTGGGGATTCCGCCGAACACGCCCAGTTGGGGGAACATGCTCACCGACGCGCGCGCCCTGCTGCTCACCGGACAGTGGTACACGGTGGCCCTGCCCGCCGGGGCGATCGTGCTGCTGATCATCGCGGTCAACGCCGTCGCCACCGGACTGGAGCGGCGCGGCGCCGGAGAGGGGAGGGCCTGGTGAGCGGGGCGGTGCTGGCCGTGACCGGGCTGCGGGTCCGCCTCGGCGGGCGGACCGTGATCGACGGCCTCGACCTGGTGCTGCCCGCGGGGCGGGTGACCGCGCTGGTCGGGCGGAGCGGCAGCGGCAAGAGCCTGGCCGCGCGCTCGCTGCTCGGCCTGGCGCCGCGCGGCGCGGAGCGCTCCGGTGCGGCCCTGCTGGACCTGGGCGGCGGCCGGACCGCCGACCTCCTCGCCGCACCGCCGGACCGGCTGCGCGCGCTGCGCGGCCGGGAGGTCGGCTACGTCTTCCAGGAGGCCCAGGCCAGCCTCAACCCGACGATCACCGTCGGGGCGCACCTCGCCGAGACGCTCAAGGCGCACGGGGTGCCGCGCGGGCGCCGGCGCGAGCAGGGCCTGGCCGCGCTGCGCGGCGCCGGGCTGGACGACCCGGCCGCGCTGCTCCGGGCCTACCCGTTCGAGCTCTCCGGCGGGCAGGCGCAGCGGGTCGCGCTGGCGCTGGCCCGGGCGCTGCGCCCGCGGCTGCTCATCGCGGACGAGGTGACCTCGGCGCTGGACCCGGTGACCCAGGCCGGGGTGCTGGACGTGCTGCGCGCCGACGCCGCCGCCCCGGACGGCTCTGCCCCGGACGGCTCCGGCCGGGCGCTGCTGCTGGTCACGCACGATCTGGCGGTGGCCGGCCGGTGGGCGGACCGGATCGCGGTGCTGGACGGCGGCCGGATCGCCGAGGAGGGGCCGGCCCGCGACGTGCTGGCCGCGCCGCGGCACCCGTTCACCGCCGAGCTGGTGCGCGCCGCCGCCCCGGCCGGGTCCCCGCCCGGCCCGGGGGAGCCCGCCGGGGCGCCCGGAGCGGCACGGTGAGCGCCGCGATCGGCTGCACCGGGGTGGTGCGCCGACTGGGCGGCCGCCGGCGCCGCGTCGAGGCGCTGAGCGGCGTCGACCTGGAGATCGCCGAGGGCGAGTCGGTGGCGGTGGTCGGCGAGAGCGGATCGGGGAAGTCGACGCTGGTCGGCGTGGCGGCCCTGCTGGACCGGCCGGACCGGGGCCGGGTCGCGGTGGGCGGCGTTCCGGACGCCTGGGCGCTGCCCGACCGGGAGCTGCGCCGGCTGCGGCGCCGGATCGGCTGGATCCCCCAGGACGCGCTCTCCTCCTTCGACCCGAGGTACACCGCGGGCGAGGTGGTGGCCGAGGCGCTGCCCCGGGAGGACGCCCGGGGCGGGGCCGCCGCCGGCCGGGTGGCGGAGCTGCTGCGCCGGGTCGGCCTGGACCCGGCGGCCGCCGGGAGGTGGCCGGCGACGCTCTCCGGGGGCGAGCGCCAGCGGGTGGCGGTCGCCCGGGCGCTGGCGGTCCGCCCCGAGGTGCTGATCGCCGACGAGCCCACCACCGGGCTGGACGTGCTGGCCCAGGAGCGGGTGCTGGACGTGCTGGCCGCCGAGGCGCGCGGCCGCACCCTGCTCCTGGTCACCCACGACCTGCGGGTGGCCCGCCGGATGGCGGACCGGCTGGTGGTGCTGGACCGGGGCCGGGTCGCCGCCGACGTCCCGGCGGACATCGGCCCGGACGAGGCCCGGGAGCGCTCGCCGGAGCTGGCCCGGCTGATCGGGGCGACGCCGTGAGAGCCCCGGGAACGGGAAAGGCGGGCCGCCGCGTACGGCGGCCCGCCTCGAGCGGACCGGAAGGGCCGGAACCCTCCCGGATGCTGCCTCCCCCCGGAAACCGGCACGCGCCGGGGAGGTCACTCCGAGCGCTGGCTGGGGATGCCGGACAGCAGGGCGCGGACTTCAGTCTCGCGGTAGCGGCGGTGGCCGCCCAGTGTCCGGATCGAGGTCAGCTTGCCCGCCTTGGCCCAGCGGGTCACGGTCTTGGGGTCCACGCGGAACATGGTGGCGACCTCGGCAGGGGTCAGCAGGGGCTCCGCCTCGGGCGTGCGAGTCGACATGTGTACGGCCTCTCCTCCTGGATCTGTGTGCCGATCCTGAGCCTTGATCCTGGCACTTGGCCCGGATGTCCAATATTTGCCCGTAGGCCCATATTGGCATCACCCGAGGTGATTGAACAAACACTTAACGCGACTTTGTTTGATGAGAGGTCGCAAAGCCGTGCAAGTGCTGCGTCACGCTGAGTGATTCTAGCGACACGTTTAGTGGCATGTGGCGTATTCGGTCAAAACTTCGTTCTCCGGCCCTGTTTTTCTCGATGCGGCGGACCGAAAGTGCTACGGCGCTCCGGGCGGAACCGGGGGCGGAGGATGAGCTGCGCACTCGTACGCCCTGGCGGGCGGGGTCGTCCGCGGGTGGACGGCAGGGGACCGGTGGATAGGGCAACTCCCCTCGACGACGCGGAAGCGATGGCGCCGGATCCGCAGTGCAGTACCGGGTTCCGGTTACACAGAGTGCACTCGGTGACGAGCTGAACACAGTCTATGTGGTTATCTATCGACTGGTATGCCCACTTTGGTGGATCTTGATGCGGACTGGGAAGCTCGTCCCCACTTCACCTGCATCGACGTGGGAAGAAATTTGTGGCGCTGAGTGAGAAACCTGGTACACCAGGTTGCGGTTCGGCGTGGCGCGGCCATGGCGAATCCGAAACCGGCTCATGAAATCCCAGGTGAAGTCGTGACCCTCAGTTGGCCCGCTCCAGGGCCCGCACCGACTTCCAGCGCTGCGCGGCCCGCCGGTACATGGCCACCGCCAGCTCGTCCTCGCCCCGCTCCAGCCCGGCCACCGCCGCGGAGATCTCCGCGGCCGACTCGTCCTCGCGCAGCCGCTCGTCGTCGAGCAGGTGGACCAGGCCGCCGTAGTCCAGCTCCAGCAGCGCGTCCGGGTGCGCGACGCCGGCCAGCCAGTCCTCCAGGTGCTCGGCGGCGGCCAGCAGCGGCCCGTCGCCGATGTTCTCCTGGAGTGCGGCGACCGCCCGCTCCAGCCGCTCCCGGGCCAGCGACACCTCGGTGACGTAGAGCAGCACCCGCGGCGCGGTCCGCCGGGGCGCGCCGGCCGCCCCCGCCGGGCCGGCCTCCTCCTCCCGCTCGGCCGCCGGGTCGGCGCCGCCGTCCAGCACCAGGCAGCGCTCCTCGGCGGTGAACGGCGCGAACCACGGGAGCGGTACCGTCCAGTTGCTGCCGAGGATGTGGGTGCGCAGCGGCTCGCCCCGGTCCCGCCAGCGGCGGAACGCGTCCTCGGCGGAGCGGGCCACCGCCTCGGGCAGGTAGGCCGGGCTCAGCGCGGCGGGCGTCTCGGTGCGGAACTCGCGCAGCCCCAGCCAGGAGCGGAGCCGGGTCTGCCAGGGGCAGATGTAGGTGCGCCCGCCCATCCGGCGGACGTAGGCGTCGCCGCTCTCCTCCTCCGGGACCGGCCGCGGCGGGGCCGCCACCAGCCGGCGCAGGCTCTCCCGGTGCTCCGCGGCGACCGCGCCGGCCCTGCGCGGCCGCTCCGGCGACTCGGCGTACTCCAGCCAGTACGCCCGCTCGGCACTGGGGAAGGCGGTCAAGGGCTGGTATACGCGGAGATAGGCGGTGTAGGGCAGCACGCTCGAAATCCTGGCACAGATCACCCTCCCGGGCACCCGCCGGGCCGCCGCGCCGGCGGCGCCCGGAAGCCCGCCGTGCGCGGGCGGATCGGGCCGGAGCAGGGCAGGGCGGAGCGCCGCCCCGGGCGGCCGGCCCGCCCGTTAGGCGTGGGCGGCGTAGGCAGGTCGGTTCCAAACCGGGTACGGTTGTATCCGTACGTAAGCTGGCGCCAGACGTCAGTGCGCTGACGGCCGTCAGCCCGGCATTGCGGTTTTGCTAGTGATCTGGGGTTTTCGTCAAACCCAATCGTTGAGGGGGTCGAGCCAATGGGGCGCGGCCGAGCCAAGGCCAAGCAGCAGAAGGTCGCACGGAGGCTGAAGTACAGCTCCGGGGGGACCGATCTTGACCGGCTGCGGTCAGAGCTGGGTGTCGCTGAGGACAGCGGGTCCGAACCGGACCCGTACGACGACCTGGTCGACCGCTACTCGGACCTGGCGGAGAAGTACTCCTCGCCCGACGAGCCCGCGGAGGACGAGTCCGATCGCTCGGACAGCCTCCGCTAGCAGCGTCGGAAGGAACGGCTGAAGACCCCGGTCTCCGTCGTTCTCCGCCTGAGCCGATGGCGCGGTCGGGCATAGCCGGTGCGATCCACCCAGGTGGTTCATGCCGGCCATGCCCGACCGCCGGGCAGGGGCGGGCGTCCGGGCCCCGGACACCCGCCCCTGTTCGCTGTTTCCGGACACCGTCACGGACCGTGGCCCTCAGGCGTACTCGCCGCTCAGCCGGACCCCGTCGGCGCCGGAGCGCACCGTCCCCGCGCGCCAGGCGGGAACGCCCCGCTCGGCCAGCACGGCCAGGGCGCGCTCGGCGTCCTCCTCGGCCACCAGCGCCACCATGCCCACGCCCATGTTGAACGTGGCCTCCATGTCCTCCCGGGAGACCCCGCCGCGCTCGGCGACGAACCCGAAGACCGGCTGCGGCGACCAGGTGGACCGGTCCAGCTCCGCGCCGAGCCCCTCGGGCAGCGAGCGCTCCAGGTTGGCGGCGAGCCCGCCGCCGGTGATGTGCGCGTATGCGTGCACCGGGACCCGCGCGGCCAGCTCGATGCAGTCCCGGGCGTAGACCCGGGTCGGGGTGAGCAGCACCTCGCCGAGGACCCCGCCGAGCTCCGGCACCTCCTCGGTGAGCTCCAGCCCGGTCTGGTCCACCACCCGGCGGATCAGCGAGTAGCCGTTGGAGTGCGGGCCGGAGGAGGCCATCGCGATGACCGCGTCGCCGTCGCGCACCCGGTCCGGGCCGAGGATCGCGTCCTCCTCCACCACGCCGGTGCCCGCGCCCGCCAGGTCGTACTCGTCGGGGCGCATCGCACCGGGGTGCTCGGCGGTCTCCCCGCCGATCAGCGCGCAGCCGGCCTGGGCGCAGCCCTCGGCGATGCCGCCGACGATCTCGGCGATCTTCTCCGGCACCACCGCGCCGGTGGCGATGTAGTCGGTCATGAACAGCGGCTCGGCGCCGGAGACCACCAGGTCGTCGACGACCATGCCGACCAGGTCGATGCCGATCGTGTCGTGCTTGTCCATCCGCTGGGCCAGCAGCACCTTGGTGCCGACGCCGTCGGTGGAGGTGGCCAGCACCGGCGCGGTGTACTTCGACGTGTCCAGCCGGAACAGCCCGGCGAAGCCGCTCGCGTCGGCGACGAGCTCCGGCCGGGCGGTGCGGGCCACGTGCCGCTTCATCAGGTCGACGGCGCGCTCGCCGGCCGCGATGTCGACACCGGCGGCCGCATAGGCCGAGGTGGGCTTGGCAGCCTCTGCCACGGGAAAACCTCTCACTTGCATTCGACTCGGCGCCCGGGAAGGCGGGCGCGGACGGCGGCGGCCGCCGCCGGGGCCGCGGCTAGGCCGGGGAGCCGGCCTTCGGCGCGCCGCAGGCCTTCTCCAGCAGGTACTTGCCGCGGTTGGCCTCGTCCACCTCGATCGGGTACACCCCGTTGAAGCAGGCGCGGCAGAGCCGGTCGGCGGGGACCCGGGTCGCGGCGGTGAGCTCCTCCAGCCCGATGTAGGCCAGCGAGTCGGCGCCGATCGAGGCGCGGATCTCCTCGGTGCTCAGGTTGCCCGCGATCAGCTCGGCCTTGCTGGCGAAGTCCACCCCGTAGTAGCAGGGCCACATCACCGGGGGGCTGGAGATGCGCACGTGCACCTCGGCCGCGCCGGCCTCGCGGAGCATCCGGACCAGGGCGCGCTGGGTGTTGCCGCGGACGATGGAGTCGTCCACCACCACCAGCCGCTTGCCCTCGATGACGTCGCGCAGCGGGTTGAGCTTGAGCCGGATGCCCAGCTGGCGCAGGGTCTGGCTGGGCTGGATGAAGGTCCGCCCGACGTAGGAGTTCTTCACCAGGCCCTGGGCGAACGGGATGCCGCTGCCGCGGGCGTAGCCGACCGCGGCCGGGGTGCCCGACTCGGGGACCGGGATGACCAGGTCGGCGTCGGCCGGGTGCTCGGCGGCCAGCCGGCGGCCCACCTCCACCCGGGTGGAGTTGACGTTGCGGCCCGCGATGGTGGTGTCCGGGCGGGCCAGGTAGACGTACTCGAAGAGGCAGCCCTTCGGCTCGGCCTGGGCGAACCGGAGCGAGCGCACGCCGCGCTCGTCCACGGTGATCATCTCGCCCGGCTCGATCTCGCGGACGAAGGAGGCCCCGACGATGTCCAGGGCGGCCGTCTCGCTGGCCACGGCCCAGCCGCCGCCGTCCAGCCGGCCGAGCACGAACGGGCGGATGCCCTGCGGGTCCCGGGCGGCGTAGAGGGTCTTCTCGTCCATGAAGACCAGGGAGAAGGCGCCCTGCACCTTGGGCAGCACGTCGAGTGCGGCCTCCTCGGTGGTCCGACCGGAGCTGGAGGCCAGCAGGTTGGTCAGCACCTCGGTGTCGGTGGTGGCGCCCAGCCGGTCGCCCGGCAGCATCGCCGCGAGCTCGGGGGCGTTGATCAGGTTGCCGTTGTGGCCCAGGGCCAGCCCGCCGTCGCGGGCGGTGTAGAACGTCGGCTGCGCGTTCTCCCAGACCGGCGAGCCGGTGGTGGAGTAGCGGCAGTGGCCGATCGCCAGGTGCCCCTTCAACGAGTCCAGGGTGGCCTCGTTGAAGACCTGGGAGACCAGTCCCATGTCCTTGTAGACGACGATGCGTTCGCCGTCGCTCAGCGCGATGCCGGCGGATTCCTGCCCGCGGTGCTGCAGCGCGTAGAGGCCGAAATAGGTGAGCTTGCTGACTTCTTCGCCGGGCGCCCAGACGCCGAAGACGCCGCACGCGTCCTGTGCGGGTCGTTCGAGCGGATCGATGTCCATGCTGAGCCGGCCGTCGGGATGCGACACGCCTTCAGCTTAGTGCCTGCCCGGGGCCGTCGCGTCAGGCGGGGGTCAGGCCCCGGTCCGGAGCGGCAGGTAGGGGGAGAGGTCGGCGCGCTCGCCGCTGGCCGAGACCCGGTGCGCGGCCACCGCCTCCGCCCACTCCGCGCGGCCCAGCGCGAGGCCGAGCCAGACCTCCGGGGAGGTCTCCACCACACCGGGCGGGGTGCCCCGGGTGTGCCGGGGGCCCTCGATCACCTGCACCGCGCCGAACGGCGGCACCCGCACCTCCAGGCTGTGCCCGGGGGCGCGGGCGGCCAGCTCGTCCAGGGTGCCCCGGACGGCGGCGCGCACCGCGGCGCGCTCCGGGCGCAGGCCGGCGCCGTAGGCGTCCAGCACCGCGGCGGCGCAGGCGGCGAGCACCGCGGCGGGGGTCTCGGGGCCGTCGTGGGGCGGGCGGCCCAGGGCGGCCAGCTGGGCGTCGAGCGCGGTGCGCAGCGCGGCCCGCCGGCGCTGCGCCGCGGTGGAACGGGCGGGCATGGAATCGAGCCTAGAGCGCCCCCGGGACGATCGGGCGCTGCGGGGCGGGGCGGGCGGCGCCTGGGCCGGGGGCGGGGGTGTCGGCCGGTCGTCCACAGGTCGCTTCCGCGACACTTGTCCGAAGTGTCGCCCGGGAGGACACTGGGCGCGGAGCGAACGGGTTCCGACGCGCCGGTGAACACCGGAGGGCGAGGGTGTGGAGCAGGGGTTGCCGGGCCTCGGCCGGGCGGTGTTCTACTGTGATTCATGTCCCGTTCGGGGGACTCCGTCGTGTTCTCGGAACGTTGTGCGGGGTGTGCGTGGTGAGGAGTGCAAATGCCTGGGTGGATAAGATGAGCGCGCTCCTGGGCGGCTCTCGGCGCCCCTCGACCGGACGATGAACGGGGAGTGACGCGCCTTCCTGACCGACGCGCGGGGCCGCTCGGCCGTCCCCGCGCCGCAAGTGCGACCCATTTGTCCGAATAGTGCCCGTACCATCCCTCACGGACGACTCACCGCACTTCGGGAGATAGATGTGCGCCTGCGCTTGAGACCGCGCGACGACGGCTACTACGAGATGTTCGCCGACTCGGCGAACAACCTGGTCACCGGGGCACGCCTGCTGGCCGAGCTGATCAGCGAGGACGCCGACAGGGAGGCCGTCGGTGAGCGGATGCGCGCCTGCGAGCACGCCGGCGACGAGCGCACCCATGCCATCATGCGGCGGCTCAACGGGAAGTCGGCGACGCCGTTCGACCGGGAGGACATCTACCGCCTGGCCTCGTCCCTGGACGACGTCATGGACTCGATGGACGCCGCGGTGGACCTGATCGGCCTGTACCGCCTGGAGCGGCTGCCCAAGGGCATCATCGCCCAGGTGGAGGTGCTGGAGCGGGCCGCGGAGCTGACCGCCGAGGCGATGCCCCGGCTGCGCACCATGGACGACCTGGCCCGGTACTGGATCGAGATCAACCAGCTGGAGAACCAGGCCGACCAGATCTACCGCCGGCTGCTGGCGCACCTGTTCAGCGGCGAGTACGACGCGCTGACGGTGATGAAGCTCAAGGACGTGGTGGAGGAGCTGGAGACCGCCGCCGACGCCTTCGAGCACGTCGCCAACACGGTGGAGAGCATCGTGGTGAAGAAGTCCTGACCGCTCCCGGGCGCGCGGCCGCCGCCGCGCGCCCCTGAGCGGCACCGTGCGCCCCCGGCGGGCGCGCACCCCCCCGAAAGTGCGGCGAGGGCGCCCTGGATCCGCTCCAGGGCGCCCTCGGCCGTTCCGGGCCTTCCGGCGGGTCAGCCGAACCGGCCGGTGATGTAGTTCTCGGTCTCCTGCTTCTCCGGCTTGGTGAAGATCTTGTTGGTCTCGTCCATCTCGATCAGCTTGCCCGGCTTGCCGGTGCCGGCCAGGTTGAAGAACGCCGTCTGGTCGCTCACCCGCGCGGCCTGCTGCATGTTGTGGGTGACGATGACGATCGTGTAGTTCTCCTTGAGCTTGTGGATCAGGTCCTCGATGGCCAGCGTGGAGATCGGGTCCAGCGCCGAGCAGGGCTCGTCCATCAGCAGCACGGTCGGCTCGACCGCGGTGGCGCGGGCGATGCACAGCCGCTGCTGCTGGCCGCCGGAGAGGCCGGCGCCCGGCTTGTTCAGCCGGTCCTTGACCTCTTCCCACAGGTTGGCCCCGCGCAGCGAGCGCTCCACGAGGTCGTCGGCCTGGGCCTTGCTCATCCGCTGGTTGTTCAGCTTGGCGCCGGCGATGACGTTGTCGTAGATCGACATGGTGGGGAACGGGTTGGCCTTCTGGAAGACCATGCCGATCTCCCGCCGGACCTGGACCGGGTCCACGTCGGGCCCGTAGATGTCCATGTCGTCGAGCATGACCTTGCCCTCGACCCGGGCACCGGGGGTCACCTCGTGCATCCGGTTCAGGGTGCGCAGGAAGGTCGACTTGCCGCAGCCGGAGGAGCCGATGAAGGCGGTCACCGACCGGGGCTCGATGGTCATGGAGACGTCCTCGACGGCGAGGAAGTCGCCGTAGTACACGTGCAGCCCGGAGACGTCGATTCGTTTGGCCACTGGATGTCCTCAGATGTTCCGTGAAGTTCGTGGTGGGTCGTCGGGTGCCGGTCAGCGGCCGAGCTTGGGGGCGAAGAAGCGGGAGATCAGCCGGGCGGCGAGGAAGAGCAGCATCACGATGACGATCAGCGTCAGTGCGGCGGCCCAGGCGCGCTCCATGTTGATCGCGCCGCCCATCCGCACCTGCGCGTAGATGAACACCGGGAGGCTCATCATCTGCCCGTCGAACAGGTTCCAGTTGATCGCGACCGCCGAGGACCCCGCGGTGAGGACCAGCGGCGCCGTCTCACCGATAACGCGGGCCAGGGCGAGCATGATTCCCGTGGTGAGCCCGGCGATGGCGGTGGGCAGCACCACCTTCACGATGGTCAGCCACTTGGGCACGCCCAGCGCGTAGGAGGCCTCGCGCAGCTCGTTGGGGACCAGCCGGAGCATCTCCTCGCTGGACCGGACCACGACCGGGATCATCAGCACCGACAGCGAGACCGCGCCGGCCGCGCCGTTGGTCTCGCCGGGGCCGAAGAGCATCATCCAGAGCGCGACGACGAACAGGCCGGCCACGATGGAGGGGATGCCGGTCATCACGTCGACGAAGAAGGTGATCGCCTTGGCCAGCCGGCCCTTGCCGTACTCGACCAGGTAGATCGCGGTGAACAGGCCGATCGGGATGGAGATGACCGCGGCCATCAGGGTGATCGCCACGGTGCCGACGATGGCGTGGTAGACGCCGCCGGCGTCCATGCTCGGCGTCACGCCGTTCATGGAGACGGTGAGGAAGTAGCCGTCCAGCCGCTCCAGACCGTTGACCAGCACCGTGGACAGCAGCGACACCAGCGGCAGCATGGCCAGCGCGAAGCAGATGTAGACCACGCCGGTGACCATGCGGTCCTTGGCCTTGCGGCCGTTCTCCACCGCGGTCGAGAGGGCGCCGATGGCGACCAGGTAGAGCACCGCGGCCAGCACCGCGGTCCCGGGCCAGCTGAACGCGCCCAGGGCGGCGAGCACGCCGGCCGAGACCAGGGCGGCGGCGACCAGCACGGCCGGCGGGGCGAACCGCGGCAGCGAACCGCTGAGCAGCCGGGGCTGGCGCTGCGCCGGACCGTCGCCGGAGGCGCCGGTGGACGGGGTTCGGGTCGTGGTGGTCATTTAGGAGAACTCCTTGCGCCGCGCGACGACGAACCGCGCACCCATGTTGACGACCAAGGTGATGGCGAAGAGGACCAGCCCGGCCGCGATCAGAGCGGACACGCCGTAGCCGGTCGCCTCGGGGTACTGCAGCGCGATGTGCGCCGCGATGGTCTGGTTCCCGCTCTGCAGCAGGAAGGGGGAGATGACCAGAGAGGGGGAGAGGATCATCGCGACCGCCATGGTCTCGCCGAGGGCCCGGCCCAGGCCCAGCATGGCGCCGCCGATGACGCCGGGGCGGCCGAACGGCAGCACCGCCATCCGGATCATCTCCCAGCGGGTGGAGCCCAGCGCCAGCGCGGCCTCCCGGTGGCCCTGCGGCACCTGCCGGAACACGTCCCGGGACATCGCCGTGATGATCGGCAGGATCATCACCGCCAGCACGATGCCCGCGCTGAGCATGGTGCGGCCGGTGGTGGAGATCGGGCCGGCGAACAGCGGGATCCAGCCCAGGTAGCGCTCCAGCAGCACGTAGAAGTCCTGCAGCTGGAAGACGAGGTACCCGATGCCCCACAGGCCGTAGACCACGCTGGGGATCGCCGCCAGCAGGTCCACGATGTAGCCGAGCACCGCGGCCAGGCGGCGCGGGGCGTAGTAGACGATGAACAGCGCGATGCCGATGGCGACCGGGGTGGCGATCAGCAGCGCGATCGCCGCGGCCAGCACGGTGCCGAAGGCCAGCGCCGCGACGCCGAACGCGGGGTTCTCCCGGGTGTTGGCGTCCCACTCCTCGGTGGTGAGGAAGTTCGCCGTGTTCGCGGAGAGGGAGTCGAAGGACTGGATCAGGAGGAAGGCCGCGACCCCGGCGAGGATCAGGAGGATCAGCACCCCCGATCCGCGTGCCGTGTTCGCGAAGACGACGTCGCCGATACGGCGCTTCCCCTGGGTTATCGGGGTCGCCGTAGACGAGTCCGTGGTGCTCATGTGAGACTCCGGTCGAAATGGGTCAAGATTCGCCCCCGGGCGAACATGGGTTGTCCTCGGGACATGCCATGACAGGGCCGTTTACATTCTGAGGTCTCCGGACGAGAGCTTCGGCCATGCCGCTCCGAGTCCGCCGGAAACGCCGCCGGGGCGGGGGCCGCACCGGTCGGTGCGGCCCCCGCCCGGAGACGGGGCCGAGGCCGGGTGATCAGGCACCCGCCACGGTGATCTTGTCGATGGTGGCCTGCAGGGCCTCCCGGGTGTCGGCGCTCAGCGGGGCGGAGCCGGCCTCGTCGGCGGCGGCCTTCTGGCCCTCCTCGCTGATCACGTAGGAGAGGAAGCTCTTGGCGAGGTCGGCGTCGGCCTGCTCCTCGTACTCCATGCACGCCACCTCGTAGCTGACCAGCACGATCGGGTAGGCGTCGGCCTGGTCGGTGGTGTAGTCGAGCTCGATCGCGTGGTCGTTCTCGGTGTTGGACTCCCGGGCCGGGGAGGCGTCCACGATGGCGGCGGCGGCCTCGGGGCTGTAGGCGACGAAGTCGTCCCCGACGCCGACCGCGGCGGTGCCCAGCTCGCCGACGTGCGAGGCGTCCACGTAGCCGATGGTGCCCTGGCCGCCCTCGATGGCGGAGACCACGCCGGAGGAGCCCTGCGCGGCCTCGACCGGCTCGATCGGCCAGTCGCCGCTGACCTCGTGCGGCCAGGCGTCGCCCGCGGCCTCGGAGAGGTAGGCGACGAAGTTCTCGGTGGTGCCCGACTCGTCGGAGCGGTTCACCGGGACGATGTCGGTGGAGGGGAGGTCGACGTCGGGGTTGGCCTCCTTGATCGCCTCGTCGTCCCAGGAGGTGATCTCCTGGTTGAAGATGTCGGCGATGACCTCGGGGGTGAGGTTGAGGGAGTCGACGCCCTCCAGGTTGAAGGCGACCGCGATGGGGGAGATGTAGCCGGGGAGGTTGACCACCTCGGAGCCGCAGCGCTCGGTGGCCTGCTCGGTCTCCTCCTCGTCCAGCGCGGCGTCGGAGCCGGCGAAGGCGACCGAGCCGTCGATGAACTGGGAGCGCCCCGCCCCGGAGCCGACCGCGTCGTACTCGACGGTGGTGTCGGAGCAGGCGCCCTGGTACCCGGCGATCCAGGTGGCCATGGCGTTCTCCTGGGAGCTGGCCCCGGCTCCGGAGAGCGTCCCGCCGCCCTCGACGCAGTCCGCGTTCGCGGCGGCGCCGCCGGTCGCTTCAGGGTCGACCGCCGCGTCGCTGCCGCACGCGGAGAGGGCGACGGCCCCGGCGAGCGCCACCCCGGCGTAACCGGCGAACCGGCCGTACTTGAAGAGCTTCACAGCCCCGGTGTCCTCTCTCTGGACGTCCGAACGTGTCGTCGTGCGACGAGGAGCGGGGGGAGATTGCCCGTCCATGCGGACCTTTGTCCGGATTGTTCCGCCAACCTCCGTTGACCTCGTCGAATGCGACGTTAGGGAGACGAGGTGACCAGCTGTCCCAGGCCGGGTGAACGGGGGGTGAACGGGGAGCCGAGATTGCCGGAAGGCAAGAGGGAGAACATGTGGACGTGAGGTTAACCACGGCGCGCCGCGCCCGCCAAGGCGCCACGCCCACGGTATCGCCCCTGATCAGGGCGGATGTACGGGGGCGGCGGAGGTGCCGGGAGCCGTCCCCCGCCGGGCCGCCCCGGAGGCCGGTTCCGGCGGATTCGGCTCGCGACCGGCGGTGATTCCGGAAACGCGCTGCGAAAACAGAAGGGTCGCTTCCCCTCTTCCAGTCGGACCGGAACCACCGCGACGGGCCGCCGGCGGGCGGGCCCGCCCCGCGCCCGCCCGCCGGAGCCCGCCGTCAGGCGGTCGGGGCGTACATCACGTCGGCGTCCCAGACCTCGAAGCCGAGGGACTCGTACAGCCGGACCGCGGCGCGGTTCTCCTCGTCCACGTAGAGCAGCACCCAGGGCAGGCCCCGGTCGCGCAGGTGCCGGATCCCGGCCAGGGTGAGCAGCCGGCCCAGGCCGGTGCCCTGCCAGGACGGGTGCACGCCCACCACGTAGACCTCGCCCACCGGCTCCCCGTCGGTCAGGCCGGCGCCGTCGGCGTGCACCTTGGTCCAGTGGAACCCGGCCAGTGCGCCGCCGCGCTCCTCGGCGACGAAGAAGCCCTCCGGGTCGAACCACGGCTCGGCCTCGCGCTGCCGCAGGTCGGAGAGGGTCACCCCGCCCTGCTCGGGGTGGTCGGCGAAGGCCGCGGCGTTGGTCCGCAGCCAGGCCTCCTCGTCCGCGCCGACCCGGAAGGCGCGCACCGAGAGCGCCTCGGCGACCTTCGCCGACGGGGCCGCCTCGGGCAGCTCCACCGGGGCGCCGTCCGCGCCGCGCAGCGCCATCCGCATCTTCAGCAGGCCGCGCACCTGCCGCCAGCCCAGCGCCTCGGCCATGCCCGCGGCGGCCGGCAGCCGCCCGTGCGCCCACACCCGCAGCCCGGGCCCTCCCCCGGGGACGCCCTCCCCGGGCGCCGGCATGCTCGCGTCGCGGAGCAGCGACCGGACCAGCGCGGTGCCGTGCCCGCGCCGGCGCCGGCCCGGCGCCACCACCAGCTCCGCGGAGTCCGGCTCGCCGCCGGACCGCTCGGCCAGGGCGAACCCGGCCAGCACCCCCTCCTCGTAGCGCAGGTGGAACCGGGCCGTGCCGCCCTCGGAGCCGTGCCGGACCCGCAGCAGGCTCTGCTCGGAGAGCGCCTCGGCGCCGTCCAGCGTGCGGGCCTCCTCGGCGAGCGCGAGCACCCGCTCCGCCTCCCCGGTCTCCAGCTCCGTCCTGACCAGCACGTCGTCCATGCCCACTCCTCGTCGTCGCTGCGGCCGCTCACGGATGCGGCAGCACCTGCTCCAGCTCCGGGAACGCCTTGAGATATTCCGCCAGCAGGACGCGCGCGGTCGACACCGAGTCGACCAGCGGGTGGGTGGCCAGCGCGCGCAGCGCCGGGGTCCGCGAACCGGTGCGCACCGCCTCGATCACGTCGCGCTCCACCGACTTGACCGCCAGCACCAGGGCGATCTGGTGAGGGGCGAGCGGCGCGGCCGGCTCCGGGCGGGCGCCGGAGGCGTCCACCGTGCAGGGCAGCTCGACCACCGCGCCGGGGTCGACGCCGGGCAGCGCCCCGCGCCCGGCGGTGTTCACGATGAGCCGGGCCGGCTCGTCCCGGGCGATGGCGCGCATCACCGCCAGGGCGACCTCCTCGTAGCCGCCCCCGGCCAGGTCGGCGGCGTCGCGCCGGAACCCGCCCGCGGCGCGCCGGTTGTCCGCCATGTAGCTCTCCTCGCGGGCCAGCCGGGCCCGCTCCCACATCTCCCCGGCGGCCGCGGGGTCGGCGGCGGCCTCGGCGTAGAACCCGGCCTGCTGCCCGATGATCTGCTCGCCGCGGGTCCGCTCCGCCCGCGCGGCGGCGGCCAGCGCCTCCCGGGACATGTAGTAGTAGTGCAGGTACTCGTTGGGCAGCGCGCCGATCGCGCGCAGCCACTCGGTGCCGAACAGCCGCCCCTCCTCGAACGAGGCCAGCGCCCCGTCGTCGGCGAGCAGGTCGGCCAGCCGGTCCCGGCCGCCGGCGTGCAGCCCGCGCACCCAGCCCAGGTGGTTCAGGCCCGCGTAGTCCACCCGCACCCGCGCCGGGTCCAGGCCGAGGGCGCGCGCGGCGCGCCGGCCCAGCCCCACCGGGGAGTCGCAGATGCCGAGCACCCGCTCGCCCAGCACGCCGGCCATCGCCTCGGTGACCAGCCCGGCGGGGTTGGTGAAGTTCACCGTCCAGGCCTCCGGCGCGACCTCGGCGATGTCCAGGGCGGCGGCCAGCGCCACCGGCAGGGTGCGCAGCCCGTAGGAGATCCCGCCGGCGCCGACCGTCTCCTGGCCGATGACGCCGGCCTCCAGCGCCACCCGCTCGTCGAGCGCCCGGCCGGGCAGGCCGCCGACCCGCATCGCGGAGAAGACCATCCCGGCCCCGCGCAGAGCGGTGCGCCGGTCCGGCTCGGCGCGGACCGGAAGCACCGCCGGGGACCGCTCCGCCTGCGCGGCCAGCACCGCCTCGATCGCGCGCACCCGGGACGGGTCGGTGTCGTGCAGCACCAGCTCGTCGATGACCGCGTCGCCCCGGGCCGCGTCGTCCAGCAGCGCCCGGTGCACCAGCGGCACCCGGAACCCGCCCCCGCCGAGGATCGTCAGCCGCATCATGCCCGCCCTTTCCGGCCGCCTTCCGCTCCGCCGGCTCCCACGCTACTCGCGGACCCGCCGAGCGGGTCGGTGCTCGGGAGAGACGGTGATCTGAAGGGCTTCGGTTGGGGGTGGGGGTGGGCGACGGGCGAGAAGGAGGGCCCGGAGGGCTTCGGTTGAGGGTGGGGGTGGGCGACGGGCGGGAAGGAGGGCCCGGAGGGCTTCGGTTGAGGGTGGGGGTGGGCGACGGGCGGGATCAGAGGTGGTTGCGTAGCCTTCAAGAACGCACCCTGAGACGGGAGCGCGGCGGACGGCCGCAGGTCGGCCAGGGGGAGGAGGACGCTGATGGAGGACCGGATGCGCGCACTGGAGTCCGCGCCACTGGTCGGGGAGCCCGCGGACGTACTCGCAGAGGAGCGCGCCGGGGAGGGGTGCTGCGGTCCTGCGGTCGACCTCGCCCTCAGCGGCACGGTCTTCTTCGACATCGTGCTCACCGGGCTGGCCGCGCCGCCGGCGCCCGGCACCGAGGTCGGCGCGGACGGGATGGGGTCCTGCCCGGGCGGGGTGGCCAACATGGCGGTGGCCGCCTCCCGGCTGGGGCTGCGCACCGCGGTCGCCGCGGCGTTCGGCGAGGACGTCTACGGCGACTTCTCCTGGGAGACGCTGGAGCGCCAGGAGATGGTGGACCTGTCGGCGTCCCGGCGCTTCCCGGACTGGCACTCGCCGTTCACCGTCTCGCTCGCCTGGAAGGGCGACCGCGGGATGGTCACCCACGAGCACCCGCCGCCCGAGCCGCTGGACGGCATGGCGGCGAAGCTGCCGCAGGCCCGCGCGGCCTTCGTCGGCCTGCACCCGGACCAGCCGATGCCGGACTGGGCGGTGCGCCAGGCCGAGGGCGGTGCGAAGCTCTTCGCCGACGTCGGCTGGGACGACAGCGAGACCTGGTCCGGGGCGGTGCTGGAGCAGCTCGGCCACTGCCACGCCTTCATGCCCAACGCCATCGAGGCGATGTCCTACACCCGCACCGGCAGCCCCGCGTCGGCGCTGTCCGCGCTGGCCGAGCGGGTGCCGATCGCGGTGGTCACCGACGGGCCGCGCGGCGCCATCGCGGTGGACCAGCTCACCGGGGAGAGCGCCGAGGCGGAGGGCGTGGTGCTGGAGGCGGTGGACACCACCGGCGCCGGCGACGTGTTCGGCGCGGCGTTCATCGTGGGCACGCTGGCCGGCTGGCCGCTGCGCCGCCGGCTGCGCTTCGCCAACCTGTGCGCGGCGCTGTCGGTGCAGCACACCGGCGGGTCGCTGGCCGCACCGGGCTGGGCCGACATCGCCTCGTGGTGGGTGCGGACCAGGGCCGAGGCGGGCCGGGCCGGCCTGGGCGCCGACTACGAGTTCCTCGACGGCCTGGTGCCGATGCCGTGGCGGCCGACCGACCGCCGCCGGGCCAGCGCCACCATCGGCCTGCGCACCTGACCCCGCGGGGCCCGGGAGCGGGCGGAGCGGGGCCGCGGTGCACCGGGGAAACATGGGGCCCGGTGCGGCGGGTAGGGAGCAGGGGAGCGCGGGGCGCGCCCCGCGACGGCCTGTCGTCTCTGGGAAGGGGAGTGCCGAATGAGCCTGGAGGAAGCGCAGCGCCAGCTTGAAGCGGCGATCCATGATGCGCGGGTGTCGTTCGACTGCATCGCGCTGGAGGACCTGGAGCGGTCGCACACCAACGCCATCACCGCGCGGGCCGCCGTGGACGCGGCGGAGCACGCGATCAGGGTCGCACTGGAGGAGCGCCGGAAGGCGGAGGAGGCCGAGGAGGCCAAGGGCGCCGGCGGCTGACCGCCGGGGTCGGTCGAACACGTGTTCTAGTCGGTCGGGTATGCTTCGGGGCATGCCCGACCAGCATGTGCCCGCGGAATGGCCGGCGGGCGTCCACCCGCCGGGAGCGGAGTCCTTCGAGGAGACCGCCGTGACGTGGCTGTTCGACCACGTCCCCGCCGACTACCGGCTGCACGGCGTGCTCCGCCGCCATCCGGTGGCGCTCTCCCGGCTCGCCGTGCGGCACGTCGCCGCCTGCCTGGAGGCCGCCCGCGAGGGCTACCGCACCGCCCGGGTCGATCTGCGCGACCACCTCGCCCCGCACGCGCTGGACCAGGTCATGCAGGCCTACATGGAGGAGGGGCGGCGGCTGTCCGCCCTGCTCCGCGAGGTCGAGGCGGTGGACGAGGCGCTCCGCTCCCAGTCCCGCGGCGGCCGCGCCGCAGCGGCCGATTTCTGAATCCCGCCGGGAATCTGCGTCCGCGGTGCCGCCGCCGAGCGGGACCGCCCGGTCGGCCTGGGCATCGGGGCCGGGCCGCTCGGGCACGTCCCGGAGGCGGTCGACCACTTCGCCTTCCTCGACCCCGGCGGCGACGGGCCCGGCTGCTGCTCCGAGGTGCGGCCGCGTGCCCCGTCCGGTGCGGGCGCGGTCCGGAGAGCGCGGACCGGCCGCCCCGGGAGGCGTTCCCGCCGCGGCGGGGCGTCCTCGGCCCTTGGTGCGGCTACGCCGTGGCGCGGACCGCCACCGCCGCCTCGGCACCGGTGTTGACCAGCCAGTTCCCGGTGCCCGCGGCGAGCAGCAGGGTCCGCCCGGGGAGCAGTTCGCGGACCGAGCGGAGCTCGCCGCCGGGGCCGGCGGAGAGCACGTGGGCCCGGCCGGAGACCAGGCGGAGCGCGGTCGCCGAGCCGGAGGGGGCCGGCGGGAGCGCGGTGGAGCCGTCGGGCGCGAGGGTCGCGCTGCTGATCCGCATCCGGCCGGAGGCGCCGCGCCGGACCGGGCGCGGCGCGGGGCGCCAGTGCCCGGAGCGGTCCGCGGGCGCGGGGGTCCGGCGGAGCGCGTCGGCCGCGGAGTCCGCGGCCGCGGCCAGCCGGCCCGCGGTGGGCGCGGTGCGCGGCGCGGCGGCCAGGTGGGCGTAGCCGGAAGGGCGGCCGGCATCGACGATGTCGCCGATCCCGTCCAGGCCGGAAGGGGCGGGGCCGTGCTGCGGGGTGCGCTCGGAGTGCGACGGAGCGTGGCGGGCGGTCGGGGTGCGGAGTGCGGAGGCGGTGGTTCGGTTCGACACCGGTGCGAGTCCTCGGATCCAACGTGTGCGGGCTGCGGGGCGGAGGCGGCACTGCCGCGGGCGCGGAAACGGGCCGGGAACGGCCTCGGCGGCCTCCGAAGGGTGCGCGGGGACCGGGCGCCGGCGTCGGCCGGCGGACACGGCGGTCAGCGCGGGAGAAGAGCGGAATGCTCAGGCGTCACTGCGGAAGGGAACGCGCGCTCAGCAACACGAAGGGCGCGTACACGGCAGCGGACACGACACGGCGGCCGTACGGCGAAGGGCCGCGGAGGCGCGGCCGGCCATGACCGGTCGAATCGGCTGCGTACGCGGGTGCATGGGGTCAAGGACACCAACGCCGGGGCGCCCTGTCAAGGAGTTCGGCGGAACCGGGGAGTCGCCTCCGTCACGTCGCCCGCCGCATCCCCGGGCCTTCCGGGCATTCCGCCCGCGCCGAGCGGCGCCGCCGGTCAGCGGGCCACCGCCGCCGCCGGCCGCGGCCGCCCTGCTCGGATCCGGCCGCGCCGGCGGGCGCGCGGGCGCCGATACGGGCCGAAGCGCCCGCCGGGCGAAGCGGCCGGGGCCTCGGGCCGCCGGACCTCTGCGCGGTCCGCCCGGTGCGCTGCTCATGGGCCGTGCGGCGGGTGCGCGGACGGGAGAAGGCGCCGCCCGTGGCCGTCCGGCGTGTCGGGAGAGGGCGGAAGACCAGGGGCACGGAATCGGGAGGTGACCGTCGGTGCGGGTTATCGGTCCAGGTCGGGATGGAAATGGGCGGGATGGCCGTCGGGGGGATCGGTCGTGCCCCCATGGGAGAACCACCGGTTTTCCGGTGAAGCCGTTGCGGGGCGCCGCGTTTCGGTGATGCCATGAAGGAGATCGCGGGTGGGTTGGCGTGACCGAAACAAGCGAAAGTGCGGTGCGCGTTGGCGGACGGAGGGCCGATCCGTCCCGGTGATGCCGCCGGGAGGGGGACCGGTGCGCTCGGGGAGGGGCGCGCCGGAGCCGTGGTGCGGTTCGCGGTCCGGGCCGCGATCGCCGCAGCGGCCGGGGTGATGGCCGCCGGCTTCCTCGGCTGGCGGGCCGGGCTGCTGGTGGCCGGTCTGGTGGTGGTCAGCTACCTGCTCCTCGGCGGTTCCGCCGCGCACATCCCGGCCCCCTGGGGGCGGGGCCGGCTGCTGCGCACGCTCCAGCGGCACGGCTACCGGCTGGCCGCCGATCCGGCCGGCCGGCACGTGCTGATCGGCCCGGGCGGGGTGTTCCTGCTGGAGAGCCGGGCCGCCCGGAACGCGGTGTCGCGCGCGGAGGGCGGGTGGCGGATCGGCGACCGCCCGGCCGAGCGGGTGGTGGACCGGCTCGCGGCGGCGGCCGCCCGGGTGGAGCGGCTGCTGGCCGGGACCGCGCGCGCCCGCGGACTTCCGGAGCCCGCGGTCGTCCCGGTGATCGCGGTCTCCGGCCGCCTGCCCGAGCCGGTGATGCGCGCCGACCGGGCGGTGATCGCCCGCCCCCGCGCGGTGCTCCGGTTCATCCTGGACCGCCCGGAGTCACTGGAGCCCGCCGAGGTGGACGCGCTGACCGCGGCCGCCCGCCGGGCCCTCGCCCGGCGCTGACCGGCGCCCCGGCCCCGCTCGGCGGGAGGCCGGCCCGGGCGGACGGCCGGTGGCCGGAGGCGCGGCCGGGAAGCGCGCCCGCTCTCCCGGTCGGCGCGCCCCTGCCGCGGCAGGCGGCGCGGACGCGCGGCGCGGCGGGCCGGTCGGTGTCCCGGCCCTGCGGGCGCCCTCTGCGGGAAGGGCGCCGCGGGGGCGGGTGCGGATTCCGCGGTGCGCTCCGGGCCGGGAGCCGGGTGCTCCGATCGGGGGCGGGGCCGCGGTGTGCGTCTCCGGGATGGGAACGGCAGGTCGAAAGGGTGTTACCGAAAGTAATAGGGGGCATCGTCCCGGATGCCGGGCGGGCGTCGGGGAGGGGCCGTCGATCCGGAATCGCGCCACGCCCGAAGCGTGTGAAGTGAGTGCAAGACGGGCGTTCGCGGTGTATTTCGGGGAAAGACTCCCGTTCCTCACCCGATGACCGTAGATTCTTGTCACATGATGGACCGGGACCTTGCCCTCGCCCTGCGATCCAGCCGCCCGTGCCCGACCCTGGCCTACGAACGCCTCTACGACGCCTACGGGGACGAGCTCTACCGCCTCTGCCTGCGCCGGCTCGACGACCCCGACAAGGCCCAGGCGGTCCTGCGCGACACCTTCATCGTCGCCGGCGCGCACATCCACCGCCTGGCCGATTCCGGCCGCCTGCGGGAATGGCTCGCGGCCATCGCCCGGGCCGAGTGCGAGCACCACCTGCCGCCGAACGGCGCCGACCGGGGCGCGGAATCCGCGGCGGCCGTCCCGCAGCCCTGCGCATCCGAGATGCGGGCCCCGGAGAAGTGCCCGGTCGGGGTCAGGCTCCGGGTGCTCAGCGGGCTGGTCGGCCCCGACCTGGAGGGGCACCGGGAGCACGTCGCGGTCCGGGCCGCCGGGTTCGACCGGGACGGCTTCCCGCTGCCCGCGCCGGAGCGCGGCCGGCCCGGCCTGCTGCGCACGCTGCTGCCCGCGGCGGCCGTCGCGGCCTGCGCGCTGCTCCTGGTGATGCTGGCGGTCTACGTCTTCACCCGCACCGGCCCGGAGGAGCCGCCGTCCTGGAGCGGCCTGCCCTCGGTCTCGCTGCAGCGCTGACCCCGGCCGCGGCGGGGCGGAACGCGGCGGGGCCCGGTGCGCGCTCGGCGCACCGGGCCCCGCCGGAATCCGGGGTCGGCCTACTCCTCGCCGCCCAGGGAGATGTGCGAGCGGTCGCCGTGCACGCCCGCCTCCTCGGCGCGCTTCACCGAGGCGATGACCTCCTGCTCGGCGTCGTGCCGGCCGCCCCAGGTGGCGCCCTCGACCGACTTGCCGGGCTCAAGGTCCTTGTAGACGGTGAAGAAGTGCTCGATCTCCAGCCGCTCGAACTCGTTCACGTGGTGAATGTCACGGAGGTGCTCCATCCGCGGGTCCGTGGCGGGCACGCAGAGCAGCTTGTCGTCGCCGCCGGCCTCGTCGCGCATCCGGAACATGCCGATGGCGCGGCAGCGGATCAGGCACCCCGGGAAGGTCGGCTGCTTGAGCAGGACCAGGGCGTCCAGCGGGTCGCCGTCGTCACCGAGGGTGCCCTCGATGAAGCCGTAGTCTGCGGGGTAACTGGTCGAGGTGAACAGCATGCGGTCGAGACGGATCCGGCCCGTCTCGTGATCCATCTCATACTTGTTGCGCTCGCCCTTGGGGATCTCGATGGTGACGTCGAATTCCATGCTGTTCTCGGCTTCCCTTACGACGACTAGTGTCGCTTCATCTGCAAAAGTCTCGCTGTGGCAGAGCCAGGAGGAAGGCGGGTGGCGGGGTGCGGACGAAACGGGTCCGGATGCTCCTGGCCTTGGCCATGCTCAACATATTCGTGCTGGCGGCGGGCTTCACCTCGCTGGACGTGATCGAGTCCCGCCCCGGGGAGCCCCTGCCTTATCCTGTCGCGCTCGCGGAGGAGAAGGCGGAGGCGGAGCTTCCGGACGCGAAGCCGATCGACCCCGACCGCCTGGCGGATCAGCTCGATGATCGCATGTCGGACACCGGTCTGGGTGACGGGCTCTCCGGGTATGTGGCGGACGGCACGACGGGCGAGCCGCTCTACGAGCGCGACGCGGACAAGGCGTTCACCCCCGCCTCGACCACCAAGATCGCCACCGCGCTGGCCGTTCTGGAGTCCACCGGCCCGGAGAAGCGGCTGCACACCGACGCCGTGCTGGACGGCGACGGCCGGCTGATCCTGGTCGGCGGCGGCGACCCGACGCTGACCGCCGAGGCCGGCCCGGACGACTACCCGGTGCCCGCGACGCTGACCCTGCTCGCCGAGCGGACCGCCGCCGCCCTGGAGGAGGCCGGCGTGGACTCGGTCGAGCTGGGCTACGACGACTCGCTCTACCCCGGCCCGGACACCGGCCCCGGGTGGAAGGAGAACTACGTCTACGAGGGCAGCGTCGCCCCGGTGCACGCCCTCATGCTCGACGGCGGCCGGGTGAACAAGGACGAAAACTACAGCGAGCGGGTGGGCGACCCGCCGCGCACCGCCGCGGAGGCCTTCGCCGACCTGCTCCGCGAGGAGGGCGTGCAGGTCGAGGGCGACCCGGAGCCGAAGCAGGCCCCGGACGGGGCGGAGAAGGCCGCCACGGTCGCCTCCTCCCCGATGTCCGCGCTGGTCGAGCGGATGATGCTGGCCAGCGACAACAACATCGCCGAGGCGCTGGCCCGCCAGGTCGCCCTGGCCGAGGGCGAGGAGCCGTCCTTCGAGGGCGGCGCCGCGGCCATGCAGGCGGTGCTCGGCCGGCTCGGCGTCGAGGACGTGCACGTGGAGGACGGCAGCGGGCTGTCGGTGAACAACCGCATCTCGCCGCGGGCCCTGGGCACGATGCTGCGGCTGGCGGGCGACCCGGAGCACCCGGACCGGAGCTTCACCATCAGCGGCCTGCCCACCGCCCACTTCACCGGCACCCTCGCCTACCGGTACGGCCCGGACGGGGAGTCCGGGGAGGGCGCCGGGGTGGTCCGCGCCAAGACCGGCACGCTGAACGGCGTGAGCACCCTCGCCGGCACCATCCGCGACACCGACGGGCGGCTGCTGGACTTCGTCTTCATGGCCAACGACGAGGAGGCCACCGGGGAGCTGCTGGACACCCTGGCCGCCGAGGTGGCCGGCTGCGGCTGCGCCTGACCCGGCCGCCCGGTCCCGTCCGGCCCTGGTCGGAGCGGCGGTTCCGGCGGCGCCGCCGCGCCCGGGCCGGCCCCCGGACCCTGACGAACCCTGAGGAAACCCGGAAAATCGGCGCGGTCCCGCCTCCGCCGGGGTACGCGTGGGTACGGTGAGGGCGTGACTGTGATCGACTGGGACGTAGCCGTCAACACCGGGATCCGCCTCGCGCGCCCCGGCCCCCAAGTGGACCTGGCCGATGCCCGGCAGGCCGTCGCCCAGCTGCGAGAGCTGTCGGTGGCCGCTCAGGGGCACGTGCAGGACTTCACCGGAATGACCCTCCTCGAACCGGCCGGGCCGGCGGTCATCGTCGACCGCCCCGGCTGGATCAGGGCCAACGTGGACGGGTTCCGCGTGGTCCTGGAGCCCATCCTGGACCGGCTCGGGGCGCAGCGGATCGCCGCGGGCGCCGGCGCCGCCGGGTCCATCACCACCGCGGTCGGCTCGCGCATCACCGGTGCGCAGCTGGGCGCGGTCCTCTCCTACCTGGCGGGGCGGGTGCTCGGCCAGTACGAGCTCTTCCTGCCGCCGGACCCGGACGGCAACGCGCCGACCGGCCGGCTCACCCTGGTGGCGCCCAACATCGTGCAGGCCGAGCGCGAGCTCGACGTGGACCCGCGGGACTTCCGGCTCTGGGTCTGCCTGCACGAGGAGACGCACCGGATGCAGTTCAGCTCCAGCACCTGGCTCCGCGGCCACGTGCAGGGGCTGATGCAGGAGATGCTGCTCTCCTCCGACATGGACGCGGCCGCGTTCCTGGACCGGCTGCGCGCCGCCGGGGAGGCCGTCGCCGAGGTGGTCCGGGGCGGCGAGGGCAGCCTGCTGCAGGCGTTCCAGAGCGAGCAGCAGAGCGAGATCATGGACCGCATCACCGCGGTCATGTCGCTCGCCGAGGGGCACGGCGACTACGTGATGGACGCGGTCGGCCCCGGGGTGGTGCCCTCGGTCGCGGAGATCCGCCGCCGGTTCCAGCGCCGCCGCGAGGGTGCCAACCGGATCGACCGGATCATCCGGCAGCTGCTCGGCCTCGACCTCAAGATGAAGCAGTACGAGGAGGGCGCGGCGTTCGTCCGCAAGGTCGTCGCGCAGGTCGGCATGGCCGACTTCAACCGGGTCTGGGAGTCCCCGGAGACCCTGCCCACCCTCGCCGAGATCCGCGACCCCGACGCCTGGATCGCCCGGGTGGTCCGCCCGGCCGCCCTCGCCCCGGGCGCGGAGGCCGCCGCGGTGAAGGGGGGCGGCACCGCTCCGGCCTCGGACGACACCGCTCCGGCATCGGACGACGCGGTTCCGGCGAAGGACGGCGACGCCCCGGCGGCGGAAGAGGCCGCCCCGGCGGCGGACGCCGGCGACGCGGCTCCGCCGAAGGGCGCCGCGGACACTGCGGACACCGCGGACACCGGGGACGGCACGGACGACGCCCCGCCGCGGGGCACCGCAGAGGGCGCGTGACCGGTCCACCGCCGCCGGTCGCCGACGTCCGGCGGGCGGTGCGCCGGGCGCTGTCCGGACTGCCCGCCGGCTCCCTGGTCCTGGTCGCCTGCAGCGGCGGCGCCGACTCGCTGGCACTGGCCGGCGCGGCCGCGTTCGCCGCGCCCCGGATGGGGCTGCGGGTCGGCGGGGTCACCGTCGACCACGGGCTGCAGCCGGGGTCCGCGGAGCGCGCCGAGCGGACCGCCGCCGCGATGCGCGGCCTCGGCCTGGACCCGGCGGTCTCGGTCGCCGTCGAGGTGGGCCGCTCCGGCGGACCGGAGGCGGCCGCCCGGACCGCCCGCTACGCCGCGCTGGACGACCGGGCCGACCGGCTGGGCGCCGCCGCGGTGCTGCTCGGGCACACCAGGGACGACCAGGCGGAGACGGTCCTGCTCGGGCTGGCCCGCGGCTCCGGGGCCCGCTCGCTGTCCGGGATGGCCCCGTGCTCCGGCCGCTACCTGCGCCCCCTCCTCGGCCTGGGGCGGGAGCGGGTCCGCGCGGCGTGCGCGGCGATGGGGCTGGAGCACTGGGAGGACCCGCACAACGCCGACCCGGCCTACGCCCGGTCCCGGGTCCGGCACGAGGCGCTGCCCGCCCTGGAGCGGGTGCTCGGCCCCGGCGTCGCCGAGGCGCTGGCCCGCACCGCCGGGCTGCTCCGGGACGACGCCGACGCGCTGGACGAGTGGGCCGGGCGGGCCGCCGCCGAGGCCGCGCCGGGGCCGGGCCTGCTGGACGCCGGGGCGCTGGCCGGGCTGCCGCGCGCGGTGCGCACCCGGGTGCTGCGCCGCGCCGCGCTGGACGCGGGGGCGCCGGCGGGCGCGCTGAACGCGGGGCACGTCGCCGAGCTGGAGCGGCTGGTCACCGAGTGGCGTGGGCAGGCCCACGTCGACCTGCCCGGCGGCCTGCGCGGCCGGCGCGAGGGCGGCGCGGTGCGGATCGGCCGCTGACGCCTCCACGCGCCTCCGCGCCCCGCCCCTGCCCCGATGGTCTCAACGCTGCGGCCCCATCGGAGCGCTCTGCCGCCCCCGCAGCGCCGAGACCAGCGCGGGGCGGGCGGTCACCGAGCGCGACCGGGCGCATCCGCCGTGGTCACCGCCGGGTTCCGCGTATGTCGGGGGCGTCGCGGGGGGTTCCGGCGCCTTTATCCTGGTTGGGTTCCGATGGATCGCGAGCCGAGCAGCGAGGGCCGAGAAGCGTGGACGCCAAGGACATGGGTGACGACCTGGAGAAGGTCCTGGTCACCGAGGAGCAGATCAAAGCCCGCCTGCGGGAGCTGGCGGCGGAGATCGACGCCGACTACGCCGGGAAGGACCTGCTGCTCGTCGGGGTTCTGAAGGGGGCGGTCATGGTCATGGCCGACCTCGCCCGGGAGCTGCACCACCCGGCGGAGATGGACTGGATGGCGGTGTCGTCCTACGGCGCGGGCACCACGTCCTCGGGGGTCGTGCGGATCCTCAAGGACCTGGACGCCGACCTCAAGGACCGGCACGTGCTCATCGTGGAGGACGTGATCGACTCCGGGCTGACCCTCTCCTGGCTGGTGGGCAACCTGCGGTCGCGCGGCCCGGCGTCGGTGGAGGTGTGCACCATGGTGCGCAAGCCGCTGGCCTTCGACGTCGACCTGGACGTCAAGTACATCGGGTTCGACCTGCCCAACGAGTTCATCGTCGGGTACGGCCTGGACTACGCGGAGAAGTACCGGAACCTGCCGTTCATCGGCACGCTCGCGCCGCACGTCCACGCCTGACGGGGGATCGGGGCACCGGGAACAATCGGGGGCGGCGGAGGCGTTGCCCTCTTGACGGTCGAGTGCCGAACACCGCGTCCGGACTCGCCAGTGCGGTCGGCGAGAAGCGGGGTGTACCGTCGATTATCCCGGCATCAACATGGGGAATTACGTGTCCGATAGGTCCCGTTTCCGGCCCGGTGCCCGCAATGCCGTGTCGGGGCAGAGGCCGCCTGGTCAGGAGGGACGGACCCAGCGGGGTTCCGTATAGATGAATCTCAAGCGCTTGTACCGCGGGCCGTGGCTGTGGATTCTGGCCATCGGTCTCATACTCTTCGCCGTTTTCCAGTTCACCGGCCTCGGCGGCGGTTCCGGTCCGGAAAAGGTCGACACCTCGAAGGCCCTTGAGGTCATCGAGAAGGACCAGGTCGAGAACGCCAAGCTGGTCGACAAGGAACAGCGGATCGAGCTGAGCACGACCGACGGCAAGGTCTACGAGGCCTACTGGGTCGACGGCCAGGGCGACCAGATCGCCGCTCAGCTCGCCGAGCTGGAGCAGGACGGCAACCTCAAGTCCTACGACGTCGAGGTGCCGCAGGAGAGCATCTTCGCCTCGCTCCTGTTCAGCTTCCTCCCGCTGATCATCATCATCGCCATCTTCCTGTTCATCATGAACCAGATGCAGGGCGGCGGCTCCCGGGTGATGAACTTCGGCAAGTCCAAGGCGAAGCTGATCAGCAAGGACACGCCCAAGGCCACCTTCGCCGACGTCGCCGGGGCCGACGAGGCCATCGAGGAGCTGCAGGAGATCAAGGACTTCCTGCAGACCCCGTCGAAGTTCCAGGCGATGGGCGCCAAGATCCCCAAGGGCGTGCTGCTGTTCGGCCCGCCCGGAACCGGTAAGACGCTGCTCGCCCGGGCCGTCGCCGGCGAGGCCGGGGTGCCGTTCTACTCCATCTCCGGCTCCGACTTCGTGGAGATGTTCGTCGGCGTCGGCGCCTCCCGGGTGCGCGACCTGTTCGAGCAGGCCAAGGCGAACGCCCCGGCGATCATCTTCATCGACGAGATCGACGCCGTGGGCCGGCACCGCGGCGCCGGCATGGGCGGCGGCCACGACGAGCGCGAGCAGACGCTCAACCAGATGCTGGTCGAGATGGACGGCTTCGACGTCAAGACCGGGGTCATCCTGATCGCCGCCACCAACCGCCCGGATATCCTCGACCCGGCGCTGCTCCGCCCGGGCCGGTTCGACCGCCAGATCGTGGTGGACCGCCCCGACCTGGAGGGCCGCAAGGGCATCCTCAAGGTGCACGCCAAGGGCAAGCCGATGGCCGACGACGTCGACCTGGACGTGGTCGCCCGGCGCACCCCCGGCATGACCGGCGCCGACCTGCAGAACGTGGTCAACGAGGGCGCGCTGCTCTCCGCCCGCGCGGGCCGGAACCAGATCGACATGGCCACCCTGGAGGAGGCCATCGACCGCGTCATGGCCGGCCCGGAGCGCAAGACCCGGGTGATGAGCGACGCGGAGAAGAAGGTCATCGCCTACCACGAGGGCGGGCACGCCCTGGTCGGGCACGCGCTGCCCAACGCCGACCCGGTGCACAAGATCACCATCCTGCCGCGCGGCCGCGCGCTGGGCTACACCATGTCGCTGCCGACCGAGGACAAGTTCCTCACCTCGCGCTCGGAGATGATGGACCAGCTCGCCATGATGCTCGGCGGCCGCGCCGCCGAGGAGCTGGTCTTCCACGAGCCCACCACCGGGGCCAGCAACGACATCGACAAGGCCACCTCGCTGGCCCGCAACATGGTCACCGAGTACGGGATGAGCGAGCGGCTGGGCGCCCGCAAGTTCGGCTCCGGCAACACCGAGCCGTTCCTGGGCCGCGAGATGTCGCACGCCCGCGAGTACTCCGAGGAGATCGCCTCGCTCATCGACGAGGAGGTCCGCCGCCTCATCGAGTCCGCGCACGACGAGGCCTACGAGGTCCTGGTCGAGTACCGGGAGGTCCTCGACGACCTGGTGCTGCACCTGCTGGACAAGGAGACCCTCTCCAAGGAGCAGGTGCTGGAGATCTTCGCGCCGGTGCGCAAGCGGCCCTCCCGCGGCTCGTTCACCGGCTACGGCAAGCGCCAGCCGTCCACCCAGCCGCCGGTCAAGACGCCCAAGGAGCTGGCGCTGATCGGCCCGCAGGACGTGGAGGGCCTGGCCTCCGCCAACGGCCGCAGCGGCTACACCGGCGAGCACGCCGGGCAGGCGCCGGACGCGGAGCGGGAGGCCGGGGAGCAGAGCGCGGACGGCGAGCGCGGAGAGGAGTCCCGTTGATCCCTGAGGAGGCGCCGGAGGCCGGCGTCGACCAGGCGCGGATCGAGAAGGCGGTCCGGGAGATCCTCCTGGCCGTCGGGGAGGACCCCGACCGGGACGGGCTGCAGGACACCCCGGCCCGGGTGGCCCGCGCCTACGCCGAGCAGTTCAGCGGCCTGCAGCAGACGCCGGAGGACGTGCTCACCACGGTGTTCGAGGCCCAGCACGAGGAGATGGTGCTGGTCAAGGACATCGAGCTGTACTCCACCTGCGAGCACCACCTGGTGCCGTTCTACGGCAGCGCGCACGTCGGCTACATCCCCAACGCCAAGGGGCAGATCACCGGGCTGTCCAAGCTGGCCCGGCTGGTCGACGTGTTCGCCCGCCGCCCGCAGGTCCAGGAGCGGCTCACCTCCCAGGTGGCCGACGCGGTCATGACCCACCTGGAGCCGCGCGGCGTCATCGTGGTGATCGAGGCCGAGCACCTCTGCATGACCATGCGCGGGGTGCGCAAGCCCGGCGCGAAGACCGTCACCTCCGCGGTGCGCGGCGACTTCCGCAACCGGGACCGGACCCGGGCCGAGGCGATGAGCCTCATCCTCGGCCGGGGCTGACACCGCAGGCACCGAGCGCCCGCGCCGTCCCCGACGGCGCGGGCGCTCGCGCGTCGAGACGACATCCAGCGCCGATGCGACGGCGAGGGGGTCTCTCTCATAGGGTTGACGGCATGGTGTCACCGCATTGCGATCTGCCGGGCCTCCCCGCCAAGGGGCGCTGCCTGGTCATGGGGGTGGTCAACGTCACCCCGGACTCCTTCTCCGACGGAGGGGAGTGGTTCGACCGCGGCCGCGCGGTCGAGCACGGGCTGCGCCTCGCCGCGGACGGCGCCGACCTGGTCGACGTCGGCGGGGAGTCCACCCGCCCCGGCGCGCAGCGGGTCCCCGAGGAGGAGGAGCTGCGCCGCACCGTCCCGGTGGTGCGGGAACTCGCCCGGCAGGGCGTCGCGGTCAGTATCGACACCATGCGCTCCCGCGTCGCCGACCAGGCCGTCCAGGCGGGCGCGGTGCTCGTCAACGACGTCAGCGGCGGACTGGCCGACCCGGCCATGGCCCGGATGGTGGCCGAAACCGGGGTCGCCTACGTACTCATGCACTGGCGCGGGCACAGTAACGACATGGAGAAGCGCGCGGTCTACGCCGACGTCGCCGGAGAGGTCCACGACGAACTGCGCATGCGCATGGAGTCCGTGGTCGGCGAGGGCGTGGACCCCGGCCAGATCGTGCTCGACCCCGGGCTCGGGTTCGCCAAGCGGCCCGAGCACGCGCACAACTGGCGGCTCCTCGCGCACCTCGACCGCTTCGACGATCTGGGACGCCCATTGCTGATCGCCGGCTCACGCAAGCGCTTCCTCGGACGGCTCCTCGCCGACGAGCACGGCACCGACCGCCCGTTCACCGAATCCGACGACGCGACCCTGGCCCTGACCACCCTGTCCGCAGCCGCCGGCGCATGGGCGGTCCGCGTGCACGACGTGCGCCCCAACGCCGACGCCGTCCGAGTGGCCGCCGCCTGGCAGGACGGCGGGGCCTCGCTGAAGGCCGGCCGCGGCGAGCCGGTCGGCTCCCTGGTGCACGGCGCCGCCCCCACCGGACCCCGGAGCGGCCTGTGAGGTCCCGCCAGGAGGTCATGGAGCGCGTGGCGGAGGCCAACGCGCAGTTCTACGGGGCCATCGAGAACGGCGACATCGACGCGATGCACCGGGTGTGGGCCGAGGAGGACGACGCCCCGGACCTGGTCTGCGTCAACCCCGGCTGGCCGCTGCTGCGCGGCCGCGCGGAGATCCTCCGAGCCTGGGCGCTGATCATGGCGAACGTGCCCTACATCCAGTACGTCCTCACCGACACCCACATCGGGGTCAGCGGCGACGTGGCGATGGTGACCTGCGAGGAGAACGTCCTCACCGCGGAGGACGACAGCCCCGGCTTCATCGCGGGCGGCCAGGTCGTCACCACCAACATGTTCGTGCACACCGCCGCGGGGTGGAGGATGTGGTCGCACCACGCCTCCCCGGTGATGCCCGACGAGGACGAGGAAGACGAGCAGGGGAGCGCGGCGGAGGCATGACCACCGACATCGGGATGGACCTGCGGGGCGACCGGATCGCCCTGCGCGGCCTGCGGGCCTACGGCTACCACGGGGTCTTCGCCGAGGAGCGCCGCGACGGGCAGTACTTCACCGTGGACGCCGTCCTCGACGTGGACACCGCGCCCGCCGCCGCCAGCGACGACGTCGCCGACACGGTGCACTACGGCGAGCTCGCCTCCCGCCTGGTGGAGGTGGTCACCGGGGAGCCGGTGAACCTGCTGGAGCGGCTCGCCGAGCGGCTGGCCCGGGTCTGCCTGGCCGAGCGCGGGGTCCGCCGCGCCCAGGTGACCGTGCACAAGCCCGGGGCGCCGATCCCGCACGAGTTCGACGACGTCTCCGTGACGATCGTGCGGTCCCGCTGATGGGCCCCGCGGGCACCCGCCGCGCCGTGCTGGCGCTGGGCGGCAACATCGGGGACCGGATGGCCGTGCTGCAGGGCGCGGTGGACGCGCTGTTCGGCGCCGGCACCGGGCTGCGGCCGGTCGCGATCTCCCCGGTCTACGAAACGGAGCCGGTCGGCGGCCCGGAGCAGGGCCGCTACCTCAACGCGGTGGCGGTGGCCGACTGCTCCCTGGAGCCGAAGGAGCTGCTCGCCCTCACCCAGCGCACCGAGCAGGACTTCCACCGGGTGCGCGAGGTCCGCTGGGGGCCGCGCACGCTGGACGTCGACGTGATCGCGCTCGGCGGGGAGATCAGCGGCGACCCGGAGCTCACCCTGCCGCACCCCCGCGCCCACCAGCGCGAGTTCGTGCTGCGCCCGTGGTCCGAGGCCGACCCGGAGGCGGTCCTGCCGGGCCGGGGGCCCGTGGCCGACCTGCTCCGCGCCCTCGGCGACCAGGGTGTGCGGCGCCGTGACGACCTGGAGCTGCACGCGCCGGGCAGCGCCGGCTGAGAGGAGCGCGGCGATGGCGAACGAGGAGACCGAGGGCCGGATGCGGCCGAGCGGCTGGCGGGTGCCGCTGGCCGTCGCGGCCGCCGCCGCGGTCCTCTGCTACCTGCTGGTGGGGCAGGTCTACGGCGGGATCCCGCCGCTGCCCTGGACGGCGATCCCGACCCTGCTGCTGCTCGCCGCGGGCGAGGCGATCGCGGCCTTCCACACCCGCCGCCGGATCCGCAGGGCCCCCGGCACCGAGCCGATCGAACCGCTCAGCGCCGCCCGCCTGGTCGCGCTGGCCAAGGCGAGCGTCCTGGTCGCGGCCTTCACCGGCGGCGCCTTCGCCGGCGCCGCCCTGTTCCTGGCCGGCAGGCTGACCGCCCCGCTGCCCCGGCAGGACTTCGCCGTCGCGACCGGCAGCCTGGTCGCGGCGGCGGTCCTGCTGATCGCCGCCTACCTCCTGGAGTGGTCCTGCCGCGTCCCCGACGACGAGGACGGCGAGAACGGCCCCGGCCCGGCCTGACCCCGGGCGTTGATCTCGGCGCCGCTGCCGCCTCAAAGCCGGTCGAGACGGCGACGGCGCCGAGACCAACGGAAAGGGCGGGCTTCGGGCGGGCCCCGGGACGCGGCGCGCGGGCGCGTTCCGACACGGGGCGCCCAGGGATGATTGACTGGAATCGTGGAATACGCCGCGTCTGACGCAGAGCACCGCGCCGCGGAGCCCGGGGCCGACGGGGGAGCGCCCCCGGAGGGCCGCGCGGACACCGATGGGGCCGCCGCTCCGGAGCAGCAGAGCGAGGAGACCGGGCGGAGCGGAGAGGGGCCGTCCGGTCCGGAGCCGTTCGCGCAGGCCGGGCCGGAGCCCGGCACGGTGGAGGCGGCCTTCGCGCCGCCCGACGGAGGGTCGTGGGTCCGGGTCTCCCCGGCGCTCGACCGGTACCTGCGGCTCACCGGCATCGCCGCGGCCGTCGTGGTGGGGGCGCCGCTGAGCGCCCTGTGCTGGCTCTGGCTGGGGCCGGTGTGGGCGCTGGCCGCGGCCGTGCTCGCACTCGCCTCGGTGCCGGCCGCCTGGTTCACCGCGGGCCGGGTCCGCCGCTCCTGGGGCTACGCGGAGGGGCGCACCGACCTCTGCCTCACCTACGGCCTGGCCGTCCGCCAGCTGGTCGTCGTCCCCTACGGGCGGATGCAGGTGGTGGACGTGACGGCGAACCTGCTGGAGCAGGCGCTGGGCATCGCCACGGTCCGGGTGCGCACCGCGGCCACCACCGCCGACACCCGCATCCCCGGCCTCGACCTGGACACCGCGGTCGGCCTCCGCGACCGCCTCGCCGCCCGCAGCGAGACCTTCTCCACAGGACTGTGAGCGTGACCGAACCCGACGACACCCGGAACCGCCCCGCGGCCCACCCGCCCGCGCGGTCCGGCGCCTCCGCGGAAGAACCACGCCCGACCGCCCCGCCCACCGAGGCGGAGCACTCCCCGGAACCCGCCCCGCCCGCCGGAGGACGGGACCAGGAGGTCCCGGGGGATTCCGGAGCCGGGGAGGGCGCCGCCGATGCCGCTGCGCGGACCGGTGCCGGGCCGGGGGCGCCCGGTTCCGCGGGGGCTCCGCAGGGGGCGGCCGGTGCGGACGGGCTGCCCGGGATGCGGGAGGTGACCGGGCCGACGCAGGGGCATGCGGCCCGGGACGTCGCCCCTCCGCCGGTCGACCCGGAGCGGTTGCGCAGCGGAGGCAGGGCCCCGGGCCCCGGGCCGTCCGGCGCGGCGCCGCAGGGCCCCGCCGGCGCACCCGGGCCCGCACCGCGGACCGGCGCGGCGTCCGAGCGCCCGGCGGGGCCCGGCCCCGGCCTGCCCGCTTCGCAGTCCGGGGCCCCCGGTCCGGCGTCCGGCCTGTACGGTCCGCCGTCCGGCATGCCGGGGCGGACGGCCGCGCCGGGCGGACCGGTGCCGGAAGGGAGCGCCGCGCACCCCGGAGGGTCGGCCGAGAGGCCGGGGCCGGGAGCACCGCCCGCAGGTCCGCCGCCGGGGTTCCCGCAGGGCGCCGGGTCGGGGGCACCGGCCGCAGGTCCGCCGTCGGGGTCCTCGCCGGGGCCGGGAGTGTCGGCCGCAGGTCCGCCGCCGGGAGTTCCACAAGGACCTGGGCCGGGAGGGCCGCCCGCCGGGCCGCCGTCGGGGCCCGGGACGTATGGCGGGGGCGTGCGGTTCCTGCCGCCGAACGGGGCGGCCGCGCCGCCGCCCGCTCCGCCCGCGCCGCCGCCCGCCGGGCCGCCGCCGGACGACGTCACCCGCGGCCTGCACCGCCCGCACGGGGCGACGGCGGCGTTCCAGGCCGCCCTCGCCACCCTGCTCTTCGTCGCGCTGCCCGGACCGATGCTGACCTCCCTCGGCCTGGCCTGGGTGCTGCTGCTGACCCTGGCCGTGGCCTCCGGGGCCACCGCCTACGCCCTGGTGGCCTGGTGGAACTCCGGCTACGAGCTCAGCGGGGACCACCTGGTGGTCTACGGCGGCCTGCTGCGCCGCACCACCCGGGAGATCCCGCTCAGCCGGCTCCAGGCGGTCGACGTGGTGCGCCCGGTTCCGGCGCAGGCGGTCGGCCTGGCCGAGCTCCGGATCGAGCTGGCCGGCGGGGACGCCGGCGAGATCCGGCTCCGCTACCTGTCCCGCGGGCAGGCGGAGCGGCTGCGCGCCGCGCTGCTGGCGCACGCCGCCGGGCTCGCCGGGAACACGCCGGAGGCGCCGGAGTGGCCGCTGTACCGGCTGCCGTTCGGCCTGCTGCTCGGCGCGCTCGCCTTCCGGCTGCCGGTCATGGGGGCGTTCCTGCTCTTCATGGCGCTGATGGCGGCCGGGTTCGCGTTCGCCGAGCCGGGCGTGCTGGGCGGCGCGGTCCCGGTGCTGCTCGGCCTGATCCGCGGCTTCATCGGCCCGCTGGTCCGCTACACCGACTTCTACGCCTCGCTCTCCCCGGACGGCCTGCGGCTGCGCTACGGCGCCTTCCAGGCCCGGATGCAGACGGTGCCGCCGGGGCGGGTGCAGGCGGTCCGGATCGTCGAGCCGCTGCTCTGGCGGTCGCTGGGCGTGGTGCGGGTGGAGGCCAACGTCGCCGGCTACGTGGGGGAGCGCCAGATGGACTCCTCCACGCTGCTCCCGGTGGCGCCCCGGCGGCTCGCCTTCGCGCTGATCGACGAGCTGTTCCCGGAGAGCGGCGCGGCGCAGGTGCCGCTGTACGCGCCGCGGCGCGGCGGCTCGGAGGCGATGGGCATCGGCGACCGGCTCTTCGTCACCCGCCGGGGCCGGGTCTGCCACGTGACGGAGTTCGTGCCGCACGCCCGGGTGCAGAGCCTGCGGATGGCGATGGGCCCGCTGGACCGGCTCCGCGGGACCGCGGTCATCGGGGTGGACACCCCGCCCGGCCCGATCCGGGCGCGCGCCGTCGGCCACGGCGCCGCCGAGGCCCGGGCCGCGGTCGACCGCCTCGCGGTCCTGGGGCAGGAGGCCAGGATGGCCGGCGGCGGCCCGGAGCGCTGGGCCACCCGCGGCGACGCACCGGACCGGGCGGCGCCCCCGCAGGCCTGAGCCCGCACCCACCTTGCCGAGCCCAGGGCCGCCGCTCTCCCCAGGGCTCCGGCCCCGCGCCCACCTCGTCGCGGTCCGCGACGAGGTGGGCGCGTCCGGCCTGGGAGGTTTGGGGGTGGGGCCTCGGCTCAGGGATGGCCGGCCAGGGCGGGGCCGGGCGCGCCCCCGGGGGCGGGGGCGGGGTCACCCGCAGTAAGCTGTGCCGACAGCGTCCGGTACCCGGCCAGGGACCGGAACCACGGCGTGCACCGTCCCCCGCGGCTCGGCGGCCGACCGCCCCCTGCGGCGGGGCGGCGGGGATCGACCGTGCCCGCGGGCACGGGGAGAAGGACCGTTCATGGGCGTAGCGGACGACGACACGCGGAACAGGCCGGCGCGGCTCGCCATCGGCGTGATCGGGCCGGGCCGGGTCGGTTCGGCGGTGGGGGCGGCGCTGGAGCGCGCCGGGCACCGGGTGGTCGCGGCGACCGCGGTCTCGGAGGAGTCCAAGTGGCGGGTGGCCGAGCGGCTGCCCGACGCCCGGATCATGGAGCCCGCCGCCCTGGTGGACGCCTCCGACCTGGTGCTGCTCACCGTCCCCGACGACGCGCTGGCCCCGCTGGCGCGCGGCCTGGTCGAGACCGGCGCCCCGGTGGAGGGCAAGCTCCTGGTGCACACCAGCGGCAGCCACGGCCACGGCGTGCTGTGCAGCGCAACCGCGGCCGGGGCGCTCCCGCTCGCCCTGCACCCGGTGATGACCTTCACCGGCCGCGACGAGGACCTGGACCGCCTGGCCAGCTGCACCTTCGGCGTCACCGCCCCCGAGCCGCTGCGGCCCATCGCCGAGGCGCTGGTGGTGGAGATGGGCGCCGAGCCGGTGTGGATCGCCGAGGAGTACCGCACCCTCTACCACGCGGCCCTGGCCGCCGGCGCGAACCACCTGGTCACCCTGGTCGCGCAGAGCGCCGAGCAGCTGCGCACCGCCGGGGTCGCCGACCCCGGGCGGATGCTCGGCCCGCTGCTCGGCGCGGCCCTGGACAACGCGCTGCGGCTGGGCATCGACGGACTCAGCGGCCCGGTGCTGCGCGGCGACGCCGAGACCGTCGCCGGGCACCTGTCCGAGCTGCGCGCGCACTCCCCGGAGAGCGTCGACGCCTACATCGCGCTGGCCCGGCTCACCGCCGGCCGGGCGCTCGACGCGGGCCTGCTCAAACCGCACGACGCCGAGCGCCTGCTGGACGTCCTCCAGGCGTGAGCACGCACCCCGAACCGACGAAGAGGACATCCCCGATGAGCGAACCCGCCCCGCGCACCGAGCCGGTGGTCGTCCGCACCCCCGCCGAACTGGACCGGATCCGCCCCGGACTGGGCCGGATCGCCCTCGTCCCGACGATGGGCGCGCTGCACGCCGGGCACCGCGGACTGATCGCCGCCGCCCGCGGACGGGCCGACTCGGTGGTGGTGAGCATCTTCGTCAACCCGCTCCAGTTCGGGCCGGGGGAGGACCTGGACCGCTACCCGCGCACCTTCGAGGCCGACCTGCGGGCCTGCGCCGAGGAGGGCGTCGCCGCGGTCTACGCCCCCGAGGCGGAGACCATGTACCCGGGCGAGCAGCTGGCCACCGTCGACCCCGGGCCGATGGGGGGCGTGCTGGAGGGCGCCAGCCGCCCCGGCCACTTCCGCGGCGTGCTCACCGTGGTCGCCAAGCTCTTCCACATGGTCCGCCCGGACGTCGCCGTGTTCGGGCAGAAGGACGCCCAGCAGCTCGCGGTGATCCGCCGGATGGTCCGCGACCTCGCCTTCCCGGTCGCGGTGGAGGCGGTGCCCACCATGCGCGACCCGGACGGGCTGGCGATCTCCAGCCGCAACGTCTACCTCTCCGACGAGGAGCGGGCCAGCGCCCGGGCGCTCTCCCGGGCGCTGCTGGCCGGCGCGGACGCCGCCGTCTCCGGCCCGGCCGGCATCATCGGCGCCGCCCGCGAGGTGCTGGACCGGGCGGCCGCCGCCGATCCGCCGGTGGAACTGGACTACCTCGCCCTGATCGACGCGCACACCTTCGCCGAGGTGCCGCCCGGCCACCGCGGCGAAGCGGTGCTCGCGGTGGCCGCGAAGGTCGGCTCGACCAGGCTCATTGATAACGTGCCGCTCACACTCTGACGCGACCGAGGAGCAGTGGTGGACACCTCCGCTACCCCCGTACCGCCGGGGCGGCTGACCGCCCCGGAACCGGGATGGACCATCGAAGCCGAAGCGGTGATCGTCGGGTCCGGCGTCGCCGGGCTCAGCACCGCGCTGTCCTACGTCCGGCACGCCCCCGATGCCCGGGTGGTCGTGGTCACCAAGGACGTCCTGGACACCGGGTCGACCCGGTGGGCCCAGGGCGGCGTCGCCGCGGCGATCGCCCCCGGCGACGAGCCGGTCGCGCACATGGCGGACACCCTGGAGGCCGGCGCGGGCATGTGCGACCCGCTGGCGGTGCACGTGCTGGCCGCCGAGGGGCCGGAGGCGCTGCGCCGGCTCATCGCGCTGGGCGCCGAGTTCGACCGCACCCCCGACGGGGAGCTGGCGCTGACCCGCGAGGGCGGCCACCGGGCGGACCGGATCACGCACGCCGGCGGCGACGCCACCGGGGCCGAGATCGAGCGCGCGCTGATCGCCGCGGTCCGGGCCGAGCCGCGGATCGAGCTGATCGAGCACGCCCTGGCGCTGGACGCGATCCTCGGCGTCACCGAGGACGGCGGGCACGACGCGGTCATCGGCATCACCCTGCACGTGATGGGCGAGGGCGAGCGGGACGGCGTGGGCGCCGTGCACGCCCCGGCGGTGGTGCTGGCCACCGGCGGCGTGGGCCAGGTCTACGCCACCACCACCAACCCGGCGGTCTCCACCGGCGACGGCACCGCGCTGGCCGCGCGGGCCGGCGCGGTCCTGGCCGACATGGAGTTCGTCCAGTTCCACCCGACCGTGCTGTGGCTGGGCCCGGAGAGCCTCGGCCAGCAGCCGCTGGTCTCCGAGGCGGTCCGCGGCGAGGGCGCGTTCCTGCTGGACACGGCGGGCCGGCGGATCATGGAGGGCGTGCACGAGCTGGGCGACCTGGCCCCGCGCGACGTGGTCGCCTCCGCCATCGCCGCGGCCATGGCCGAGACCGGCACCGACCACGTGCTGCTGGACGCCCGGCACTTCGGTGCGGAGAAGTGGCGGCGGCGCTTCCCGACCATTCTGGCGTCCTGCCGGGCGCACGGCATCGACCCGGTCACCGAGCCGATCCCGGTCTCCCCGGCGGCGCACTACTCCTCCGGCGGCGTCCAGGTGGACCTGTCCGGCCGCACCGCGGTGCCCGGCCTGTACGCGGTCGGCGAAGTGGCCCGGACCGGCGTGCACGGCGCCAACCGGCTGGCCTCCAACTCGCTGCTGGAGGCGCTGGTCTTCGCCGAGCGGATCGCGGCCTCCATCGCCGCCGACCCGCCCGCGCCGGCCGCGGCCGCCGGCCCGGGGGACGGGCACGACGACCGGGTCCCGGGCCTGGTCGACCCGGCGGTCGTGCCCGAGCTGCGCGCGCTGATGTCCCGGTACGCCGGGGTGGTGCGGGACCGGGTCGGGCTGGACGAGGCGCGCCGCGGGCTGGCCCGGCTGGCCGAGGCCGGATCCGCCGAACCCGGCACCGAGGCGTGGGAGGCCGCCAACCTGCTCACCGTCGCCGCGCTGATCACCGCGGCGGCGCGGCGCCGCTCGGAGAGCCGCGGCTCGCACCGCCGCTCCGACCTGCCCCGGTCCCGCGCGGTCAGCCGGCGCCGGCCGGTCCTGCTGGAGCTGGACGAGGAGGGCGTGCACGCCTCCGTCGCCGACTGGGACCCGGCGGTGCCGGAGCGCCTCGCCGCCGAGCTGGAGGCGGTCGGCGGGCAGCGGCTCACCGGGTTCCGCCGCGACTCCCGCCCGGAACTGCTCAGACGGCTCTTCCGCCCGGTCGACGAGCACGTCGAGACGGTCGTCGCGGCGCTCTCCGAGGACCTGGCCGCCGACGCCCAGGTGGACGTCACCACGGTGGCCACCGTGCCCGCCGCCCAGCTGAGCACCGCCGACGTGGTGGCCCGCGCGGACGGCACGGCCGCCGGCCTGGCCCTGGCCGAGCTGGTGTTCTGGATCGTCGCCGAGGGCGCGGTGCAGGTGCGCCGGGAGGCCGCCGACGGCGACCGGGTGTCCCGCGGCGACGTGCTGATGACCGTCACCGGCCGCACCCGGGACCTGCTCACCGCCGAGCGCACCGCGCTCAACCTGCTCACCCACCTGTCCGGGATCGCCACCGCCACCCGCGCCTGGGTGGACGCGGTCGCCGGGACCGGTGCGCGGATCCGGGACAGCCGCAAGACCCACGCCGGGCTGCGCGCCCTGGAGAAGTACGCGGTGCGCTGCGGCGGCGGCGAGAACCACCGGTTCGGCCTCTCCGACGCCGCGCTGATCAAGGACAACCACGTGGTCGCGGCCGGCGGCGTGGAGGAGGCGGTGCGCGCCGTCCGGGCGGCCTTCCCGGACACGCCGCTGGAGGTCGAGGTCGACCGGATCGACCAGATCGAGCCCGCGCTCAAGGCCGGCGCGGAGGAGATCCTGCTGGACAACTTCACCCCGGAGCGGCTCCGCGAGGCGGTCGCCCTGGTCGCCGGGCGGGCCCGGCTGGAGTCCAGTGGCGGCCTCACCCTGGACACCGCCGCGGAGGTCGCCGGCACCGGCGTCGACTTCCTCGCGGTGGGCGCGCTCACCCACTCCAGCCCGGCCCTGGACATCGCGCTCGACCTGCGCCCGGTCGCGCCCGCGGCGCACTGAGGCCCGGCCCGTGCGGGCGCCGGCTCCGGCGGCCGCACGGGCCCGCCACCCGACCCCCCCCTCCAGCAGAGACGAACGAGGAATCCGATGCTGCTCGCCATCGATGTCGGCAACTCCCACACGGTCCTGGGGCTGTTCGACGGTGAGGACCTCGCCGAGCACTGGCGGGTCGCCACCGACTCCCGGCGCACCGCCGACGAGTGGGCGGTGATGCTCAACGGCCTGATCGGCGGCTCGGTGGGCGGCGCCGACGTGAGCGGGATCGCGATGTGCTGCTCGGTGCCGAGCGTCCAGCACGAGATGCGGGAGATGTTCCGGCGCGGCTACGGGGACGTGCCCGCGGTGATCGTGGAGCCGGGGGTGCGCACCGGCATCCCGGTGCGGATGGACAACCCCAAGGAGGTCGGCAGCGACCGGATCATCAACGCGCTGGCCGCGGTGGGGCTGTACGGCGGCCCGGCGGTGGTGGTCGACTTCGGCACCGCCACCACCTTCGACGCGGTGAGCGCCAAGGGCGAGTACGTCGGCGGCGCGATCGCGCCGGGCATCGACATCTCGGTGGAGGCGCTGTCCCGGCGCGGCGCGCAGCTGCACATGGTGGAGATCACCCGGCCCCGGTCGGTGATCGCGAAGAACACCGCGGAGGCGCTGCGCTCCGGCATCATCTACGGCTTCGCCGGCCAGGTCGACGGGCTGGTCGACCGGATGGCCGCCGAGCTGGCCGGGGAGGGCGCGGACGCGGACGACGTGAAGGTGGTCGCCACCGGCGGCCTGGCCCCACTGGTGGTCGAGGAGTGCGAGACGGTCGACGTGCACGAGCCGTGGCTCACCCTGATCGGGCTGCGGATGGTCTTCGAGCGGAACACCGGCTGACCCGTGCAGTGACGAGGCGTGTGCGCACAGCGCACGCACCCGGTGGTGAATCCCCAGGCCGGACGGGACTTCGCGCTGCCTCGCAGCGGTTAGGATCGACGCTGTGAGTGACGCGCTGGACGATTCCTACGACGACCTGCCCGAGCAGATGCGGGTCCGGCGAGAGAAGCTGGACCGCATGCGCGAGGAGGGCATCGACCCCTTCCCGGTCGGCTTCCCCCGCACCACCGGTATCGGCGCCGTCCGCGAGAAACACGGGGACCTGGAGCCGGACACCGCGACCGGGGAGCGCGTCGGGATCACCGGCCGGGTCATGCTGTACCGCACCGGCGGCAAGCTCTGCTTCGCCACGCTCCGCGACGACAGCGGGTCGGTGCAGGTCATGATGTCGCTGGACCGGCTGGGCGCCGACGAGCTGGCCCGCTGGAAGAGCGACGTCGACCTGGGCGACCACGTCGGCGTCGAGGGCGAGGTGATCACCTCCCGCCGCGGCGAGCTGTCCATCATGGCCGACTCCTGGACGCTGACCGCCAAGTGCCTGCGGCCGCTGCCGGACAAGCACAAGGGCCTGACCGACCCGGAGGCCCGGGTCCGCCAGCGCTACGTCGACCTCATCGTCAACCCGGAGTCCCGGGAGATGGTGCGGCGCCGCTCGGCCGCGATCAAGTCGGTCCGCGACACCCTGGACCGGCGCGGCTACATCGAGGTGGAGACCCCGATGCTGCAGCGGGTGCACGGCGGTGCCACGGCGCGGCCGTTCACCACCCACATCAACGCCTACGACCTCGACCTCTACCTGCGCATCGCACCGGAGCTCTACCTGAAGCGGCTGGTCGTGGGCGGGATCGAGAAGGTCTTCGAGATCAACCGGAACTTCCGGAACGAGGGCGCGGACTCCACGCACAACCCCGAGTTCACGATGCTGGAGTTCTACCAGGCCTACGCCGACTACAACGACATGGCCGAGCTCACCAGGGAGCTCATCCAGGACGCCGCGCGGGCGGCGTTCGGCTCCACGGTGGTGCCGCGCGGCGGCGAGGACGAGGAGTTCGACCTCGGCGGCGAGTGGCCGCACGTGACGCTGTACGGCACGGTCTCCGAGGCGCTGGGCGAGGAGGTCACCCCGCGCACCCCGATCGACCACGTGCGCAAGCTGGCCGACGGCCGCGGCGTCGAGTGGAGCCCCGACTGGGGCCAGGGCAAGCTGGTCGAGCACCTCTTCGAGGAGCTGGTGGAGCACACCATCGTGCAGCCCACCTTCGTCCGGGACTTCCCGGTGGAGACCAGCCCGCTCACCCGGCAGCACCGCGAGGACCCGCTGCTCACCGAGAAGTGGGACCTGATCGGCTTCGGCATGGAGATGGGCACCGGCTACTCCGAGCTGGTGGACCCGGTCGAGGAGCGGCGCCGGCTCACCGAGCAGTCGCTGCTGGCCGCCGGGGGCGACCCGGAGGCGATGCAGCTGGACGAGGACTTCCTCCGCTCGCTGGAGTACGGCATGCCGCCGACCGGCGGGGTGGGGGTCGGCATCGACCGGCTGCTGATGGCCTTCACCGGCAAGGGGATCCGGGACACCATCCTGTTCCCCCTGGTCAAGCCGGAGTGAACGGACGGGCCGCCGGGGCGCGGAGAGCGCCCCGGCGGCCCGCTTCATCCGGCGGCCCGCAGGCCCCGGCGGGCCGAGTGTTGCCGGATCGTGATGTAACGAGTCGACTGTGCCCGCTTGACCTGCGGTTTCGCCATCGATGCCGGTCGGAGCAGGGGTTCTGCGGCGCCGCCGTGCCCGGTGGCCGCCGTGAAGGTTCTTTGCGCAGGTCAGTCGAGATCTCGAAAATATGTGCAGCCGGGCGTTATGACGCTATAAATTCACAGTGTCACCTAGTGTGACGCCTTCGACCTTGACGCCCTCACCCACTCCGCTTAGCGTTTTCCAGGCGAGCGGAGTTATCCGCGCGCCCCGAGCAGCAGAATCAACCGATGGCGAGTCGGGGTGGTCGGGTCAGGCCCTTCTCGGCCGGCCCCCATCCCGCGGCGTGCGCGCCCGCGCGGTCTGTCCGTCCCAGACCGCCGAACACGGGCCGGTGCGCCGGACATGCGCTCCGAGTGCCAGGAGAGCGCGTGCACCGGTTCCCGGACCCCCGACACGGGGACCCGTCGCGCCCGCCGGGAGGTCTCACCGCCTCCGCCCGCCCCGGGCTCCGCTGCGCAGGGTCGATGTTCCGCACTCATTACGGATGAGGGAGGACGGAGTGGAACAGGCCACACTGATTCGACGTGCCGTGAAGGACCCCGCGGCCCACCCGCTGCGCGACGGCGGCATGGTGCCGCCGCCGGCGATGCCGCGCGAACCGGCCCCGACCGTTTCCCCCAACGGCGGTCTGACCGAGGACGAGATCCAGCTGCTCGCCGAGATCGCCACCGGTGTCACCACCGATGTCGCGGCCCGGCGGCTGGAGCTCAGCGCCCGCACCCTGCGCCGGCGGCTGCGCTCCATCTGCGACCAGCTGGGCGTGAACACCCCGATCGAGGCGGTCGTCTGGGCCGCTCGCAAGCAGCTCATCTGAGCACTGCGCGAGGACCTCGCGCGTGCGCCCCGCCCGGGGAAGCCAGGCCCCGGGGCGGGGCGCCGCGCGTTCGGCCCCCGTGCGGGCGCTAGCCTTTCGCACCATGGGCCACCAGGAGATCCGACCGGAGATCGCCGTGCGCCGCGCCCGCACCCGCGACGTCGCCTCGATCCGCCGCCTCGTCGACGCCTACAGCGGCGAGCGACGCGTGCTCTCCAAGAGCACCGTCACCCTCTACGAGGACATCCAGGAGTTCTGCGTCGCCGAGCGGCTCGGCGCGGAGCGCCGGGTGGTCGGCTGCGGCGCGCTGCACGTGCTCTGGGAGGACCTGGCCGAGGTGCGCACCGTCGCCGTCGACCCGGCCGCCCAGGGGCGCGGGGTGGGCCACAGGATCGTCTCCGAACTCCTCGCCCGCGCCCGCGAACTGGGCGTCCGCCGGGTCTTCTGCCTCACCTTCGAGACCGACTTCTTCGGTCGGCACGGCTTCCAGCCCATCCAGGGCACCCCGGTCTCGCCCAAGGTCTACGAGGAGCTGCTCCGCTCCTACGACGAGGGCGTCGCCGAATTCCTCGACCTGGAGCGGGTCAAGCCGAACACCCTCGGCAATACCCGGATGCTGGTCCACCTCAACGAACCGGGCACCCCGCGCGCGGTCTGAGGCCGCCGGCCGGGCCGGCGCCCCCGTGGCCCCGGCGGAGGCGGGCCGCACGGTGCGGCTAGGGTGGCGAAATGCTGCGAATCGGGCTTATCGGCGGTATGAGCTGGGAGAGCTCCGCCCTCTACTACGAGCTGATCAACGAGGCGGTCAAGGAGCGCCTGGGCGGGCTGCACTCGGCCCGCGCCGTGCTGGCCTCGGTGGACTTCGCCGAGATCGAGCGGATGCAGAGCGCCGGGGCCTGGGACGAGGCGGGGGAGGCGCTCGCCGACGAGGCGCGGAGGCTGGAGGCGGCCGGCGCCGACCTGATCGTGCTGTGCACCAACACCATGCACAAGGTGGCCGGTGCGATCGAGGCGGCCGTCGGGATCCCGCTGCTGCACCTCGGCGACGTCACCGCGGAGGCGGTCCGCGCGGCCGGCCTGGGCACCGTGGGGCTGCTCGGCACCCGGTTCACCATGGAGCAGGACTTCTACCGGGACCGGATGGCCGGGCACGGCCTCACCGTGCTCGTCCCCGAGGAGGAGGACCGCGCCGACGTGCACCGGATCATCTACGAGGAGCTGGTCCTCGGTGAGGTCCGGGAGGAGTCGCGGGCCCGCTACGCCGAGGTGATCGCCGGCCTAGCCGCGCGCGGCGCCGAGGGGGTCGTGCTCGGCTGTACCGAGATCGAGCTCCTGGTCCGCCCGGAGGACTCACCGGTCCCGGTCTTCCCCACCACCCGGCTGCACGCCACGGCCGCGGTCACCCGGGCCCTCGCCGACTGAGACCCGCCCGCCCCCTCCCCCGGCTCGGTCGGGCACGGCGCCTCGCGGAGCGAGGGTTCAAGCGGGCGGCGAGGGCGCAGGCAGGGGCGGGGCGGAGGCGGTCGCCCGGGCGCGGCGTCTCGTGGAGCGAAGGCTCAAGCGGGCAGCGAGGGCGGGAGGGGGACCGGCCGGTCGGTCAGGTGCGGCGCCCCGCGGAGCGAAGGTTCAAGCGGGCGGCGACGGCAGCGGGGTGCAGGTGGTCACCCGGGTGCGGCGTCTCGCGGAGCGAGGGTTCAGACCGGCGGCGACGGCGGGGAGGGGACCGGCCGGTCGGTTCGGCGCGGCGCCCCACGGAGCGAAGGTCAAGACGGGCGGCGATGGCGAGGGTAGGGCCGGGGTGGGCGCCTCACCCGGGTGCGGCGTCTCGCGGGGCTGGGGTTCAGGCGGGCGGCGACGGCGAGGGTAGGGGCGGGGTGCAGGCCTCACCCGGGCGCGGCGCCCAGGCAAAGGGAGCTGGCCCGCTTGCCCCGGCCCGCTAGGGGCCCTTATTCCTATATGCCGGGTTCGTGGCGGGGGTCGGGCGAGGGTGGAGGCGCCCTGCGCACCTCCGCAGCACCCCGATTACATCTACCAGCGAGTAGCAAGCCCCCGAAGCCCCCGTTGCCCCCTCCTCGGTTACCCAGAGTGGCCAAGGCAGGCCCTCCCGGCAGGGCAAAAGCGACATCCCGCCCCCACTCCTGCTCTTCCCGGGTTCCGGCCCCCTGCATCCCGGCCTTACGGGCGGCTCGAACCCCCGAACAGCGGCCCGACCGGCCCCAATTGGGCCTGCCGGGGCCGATCCGGCCCGAGATGCGCGCTCAGAAATCACCGGGGTGCTCTCGCGGTGCGCAGGGCGCCCCACCAAACCATCACCCTGAGTATTCGCCCAGGTCAGGGAGGTGCGGCAGTTTCAAGGGCGGCCGGCCCCGACGCCCGGGCAACGCGGGCATGGCGGCCCCACCCCGTGGAGCCCGCGCCCGGGCGACGCCTGCCCCCGCCCCTGCCGCTGCCGTCGCTGCCCGTCTTGGCCTTCGCTCCGTGGGGCGCCGCGCCGGACCGACCGGCCGGTGCCCACTGCTGCCCTCGCTGCCCGCTTGAACCTTCGCTCTGCGGGGTGCCGTGCTCAGATCAGGCGGAGCTGGCGGTCCCTGGGGCGGCGGCGGGCTGCGGATTCCTCGTCCACCGGCATGGTCAGGGACGGGGCGATCGCGGACAGGAACGGGGACGGGGCGCTCTCCGCCGTCGTGCCGCGCCGGCTGCGGCGCCGGGCCCGGGAGAGGTAGAGCCGGTCCCGGGCCCGGGTCATCCCGACGAAGAAGAGCCTGCGCTCCTCGGGCTCCCGCTCCGCCGCCTCCGCCGCCTCGCCGGCGCCGTCCTGCCCGCCGTTCTGCCCGCCGTCCTGCCCGCCGGGCAGCCGGAACGGGAGCAGCCCGTCCTCGCAGCCGACCAGGAACACCACGGGGAACTCCAGCCCCTTGGCGGCGTGCAGGGTGAGCAGCGAGACCCGGTCCGCGCGCGGGTCCAGCGCGTCCACCTCGGCGCCCAGCGCCAGCTCGGCGAGGAGCGCCTCCAGGTCGGTGCCGCACCGCGCGGCGAGCGGGCCGAGCAGCTCCCCTGCGGTGCGCAGCGCGACCGCCTGCTCCGAGCCCTCCGGGTGCCGGCCGGCCAGCGCGGCGGCGGCCGCCCGGACCCGGTCGGGCAGCTCCGCCTCGGAGCGGAGCGGCAGCTCCGCCGCGAGCTCGCGCACCCCGGGCCGGGAGGCCAGCGGGTCGTGCGTGCGCCGCTGGAACGGCACCCCGGCCGCGTCGAAGGCGGCCATCACCGCCTCCGCCTGCGCGGCGGTCCGGTAGAGCACGCAGAAGTCGGAGAAGGAGAAGGAGTCCTCCCCGGTGAGGCCGGGCTCGGCGCCGGTGGCCCGGCCGCTGTCGATCGAGTGCAGCGACGTGCCGCCGAGCAGCCGGTCCACCGCGCGGGCCACGAACGAGGCCTCGGCCTGCTCGTCGGCGGCGGTGTGCAGGCCGATCCGGGGCGGGTCGCGGAAGTCGCCCACCGCCCGCAGCTCCCGGCCGGGGACCAGCGTCCCCGGCGCGATCGCCTGCACCGCCGCGTCGACGATGGTGGCGTTGGACCGGTAGTTGCGGGTCAGCCGCACCTCGGCGGCGCCCGGGAAGTCCTCGGCGAAGCGCAGGAAGTACCGCACGTCGGCGCCGCGGAACCGGTAGATCGCCTGGTCCGGGTCGCCGATCGCGGTCAGCCCGGAGCCGTCCCCGCCGAGCAGCCGGAGCAGCTCGTACTGGAGGCCGTCGACGTCCTGGTACTCGTCCACGCTGATCCACGGCCACCGCTCCCGGTAGGACGCGGCCAGCCCGGCGTCCTCGGACAGCAGCCGCACCGGCAGCTCCACCAGGTCGCCGAAGTCCACCAGGTCCAGCTCGCGGAGGCGGGCCCGGTAAGCGTCCAGCGCGGCCGGAGCGTCCGCCGGGTCCGCGCCGCGCTCCCGGTCGCGCTCGGCCAGCAGCTTGCGGCCGTCCGCCTCGGAGCCGCTCACCTCGGCGGCGACCTCCAGCGCCCGGGCCGCGTCGGCGACGCCGAACCGGGCGCTCAGCCCGGCCCGCCCGTGCTGCTCGCGGAGGAGGGCCAGGCCCAGGCCGTGGAAGGTGGTCACGGTCAGGCCGCGCGCGCCGCCGCCGAGCAGCTCCTCCAGCCGCTCGCGGAGCTCGGCCGCGGCGCGCCGGGTGAAGGTGATGGCCAGGCAGCGCTCGGCGGGCACGCCGCGCTCGGCGACCAGGTGCGCGATCCGGCGGGTCAGGGTCCGGGTCTTGCCGGTCCCGGGGCCGGCGACGACCAGCAGCGGCCCGGCGGGCGGCTCCGCGGCGGAGCGCTGCTCCGGGTCGAGGCCGTCGAGCAGGCCCTGCGGGCGGGCCGGGCCGGCCGGGGCGTCCGGGAAGAGCACGGGGTCGGGCCGCCCGGCGGGCTCCGCGGCCGGCTCGGCCGCACCGGTGGCGGAGAAGAGCGCGTCCATCGCGGGCGGCGGGGTGCCGCGCCGGCCGCCCTTGCCCGGCCGGGGCGCCTTGCCGGACTCCTCCGGACCCGCCTCCGCCGGGCCGGCGGAGCCGCCCGCCGGGCCCGGGGCGCCGCCGGGGCGCGCGGGGGCGGGCCCCTCCCCGGTGCGCGGCGCCGGGCCGGCCTTGCCGCCGGGCTCCGCCGGCTCCGGGGCGTCCGGGAGGTCGAAGAGGGCGGCCTCCTGGGCGGGCGCGGCCAGCTCCTCGGGGCGGAACATCCGGATGGTGCCGTACTCGCCGTCGAAGCCGGGCTCCCGGATCACCTCGCCGCGGCGCAGCCGGGCCACCGCCTCGCCGAGCAGCTCGCCGCCGTGCCGCCGCACGTCGTCCAGCGGCGCGTCGAGCAGGATGTCCAGCTCGGGGCCGAGCTCGGCGGCGAGCCGGTCGCACTCGCGCTGCACCCGCTTGCTCTTCGGGCCGACCCCGGTGATCTCGCTGACGATCTCCGGCAGCGGCACCAGGCTGGTGAAGGAGGCCTCGCCGTCCGGCCGGTGCCCCGGTTCGCGGTCGGCGAGCACCGAGACCCGGTTGGCGGTGCCCACGGTGAGCGGGCCGCCGCAGACCGGGCAGCGGCCGCCGTGCGCGCGGGTGCCCTCCGGGTCGGTCCGGACACCGCATTTCCGGTGCCCGTCGGAGTGGTATTTCCCGTGCTCGGGGAAGAATTCCAGGGTTCCGCGGAATCCCGGGCCGCCCTCCAGTGCGCGGCGGAGCGCGAAGTAGTCCATCGCGGTGTCGAAACGGGTCGCCTCCCGGGCGAGCATCGGCGGCGAGTGCGCGTCGGAGTTGCTCACCTTGGTGTAGCGGTCCAGTGAGGAGACGGTCCAATTCATCGCCGGGTCGGTGGAGAGCCCGGTCTCGATGGCGAAGACGTGGTCGGCCAGGTCGGCATAGCAGTCCTCGATCCGGTCGAAACCCGATTTCGAGCCGAGCACCGCGAACCACGGCGTCCACACGTGCGCCGGGACGAGATAGGAGCCCGGGTCGCTCTCCAGGGTGATCTCCAGCAGGTCCCGGGAGTCCAGGCCGAGGATGGGCCGCCCGTCGGAGGCGAGGTTGCCGATCCGCCCCAGGGAGGCGGTGATGGCGTCGGCCGCCTCCAGCGAGGGCGCGTACAGCAGGTGGTGCACCTTCCGGGTGCGGTCGCCGCGCTTGTAGATGGTGGAGATCTCCACGGAGAGCATGAAGCGCGGCGCCCGGCGGCAGGACGGAGGCAGCGAGCGCAGCACCCGCGCCTCGATCTCCGGGGCCAGCCGGAACAGCCCCGGTTCGGCCGGGACCAGGCGGGAGCCGATCTCTTCGCGCCAGGCCGGGTGAGTGAAATCACCGGTGCCGACCAGCCCGATGCCCTTGCGCGCCGCCCACCAGGCGAGGTGCTCCAGGTCGCAATCCCTGCTGCAAGCCCGCGAGTACTTGGAGTGAATATGCAGATCCGCGCGGAACTCCACGTCTGAGTCCTTCCAAAGCCCGCGGAGAAGGGAAGCGGGCGACTCGTGGGGCGCTCGTGCCGCCGGCGCGGGGGTGCGTTCCGGCGCACCGGTCTGGAGAAGACACGATCCCACAACTCTCAGGCCGGGTCGAAGCATATGCGAACCCGCGCGTGCTCTGCTTAAAGGGAGGGGTAATCTGGCGGTGCCATGGAGAACTCCCCGATCGGTCCCGGCCCGTCCGGGAGGGGAGGGTCAGGGCGCCGATAAGTCGTCGGCCCGGGGCGACCGGGGCCGGCTCCCGCGGCTCTTTATCGGCGCCGAATCGGCCGGGAAGCCCGTAGCTAAGGGAGATCGGGAACTCCCCGGAGGCTCCCGGACGCTTAACGGAACGCAGTCATAGCGGATCCATAGCGGTGGCCGTAATGCGGACACAGGGCCTGCGGGGGACGGGACGGGTTGCGAAGGTGTCTATGATGTCGGGGTCCCCACCCTCAATCGCGGGTTTCGCAGGGCCGATCGCCGCTGCCGCGCCGGTGGCCGCCGAGGCGGCCGACCAACCCTCTCCGTGGGGTAATTGCTGCATAAAGTAACAACAAGGAAGGGTGTGCGCCTGATGGGTGATGTTTTGTCGGCGCTGATCCCCCCCGCTGTTGTCGCGGCGGTCTTCTGCACCTTCGTCATCAAGCTGCTCCGCAAGGAGATGGCCCCGAGGACGTCGGACGGGCGGCTGGTCAGCGAGGTGCGCGCGGAAGCGGCCGGGAATGGCGGGGGCTCCGCCGGTTCCCCGGCCGGGGGTTCTGCCGCGAGCGCGGGGGACGGGGCGAAGTCGTCTTCGGGTACTTCTGCGGAAGCCTCCGGCGATCGGCGGGCGGAGGAGGCCTGAAAGCGCGGCGCCTGCGGTAACGGCGAGCCGTCCGAGCGGCCGCTCCGTATCCGCGCGCGGCGGTCTTTTGCGGCCCGACGCCGACTCGCGGCGATTTCCGACGCGCGGAGAATTGTCTTCCGCCCGGTATCCGGCTAGCTTTATATTCAGGTGCCGAACGCACCGACTGCTGAAAGGTTCGCATCCATGGCACAAAAGGTTCAGGTGCTTCTCGTCGACGATCTCGACGGCGGCGAGGCCGACGAGACCGTTTCGTTCGGCGTAGACGGCACCACTTATGAAATCGACCTCAGCGCGGGCAACGCCTCCCAGCTGCGCGACGCCCTGGCCCCGTTCGTCCAGGCCGCGCGGAAGGCTCCGGGGAAGGCCGCCCGCGGGCGCCGCCAGCCGCGCAGCGCCCCCAGCCGCGAGCGCAGCGCGGAGATCCGCGCCTGGGCCAAGGCCCAGGGCAAGCAGGTGAACGAGCGCGGCCGCATTCCGGCCGCCATCGTGGCCGAGTACGAGGCCGCCCAGCGTTAGCGGCGCACTCCTCGCAACCGCCCGGCGCGGGCCGTCAAGGCCCGCGCCGGCCGTGTTCGCTCAGAGTGAATTCCACATGAATGCACTGCACGGTCCGCGTGCCCCGGCAAAGACGGGGCGCGCGGACCGTTCGCTTGCGGCGTACTTGGAACACTGAAGGCCCGATTGGTAGTTGGATGAGGGTGAACGCCCTATCGTCGGGGAAAGTCTCTGGCAACGAAGGTCGGAGGCAACCGGATGAAGCGGGATGTGGCCATCGGTCCGCCGGGGCGCCGGCGGAGCGGTGACCGGGTGCGGCAGCGCCCTCCGAGGGCTTTCACCCCCCGAAGGGCCGAAAAGCGGAAAAGCGTGAGGGCCGGAACTCCCGTCCCTGCCTGACCGCTCTGTGAGGAGCGACGACATGTTCGAGAGGTTCACCGACCGCGCACGGCGCGTGGTGGTCCTGGCCCAGGAAGAGGCCAGGATGCTCAACCACAACTACATCGGTACGGAGCACATCCTGCTCGGTCTCATCCATGAGGGTGAGGGCGTCGCCGCGAAGGCTCTGGAGAGTCTGGGGATCAGCCTCGAAGCGGTTCGGCAGCAAGTGGAGGAGATCATCGGCCAGGGCCAGCAGGCCCCGTCCGGGCACATCCCCTTCACCCCGCGGGCCAAGAAGGTCCTGGAGCTCTCGCTGCGCGAGGCGCTCCAGCTCGGGCACAACTACATCGGCACCGAGCACATCCTGCTCGGCCTCATCCGCGAGGGCGAGGGCGTCGCCGCCCAGGTGCTGGTGAAGCTCGGTGCCGACCTGAACCGGGTCCGCCAGCAGGTGATCCAGCTGCTCCACGGCTACCAGGGCAAGGAGCCCCAGGCCACCGGTGCTTCCTCGGAGTCGGCCCCCTCCACCTCCCTGGTGCTCGACCAGTTCGGCCGCAACCTCACGCAGGCCGCGCGGGAGAGCAAGCTCGACCCGGTGATCGGCCGGGACAAGGAGATCGAGCGGGTCATGCAGGTCCTGTCCCGCAGGACCAAGAACAACCCGGTGCTCATCGGCGAGCCGGGCGTCGGCAAGACCGCCGTCGTCGAGGGCCTGGCGCAGAAGATCGTCAAGGGGGAGATCCCCGAGACGCTCAAGGACAAGCAGCTCTACACGCTCGACCTGGGCGCGCTGGTCGCGGGCAGCCGCTACCGGGGCGACTTCGAAGAGCGCCTGAAGAAGGTGCTCAAGGAGATCCGCACCCGCGGCGACATCATCCTGTTCATCGACGAGCTGCACACCCTGGTCGGAGCGGGCGCGGCGGAAGGTGCCATAGACGCCGCCTCCATCCTCAAGCCGATGCTGGCCCGCGGCGAGCTGCAGACCATCGGCGCCACCACGCTGGACGAGTACCGCAAGCACCTGGAGAAGGACGCCGCGCTGGAGCGCCGCTTCCAGCCGATCCAGGTCGACGAGCCGACCATCGCGCACACCATCGAGATCCTCAAGGGGCTGCGCGACCGGTACGAGGCGCACCACCGGGTCTCCATCACCGACTCGGCGCTGGTCGCCTCCGCCCAGCTGGCCGACCGCTACATCAGCGACCGCTTCCTCCCGGACAAGGCCATCGACCTGATCGACGAGGCCGGCTCCCGGATGCGGATCCGCCGCATGACCGCCCCGCCGGACCTGCGCGACTTCGACGAGAAGATCGCCGGGGTGCGCCGGGACAAGGAGTCCGCGATCGACGCGCAGGACTTCGAGAAGGCGGCCTCGCTGCGGGACGACGAGAAGCAGCTGCTGAACAAGAAGGCGCAGCGGGAGAAGGAGTGGAAGGCCGGCGACATGGACGTCGTCGCCGAGGTCAACGAGGAGCTCATCGCCGAGGTCCTGGCCGCCTCCACCGGCATCCCCGTGGTCAAGCTGACCGAGGAGGAGTCCTCCCGGCTGCTGCGCATGGAGGACGAGCTGCACAAGCGGGTCATCGGCCAGGAGGACGCGATCAAGGCGCTCTCCCAGGCGATCCGGCGCACCCGCGCGGGCCTGAAGGACCCCAAGCGCCCCGGCGGCTCGTTCATCTTCGCCGGCCCGTCCGGTGTCGGTAAGACCGAGCTCTCCAAGACGCTGGCGGAGTTCCTGTTCGGCGACGAGGACGCGCTGATCCAGCTCGACATGAGCGAGTTCATGGAGAAGCACACGGTCTCCCGCCTGTTCGGCTCGCCTCCCGGCTACGTCGGCTACGAGGAGGGCGGCCAGCTCACCGAGAAGGTCCGCCGCAAGCCGTTCTCCGTGGTCCTGTTCGACGAGATCGAGAAGGCCCACACCGACATCTTCAACTCGCTGCTCCAGGTCCTGGAGGAGGGGCGCCTCACCGACGCCCAGGGTCGCAACGTCGACTTCAAGAACACGGTCATCATCATGACCACCAACCTGGGCACCCGGGACATCTCCAAGGGCGCGGCCATGGGCTTCGCCAAGGAGGACAACGCCCAGACCAACTACGAGCGGATGAAGTCCAAGGTCCAGGAGGAGCTGAAGAGCAACTTCCGGCCCGAGTTCCTCAACCGCGTCGATGACGTGATCGTCTTCCACCAGCTGACGGAGAAGGAGATCATCGACATCGTCGACCTGATGATCAACAGCGTCGACAACCGGCTCAAGGACCGCGACATGGGTCTGGAGCTGCGGCCGAACGCCAAGAAGGTGCTCGCCGCCCGCGGCTACGACCCGGTGCTGGGCGCCCGGCCGCTGCGCCGGACCATCCAGCGCGAGATCGAGGACACCCTGTCGGAGAAGATCCTCTACCAGGAGCTCCGCCCGGGCCAGATCGTCGTGATCGACGTCGAGGGCGAGGGCGCCGACGCGAAGTTCACCTTCACCGGCATCCCCAAGCCCGACGCCGTCCCCGAGGCCCCGCAGGTCGAGGAGTCGGCGGCGGCCAAGGGCGAGTAGCCCTCAGGCCCGCACCGCACCACCCGCGCACGGCGGCCCCGCACCACACCGGTGCGGGGCCGCCGTCGTTCCCGGCCGTTTGCGGGATGGGGAGCCTCAACCGATGAGGCCCAGGGCATAGGCGAGCAGCATCATGCCGAGGAGCGTGCATTCGAGGCGGGTGCTCTCGATGCCGGAGCGGAAGGACGCCTCTCCGCGCCTGCCGCGGACGCGGGATTCCGGGAGGGGAACAGGGCCGTGCCTCCTGGGCCTCCTCGGCCTCCTCGTTCGACCGGGGGCGTCCGAGGGGAGAGGAGAGCCCTTTTTCCGGATGGGGCTCGGTCCGCAGGCGGGCGGTGCGAGTTCGTCCTGGAACCGGGTGAGCCAGGCGGGCAGGGCTCCTCGCTCGCCCGGAGGGGGAGCGGGTGCCCGCATGCCCGCCGGGCGGTCGGGGGGAGTGGGCGGGCGCAGCTCGGTGTAGCGCCGTGCGCGGCTGAAGCGCTGCCCTCGCGGCGCGGCCAGGACGGCGCGTACATGAGTGCCTGCCGCCGGGGAGATGTGCGAGCGGGTCATGGGCGGTACCTCTTTCTGATCCTCGCTCCGCCGTTCAGGCGACGGTGCAGGAGACGGTCCAGGCGGCCACCACGGAGGCGCCTTCGGGCAGGGGAGGGACGGAGTCGGGGTCGCAGGTGCGCACCCACAGGTCGGTGTCGGAGGCGTAGGGGCGGTAGCGCTCCAGCGCCTCCCAGAGCGAGGAGAGCAGGGGGACGCAGCCGCAGGCGCACCGCCGGGTGTCCATGACCGGGCGGTACGGGGAGCAGAGGCCGGCCAGGGACGACCCGTCCTCGTCCGGCTCGCCGCCCTTGATGAGCTGGACGATCGTGGTCGTGGCCTCACCGGCCTTGAGAAGGGAGGAGGACATGGAGGTGGCTCCTTGTCGTGAGGGAGGCACCACGGAGGGTGCTCGACCACCTTCAGTATGATTGAGTCTGAACTCAATCACAATACGTTCCTGTGTTTGGACAAAAAATTCAGATCTCGCATGGGTGGCTACGATCGGGACAGGCGTCTACCGGAGATAGGGGATCCGTGACTCAGAGCCACTCGCCCGGCGTGCGGCGCCGCCGCCTGTCCGCCGCGCTCAAGAGGCTGCGCGCCGAGAGCGGCATGTCCGCCGCCGACGTGGCCAAGCGGCTGAAGTGGTCGTCGGCCACCAAGGTGACGAGGGCGGAGCGGAACGAGTGGAGGTATCCCAAGCCTGGGGATGTGGAAGCGCTGCTCGACCTCTACGGAGTGGAGGGAGAAGACCGTGCGCACCTTCTCAGCTTGACGGAAGAAGCGCGTGGGCGCAGCGATTGGCACCAGTACGCCGATCTCTACACCGGCCCCCTGCCGGAACTCGAAGCCGAAGCAGTCCGAATCCGGACGTACGAATCGGTGTTGATCCCCGGCCTGCTCCAGACACCGGACTACGCGGCGGCGATCTTTGAGGCGGGGCAGGTCGTCCCGGCCGATCAGGTCGCTCGAAAGATCGAGTCGCGGATGTTCAGGAGGCGGGTGCTCGATGCCCCTAACGGGCCGCACCTGACCGCGGTCATTGATGAGCCCGCGCTCCGCAAGGCGGTCGGGACGCACGCAATCATGGCCGAGCAGCTGCGATTTCTCTCCGGAATGGCCGCACATTACAAGGTGACCGTGCTGGTACTCCCCGACGAGGCCGGCGCGCATCCCGCCGTCGATGGGGCGTTCACCCTGTTCGACTTCCCCAGCCCTGAGCCGGGGATCGTCTCCATTCCAACTGCTGTCGAAGCGCTGTACGTTGAGGATCAGGATTACTTCGATCGGCACACGCTGATCTTCGACGCCGTCCAGAACCTGGCGCTGGACCCGCAGCGGTCGCTCGACCTGATCGGGGCCATCGCCGCCGAGCACGATAAGCGAGCCTGATCATGATCGTGGAGTTCCGCAAGTCTTCTTACTCGTCGAGTGGCGAGAACTGTGTCGAGGTGGCCCGGGTGGCCCCGGTGTTCCGCAAGTCCTCTTACTCCTCGAGCGGGGACAACTGCGTCGAGGTCGCCGAGCTGGCCACCGGTGCGGCGGTCCGCGACTCCAAGCACCCGGAGCTGGGGTATCTGCCCGTCGGCGCGACCGAGTGGGCGGCCTTCACCGGCTCCTTGCGCACGGGGGCCTTCGAGGGCTGACCGGCGACAGGGGGTCAGGAGCCCAGGGCGCACCGTGCACGGTGGACGAGTCGGTGGGCTTCGGCCCCGTAGACGGCCGTCGCATTCAGGGCGTCCCAGACGCGTCGGTGCAGCGCCACGTCTTCGGAGCCGTCCAGCCACAGCTCGGCGTGCCAGGTCTCGATGATGACCAGGCGGTCGTCGTGGATGACGAACCCCGCCCCCGCTGGGATCCTCATTTCGGCGCTGAAAGGGACGATGCCGACCCGCACGTGCTCCGCCGACGCGAGTCGGCCAACCAGCAGGTCGAGCTGCTCGGCCAGCACAGCAGGGGCGCACGGCCGGGCGTACAGCGCGGCCTCCCAGATCAAGAAGTGGAACGTCCGGCTCCGGTCGCGGAGGACGTCCTGCCGTGCCATCCGCGCGCGGACCGCTGCGGCGAGATCACGCGGTGCGGTGTGGAGGGCCATGTGGCGGCTCAGAACGGCACCAGCGTAGTCAGGGGTCTGGAAGAGGCCGGGGACCACCTCGGAGTCGAAGCTGTACCAGAGGCGATCCTTGCGGGCTTCCATGTCGTGTGCCTCTTGGACGACACGGAAACCGCCCGCGAGCTGCCGTCGCCAGGAGCGGTACCACGTTTCCAGGCCGCGCAGCCGTCCCAGCAGCTCGGCTTCGGCTTCCGGGTTCCCGGTCTCCCGGGCCCAGGCGCTGAGGTCGTCACTGCTCGGCGTCTGCCGGCCGTTCTCCAGCTTGCTGACCTTGGACTGACCCCACCCCAGTCGAGCGGCCAGCTCGCGTCCGGTCAGACCTCCCTCGGTGCGCAGCTCGCGCAGGCGCGCACCGAGGGAGGTCCGGGACCGCTGGAAATCGGTGCTCACCCAGTGGACGGTACCTGAGCCTTGAAGTCCTCATATCGGACGGCGTGGTGCCAGGCGGCATCGCGGATCTGACAGGCCCGCAGTACCTCGGCCGGGTCGGTGATCAGCTCCATCCCGGCCGTCCGATCACCGTCGAAGTGGAACCGGGCCACAACCCGGGAGTCGAACAGCCAGAAGTCGCTCAGGTCCACCCCGTGCCGCTGGGCGTCGGAGCGCCACATGTAGCGGATGTCCTCCCCGGCCGCCACGTTGTTCCGGGCGTTCGACAGCAGGTAGCGCTGCCCGTCGGTCGGTGGATCGTCCACGAGCCGGACCCGCTCGTACCGCTTGCCTTCGGAGACCATCCGCCGGACGCCGGTGAACCAGGGGATATGGATCTGGTCGGAGGTCTCTCCGGTGCGCAGGAACTCCTGGTAATCCGATTGGGCCTTGTCCGATGCGTAGCCGGTCCGGGTCTCCAGTCGCCAGGCGGTGTGCTCGAACCCTCCATCGAAAAAGTGGCCTATTTCTTCGAAAGGAACCAGCTCCGGCACTTGTGCGGCCTCCTTCGGGGTGAACTCGGTCAGCAGCTTCCGGGGAACGACGACGAAGCCCTCCCCGTCTTTGACGTGTTCGAACTGCGCGATGTCGTCAGGGTCGGTCACCGCATCGCCCTGGACGAGTATCTGTCCGGTGTCCAGGTCTTCGTAGAGGGTCGGACAGTTTCCTGCTCCGGACGTGCTCCCCAGCATCCGCAGTCGCCTTGCCACAGACGTTCCTCTCGTCGGTCGAACGACAGCGGCCTCAGTATGTCGGAAGGCGCAAGAGGTGACATGCGTGATTCTCGTTTATTCTCGAGGCGTCGCTTCTGCCCTGCTCTGTCCCGGGGCATGGCGTCCTCAGCGACCCCTCAGAAGAATTTTCGAGAAACCCGGCTGCCACCGGCGGGCGCCGAACCTAGCGTCATGGCCTACAGGAGGTGGCCATGGCGACGAGCCGTTCCGATGAGCAGGCGCGTGATGCGGAGTCTCTTGCCGTTCTGCGCCGGGAGTTCCCGAAATGGAAGGTCTGGCGGGCCAGAGGGGAGTCCGGGCGGCCCGGTGCCTGGATGGCGAATCCGCCGGAGGACATGGCCGGCGTCGAGCCGACGCTGATGGCCGATAGCGCCGAGGCGCTGGCCGCGCTGATGTGCTCGCCCCGGCCCGGGTACGCCCGGCGCCTCCCCGCTCCGCCGTTCCCCGCTCCGCCGTTCTCGGCTCCGAGCCCGTGACCGCCGACGCGGGGGACGCGGACGCCCGGTCCGCGCGGGTCCTGGACGGCGGTGACCGCCGGCTTCCCCATCCAGGGCCCGCGCGGGCCCGGCGCCCGGGTCCGGTCTCCGACGAGTGAGGGAGAGCGCATGCAGAACGGCAGGGACCTCTACACGGCCGAACTGCCCGCCGAAGGCTGGACGGCCTTCTGCGGCGGCAACAACGAGGAAGAGGACATGGAGACCTGCGTGGCGGTGGCCGTCACCGACTCCCTGGTCGCCATCCGCGACACCAAGCGCCCCGAGCTGCCCGCGCTCCGGTTCACCCCGGAGGAGGTGGCGGCGTTCGTGCGCGGCTACACCGAGAAGATCGGCCCGTCCGCGTGACCGGCCGGGAGCGGACCGAGGTCCCCGGCGCGCCGGGGACCTCCCCCGAAGAGGGGCCGCACTTCCACGGCTACCTCTGGCAGGGCTCGGGGGAGGAGCGCTACCGGGGGACGCCCGAGACCTACCCCGACCACCCGGCCTTCCCGTCCTCGCCGCTGCCGCCGCAGCGGATGTGCTGGTGGCTGCGGAAGCCCGCCTCGGCGGTCCGCGGCACCTGGGACGGCGCCGACGGGGCCCTGGCCTGGCTCGCCGGCGAGTACCGCAAGGTCCTGCCGCTGCTCCGCACCGACTGGCCGGAGCTGATGGCCCCGGCGGCCCGGGAGCCCTTCTGGCGCGCCTCGCTGGAGCAGGGCACCGACGTGGTGTGCGGGCACTGGCTCCGGGGAGGGAACGCGTTCAGCGCGACCCTGGTCTGCTGCCCGAACCGCTGGGAGGCCGACTCCTGCCCGGTGGGAGGGGGCTTCCCGAGAGGCGGCCGCCGGGCCCACTCCGCGGGGTAGGCGCCGGCGGCGCCGTTCCGGCCGTCACCCGGCCGCGGTCACCCCGCCCCCCCCGTGAGCGTGCGGGCCAGGTCGATGACGTCGGCGGCGACGAGGTCGACGTCGGCGGGCGGTTCGACCGGGGCGGCGTCGGGGCCCCACTCCAGCGGGCGCGGGATGTAGGCCGTGCGGAGCCCGGCCTCGGCCGCCGCCGCGAGGTCGTCGGGGTGGCAGGCCACCATGAGGAGGCGCTCCGGGGCGACCTCGAGCAGCTCGGAGGCCATGAGGTAGACCCGCGGGTCCGGCTTGTAGGACCGGGCGAGTTCGGCGGAGAGGACGCAGTCGAAGCGCAGCCCGGCCTGCTTGGCGAGGCGGGTGAGCAGGCCGACCCCTCCGTTGGACAGCGTCGAGGTGACCACGGGGGAGTCGTGCAGCAGCTCCAGGCCGGCCGGGGCGTCGGACCAGGGGCGCAGTCGGTGCCAGGCCCGCACGAGCTCGTCCCGTTCGGCCTCGCCGAGGCCGTCGAGGCCGTGCTCGGTCAGGACCTCGTCGAGCATGAGCCGGTGCAGCTCGTCCAGCGGCCGCCAGGGGAGTTCTCCGGCGAAGATCTTGAGCAGGGCCGGACGGTAGCGGCGCCGCCAGTCGTCGGTGACGGCGGCCCAGTCGGCCCGGGCCCCGGTCCGGTCGCCGATGCCGGACAGTTCTCCGCTCACGCTCGACCGCCAGTCGGTCAAGGTCCCGAAAACATCGAAAACAGCGGCTTCAACGTCCATGCGGCAAGTGTTCCAGCGGCGTCCGGGCGGGAACGCGCCCGGGGGGAGCGGACGCCCCGCCTCTCCCCGATGATCTTGACGTTGCGGCCCTATCAGAGCGCTCTGATAGGGCCGCAACGTCAAGATCATCGCCCTGGGACGGGTTTCCCCCGTCAACGGTCTGAGCAGCGGTGGAGGCCGCCGGGAACCGGTGGCGCGGGCGCCGCGTCGGTGCGCTCATGAGCGCTCTCACCGAATTCACCGACCGGGACGACTACCTGCTGGACGGCGAGCGGCTGAACGCCGCCGAGGTGGCCGAAGCCGTGGCGGGCATGGTCTGCGACCTTCCCCCGGGGACCCGGACGGCCTGCTGGCCTGGCTGGCCGAGCGGCTGCGCGGGCAGGCGCCGGGAGGCGAGACGCCCGCGCTGCTCACCGCGCTCTACGCGGCCCGCTGGTACGCGGTCCACCGGCTGCGCGACGCGGAGGTCCTGGAGGCGATGACCGGGGCGCTCGCGGCGGCGGAGGCGGGGCTGGCCGGGCTGCCGTGCCCGCATTCCGAGGGCGACGGCGCCCACCCCGCCTTCGACGAATGGGCGGACCCGGAGCAGGACGCCGGGTTCGTCGCGGTCCTGCAGGACGAGGCCGACTGGGACGAGTGGCACGAGGAGAGGGCCGACGCCGTCGGCGACGAGGGCCTGGGCACCTGGGAGGGCGCGCGCTGCCCCGGCCACCTGGCCGCCACCGCCCGGGAGGCGCTGACCGACCTCGCCGGCGCCCGCGCCGAATGGGGGGGAGGACGGCGACGCCCGGGGGTGACGTCCCGGCGCGGCGCCGACACGGTTCATCCGGGGTCCGCCCGGGGGTGATGCCCCGGCGCGGTGCCGTTCGTGTTCCGCGCCGAGCCCGGGGCGCCCCGCCGAAAAGCGGTTCCGGTTCTTCCGGGGGCGCGGTCATACTGGCGGCCGATGAACGCCGCGGACCGGAACGGAGGAGGCCGCCGCTGACACGGAAAGCCCAGCGCCCCGCCGCCCGGCGCGGGGGCGCGGACCGGATGAAGCTGCACCGGCACCGGCTCCGGCTGGACGGGCGGGAGTACACCGCCGTCACGCCCCGCCCCGGGACCGACGTCCGGTTCGCCACCGACCGGATGCACGGCATGTGGCACCTGCTCACCGACCCGCGCGGCGCGGCCTTCCTGGCCCGGCTGCTGTGGGGCCTCTCCTACCAGCGCCGACCCGGGACGCTGGTCTTCCTCGGGTCGGAGGTCCTGCTGCCCGAGCCGTTCGGGGCCGAGCCCTCCGACCCGGTGGTGCTGGCTCCGGTGCCCGCGACCCCGGTGACCACGGCGGCCGCCCGGGAGCTGCGCCGGCGGAACCCGTCCGGCCCGGGGGACGGCACGGTCCGGTGGCGCACGACGGGCCTGGAGCCCTACGCCGTCCGGTGGAGCGAGCTCGAGCACCACCCGCCGGAGGAGCGGCTGTACCGCAGCCCGCTGGATTTCGGTGTGCGGCGCATCGGCGGGCTGATCGCCTTCTCCGCCTCCCCGGAGATCACGCGGACCTGGGCGGTGGATGCACTCAGCTGCTCCGGCGAGCACCGGACGCTCTGCTACGCGTACCTGACCGGGTGGGGGTGGCCGCACTACAGCGGGCCTGAGATGGGTGAGCTGTTGGTCCTTCCCGATTTCCGCCGGCGGTCCCGGCGCGCCGCCCTGGTCCGGGAGGAACTGCTCGCCGGCCCCGGCCCCTCGGACTTCCCGGCCCTGCTCCGCGAGGAGGTCAGGGAACGCACCAAGGAGGACGGCGACTGAGCCGGCGGACCCGCCGCTCTTCCCGATGATCTTGACGTTGCGGCCCTGTCAGAGCGCTCTGACAGGGCCGCAACGTCAAGATCATCGGTCGGGCGCACCCGCCGCACGCTCGGCGGGGACCGGAACGCCGGTGGCCGGGCCCGGGGCCCGGGAGGCGGGGTGAGAGACTGCCCCGGCAGAACCGGATTCGGAAACCGGGTCCGGAGGACCGGCAGCGGAATCGGACGGGAGCGGCCATGGCCGACCACGACCTGTCAGGCTTCGAGCGCGGCACTTTCACCCACGGCGGCACCACCCGCCGCATCCTGCGGCGCGGCACCGGGCCGGCCGTCGTCGTCATGGCCGAGATCCCCGGCATCACGCCCAAGGTGCTGGAGTTCGCCGAGCGGGTGGCAGGCATCGGGTGCACCGCGGTGCTGCCCGTGCTGTTCGGCACGCCCGGGCGCGACCCCGCCCCGGCGGCGCACGGGATGCTGCGGACCGGCGCCTACATGGCGTCGACCATGGCGAAGGTGTGCGTCAGCCGCGAGTTCACGGTGCTCGCCACCGGCCGCAGCTCCCCGGTGGTCGGCTGGCTGCGGGCGCTGGCCGCGGCGGAGCACGAGCGGTGCGGCGGGCCCGGCGTGGGAGCGGTCGGCATGTGCCTCACCGGCGGGTTCGCCCTGGCGATGGCCACCGACGAGCGGCTGCTCGCCCCGGTGCTCTCCCAGCCGTCGCTTCCGCTGGCCGTCACCGCGCGCCGCCGCGGGACCGTCGACATCTCCGCCGAGGAGCTGGCGGTGGTCAAGGAGCGCTGCGCGCGCGGCGGCCTGCGGGTGCTCGGCATGCGGTTCCGCGGCGACCGGCTGGTGCCGGGGGACCGGTTCGCCGCGCTCCGCCGGGAGCTCGGCGAGGCGTTCACCGCCGTCGAGCTGGACGACGCCGACGCAAACCCGGAGGGCCTCATCCCGCCGCACTCGGTGCTGACCGAGCACCTCGTCGACGAGCCGGGGCAGCCGACCCGGGACGCCCTCGACCAGGTGCTCGACCTGTTCCGCAGCAGGCTCCTTTCCGGCCGGGGGTAGTCCCGGTGTTTTCGCGACGGTCGGACACCTCCGCCGTAGGCGCCGTAGGTCACACGCGCCGGACGGGGATGCGCTCAGGGACCAGCTTCTCCAGGTCGCCGACGTCCGAAGTGAGGACCGTGACCTCGCCTTTCAAAGACCGGGCGATGACGGCCAGGACCGCGTCGATGGCGTGCTCGTGGCCGTGCAGGTCGGCATCGGCCAGGAGGCGGCGGGCGGTACGCGCCTCGTCCTTGCCGATGTCGATGACGCGGATGCGGGAGAGGATCCAGTCCCAGCGCTGCTCGGTGAGCCGGCCGTCGTAGGCCTCGATGAGCGCCATGGGGGAGGTCACCAACTCGGCTTCCCCGCGAGCGGCGACCTTGATGCGGGCGACCATCCCGCGGTCACCGTGCACCGCCAGAGACAGCGCCTCACTGTCGAGTACGTAGAAGCGCAGCGGTTTCGCGGTGCCGCTCCGCTTCTTCACGCCGCCTCATCGGAGCGGCGGGCGCGCCGCCGCTCGTGCTCGGCGTCGATCTCCTCCAGCTCGGCGTATGCAGCGGCGAGCTCCTCGTCGGTGACCGGCCCGTACTCCTCTTCAAGCCAGTCGGACAGTTCAATGAGCAGGTCGCGGTCGCGCTTCTGCTGTACGGCCTCGGTGACGTAGGCGGAGATGCCCCGCTCGGTCGCGGCGTCGCGGATCTCCTCAAGGAGCTCTTCCGGGATCGTCACGGTTATCTTCTTTGTCGCCATACTCGAAACCATACTCCGCCTGTGCGTCGCGGTCCCGGGTTTCGAGGCGATTCCCCGAGGCCGCTCAGCCCGGCAGGGCGTAGCGGCCGTCGTCCAGTGGGTCGACCAGGCCGTCGGCGACCAGGGCGTCCAGGGCGCGCTCGCGCTGGACCGGGTCGTCCCAGACCGCGTCGAGGGCGGGCTTGTGCACCGGGGCGTCCGAGGCGCGCAGGACCGCCAGCAGGCGGCCGCGGACCTGGCGGTCGGTGCCGGCGTACTTCTGGCCGACCCGGGGCGGGCCGGAGTGCGGCGGGTGGCCGGCCGCCCGCCAGGCGCACCGGTCGGCGATGGGGCAGGCGGAGCACTCGGGGGAGCGGGCGGTGCACACCAGGGCGCCCAGCTCCATCACCGCCGCGCCCCAGCGGACCGCGGTGGCGGGGTCCTCGGGCAGCAGGGATTCGGCCAGCCGGGTCTCGGCGCGGGTGGGCGCCTTCGGCGGGTACTCGATCCCGGTGTGCGCGCGGGCCAGAACCCGGCGCACATTGGTGTCCAAAATTGCGTGCCGGCCGCCGAAGGCGAAGCCCGCCACCGCCGCCGCGGTATAGGAGCCGACGCCCGGCAGCGCGAGCAGCTCGGCGTGGTCGGACGGGACCTCGCCGCCGTGCCGCTCGGTGATCTCCCGGGCGCAGGCGTGCAGGTTGAGCGCGCGGCGGGGGTAGCCGAGCCGGTTCCACATCCGCACCGCCTCGCCCGCGGGCTCTTCGGCCAGCGCGGACGGGGTGGGCCAGCGGCGCATCCACGCCTCCCAGGCGGGCAGCACCCGGACCACCGGGGTCTGCTGCAGCATGATCTCGCTCACCAGGATGGACCATGGCGAGGCGTCGCCGGCGCGCCAGGGCAGGTCTCGGGCGTGTGTCCCGAACCAGGCGATAACGGCCGAGGAATAAGGGTTGTCGATCATGGGCAATCGTGGTCGGTTAACGGCGGGTTGAGTATGTGCCGGGCGGAGGAACCCGGAATACTACGCGCATGGCGTCAAGTGCTGGACACCCGGGACCGGTGAGCCCCGGGACTTATTGGAAGCGCAGGGTCTTCGTCCTCGTTGGTCTGCTGGCGATCGTGACGCTGATCGTCTACGCGTGCGGGCCGTCGTCCTCCGAGGAGGAACCGACCGGCGCGTCCGCCTCGGCCGAGCCCTCCGCCTCGCCGGACTCCGAGGACCCCACCAGTGTGCCACCCTCGGCCTCGCCCTCGCCCAGCCCCAGTGCCTCCTCCGATTCCGACGACGCCGGCTCCGGCGGATCCGGCGGCGGGGAGGGCGGCGACGGCGGCGGGAAGAAGGACGGCGACGGCGGCGGCGAGGACTCCGGATCCTCCTCGGAGTTCCCGGCGCCGAAGAAGGCGAGCGACGCCTGCCGCCCCTCCGACGTGGTGCTGACCCTGGAGAGCGACCGCTCCGACTACGCCTGGGACGGCGAGCCGGAGCTGGAGATCTCCGCGGTCAACCTCGGCGACCAGACCTGCACCGTGGACCTGGGCCCCAACACCGTGGAGCTGCTGATCAAGTCCGGCGACGACCGGGTGTACTCCACCGCGGACTGCGCCGAGGCCAAGGACACGGAGAAGGTCGAGCTGGAGCGCGGCGTCCCCGGGCGGACCACGGTCGAGTGGGACCGGACCCGCTCCTGGAAGGACTGCCGGGAGTCGCAGCAGGAGGCCAAGCGGCCCGGCACCTACGTGGCCGAGCTCAAGGGCGACTACGCCTCAGGCAGCGAGAAGGAGCAGGCGGTCTTCCGGCTCAACTGATCCGCGCGGAGGGGGCGGCCGCGGGGCGGCGGGTCAGGACTCCTCTGCGGGGGCGGCGGCCTTCTTCGCCCGGCGGCGCCTGCCCGGCAGGGCCAGGGCGAGGGCCTCGGCGACGTCGTCCACCCCGATCGTCTCGATGCCGGGGACCGGCTCCTCGCTGTGCCGGGGCACGATGGCCCGGGTGAAGCCGAGCCGCTGCGCCTCGATCAGCCGGCGCTCCACCCCGCTCACCGCGCGGACGTCCCCGGCCAGGCCGACCTCGCCGATCGCGATCAGCCCCCGGGGCAGCGCGACGTCCTTGGCGGAGCCGGCCACCGCCAGCGCCAGCGCCAGGTCGACCGAGGGCTCGCCCAGCCGGACCCCGCCCACCGTGGAGGCGTAGACGTCGGCGTTGGCGATGTGCACCCCGGCGCGCCGCTCCAGCACCGCCATCACCATGTTGACCCGGGCGGTGTCCAGGCCGGAGGTGGCCCGCCTGGGCTGCGGCAGGTTGGTCGGGGCGGCCAGCGCCTGCACCTCGGCGATGAGCGGCCGGCGGCCCTCCAGGGTGACCGTCACGCAGGTGCCGGGCACCGGCTCGTTGCGGCGGGTGAGGAAGAGCCCGCTGGGGTCGGGCAGGCCGATGATCCCGGAGTCGCTCAGCTCGAAGCAGCCGATCTCGTCGGTGGGGCCGTACCGGTTCTTCACCGCGCGCAGCATGCGCAGCTGGGAGTGGCGGTCCCCCTCGAACTGGAGCACCACGTCGACCAGGTGCTCCAGCATCCGGGGGCCGGCGATGGAGCCGTCCTTGGTGACGTGGCCGACCAGCACGGTGGCGATGTTGCGCTCCTTGGCGATCCGGATGAGCGCGCCGGCCACCTCGCGGACCTGGGTCACCCCGCCGGGCACCCCGGAGACCTCCGGGGCGGACATGGTCTGCACCGAGTCGACGATCAGCAGCGCCGGCGCGACCGTCTCCACGTGCGCGGCGACCGCGCCCACCGTGGTCTCCGCGGCGAGGAAGAGCTTGGGGGAGAGCGCGCCCAGCCGCTCGGCGCGCAGCCGCACCTGGCCGGTGGACTCCTCGCCGGTGACGTAGAGCACCGGGCCGGCGTCGGCGCACATCGCGGCGACCTCCAGCAGCAGCGTCGACTTGCCCACGCCGGGCTCGCCGGCGAGCAGCATCACCCCGCCGGGCACCACGCCGCCGCCGAGCACCCGGTCCAGCTCCTCCAGGCCGGTGGGGGAGGCGTGCGCGGACTCCACGTCGATCTCGGTGATCGGCCGGGCCGAGGTGGCCACCCGGGTGGGGGTGATCGACGCCGAGGGCGCGCCGGCCTCCTCTACGGTGCCCCAGGACTGGCATTCACCGCAGCGGCCCACCCACTTGAGGGTGGTCCACCCGCATTCGGTGCACCGGAAGGAACTCTTCGCACTCTTGGCCATGCCAGCACGCTAGCGCCCGGTGCGGACAGTCCGCGCCGCGGGCGGCGCGCCTGTGGACGGCGCCGGGCGGGGCGGCACCGGCCTGGGCGTCCGCACACCGCGCAGCCGTCCGATCGCCTACAGTGGTGAAAACATCACTGACCGGAAACGGCCGCGCCGGTTGACGGGGTGTTACCCGCTGGTCACATTCAAGGCGGCAGATCCGTCCGCACCGCGAGGAGAACCGCGTGTCGCTCGAATCCCCCGACGCACCCCCCGCCTCCGAGCCCCCCGCCCGCCCCGGATCCCGCGCCGCCCTCCGGATCGCCGCCGCCACCGCCGCATTCGGCCTGGCCGGGGCGCTCGCCTCGGCGCCGGCCGCCGCCGAGGAGGCGGACCTCGCCGACCGCTACGTCGCCCTGGGCGACTCCTTCACCGCCGGCCCGTTCATCCCGGTGACCACCGGCGATCCGCTGCTCTGCCTGAGGTCCACCAACAACTACCCGCAGCGGGTCGCCGAGGCGCTGGGCACCGAGGACTTCACCGACGCCAGCTGCTCGGGCGCGGTCACCGACCACATGACCGAGGCGCAGGACCTCTCCCTCGGCCAGTCCAACGCGCCGCAGTTCGACGCGCTCACCCCGGACACCACCCTGGTCACCGTCGGCATCGGCGGCAACGACCTGGGCTTCGGCGAAGTGGTGCTGCGCTGCGCGGAGAAGAGCGTGACCGACCCGGGCGGCGACCCGTGCCGCCGCCACTACGAGCAGGACGACGGGAGCGACGAGCTGGCCGGCCGGATCCCGGAGACCGGGGAGAAGGTGGCCGCGGTGCTGGAGGGCGTCCGCGAGCGCAGCCCGCAGGCGACCGTCGTGGTCGTGGGCTACCTGCAGCTGCTCCCGGAGGAGAAGGGGTGCTGGCCGGTGGTCCCGGTGGCCGAGGGCGACGTCGGCTACCTCGACTCGGTGCAGTCCGCGCTCAACGCCGAGCTGGAGGCGCGCGCCGCCGAGGCTGGCGCGGTCTTCGCCGACGTCTTCGAGCGCGGCCGGGACATGTGCGCCCCCGCCTCGGAGAAGTGGGTGGAGGGCATCTTCCCGACCCGCCCGGCCGCCCCGGTGCACCCGAACCGCTCCGGGATGGACGAGGTCGGCGACCGGGTCCTGGCGGCGCTGGGCGTTCGGGAGCACTCCCCGCAGGCCTGAGCGGGCCGGCGGAGGACCCGGTGATCTCGGCGCCGCGGGGGGATCAGAGCGCTCTGATCGGGCCGCAGCGCCGAGGTCATCGGGAGCGGGGCGGGCTCAGCGGTCGCTGAAGGAGACCCCGCTGCCGTCGGCGGCGATCTCGACGTCGGCCGACTCCCCGCCGGAGGTCTCGCAGGAGATGCCGCTCGCCCCCGAGCTGACCAGCTTGTACTCGCCCATGTCGCAGAGGACCGCCTCCTCGCCGGTGTGGTGGCGGTACCGCTCCTCCAGGGCGTTCCGGGAGACCGGGAGCCGCCCCGTCTCGTACTCCACCGACCCCTGGTCGTCGGTGACGGTCACCACGAACTCGGCCTCGTAGTCGGCGTAGCCGGCGGTGCAGGTGCCCTCGAAGCCGTTGGTCGCCTCCATCTCGTCGCAGGAGACCGAGGAGTCGGGGTCGTGCTCCATGGCGAACATGTTCACGAACCGGTTGATCTCGTACTCCACCGCCGCGGTGAAGTCGTCCCCGGAGGGGGCCGGGCCGAGGACGCTCTCGTCGAACCGGGGCTCCTCGGCGGGCACGGTGCCGGTGCGGAACTCGCCGTCCGGGGTCTCCGGGGCCGACGGGGAGGCCTCCGGCGCCTCGGAGGCCTGCTCCGACTCGGAGGCGCCGCCGCGGCCGGGGGGCGGCTCCCCCTCCCGGACCGGGGCCGGGATGATCCCGCAGGCCCCGACGGCGAGCAGGGAGCCGGCGCAGGCCAGCGCGAGCACGGCGCGCCGGAGCGAAGATCTGCTGTTCAGGGGTTCCACGGTCTCCTCTTCCGCGCGGGGGATGAACAGGGGGGCGCCGGGGCGGTCCCGGTCCCTGCCCGGTACGACTCCGGAACCGGACGTCCGGTTCCGAACCGCCCGGAGCGGACCGGCGGCGCGACGCCGTCCCGCCGCGGGGCGGCGCCCCGGTCCGCGCCGCTCAGTACTCGCGCCAGTGCAGGTCGACGGCGTAGTCGACCTCCAGCCCCGGGTGCTCGGCGATGATCTCCTCGGCCAGCCGGGCGGGGAACTCGATCCGCACCACCGCCTCGAAGTCCTCCCGCCGCTCGAACCGCCAGCGCATGTCCAGCGGCTCCCGGCGGAACCCCTGCGCCGTCCAGAACCGCTGCACGTCCTCCGGGTCGTAGCGGGGCAGGAACCGGCGGAACCAGCGGCCGAAGGTGCTCCGGGAGGCGTCGTTGTCGATGATGAACGCGACCCCGCCGCGCCGCATCACCCGGGAGAGCTCGCGCAGCCCCGGCTCGCAGCCGCGGCCGAAGAAGTAGGCCCAGCGCGCGTGCGCCACGTCCACCGACGCGTCGGGCAGCGGCAGCCGCTGGGCGACCCCGGTGCGGACCGACACGTTGTCCAGCCCGGCGGCGCGGGCGCGCGCCGCGGCGGCCAGCTCGCCGTGCGGCTCCACCCCGGTCACCCGGTCCGCCTCGGCGGCGAAGGCGGGCAGGTGGAAGCCGGTCCCGCAGCCGATGTCCAGCACGTGCGCACCGGACAGCGGCCGGATCCGGTCCATGGCGGCCCGGATCGCCCCGTCCGGGTCGACCGCGCGGTTCTCCAGCTCGTAGACCTGGGGACTGTTCCAGATGTTGGGGCTGGGAACCGCCCCGTCCAGCGCTGCTCTCACCCTGGGGACGGTAGCGGGACCCGCACGCGTCGAGCCAATCCGCCCGGCACCGCATAGTCTTGTTCGAGTGAGCTCCATCGAGGTTCCCGACGCGCCCGTCGTCCTGTCCACCGCCTCGGTCTACCCGGAGAAGACCCCGGCCGCCTTCGAGATCGCCGCCGAGCTGGGCTACGACGGCATCGAGGTGCTGGTCTCCTCCGACCCGGTCAGCCAGGACACCGAGATGCTCCGCCGGCTCTCCGACTACCACGGCATCCCGGTGACCGCGGTGCACTCCCCCTGCCTCATCTTCACCCAGCGGGTGTGGGGCAAGGACCCCTGGGAGAAGCTGGTCCGGTCCAAGGACATGGCCGAGGCGCTGGGCGCCACCGCCATCGTGGTCCACCCGGCCTTCCGCTGGCAGCGGGATTACGCCAAGCAGTTCGAGGACGGCGTCGCCCGGATGCAGGACGAGACCGACGTGGTCTTCGCGGTGGAGAACATGTACCCGGTGCGGATGGGCGACCGGGAGGTCGTGCCGTACGCCCCGAGCTGGAACCCGCTGGACCGCGACTACCCCGACGTCACCCTGGACCTCTCGCACACCGCGATGTCGGGGTCGGACGCCATGGACATGGCCCGGCGGCTCGGCGGCCGCCTCTCCCACGTGCACCTGGCCGACGGCGTCGGCGGGCAGAACTTCGACGAGCACCTGATCCCCGGCCGCGGCTCGCAGCCGGTCGCCGAGGTGCTGGAGCACCTGGCTGGCACCGGCTACGAGGGCCAGCTGGTGCTGGAGGTGAACACCCGCAAGGCCCCCGACCGCGAGTCGCGCAAGCTGGAGCTGGCCGAGGCGCTGGCCTTCACCCGGCTGCACTTCGCCGAGGCCCGCCGGCACGGCGCGGGCGCCGGCGGCCCCGGGGAGGAGCGCGCCGACCGGCGGGAGCGGATCGCGCTCCGCCGCTCCGCGCCGCCGCCCCCGCCGCGGACCTTCACCGTCGACACGGGCGGGACGGCCAAGGAGGGCGACTGACCGGCCCGCGGCGGCGCGCCGATGATCTTGACGTTCCGGCCCTAGCGGAGCGCGTTGACAGGGCCGGAACGTCAAGATCACCGAGGGAGGGGCGGGGTCAGGCGTCCTCCCGGGCGGCCTCCGGGTCGGTGACGCGCACCGCCAGGAGCACCGCGAGCAGCACCCCGGCCCCCGCGGAGACCAGCAGGTAGGCGGTGCCGATGGAGAGCGCCTCCACCACCGGGCCGAGCACCAGCGGGGCCAGGAACTGCCCGGCGAAGGTCGCCGTGGTGACCAGGGCGGTGGCCCGCCCGCGCAGCGCGGCCGGGACGCCCCCGCCGACCAGCACGGTCAGCGCGGGGACCGCGATGCCCGCGCCGAGGCCGAACAGCACCACCGCGACCCACACCGGGACCGGGCCGCCGCCCAGCGCGAGCAGCGCGAACGAGGCGGTCCACAGCGCCGCGGCCAGCCGCAGCATCCAGGAGTAGCCCAGCCGCGCGCGCAACCGCGCGTACACCACCCCGACCAGGCCCATCGCCCCGGACCAGCTGACGGGGTAGACCGAGACCAGCGACGGGTGGGTCACCCCCAGCTCGGCCAGGCGCTGCGGCACGAACACCACCAGGGTGTACAGCATCATCGAGGTGGCCACGGTGAGCAGCAGGAAGCCGAGCACGGCCGGGGACGGGCGGAACCGCGGGCCCCGGGCGCCGCGGGCGGGCGCCTCCGGGCGGGCGTCGGGCAGCAGTGCCAGCACGGCCGCGCCCAGCGGGACGCCGACCAGGTAGACCGCGAACGGCGCGCTCCACGACAGGCCGCCCAGCGCGCCGCCGAGCAGCGGGCAGACCACCCCGCCGACGCTCACCGCGGTGGACCGCCAGCCCATCGCCCGGTCCCGCAGCGCGCCCCGGTACAGCGAGAGCATCGCCACCGTGCTCGCCGCGAACACCGCCGCCGCGCCCAGCCCGAACACCAGCCGGGTGGCGATCAGCAGCGGGTAGGAGTCGGTGAGCGCGCCGGCGCCGCCGGCCGCCCCGTAGAGCAGCAGCCCGGCGCCCAGCGGGACGCGGTACCCCCAGCGGTCCATCGCCCAGCCCACCGCCGGCGCGCTCACCGCGATCACCGCGGTGTGCGCGGTGACCACCATCCCGGCCTGGGTGGAGGTCAGGCCGAGGTCGCCGCGGAGCAGCTCCACGATCGGGGTGAGCACACCGCCGGCCATCACGGTCAGCGTGGAGGCGAGCAGCAGCAGGACCAGCGGGGCGGCCCGCACCCCGGGCCGCTCCCCCGGGAGGGGGCCGGCGGGCCCGGGGGCGGCCGGCCCCCGGGGCGCCGTTCCCGGTGCCGGGCTCATCGGTCGGCCCCGGAGGACTCCAGGGCGTCCAGCCGCGGGTAGTCGGTGTAGCCGCGCTCGCCGCCGCCGTAGAAGGTGGCGGGGTCGGGGTCGTTGAACGGCCCGCCGGCCTTGACCCGGACGTCCAGGTCGGGGTTGGCCAGCCACTCGGAGCCGATGGTGATCGCGTCGGCCAGTCCGGCGGCGAGCGCCTCCGCCCCCGAGTCGGTGGTGCGCGCCCCCGAGGCCGGGTCCGGGTGCGGGTTGAGCAGCAGCGCGTTCGGCCACGCGGCGCGCACCGCCTCGGTCACCTCGCGGTGCCCATCCTCGACGATGTGCAGGTAGGCCAGGTCGATCGGGGCCAGGGCGCGGGCCAGCGCCGGGTAGAGCTCGGCGGTGTCGCTCTCGGTGATCCCGTTGTTCGGCGTCCCCGGGCCGATGCGCATGCCGGTCCGCTCCGGGCCGATGGCCTCGGCCACCGCGGCGGCGACCTCGGTGGCGAACCGTATCCGGTTGGCCGGGCTCCCGCCGTAGCGGTCGGTGCGCCGGTTGGTCCCGTCCGCGAGGAACTGCTGGATCAGGTAGCCGTTGGCGCCGTGCAGCTCCACCCCGTCGAAGCCGGCGTCGATGGCGTTCCGGGACGCCTCGGTGAACTCATCCACCACATCCTCGATCTCGGCGGTGGTCAGGGCGCGCGGCACCGGGTGCTCCAGCAGCCCGTCCGGGGTGTAGAGGCGCTCGCCGGAGGCGATCGCGGAGGGCGCCACCGGCAGCCCGCCGTCCGGGTAGAGCACCGGGTGGCCGATCCGGCCGGAGTGCATGATCTGCGCGAAGATCCGGCCTCCGGCGGCGTGCACCGCGCCGGTCACCTCGCGCCAGGCGGCCACCTGCTCGGCGCTGTGCAGGCCCGGGGTGTCGATGTAGCCCTGGCCGCGGACGCTGGGCTGGGTGCCCTCGGTGATGATCAGCCCCGCCGCGGCGCGCTGGGCGTAGTACTCGGCGGTGGCGGGGCCGACCAGCCCGCGGGGGGCCCGGGAGCGGGTCATCGGGGCCATCAGCAGGCGGTTGGGCAGCTTCAGCGCGCCGACGGAGACGGGTTCGAAGTATCCGGTCACGGTCTTTTCGTCCTCACTGGTCATGGTGGTGCGGGAAAGGAAGTGCAGGTGTCGGGGGAGGTCGTCGGAGGGCGCGCCGGGCCGGGGCACCCGGGCGCCGGCGGCGCGCAGCACCGCGCGCAGCCGGGCCCGGACGCCGTCCCCGCCGGCCGGTTCCGCCCCGGCGCCGATCACGGCGGCGGGCGTTCCGGTGAGCACCCCGCCGAACGGGTAGCCGGCCCAGTCGAGCGCGGACAGCAGCCGGGCGGGCGGCGGGCCGCCGTCCTCGGCCGCGCTGATCAGCAGCGCGTCGGCGGCGGCCACCGCCCGGTAGAGCCGCCGGACCAGGCGCGGCGGCATCGGGTTGTCGGCGGAGCGGCACTCGGGCAGGTCGGTGCAGAGCGGGAAGCGCGCGGTCCGCGCGGAGCCGGCCAGCCGCTCCTCGGCGGCGCGCAGCGCCGCCAGGTCGGCCGAGCCGTTCCGCCCGTCCGCGGGGATCCCCAGGACGAGCGGGAGCCCGCCCGGGGTGCGGTCCACTCCCATCGCGGCGCCTCCTTCCGGTCCTCGGCGGCCCTTCTCGGCCGCTGCACCGAGCATCCGCCCCGCCCCTCGCCGGACCCTCGCCGTCCCCTCGCCGTCCACTCACCGCCCGACCCGGCACGGAAGCGGGGGCCGGTCCGCCGGGGCCCGCGGAACAGGGCTCCTGCGGGGCAGGGGCGGGAGGGGGGTCGTCTAGCGTTGGCGGCATGAGATTCGGAGTGCTCGGCCCGCTGGAGGTCAGGACCGACGCCGGGGCGGAGGTCGCCGTTCCCGGGGCGAAGGTCCGGGCGCTGCTCGCGGCGCTCCTGGTGGCCGAAGGGGAACCGGTCTCCGCCGACCGGCTCCTGGAGGAGGTGTGGGAGGGCGACCCGCCGTCCCGCGGCGCCGCGGCGCTGCAGACCGCCGCCTCCCGGCTCCGGCGGGCGCTGGACGCGGCCGAGCCCGGCGCGCGGGCCCTGGTGGAGTCCGGGCCGTCCGGTTACCGGCTGCGCGCCCCGGAGGAGGCGGTCGACGCGGCGAGGTTCGCCGCGCTGCTCGACCGCGCCCGGACCGCGCCGGACCCGGGCGGGGCGGTCGCGCTGCTGGACGAGGCCCTCGGGCTGTGGCGCGGCCCCGCCCTGGCCGACCACGCCGACGCCGCGTTCGCCGCGCCCGCGACCGCCCGGCTGGAGGAGCAGCGGGCGGCCGCGCTGGAGCAGCGCGCCGAGGCGCGGCTGGCCGCCGGCGAGCACGCCTCGCTCGTCGGCGAACTCGGCGAGCTGGTCTCCCGGTACCCGCTCCGCGAGCGGCTGCGCGCCGCGCACATGCGCGCCCTCTACCGGGCCGGGCGGCAGGCGGAGGCGCTGGAGAGCTTCCGCGCCTTCCGCGCCCTGCTCGCCGAGGAGATCGGCGTCGACCCGGGGCCGGAGCTGGAGCGGCTGCACACCGGGATCCTCACCGGCGACGCGCCCCGGCCCTCCCGGGCGGACCCGTGGCGCGCCCCCGCCCCCCGGCCCGGCGCGGAGGAGCCCCGCCCCGCCGCCGGCCGGGAGCCGCCCGCGCCCCCGGCCGGCGCCCGCGGCAACCTCCCGGCGCCGCTGGTCGAGGCGGTCGGCCGGGAGAAGGCGGTCGCCGAGGTCGGCGCGGCGCTCGCCGACGGCCGGCTGACCACCCTGACCGGCCCCGGCGGGGTGGGCAAGACGACCCTGGCGGTGGCCGCGGCGGAGGCCGTCCGGGAGCGCTTCCCCGACGGGGTCTGGTTCGCCGAGCTGACCGCCCGCGACGCCTGCGACTGCGACGTCGAGGACATCGCCCAGTTCGTCGCGGCCACCGTCGGGCTCCGCGAGGACGTGGAGGAGCGCGGGGGCGCCGCGGCCCGGCCGCGCGCGGTCAGCGACCGGCTGGCTCGGGCGCTCGGCGGCAAGGAGGCGCTGATCCTGCTGGACAACTGCGAGCAGGTGGTGGAGTCGGTGTCCGGCCTGGCCGCCCGCCTGCTGCGCGGAGCCCCCGGCCTGCGCCTCCTGGCCACCAGCAGGGAGCCGCTGGGGGTGCCCGGCGAGGTGCTCTACCCGGTGCGGCCGCTGGAACCGCCGGAACCGGACGCCCCGTGCGACCCGGAGCGGCTGCTCGACTCCCCGGCGGTGCGGATGTTCGCCGGCCGCGCCGCCGCCGCGGTCCCCGGGTTCACCGTGCACGCGGGCAACGCCGCCGCCGTCGCGGCGATCTGCGCCCGCCTGGACGGCCTGCCGCTGGCGCTGGAACTGGCCGCGGCCCGGCTGCGCGCGATGGACGTGGCCGAGCTCGCCGACCGGATCGGCGACCGGTTCCGGCTGCTGGCCGCGCCCGGGCGCGGCGGCGGCGCGGCCCGGCACCGCACGCTGCGCGCGGTGATCGACTGGAGCTGGGAGCTGCTCACCGCCGACGAGCGCGCCGTGCTCTCCCGGGTCTCGGTGCACGCCGGCGGGTTCCCGCTGGGCGCGGCCGAGGCGGTCTGCGCCGGCGGCCCGGTCGGGGAGGGCGAGGTCTGGGAGGTGCTGGCGCGGCTGGTCGACCGGTCGCTGGTGGTCGCCGAACCGGGGCAGGGCGGCACCCGCTACCGGCTGCTGGAGAGCGTCGCGGCCTACGGCTGGGAGCGGCTGGAGGAGGACGGCGCCGCCGGGCACGTGCTCGGGCTGCACGTCGGGCACTGGACCCGGTTCGCCGAGCGGAACGCGGGCCGGCTGCGCGGCCCGGAGCAGGCCGCGGCGCTGGCCGCGCTGGACACCGAGCGCGCCAACCTGCGCCTGGCGCTGGAGCGGGCGGCCGCCCGGGGCGACGCGGAGTCGGCGCTCCGCCTCACCGGAGCCCTGGGCCGCTACTGGTACCTGCGCGGCCGCAACGGTGAGGGGCAGCGGTCGCTGCGGATCGCGCTGGAGGCCGCGGGCGAGGCGCCGCCGCAGGTCCGGGCGCGCGCCCGGATGTGGTTCGCCGCGATGGAGTACCTCCAGGGGCGGCCGGCCGAGGCGGGCGACGAGGCCCGCGCGGCCCTGGAGGCCTACGGGCGGATGGACGACCCGGCCGGCCTCGCCGAGGCGCAGGCGCTGTTCGCGCTGCTGCTCTCCGCGGCGCGCGGCAGCGGGGCCGGCTTCCCGTCCGCGATCGCGCTCACCGAGGCGGCCCAGGCCGCGTTCCGCCGCCTGGGCGACCCGTGGGGCCTGGCCCTGGCGCTGCACGCACGCGGCTGGGAGGAGCTGCGCCGCAGCGAGCTCGACACGGCCCGGGAGGACGCCGAGGAGAGCCTGGAGCTGTTCCGCCGGGTCGGCGACCCGTGGGGCGAGGCGCGCGCCGCCAACCTGCTCGGCGTGCTGGCCGGGATCGCCGGCGACTACCCGGGCGCGGCCCGGCTGCACCGCAGCGCCCGGCGGCTGGCCGAGGAGATCGGGCTGTGGCCGCAGGCCGCGGAGGAGGTGGTCCGGCTCGGCCGGATCGCGCTGACCGTCCGGGACTACGCCGAGGCCGACCGGCTGCACGCAGAAGCGCTCGCCCTGGCCCGGGAGGACCACTTCACCGGCCTGGTGACGATGGCCCGCGGCGGGCTGGGCATGGCCGCGCGCCGCCGCGGCGACCTGGACCTGGCGGAGCGGGAGCTGACCGCGGTCCTGGAGGTGCACGAGGTCGAGCGGTACGCGGCCGGCCGGGCGTCGATCCTGGCCGAGCTGGGGTTCACCGCCGAGCAGCGCGGTGACGAACCCGCCGCCCGCCGGCTGCACCTGCAGGGGCTGGCGGCGTCCTGGGAGGCGCACGACCCGCGGGCGGTCGCCCAGTCGCTGGAGGGCGTCGCCGGCGCGGACGCGCTGGCCGACACCGCGCACGGCGGGGCCACCGCCCGCTCCGCCCGGGGCGCCCGGCTGCTCGGCGCCGCCGCGGCGGCCCGGGAGGGGACCGGCGCCCCGCAGCCGGAGACCGAGCGGTTCGACGTCGACCGGATCGGCGCCGCCCTCCGCGGCCTGCTCGGCGCGGACCGCTTCGCCGAGGAGTTCGCCGCCGGCGCCGGCACCCCGCTGGAGGCCGCCGCGGCCGAAGCGGAGGCCGAGCACCCCCCGGAGGGGTGACCGGTGCTTCGGCCGGGAGCCGGGACAGGGCCGGGGCGCCGACGTAGGCTCGGGGGAGGCCTGGGCGGCGGAGTGCGGGGAGCCGGGATGGTGCTGCGGAACGCGTTGCTGGCGGTGTCGGGGAGCGGGCGGCTGCGGTCGGCCGCCGAGCGGAGCGCGGCCGCCCGCGGGATGGTGCGCCGGTTCATCGCCGGGGAGGAGCCCGAGGACGCCGTCCGCACCGTCGGCGAGCTGGCCGGGAAAGGGCTGCTGGCCACCGTGGACCGGCTGGGGGAGGACGTGCGGCACCCCGCGGCCGCCGAGGAGGCGGTCCGCGGATACCTGGGGCTGCTGGAGCGGCTGGACGACGCCGGGCTGACCGGCGCCGCCGAGGTGTCGGTGAAGCCCAGCGCGGTCGGGCTCGGCCTCGGTCCGGAGGGCGCGGCGCTGGCCCGGAGCGGGCTGGACCGGATCTGCGCCGCCGCCGCCGAGGCCGGCACCACGGTCACCCTGGACATGGAGGACGAGTCCGCGGTGCAGCCCACCCTGGACCTCCTGCGCGGGCTCCGCCCGCGCCACCCCTCGCTGGGCGTCGCCGTGCAGAGCCAGCTGCGCCGCACCGAGGAGGACGTGCGCGCCCTGGCCGCGCAGCGGGTCCGGGTCCGCCTGGTCAAGGGGGCCTACGCGGCCGAGCCGCCCGGCGCGCTCACCGCCCGCCGCGACGTGGACGCCGCCTACGTCCGCTGCCTGCGCACCCTGATGGCGGGCGACGGCTACCCGATGGTCGCCACGCACGACCCGCGGCTGATCGGCATCGCCCGCACCCTGGCCGCCCGGTACGGCCGCGACCGGAAGGGCTACGAGCTGCAGATGATCTACGGCGCCCGCCCCGACGAGCAGGTCCGGCTGGCGGCCGGCGGGGAGCGGATGCGGATCTACGTCCCCTACGGCCGGGACTGGTACGGCTACCTGCTGCGCCGCCTGGCCGAGCGCCCCGCCAACGTCGTCTTCGCGGCCCGCTCCCTGGCCACCCGCGGCTGACCCGCACCGCGCCGCCTCCCGTGCCCGCGGGGACCGGCGCGGAGGGCGCGATGGGGGAGACGGGGTCCACTCCGCTCCGTGACCGCTATAACGTGGAAAGGGTTCTAAGGGGTGGATGCATGATCGCGATCATCGGCGCGGGCAAGATGGGCGAGGCGCTGCTCGCCGGGCTGCTGGCCACCGGGCACGACCCGGCCGACGTCCTGGTCACCGAGCCGCGCGAGGAGCACGCGGCCGAGCTGCGCGAGCGCTACGGGATCGAGACGGCCGGCGCCGCCGAGGCGGCGCGCCGGGCGCGCACCCTGCTGCTCGCGATCAAGCCGCAGGACATGGTGGAGCTGCTCGACGCCGTCGCGCCGCACCTGGGCGAGGGGCGGCTGGTGGTGTCGGTGGCCGCCGGGATCACCACCTCGATGCTGGAGAAGCACCTCGGCGACGGGGTCGCGGTGGTGCGCGCGATGCCGAACACGCCCGCCCTGGTCGGCAAGGGCATGACCGCGATCGCCGCGGGCCGCACCACCACCGCCGAGCAGATGGACCACGCCGAGCGGCTGCTCAGCGCGGTCGGCGAGGTGGTCCGGGTGGACGAGAAGCACATGGACACCGTCACCGCGATCTCCGGCAGCGGGCCCGCCTACTTCTACTTCATCGCCGAGACGATGATCGAGGCCGGCGTGGCGATGGGCATGCCGCGCGCCACCGCGCAGCGGCTGGTCGACCAGACCATCGCCGGCGCCTCGGCGATGCTGAACGAGTCCGGCGAGCACCCGGTGGTGCTGCGCGAGGCGGTCACCTCGCCCGGCGGGACCACCGCCGCCGCAGTGCGCGAGCTGGACCGGCACGGGGTGCGCACCGCGTTCACCGACGCGATCGAGGCCGCCCGGGACCGCAGCAGGGCGCTGTCCGAGGGCTGAGCCGGCCGCGCCCGGATCCGGGACCTCCCGTCGGCGCGGCGGATCCGGGTGTGCTTGAGTTGAAGCGTGTCGCACCGCACACGCCCCTGACCGATCGGACCCCTCCGGGAGAGCGCATGGCCTGCTCGCTGCACGTCGCCTGGGACGACGGGCTGACCGCATACGACTTCGGGCCGGAGCACCCGCTGAACCCGGTCCGGGTGGAGCTGACCATGGCGCTCGCCCGCGAGACGGGCGTGCTGGACGCCCCCGGGGTCGCGTTCACCCCGGTCGAGCCGGCCTCCGACGAGCTGCTCCGGCTGATCCACGAGCCGTCCTACATCGAGGCGGTCAAGAAGGCCGGGCAGACCCTGGAGCCGGACGAGGCGTACTACCTCGGCACCCCGGACAACCCCGTCTTCCCGAACATGCACGACGCGGCCGCGCTGGTCTCCGGTGCGTCGGTGGCCGCCGCCCGCGCGGTGTGGAGCGGCGCCACCCCGCACGCGGTGAACATCGCCGGCGGCCTGCACCACGCCATGCCCGGCCACGCCTGGGGGTTCTGCGTCTACAACGACGCCTCGCTGGCCATCGCCTGGCTGCTGGAGCAGGGTGCCAAGCGGGTCGCCTACGTCGACGTGGACGTGCACCACGGCGACGGCGTGCAGGCGATGTTCTACGACGACCCGCGGGTGATGACGATCAGCCTGCACGAGTCGCCGCTCACCCTGTTCCCCGGCACCGGCCGCCCGGCCGAGACCGGCGGCCCCGGCGCCGAGGGCTACTCGGTCAACGTCGCCCTCCCGGCCGGCACCGACGACGCCCGGTGGCTGCGGGCCTTCGACGCGATCGTCCCGCCGCTGCTCCGCGAGTTCCAGCCGGAGGTGCTGGTCACCCAGCACGGCGCGGACGCGCACGCGCTCGACCCGCTGGCCCACCTGATGCTCAGCATGGACGGGCAGCGCCGGATCTGCGCCGAGCTGCACCGGCTGGCCCAGGAGACCGCGGGCGGCCGCTGGGTGCTGCTCGGCGGCGGCGGATACGAGCTGGTGCAGGTCGTCCCGCGGGCCTGGACGCACCTGCTGGCGGAGGCGTGCGGCGCCGAGCTCGACCCGGAGTCGGCCACCCCCGACGCCTGGCGGCGCTTCGTCCGGGAGCGCACCGACGACGTCCCGCCGCTGTACATGACCGACGGGCGCACCGCCGAGTTCACCCCGTTCGAGGCGGGGTTCGACCCGGCGGACCCGGTGGACCAGGCCATCCAGGCCACCCGGCGCGCGGTCTTCCCCAGCCAGGGCATCGACCCCAGCCTGTGACGGCGAACCGGGCCCGGGAGCGGTTAACCGGCCCGGGATCGGGGGCAGGGACGAGGAAAGCGCATGAGCGGCCGAGAGGCCGGGAAGGGGGAGCACGGGTGACGCCGCCTTCACGGAGCGAGCTGATCGCGCACCTGGTGCGCACCGGTATCGCCGGACACGTGAACACGCCCCGCCAGGGCAACCTCCGGCACTACCGCCGGCTCGCCGAAGGCGACCCGTACCACAGGTTCGGCCTCTCCTTCGACCGGGACTGGAGCCACTCCGACGTGCTGGCGCTGATGGCGAAGCGCTGCGGGGTGGTCGCCGACCCCGAGCACACCTCCGGGGTGGACACCATCGACCCGGACCGCACCGTCGACGCGCTGGAGGTGCTGGCCGACCGGATGGCGCAGGCCGCCCGCGGCGCCGAGCGGATCATGCTCGCCACCGGCCACCCGATCAACCTGCACGCCACCTACCGCACCTGGAAGGACGCGCTGGTGCGGGCCGGCTGCACCGTGGTCACCGGCGGTGCGGGGTACTCCTACGAGGTGGAGGCCGGTTCGGCGCAGGGCCGCCGGACGCTGGTCTGGGACGACGGGATCGGCCTGGTCACCGACTCGGCCGGCGGGCCGCGGCACAGCCACCACCCGTTCGCGATGGAGGCCGCGCTGGAGGACCTGGAGCGGCGCGGCGAGCCGTGGCCGCAGCTGGTCATCGCCGACCACGGGTTCGCCGGTGCCGCCGGCGAGGCGGGCCTGTCCGTGGTCGGGTTCGCCGACTGCAACGATCCGGCACTCTTCCTCGGCGAGGACGAAGGAAAACTGCACGCCACGGTGCCGCTGGACGACGGTTACCGAACCGAGGACTACCGGCCGCTGTCGGACTACGTACTGGCCCGCGCCGGGCTCGCCCCGGGCGGCGGCGACGCAGGGTGACCGGGGCGCCTTTTTATACCCACCCCCTAAACCTCACGGGACCCGCCTCCCCCGTGTAGCTGCAGGGACAGCAAAACCGGGCTTTCAATGGCGTGACCCCGGATCTACCCTGAAAACGGACGTGTCAGCAGTCACTTCAACGACACCCCCGGAGCGGCGGTGGGGCCGGGCGGAGCGGGGCGGGGTCCCGCGCCGACCGGTCGCCGCCCCGGCGGGCAAGAGGCCAGGGAAACCACGCGCACGTCCGGAAGCGAGGGCGTTCCGAACATGAACGGGAGTAAGGCTCCACTGGAAGAGGTCAGGTTCCTGACCGTGGCCGAGGTCGCCACGATCATGCGCGTCTCCAAGATGACCGTGTACCGGATGGTCCACTCGGGTGTGCTTCCCGCGATCCGGGTGGGGCGCTCGTACCGGGTTCCCGAGCGGGCCGTGCACGACTACCTCCGAGAGGCGTTCGTCGAGGCCGGCTAGGACCCGGCGGGCCCCACCGGTTCATCCGAGGGGCGGTGCCTCCCCCCGCTCACCGCCCTCGGGTGGGTCTTCGTGCGGGCCGAGGAGGGGAACGCGAGGGTATCTACTACACTTTGTCGTCGTTGACATAGTGCCCACCTCACCTGTGCGTTTCGAGGTTCAGATGCCCTCTCCCAGAACCGGTGCGCGCCGTCGTGCCGGGCGGATCGCCGCCGTGGCGACCGCGCTGACCGCGGCAGCGGCGCTCGGGGGATGCGCCGCCGACCCCGCGCAGACCGAGAACACCGGATCGGAGAACCGCTACGTCTCCGGCGACGGGTCCAGCACCGTCTTCGAGGCGGGCGACCGGACCCAGGCCCCCGACGTCTCCGGGAAGACCCTCGACGGCGAGGAGGTCGCGCTCGCCGACTACGAGGGCGGCGTCCTGGTGGTCAACTTCTGGGCCAGCTGGTGCGGCCCGTGCCGGTCGGAGACGCCGGTGCTGAACGAGGTCTACAGCGACTTCAAGGACCAGGGGGTCGAGTTCCTCGGCGTCAACATCAAGGACGACGAGACCGCGGCCCTCGCCTTCGAGAAGAAGCAGAAGGTCGCCTACCCCAGCCTCTACGACCAGCCGGGCGAGGTCGCCCAGGCCTTCCGGGACACCGTCCCGCCCCAGGCCATCCCCTCCACCCTGGTGATCGACCGGGACGGCGCCATCGCCGCGCGGGTCATCGGCGAGACCGACTACGACCAGCTCACCGGACTGGTGGAGCCGGTCGTCGCCGAGGGCGCTGATTCGGAATGATCGCCGAAACCGTCCTGCAGGGGTCGCTGCTGCTCGCGATCCCGCTGGCGATCGCCGCCGGCCTGGTCTCCTTCCTCTCCCCCTGCGTGCTGCCGCTGGTCCCCGGCTACCTCTCCTACGTGACCGGGCTGTCCGGCGCGGACATCGCGGCCCGCAACCGGGCGGCCGCCGCGGTCCGCGCGGAGGGCGGCACGGTGCGCACCCTCGACGAGGAGCTGGAGACCCGGCGCTGGACCATGCTGGCCGGGAGCCTGCTCTTCATCGCCGGGTTCACCTTCGTGTTCGTCGCGGTGGGCGCCTTCGTCGGCGGGATCGGCGGGCTGCTGCTCGACTACGCCGACCCGATCACCCGGGTGCTCGGCGTGCTGACCATCGCCCTCGGCCTGGCCTTCATGGGCGTGCTCCCCGGCCTCAACCGCGAATTCCGGATCCACCGGATGCCCGGCGCCGGCCTGGTCGGCGCCCCGCTGCTGGGCATACTGTTCGGGCTGGGCTGGACCCCGTGCATCGGCCCGACCCTGGCCGCGGTGCAGACCCTGGCGTTCACCGAGGGCAGCGCGGCGCGCGGGGCGCTGCTCTCGTTCTTCTACTGCGTCGGCCTGGGCGCGCCGTTCATCGCCGCCTCGCTGCTGTACCGCAAGGCGCTGGGCGCGTTCGACTGGGTGAAGCGGCACTACCGGGTGATCACGATGATCGGCGGCGCGATGCTGGTCGCCCTCGGACTGCTGCTGGTCACCGGGGTGTGGACGCAGATCACCGCGGTCATGCAGGGATGGACCGACGGCTTTGCGACGGTGATCTAGGACCATGGCGACCTCCACCGAGGGCACCGCGGCCCCCTCCGGCGAGAAGGCCGAGGGCGCGCCGACCCCGGGCCGGCTCTCCCCGATCGGCTGGGCGCGCTGGGCCTGGCGCATCCTCACCTCGATGCGGACCGCGCTCATCCTGCTGTTCCTGCTGGCCGTCGGGGCGATCCCCGGGTCGATGCTGCCGCAGCGCGTGGTCAACCCGGACGAGGTGCGGCTCTACTACAGCGAGAACCCGGACCTGGCCCCCTGGCTGGACCGGTTCTACCTGTTCGACGTCTACTCCTCGCCCTGGTACGCGGCGATCTTCCTGCTGCTGTTCACCTCGCTGATCGGCTGCGTGATCCCGCGGGCCGCCGCGCACTACCGGCTGCTCCGCTCCCGTCCGCCCAAGACGCCGCGGAACCTCGGCCGGATGCCCTACTCGGCGCGGTTCACCACCGACGCCGCCCCGGAGCAGGCCCTGGACGAGGGCGCCGAGCTGCTCAAGCGGTACCGGACCGACCGGCACGCCGACTCGGTCTCCGGGGAGTCCGGCTACCTGCGCGAGACCGGCAACGTGCTGTTCCACGTCGCCCTGCTGGGGCTGCTGGTCGCGCTGGCCGCCGGCTACGTCTTCGGCTACCGCGGCAACATGCTGGTGGTGGAGGGCGACTCGTTCGCCAACACGCTGCCCTCCTACGACGCCTTCCACCCCGGTGCGGCGGTCGACGGCGAGGGGCTGGAGCCGTTCTCCTTCACCGTGCACGACTTCCGGGCCCGCTTCCTGCAGGAGGGCGGCTTCGCCGGGCAGGCCGAGTCGTTCGAGGCCGACCTCACCTACCGGGACGCCCCCGGAGCCGAGGAGCAGGAGCACCTGCTCCGGGTCAACCACCCGCTCTCGGTGGCCGGGGTCCAGGTCTACCTGCTCGGCCACGGCTACGCGCCGGAGTTCGAGGTGGTCGACGGCGAGGGCGACGTGGTCTTCGACCAGCCGGTGCCGTTCCTGCAGCGGGACAACGACCCCGGGTTCACCTCCGACGGCGTGGTGAAGGTGCCCGACGCGCTTCCCGAGGGGCTCGGGTTCAGCGGGGTGTTCCTGCCGACCCCGGGGGAGAGCCCGGAGGACCCCGACGAGCTGGTCTCCACCTTCCCCGACGCCACCGACCCGGTGGTGGTGCTCACCGCCTACCAGGGCGACCTGGGCATGAAGGACCCCCAGTCGGTGTACCAGCTCTACACCTCGCGGATGGACAAGGTCGGCGAGTCGGAGCCGATGCGCCCCGGCGACACCTGGGAGCTGCCGGACGGCGCGGGGACCCTGAAGTTCACGGGCTACAAGGAGTTCGTCAGCCTGCAGATGACGCACAACCCCGGGCGGCTGCCGGCGCTGCTCTTCTCCTCGCTGGCGGTGCTCGGCCTGCTCGGCACCCTGTTCGTCCGGCCGCGGCGGGCCTGGGTGCGCGCCACCGTCGGGGAGGACGGGCGTACCGTGGTCGAGGTGGCCGGCCTGGGCAAGACCGAATCGGCGGCCAACAGCCAGGAGTTCCACCGCATCGCGACCGAACTGAGGGACAGGCTGCGCCGCACCGGCGGCGCGGAGCGCACCGGCGGCGGGCCGGACGGCGCGGGCACGAGAGAGTCGGAGGAGTAGCCGGTGGTGTACGAGCTCGCCGCGGAGGCGGCGGTGGACGAGGGGATGGCCGCGGTCAGCGACGGCCTGATCATCGCGATGATCGTGGCCTACGCGATCGCCCTGTTCCTGTTCGCCCTGGAGGCCGCGTACGGCCGGCGCAAGGCGCTGGCGCCCGGCCGGATGGACCCGGTCGGCGCGGCCGCCGGGGCCGGAGCCGGGGCGAAGAAGGCGGGCGGCCACTCCACGCTCGACCTGGACGCCGAGGAGGAGGCGGCCGCGGGCGGCGACGGCGGCGAGGCGGACGCGCGCGACGCGGCGCCGCGCCCCTCGGCCGCGCGCAACGGGCTCGGCCTGGTGGCACTGGCCGTGACGGTCCTCGGCTTCCTGCTCAACCTGGGGCAGATCGCCGCCCGCGGCCTGGCGGCGGACCGCTGGCCGTGGGGCAACATGTTCGAGTTCGTGGTGGCGATCTGCCTGTGCTCGGTGGGCGCCTTCCTGTACGCGGCGTTCCGCTACAAGGCCCGCTACCTGGGCACCTTCGTGCTGCTCCCGGTGGTGCTGCTGCTCGGCATCGCGGTCCGCTGGCTGTACAGCGAGGCCGGCCCGGTCATCCCGGCGCTGCACTCCTACTGGATCGCCATCCACGTCTCCGCCGCGATCATCGCCACCGGCGCGTTCATGGTCTCCGGGGCGGCCGGCATCACCTACCTGATCGCGCACGCCACCGAGGCCAAGCGGGCCGCGGGCGCGAAGGTGGCCGGCATCGCGGCCAAGCTGCCCGCCTCCGAGCTGCTGGACCGGGTCTCGCACCGGTTCATCGTGATCGCCTTCCCGCTGTGGACCTTCGCGATCATCGCCGGCGCCATCTGGGCGGACGAGGCCTGGGGCCGGTTCTGGGGGTGGGACCCCAAGGAGGTCTGGTCCTTCATCACCTGGGTGGTGTACGCGGCCTACCTGCACGCCCGGGCCACCGCGGGCTGGCGCGGCCCCCGGACCGCCTGGATCGGGGTGGCCGGCTTCGCCTGCCTGATGTTCAACTTCTTCGCGGTGAACTACCTCTTCAGCGGCCTGCACAGCTACGCCTGAGCCGCACCTGCGCAGACGCGAGGGGCCGCCCCGATCCTGTCGGGGCGGCCCCTCGCGTGTTCGCCTCTCCGCTCCCTGCGCGGGTGCGGCCGGCCGGCTAGTCGTCCTCGGGACGGATCCGCCGGTTCAGATCGCGCAGGAACTCCGGGTCGTCTTCGGGGCCGATCGGCGTCGGGTTCCCGGGGGACGCGGTGATGTCGGACGGGTCGATGTGCTCGAAGGAGGGCACACCCTGCGCCGGCGGCGCCGCCGCGGGGGAGGCCGCGACACGCGGCCGGCCGAGGAAGAGCCAGAGCAGCGGACCGACCGGAGTGAAGAGGACGATCGCGATCAGCCACAGCAGCTTGGGGAGCGTCCGGACCTCTTCGGCCGGAGTGGTGAGCGCGTCGAAGAACGCGTACACCCACAGCACGATCGACAGGAGCGTGATTAGGCCAGCGAGCCACACCATGCTTCAAGCCTATCCGCGATCCGCCGTGTCCGTGCGGGGGAGCAGGGTGTCGAGCGCAGGCGGGATCGCGCGGACGGGCATGGCCGTGCCGGGGTGCGGTGTACGGGGGGACCGGGCCCGGGTCAGGGGGTGGGTTCGGTCGGCTCCCCGTGCAGCAGTGCGCGGACTTCGGACTCACGGAACCGGCGGTGCCCGCCGGGTGTTCTGATGCTGCTGATCCGGCCGGACGCGGCCCATCTGGTCACCGTCTTGGGGTCGACCCGGAAGAGGGACGCGACCTCTCCGGGGGTGAGTAGACGTTCGCTTCCTCTTTCCACCTTCACAATCCCCCTTCGGGCCCGCCGGAGACGTTGTGGGGGAGGCGGGCGTTAGGTCCCCTAGTGTGCACGAGTAAGTCCGTTTCATCCCTAGTTTTCGTAAAAACCATCCGGGTCGGGGGGAGAGCGCGTGATATGTGATTGGAACGTGACCTTCGGCGTCGGCTGTCGTTTTTGATACGTCCGATCATCCGCGCACCGGCCTCCCGCGCCCGGCGCCCGACCGCGGGCGCGCCCTTGCGGCAGGGGTGCGCGACGGTCCCGCGGGACCGCCCTTACCCTTGTTGAAGGGCGGCCCGGCCACCGGCCGGACCTGCGTCGACGCCTCCGAGGGCACCCGGGCCGCCATGTGCCGGGCCCGGGCGGGACGAAGGAGCCGCCGCACCCACGATAGTGAAATGGACCACCCGTTGTGAGGCAGTTTCATGCGTAGCGTCCTCGCTTACACCTCCGCCCGCCTTCTGCTCTTCGCCGTGGCGTACGGCGTTCTGTACCTCCTGGGCGCCCGCGGCTTCCTCGCGATCGCACTGGCCTTCCTGATCAGCGGCCTGGTCAGCTACATCCTGCTGTCCAAGCAGCGGGACGCGATGTCGGTGCACGTGGCCGGCGGGATGGACCGGATGCGCGGGATGGGCCGCCGGCTGGAGTCGGGCGCCTCGCACGAGGACGACGCCCAGCGCCCCGGCGCCGCCCCGGCCGCCCCCACCCCGCTCAAGGACCTGGGCAAGGCCCCGGGCGCGGAGAAGGGGGCCGCCGCCGAGGCGGCCGAGGGCGCCGAGAGCGCCGAGAGCGCGGGGGAGGGCGCCGGGAAGGGGTCCCCCGACGACTCCTCCGCCGACCGGAGCGTCGGCGCCTCCTCCCGGGACTGACCCGGGCCCGCCTCCGCGCCGATCCGGACTCCGCTGGAATTCCGGGTCGGCGCGGCCGCGTTCCGGGCCCTTCCCGGGCCGGGCCCGGCACCCGCCGCCGGCGCCCCTCCCGCCTCCGGGGCGAGCGCGGACCCATCGGCCGGTTCCGGCCGGAGGGCCGCGCGGCCGAGCGCTCCCCCGAGCGCTCCCCGACCGGCCGATGAGCCCGAGATCAGCACGGGGGCGGGGGCGGTCGGGCGGGCGCCGGCCCGCCCTTAGGCTGGGGGCATGACCCGTGCCGAACTCGATAAGTCGCCCGCGGACGTCGCCGCCATGTTCGACAGCATCGCGGCCCGCTACGACCTGCTCAACGACGTCCTCTCGCTCGGCGAGGACCGGCAGTGGCGGCGCGCCGTCGTCCGCGCGGTCGAGGCCTACGGCGGGGAGCTGGTGCTCGACCTGGCGGCCGGCACCGGAACCTCCTCGCTCGCCTTCACCGGCAAGGGCGCGAAGGTCGTCGCCTGCGACTTCTCGCAGGGCATGCTGCGGGTCGGCGCCGAGCAGCGCGGCGGGGCCTCGGCGCAGGGCGTCACCTGCGTGGCCGGCGACGCGCTGGCGCTGCCGTTCGCGGACGAGACCTTCGACGCGGTGACGGTCTCCTTCGGGCTGCGCAACGTGCAGGACCCGGAGCAGGCCCTGCGCGAGCTGCGCCGGGTGACCAAGGTCGGCGGCCGCCTGGTGGTCTGCGAGTTCAGCCATATCCCGGTGCGGCCGCTGGACCGGGTCTACTCCGGGTACCTGATGGCGGCGCTGCCCCGGGTGGCCCGGCTGTTCACCCGGAACACCGGGGCCTACGAGTACCTCTCCGAATCCATCATGGACTGGCCGGACCAGCCGGCCCTGGCGGCGCGGCTGCAGAGCGCCGGGTGGTCCCGGGTGGCGTGGCGCAACCTCACCTTCGGGGTGGTCGCGATGCACCGCGGCTACCGGGACTCCTGACCGGCCCCCTCCCCTCGGACAACTCAATTCACTTCAGCAACAAAGGCACCGAAGAGCTCTTTTCGGTGCCTTTAACTCTTGTTGGGGTCGAAAAGTGATTTACAAGGATGAAACGGACGTAGGTTTACCTTATTAACCGAGGTAAAGCGTGCTACGTCCGGTTTGGGGACGAAAATGCCCTAACAAGATGAATGGCGGTTGGGGGTCGCCCGTGGAACGCGAAAGGTCTAGACTTCGGGGCAGCAGCCTTGTGAAGCCCTTCACAAGCGTACGTGCGATTCGTCGCCGTTCCGGCTCGCCGAGCCGGTGCGCGGCGGATAAAAGGCGTTGAGCCACATAGCCGGAACCCCCTGAAGAACAACCGAAAAGCGTTATCCGCGCACCCCCACAGCCGCAGGGAACCACTCGTGAGCGCCACAGCACCGCCCCCGCCCACCGAGCGGGGCACCGCAGACCTCGAAGCCGACGTCATCATCGTCGGGGCCGGACCGGCCGGCTCCACCGCCGCCTGCCACATGGCCCGTTCCGGCCTGGACGTCCTCGTCCTGGAGAAGACCTCGTTCCCCCGGGAGAAGGTCTGCGGCGACGGCCTGACCCCGCGCGCGGTCAAGCAGCTCGCCGCGCTGGGCGTCCCCTTCGACGGCCCCGGCTGGATCCCCAACAAGGGCCTGCGCATCATCGGCGGCGGCGTCCGCCTGGAGCTCCCCTGGCCCGAGCTGGCCGAATACCCCGGCCACGGCCTGGTCCGCACCCGCTACGACTTCGACCACATCCTGGCCGAGCACGCCCGCGCCGCGGGCGCCAAGCTCCTGGAGCGGACCACCGTGCAGGCCCCGCTGCTGGACCCGCGGACCGACCGGGTGCAGGGCGTGGTGGCCAAGGACCCCGCGGGCGAGCGGGTCGTCTACCGGGCCCCGCTGGTGATCGCGGCCGACGGCAACTCCTCCCGGCTCTCGGTGGCCATGGGCATCCGCAAGCGCGACGACCGCCCGATGGGCGTCGCGGTGCGCACCTACTTCACCAGCCCCCGGCACGACGACGACCACCTGGAGTCCTGGCTGGAGCTGTGGGACTCCAGCGGCGGCAAGGACGTGCTGCTGCCCGGCTACGGCTGGGTCTTCGGCGTCGGCGACGGCACCTCCAACGTCGGCCTGGGCATCCTCAACTCCACCGCCGCCTTCCAGGACGTCGACTACCGCCGGCTGCTCCGCCGCTGGACCGAGAGCATGCCCGCGGAGTGGGGGTTCACCGAGGAGAACCGGACCGGGCCGATCCGCGGCGCCGCCCTGCCGATGGGCTTCAACCGCACCCCGCACTACTCCCGCGGGCTGATGCTGGTGGGCGACGCCGGCGGCATGGTCAACCCGTTCAACGGCGAGGGCATCGCCTACGCGATGGAGGCCGGGGCGATCGCCGCCGAGGTGGCCGTGCAGGCCCTCTCCCGGACCACGGTGCAGACCAGGGAGCGGACGCTGCACCGCTACCCCGACATCCTCTCCGACGTCTACGGCGGCTACTACACGCTGGGCCGCTACTTCGTGAAGGTGATCGGCAACCCGGACTTCATGAAGTACGCGACCAAGTACGGCCTGCCCCAGCGCACCCTGATGAAGTTCGCGCTGAAGATGCTGGCCAACCTCACCGAGCCGAGCCGGGGCGATGCGATGGACCGGGTGATCAACGGGCTCTCCCGGATGGCGCCCGCCGCATAGGCGGAGCGGGCACGCAGGACGGCGAGGCGATGGCGACGGCGAAGCGGAGCACCGCGCACCCCGGGCACGTGAATGCGTTCACAAGCCCCGGGGCGCACCCGGCGGCGCACCCCGCCGGGCACCGCGGTCCCGCCAGGCAATGAAGGGGAACGACCCACGATGGAGCTGTACACGCCCGTATTCGTACTCGGCGCGATCGGCGCCGCGTTCGTCGTCGTATCGATGGTCGTCGGCAGCATCGCCGGCCCCAAGCGGTACAACCGGGCGAAACTGCAGGCCTACGAATGCGGCATCGAGCCGACCCCGCAGCCGGCCGGCGGCGGCAGGTTCACCATCAAGTACTACCTGACGGCGATGCTCTTCATCGTCTTCGACATCGAGATCATCTTCCTTTACCCGTGGGCCGTGCACTTCGACGCACTCGGCCTGTTCGGCCTGATCGCGATGGTCCTCTTCCTGGTGAACGTGTCGATCGCCTACGCCTACGAATGGCGCCGCGGAGGACTGGAATGGGACTGACGAGGAGCCCCGGGCGCCGCCCCGCCCGCGGAATCACCGCCTCCGGATGCGCCCTCCGGCGCACCGCCAACGGATCGAGCGAACGGAAAGGGGGGCCGACGCATGGGGATTGAGGAGAAGCTCCCGAGCGGGGTCATCCTGGGCACCGTCGAGCAGGTCGTGGGCCTGGCCCGCAAGAGCTCGATGTGGCCCGCCACCTTCGGCCTGGCCTGCTGCGCCATCGAGATGATGTCGGTCGGCGGGCCCCACTACGACCTGGCCCGGTTCGGCATGGAGAAGTTCGGCGCCACGCCGCGCCAGGCCGACCTGATGATCGTCGCCGGCCGGGTGAGCCAGAAGATGGCCCCGGTGCTGCGGCAGATCTACGACCAGATGCCCGAGCCCAAGTGGGTCATCGCGATGGGCGTCTGCGCCTCCAGCGGAGGCATGTTCAACAACTACGCCGTCGTGCAGGGCGTGGACCACATCGTCCCGGTCGACATCTACCTGCCCGGCTGCCCGCCGCGGCCGGAGATGCTCCTGGACGCCGTGCTCAAGCTGCACGACAAGGTGCAGAACACCAAGCTCGGCGCGCACCGGCAGCGCGAGATCGAGGAGCTGGAGGAGCGCGCGCTCCGCCGCTCGCTGCCGCTGGTGAGCCAGGACGAGGGGGCGGCCCGATGAGCCTGGGAGAGCCCCGGCGCAACGGCAACGGCGGCGGGCACGAGGAGGAGAACCTCCCCGAGGTCGCGGGGCGGGAGCGGCTCGCCGCCCCGGTCCAGCGGACCGGCATGTTCGGCGCGAAGACCAGCGGCGACACCTCCGGGTACGGCGGCCTCCGCGTCCGCCGCACCGGACCGCCCGCCGCGGAGCGGCCCTACACCGACCCCGGAGACCCGCGCACCGAGCGGTTCGACGCGGTCGCCGACGCCCTGGAGGAGGCGCTCCGGGACGCCCCGGTCGGCTACCGGGACGCGGTCGAGCGGGTCGTGGTGGACCGCGGCGAGATCACCTTCCACCTGCGCCGCGAGCACCTGGCCGAGGTCGCCCGCCGGCTCCGCGACGACCCGGCGCTCCGGTTCGAGCTCTGCCTCGGCGTCACCGGGGTGCACTACCCCGAGGACACCGGGCGCGAGCTGCACGCCGTCTACCTGCTCCGGTCCATCACGCACAACACCGAGATCCGGGTGGAGACGGCCTGCCCCGACGCCGACCCGCACGTCCCCTCGCTCGTCGCGGTCTACCCCACCAACGACTGGCACGAGCGCGAGGCCTGGGACTTCTTCGGCATCGTCTTCGACGGCCACCCGTCGCTGACCCGGATCGAGATGCCCGACGACTGGCACGGCCACCCGCAGCGCAAGGACTACCCGCTGGGCGGCATCCCGGTGGAGTACCGCGGCGCCAAGATCCCGCCGCCGGACGAGCGGAGGTCCTACGCATGACGCGCACCGCACCCGCGGGCGCCGGCGCGCCCGCGCGCGAGGGGAACAGGGCGACGAGGGGGACAGACCAGTGACCACCCCGACCACCGAGGACTACATCGACGCCGCCGGCGGCGACTGGGACGAGGTCGTCGCGGCCGCGCAGGCCGGAAGCGCCGAGCGGCTCGTGGTGAACATGGGCCCGCAGCACCCGTCCACGCACGGCGTGCTCCGGCTCATCCTCACCCTCGACGGCGAGACGGTCACCGAGGCCCGGGTGGGCATCGGCTACCTGCACACCGGCATCGAGAAGAACATGGAGTACCGGACGTGGACCCAGGGGACCACGTTCGTGACCCGGATGGACTACCTCACGCCGATCTTCAACGAGACGGCGTACTGCCTGGCGGTGGAGAAGCTGCTCGGGCTCACCGACCGGATCCCCGCCCGGGCCGACGTCATCCGGGTGCTGATGATGGAGCTCAACCGGATCTCCTCGCACTTCGTGGCGATGGCGACGTTCGGCATGGAGCTCGGCGCCACCACCGTGATGACCAACGGCCTGCGCGAGCGCGAGATGGTCCTCGACATCTTCGAGCTGATCACCGGGCTGCGGATGAACCACGCCTACATCCGGCCCGGCGGCGTCGCCCAGGACCTGCCCTCCGGCGCCGTCGGCAAGGTCAAGGAGCTGCTGGAGGAGATGCCCAAGCGCATCGCCATCATGCGCAAGCTCCTCGACGAGAACCCGCTCTACCTGGCGCGCACCCGCGACGTGGCCCACCTCAACCTGGCCGGCTGCATGGCGCTGGGCGTCACCGGGCCGCTGCTGCGCGCCTCCGGCCTCGGCTGGGACCTGCGCAAGGCCAAGCCGTACTGCGGCTACGAGGACTACGAGTTCGACGTCCCGGTCTCCGACGGCGGCGACGTGTACGCCCGCTACCGGGTGCGGCTGGCCGAGGTCGAGCAGAGCCTGCGGATCATCGAGCAGTGCCTGGACAAGCTGGCCCCCGGCCCGGTCATGGTGGACGACCCCAAGGTCGGCTGGCCCGCCAAGCTGGCGCTGGGCCCGGACGGCCTGGGCAACTCCCCGGACCACATCGCGCACATCATGGGCGGCTCCATGGAGGCGCTCATCCACCACTTCAAGCTGGTCACCGAGGGCTTCCGGGTCCCGGCCGGCCAGGCCTACGCCGCGGTCGAGAGCGCCAAGGGCGAACTGGGCTGCCATGCGGTCAGCGACGGCGGCACCCGCCCGCACCGGGTGCACTTCCGCGACCCCTCGTTCACCCACCTGCAGGCGGTCGCCGCGATGTGCGAAGGCGGCACGGTGGCCGACGTCATCGCCGCGGTGGCCAGCATCGACCCCGTGATGGGAGGCGTGGACCGGTGACGGAACGAGCGAGGAGGGGAGCACCGGCATGAGCGAGGGCTTCGACGACGCCACCAGGGCGCGGCTGGAGGTCGACGCCAAGGAGGTGATCGCCCGCTACCCGAAGTCGCGGTCGGCGCTGCTGCCGCTGCTCCACCTGGTCCAGGCGGAGGAGGGGTACGTCAGCAGGGCGGGCATCGGCTTCTGCGCCGATGTCCTGGGGCTGACCGCCGCCGAGGTCACCGCGGTGGCCACCTTCTACACCATGTACAAGCGCCGCCCGATGGGCGAATACCACGTGGGCGTGTGCACCAACACGCTCTGCGCGGTGATGGGCGGCGACGAGATCTTCGCCGCGCTCAAGGAGCACCTGGGCGTCGGCAACGACGAGACCACCGAGGACGGCAAGGTCACGCTGGAGCACCTGGAGTGCAACGCGGCCTGCGACTTCGCCCCGGTGATGATGGTCAACTGGGAGTTCTTCGACAACCAGACCCCGGAGAGCGCCAAGCGGCTCGTCGACGACCTGCGGCTCGGCAACGACGTGGCGCCCACCCGCGGCGCCGGCCCGGTGTGCACCTGGAAGCAGGCCTCCCGGGTGCTGGCCGGGTTCTCCGACGGCCGGGCCGGCGAGGGCCCGCAGGCCGCCGGCCCCTCCCTGGAGGGCCTGAAGCTCGCCCGCGAGCGCGGCTGGACCGCGCCGGCCCCCGGCGCGGCCGGCCCCGCCCCGACCGAAGGGGGCGACCGATGACCGGGACGGCGCTCACCCCGGTGCTCTCCGAGCACTGGGACCGCGAGGACCTCTACACCCTGGACGGCTACCGGGCGGTCGGCGGCTACGGGGCGCTGCGCAAGGCCCTGGCCATGGAACCGGACGCACTGGTCGACCTGGTGAAGGCCTCCGGCCTGCGCGGCCGCGGCGGCGCCGGGTTCCCCACCGGGATGAAGTGGGGCTTCCTGCCCAAGGACAACCCCAACCCGCGCTACCTGGTGGTCAACGCCGACGAGTCCGAGCCGGGCACCTGCAAGGACATCCCGCTGATGATGGCCAACCCGCACGCGCTGGTGGAGGGGGTGATCATCTCGGCCTACGCGATCCGCAGCAGCCACGCCTTCATCTACGTGCGCGGCGAGGTGCTGCACGTCATCCGCCGGCTGCGGCGGGCGGTGGAGGAGGCCCGCGAGGCCGGGCTGATCGGCACCGACATCCTGGGCAGCGGGTTCGACCTGGACGTGGTGGTGCACGCCGGCGCCGGGGCCTACATCTGCGGCGAGGAGACCGCGCTGCTGGACTCCCTGGAGGGCTACCGCGGGCAGCCCCGGCTCAAGCCGCCGTTCCCCGCGGTGGCCGGGCTGTACGCCTCGCCGACCGTGGTGAACAACGTCGAGTCGATCGCCAGCGTCCCGCCGATCGTGGCCAACGGCGCCGAGTGGTTCACCTCGATGGGCACCGAGAAGTCCGCCGGGTTCGGCTTCTTCTCGCTGTCCGGGCACGTCACCCGGCCCGGCCAGTACGAGGCCCCGCTCGGCGTCACGCTGCGCGAACTGCTCGACATGGCGGGCGGCATCCGGGCCGGCCACCGGCTCAAATTCTGGACCCCGGGCGGCTCCTCCACCCCGATCTTCACCGAGGAGCACCTGGACACCCCGCTCGACTTCGAGTCGGTCGGCGCCGCCGGGTCCATGCTCGGCACCCGCGCACTGCAGATCTTCGACGAGACCACCTGCGTGGTCCGCGCGGTCGGCCGGTGGATCGCCTTCTACGCCCACGAGTCCTGCGGCAAGTGCACCCCCTGCCGGGAGGGCAACTTCTGGATGGTCCAGGTCCTGGACCGGCTGGAGAACGGCGAGGGCACCGAGGCCGACGTGGAGAAGCTCCTGGACATCTGCGACAACCTGCTGGGCCGCTCGTTCTGCGCCCTCGGCGACGGCGCGGCCAGCCCGGTGATGTCGTCCATCAAGTACTTCCGGGACGAGTACATCAGGCACATGGAGGAGCGGGGCTGCCCGTTCGACCATTCCGAGTCGACCGTGTGGGGAGGGAGCAAGTGACCGTCACGACCAACACCCCGTCCGGCGGCGCCCCGGCGGTCCCGCCGGAGGACCTGGTCACCGTCACCATCGACGGGTTCCAGATCAAGGTGCCCAAGGGGACGCTGGTGATCCGGGCCGCGGAGCTGCTGGGCATCCAGATCCCGCGGTTCTGCGACCACCCGCTGCTGGACCCGGTCGGGGCCTGCCGCCAGTGCCTGGTGGAGATCCCCGACGCGGGCAACGGCCGGGGCATGCCCAAGCCGCAGGCCTCCTGCACCATCACCGTGATGGACGGCATGGTCGTCAAGACCCAGCTGACCTCGGCGGTGGCGGAGAAGGCGCAGCGGGGCATCATGGAGTTCCTGCTGATCAACCACCCGCTGGACTGCCCGGTCTGCGACAAGGGCGGCGAGTGCCCGCTGCAGAACCAGGCGATGTCCAGCGGGCAGGGGGAGACCCGCTTCACCGACACCAAGCGCACCTTCCCCAAGCCGGTCCCGCTCTCCACCCAGGTCCTGCTGGACCGGGAGCGGTGCATCCAGTGCGCCCGGTGCACCCGGTTCTCCGCGCAGATCGCCGGCGACCCGTTCATCGAGCTGCTGGAGCGCGGCGCCCAGGAGCAGGTCGGCATCGCCGAGGGCGAGCCGTTCCAGTCCTACTTCTCCGGCAACACCGTGCAGATCTGCCCGGTCGGCGCGCTCACCGGCGCCGCCTACCGGTTCCGCTCCCGCCCGTTCGACCTGGTCTCCACGCCCAGCGTGTGCGAGCACTGCGCGTCCGGCTGCGCGCTCCGCACCGACCACCGCCGGGGCAAGGTCACCCGCCGGCTGGCCGGCGACGACCCCCGGGTCAACGAGGAGTGGAACTGCGACAAGGGGCGCTGGGCCTTCACCTACGCCACCCAGGGCGACCGGCTCAAGCGGCCGCTGCTGCGCCGCGCCGACACCCGCGCCCTGGAGTTCGCCTCCTGGCCGGAGGCACTGGCCGAGGCGGCCCGCGGACTGGGCGGGGCGCGCCGCGCCGCGGTGCTCACCGGCGGCAGGCTGACCCTGGAGGACGCCTACGCCTACGCCAAGTTCGCCCGGGTGGCGCTGCGCACCAACGACATCGACATGCGGGCCCGGGAGCACTCCGAGGAGGAGGCCGAGTTCATCGCCGCCCGGGTCGCCGGGACCGGCGTCCAGGTGAGCTACGACGACCTGGAGAAGGCGCCCGCGGTGCTGCTCGCCGGGCTGGAGCCCGAGGACGAGTCGCCCGCGGTCTTCCTCCGGCTGCGCAAGGCCGCCCGCAAGCGCGGACTCGACCTGTACGCGATCGCGCCGTACGCGAGCCGGGGACTGGCCAAGGCCGACGGGACGCTGGTCCCGGCGGCCCCCGGCGCCGAGGCGCGGGTACTGGACGGGCTCGCCGACGCCTCCCCCGAGGCGTTCCGCGCGCTCGGCGCCGAGGGCGCGGTGCTGCTCGCCGGCGAGCGGCTGGCCCGGACGCCGGGCGCGCTCTCCGCGCTGGCCCGGCTGGCCGACCGGACCGGTGCCCGGATCGGCTGGATCCCGCGCCGGGCCGGGGAGCGCGGCGCGATCGAGGCCGGGGCGCTGCCCAACCTGCTGCCCGGCGGGCGGCCGGTGGGCGACGCGCACGCCCGCGCCGAGGCCGCGCGCGCCTGGTCGGTCGCCTCGCTGCCGGAGCGGGAGGGCCGGGACACCGCGGAGATCCTCGCCGCCGCGGCCGCCGGCGACCTGGACGCGCTGGTCATCGCCGGGGTGGAACTGGACGACCTGCCCGACCCGGAGGCGGCCCGCGCCGCGCTGGCCCGGGTGCCGTTCATCGTCTCCCTGGAGCTGCGCGCCAGCGAGGTCACCGACCGCGCCGACGTGGTGCTGCCGGTGGCGGCGGTGGCGGAGAAGTCCGGCACCTTCGTCGACTGGGAGGGGCGCGAGCGGCCGTTCGGCGACGCGCTGAAGATCCCCGGCGCCCTGTCCGACCTTCGGGTGCTGGCCGCGATCGCGGACGAGATGGACGTCCACCTGGGGCTCCCGGACGCCGCCGCGGCCCGCCGCGAACTGGCCGCGCTGGGCGCCTGGGCCGGCGAGCGGGTCCCCGACCCGCTGACCGGGCCCGCGCCGGCCGCCGAACCGGGGCCGGGCCGGGCGCTGCTGGCCACCTGGAAGCAGCTGCTCGGCCGGGGCCGGATGGAGGACGGCGAGCCCTACCTGGCCGGGACCGCCCGGCCGGCGCTGGCCCGGCTCTCCGCGGCCACCGCCGCCGGGATCGGGCTGGCCGACGGCGGCCGGCTGGAGGTCGCCGGCCCGGCCGGGTCGGTCTCGGTGCCGGCCGTGGTCGCCGCCGGGATGCCGGACGGGGTGGTGTGGCTGCCCGCCGCCGCCCGCGACTGCGACGTCCGCCGCGACCTGGGGGCGGCCGCCGGGGACACGGTGCGGCTGCGCCCCGCGGGCGCCGCCGCCGAGACCGCGAGTGCTGGGAGCGCGAAGTGATGCCCATCGGATGGCCGGCCGCCGCGGCCGGCACCGTGCAGGCGGCGGCCGGGGAGCCGGGACTGGAGGCCTTCGGCGGTGACCCGTGGTGGATCACCCTGATCAAGGCGCTGGTCGTCTTCGTCTTCCTGATGGTCTGCGTGCTGATGATGATCATGGCCGACCGCAAGGTCATGGGGCGGATGCAGCAGCGCCACGGCCCCAACCGGCTCGGCCCGCTGGGCCTGCTGCAGTCGCTGTTCGACGGCGTGAAGCTGTCGCTCAAGGAGGACGTGATCCCGCGCAACGTGGACCGGCTGGTCTACATCGCGGCGCCGATGATCGCGGCGGTCCCGGCGTTCATCGCGTTCTCCATCATCCCGGTGGGGCCCGAGGTGAACATGTTCGGGGTCACCACCCCGCTGCAGCTCACCGACCTGCCGATCGCGGCGCTGCTGGTGCTGGCCACCGCGGCGGTCGGCGTGTACGGCATCGTGCTCGGCGGCTGGGCCTCCCAGTCGCCCTACGCGCTGCTCGGCGGGCTGCGCGCCTCGGCCCAGGTGATCAGCTACGAGATCGCGATGGGGCTGAGCTTCGTCGCGGTGTTCATGTTCTCCGGGACGCTGACCACCTCCGGCATCGTGGAGGCGCAGCGGTCGCTGTGGTTCGCGGTCATCCTGCTGCCGTCCTTCCTCATCTACCTGGTCACCATGGTCGGCGAGACCAACCGGCTCCCGTTCGACCTGGCCGAGGGCGAGGGCGAGATCGTCGGCGGCTTCATGACCGAATACGGGTCGATGAAGTTCACCATGTTCTTCCTCGCCGAGTACGTGAACATGGTGACGGTCGCCGCGGTCTCGGTGACCTTCTTCCTCGGCGGCTGGCTGGCGCCGCCGCCGATCACGGCGTTCTGGCCGGGGGCCAACGAGGGCTGGTGGCCCGTCCTGTGGTGGCTGCTCAAGTTCCTCGCCGTGATGTTCCTGTTCATCTGGGCGCGCGGCTCGGTGCCCCGGATCCGCTACGACCAGCTGATGCAGCTGGGCTGGAAGCTGCTCATCCCGGTGCAGCTGGTCTGGATCACCGCGGTGGCGGTGGTCAAGCTGATGGTGAACGAGGGCGCCCCGCTCGGCGCGACCGCCGGCGTCGCCGTCGCGTTCGCGGCGGTCTCCATCGCGGCCTTCGCCGGCTACGCCCGGTCGGCCCGGCGGAAGCGGGCCGCGGAGGAGGCCCGGCGCGCCGAGGAGGCCCGCCGGATCCACGCCGACCCGGCGGTCGGCGGCTTCCCGGTGCCGCCGCAGAGCGCGCCGCACTACGGCAGCAGCGTCCTCGCCGAGCCGTCCCGAAACCCCGCACCGGCCCCGGCCGGCGAGAAGCGCGGCGAGCGTGAGGAGGTAACCGGTGCTTGACTGGCTCAACCCCGTGAAGGGGTTCGGCGTCACCTTCCACACCATGTTCAAGAAGGTGCCCACCATCGAATACCCGGAGGTGAAGCGCCCCACGGCGCCGCGCTTCCACGGCAGGCACCAGCTGAACCGGTGGCCGGACGGCCTGGAGAAGTGCATCGGGTGCGAGCTGTGCGCCTGGGCCTGCCCGGCCGACGCCATCTACGTGGAGGGCGGCGACAACACCGAGGAGGAGCGGTACTCGCCCGGTGAGCGGTACGGCAGGGTGTACCAGATCAACTACCTGCGGTGCATCCTGTGCGGGCTGTGCGTGGAGGCCTGCCCGACCCGCGCGCTCACCATGACCAACGAGTACGAGCTCGCCGACGACGACCGCGAGAGCCTGATCTGGACCAAGGAGCAGCTGCTCGCAGGGCTCCGCGAGGGCATGGAGGCGCCGCCGCACCCGATGCGGCTGGGCGACACGGAGGAGGACTACTACCGCTCCGGCCGCTCCTCGGCCGCCGAGCGGGAGCCGGCCGGCGGGGAGGTGGCCCGATGACCCCCGCGACCGCGGCGGGCACCGTGCTCGCCGCCCCGGTCTCCGGCACCGAGGCCGCCGCGTTCTGGCTGCTCGGCGGGTTCGTGCTGCTCGCCGCGCTCGGCGTGGTGCTGGCCCGCAAGGCCGTGCACTCCGCGGTGATGATGGCCGCCGTCATGCTCGGCCTGGCCGTGTTCTACGGCATGAACGAGGCGCCGTTCCTGATGGTGGTGCAGATCGTCGTCTACACCGGCGCGGTGCTGATGCTCTTCCTGTTCGTGCTGATGCTGGTCGGCGTCAGCTCGGCGGACTCGCTGGTGGAGACGATCCGCGGGCAGCGGGTGCTGGCCGGCGCCGTGGCGCTGTGCTTCCTGCTCGCCCTCGGCCTCGGCCTGACCCGGATCTCCGTCGGCGACCCGGCCGGCCTGGCCGCGGGCGTCGCGGCGGCCGGCGGCGGCGTGCAGTGGATCGCCGGCGAGGTGATCTTCCGCTACATCATCGCGTTCGAGGCCACCGGCGCACTGCTGATCACCGCGGTGCTCGGCGCGCTGGTCCTGGCGCACAGCGCCCGCACCAAGCCGCGGCGGACCCAGCGGGAGATGGCCCGGGAGCGGATCCTCGGCGACCACCCGACGCCGCTGCCCGGCCCCGGAACCTACGCCCGGCACAACGCCATCGACATGCCGGCGCTGCTGCCCGACGGGTCGGTCTCCCGGCTCTCGCTCAACCCGGTGCTCACCGCCCGCGACCCCGAGCTGCAGTCGCAGGTGCCGCAGGACATCCGGCTGGGCGCGGTGCCCAGCCCCGGCGGCGCCTCCGACTCGGCCTGGTCCAAGGAGGGCCACGCCGAGGACGAGCGGCCCGAGTCCGGCCCCGGCGCCGAAGAGCGCGGGACCGGCGGGGACGCCGAGGACCGCGGGGACGGCGAGAACGGCGGGGCCGAAGGAGAGGAGGCCGAGCACTCGTGGACCCGATGAACTACATCGCGCTGGCCGCGCTGCTGTTCACCATCGGCGCCCTGGGGGTGCTGGTCCGGCGGAACGCGATCATCGTCTTCATGTGCGTGGAGCTCATGCTCAACGCCTGCAACCTGGCGTTCGTCGCCTTCGCGCGGATGCACGGCGACATCGAGGGGCAGGTCATCGCGTTCTTCGTGATGGTCGTGGCCGCCGCCGAGGTCGTGGTGGGGCTCGCGATCATCATGCAGATCTTCCGCACCCGCAGGTCCGCGTCGGTCGATGACGCCAACCTGCTCAAGTACTAGAAGGCGACGTGGCCGTGTCTATGACCGACTCCCTCCTCGCCGCCGACGCGCAACCGGCGGTCACCGCCCCGGCCGAAGGGGCGGTACTGGGCAACGCCTGGCTGCTCATCGCGCTCCCGCTGATCGGGGCGGCCGTCCTGCTGATCGGCGGGAAGCGGACCGACGCCTGGGGCCACTGGCTGGCGACGGCGCTGCCCCTGGCCAGCTTCGCCTGGGCGGTGCTCGCGCTCGTCCAGCTCCTCGGGATGGACGCCCACCACCGCAGCGTCGGCGTCGACGTCTACACCTGGTTCTCCTCCGGCGACCTGGAGGTCGGGGCGAGCCTGCTGATCGACCCGCTGTCGATCAGCTTCGTCCTGCTCATCACCGGCGTCGGCTCGCTCATCCACATCTACTCGGTGGGCTACATGGCCCACGACGAGCGGCGCCGCCGGTTCTTCGCCTACCTCAACCTGTTCGTCGCGGCGATGCTGGTGCTCGTCCTGGCGGACAACTTCGTGCTGCTCTTCCTCGGCTGGGAGGGCGTCGGCCTGGCGTCCTACCTGCTCATCGGGTTCTGGCAGCACAAGCCCTCGGCGGCCGTCGCCGCCAAGAAGGCCTTCCTGGTCAACCGGGTCGGCGACCTGGGCCTGCTGATCGCGATCATGCTGATGTTCTCCACCTTCGGCACGGTCGCGTTCAGCGGGGTGCTCGGCGGCCTGGACGGCGCCGGGCAGGGCGTGCTCACCGCGATCGGGCTGCTCCTGCTGCTCGGCGCGTGCGGCAAGTCGGCCCAGCTGCCGCTCCAGTCCTGGCTGCTGGACGCGATGGAGGGCCCCACCCCGGTCTCCGCGCTGATCCACGCGGCGACCATGGTCACCGCCGGCGTCTACCTGATCGTGCGGGCCGGCCCGATCTTCGAGGCCGCCCCCGCCGCCCAGCTGGCGGTGGCGATCGTCGGCGCGGCCACCCTGCTGGCCGGCGCGGTCATCGGGTGCGCCAAGGACGACATCAAGAAGGCGCTGGCCGGGTCCACCATGAGCCAGATCGGCTACATGACCCTGGCCGCCGGGCTGGGCCCCGCGGGCTACGCGGTGGCCATCGCGCACCTGATCACGCACGGCTTCTTCAAGGCCGGGCTGTTCCTCGGCGCCGGCTCGGTGATGCACGGCATGAACGACGAGGTCGACATGCGCCGGTACGGCGCGCTGCGCCGGTACATGCCGATCACCTTCGCCACCTTCGGCCTGGGCTACCTGGCGATCATCGGGTTCCCGCTGCTCAGCGGCTGGTGGACCAAGGAGGGCATCATCGAGGCCGCGTTCGGCGCCGGCGGGCTCACCGGGCAGCTGCTCGGCACCGCGGCGCTGGTCGGCGCGGCGCTCACCGCGTTCTACATGACCCGCGTGATGATCATGACCTTCTTCGGCGAGAAGCGCTGGCACGACGGGGTGCACCCGCACGAGTCCCCGGCCTCGATGACCGGGCCGATGGTGGTGCTGGCCGTCGGGTCGGTCTTCCTCGGCGCGGCGCTGGTCTTCGGCTACCGGTTCGCGCACTTCCTGGAGCCCGCGGTCGGCGCCCCGCCGGAGCACCACGAGTTCAGCCTGGCCGCCATGTTCACCGCCCCGTCCGCGCTGGCCGCGCTGGCGCTGATGGTCGGCGGGGTGGCACTGGCCTGGTTCATGTACGGCCGCCGCCCGGTGCCGGTGACCGCCCCCGCGGGCAACTTCATCACCGCCGCCGCCCGCAACGAGCTGTACGGCAACGAGATCAACGAGGGACTGCTGATGCGGCCCGGCCAGGTCGTCACCGAAGCGCTGGTGGCGATCGACACCCACGTCGTCAACGGCGCGGTGAACGGGGTGGCGGACAGCGTCCGGGACGGCTCGGCGCGGATGCGCCGGGCGCAGACCGGATTCGCCCGGACCTACGCGCTGACCATGCTGTTCGGCGCCGCCATCGTCGTCGCAACGCTGGCTGTGAGGATCTAGATGACCGACATCCCCTGGCTCACACTCGCCATCGCGCTGCCGGCGCTGGGCGCGCTGGGCGTCGCGCTCACCCCCGTCGAGCGGGCCGAGCAGGCCAAGCGGGCGGCGTTCGCCGTCTCGGTCGCCGTGCTGGCCCTGCTCGGGGTCATGGCGGCGCGGTTCGACACCTCGGCGGCCGGGCTGCAGTTCGAAGAGGTCCACCCGTGGATCCCGCGGTTCGGGGTCAGCTACGCGGTGGGCGTGGACGGGATCGCGCTGCTGCTGATCCTGATGTCGGCGGCGCTGGTCCCGCTGGTGATCCTGGCCGCCTGGCGGGAGAACGACGACGCCCCGGACCGGGGCAAGGGCTACTTCGCGCTGATCCTGGCCCTGGAGGCGATGATCGTCGGCGTCTTCGCCGCGACCGACGTCTTCCTGTTCTACGTCTTCTTCGAGGCCATGCTGATCCCGGTCTACTTCATGATCGGGCGGTACGGGCGCGGCGAGCAGCGCCGCCGGGCCGCGATCACCTTCCTGCTGTACAGCCTGGCCGGCGGCCTGCTGATGCTGGTCGCGGTGATCGGGGTCTACGTCTACGGCGGCACGTTCCTCTGGAGCGACCTGGTCTCCGGCGGGGCCCTGGCCGAGCTGGACCCGACCGTGCTGCGCTGGCTCTTCCTCGGCTTCTTCATCGCGTTCGCGATCAAGGCGCCGATGTGGCCGCTGCACAGCTGGCTGCCGACCGCGGCCGGGTCGTCCCGGCCGGGCACCGCGGTGCTGCTGGTCGGCGTGCTGGACAAGGTCGGCACCTACGGGATGCTCCGCTACTGCCTGGAGCTGTTCCCCTCGGCGGCGGCCTGGTTCGTCTGGCCGGCGGTGGCGCTCAGCCTGGTCAGCATCGTCTACGGCGCGATCCTGGCGATCGGGCAGAGCGACATGCTGCGCCTGATCGCCTTCACCTCGGTCTCCCACTTCGGGTTCATCACCCTGGGCATCTTCGCGATGACCACCCAGGGGCACTCCGGGGCGGCGCTGTACATGGTCAACCACGGCTTCGCCACCGGCGCGCTCTTCCTGATCGTGGGCTTCCTCATCGCCCGCCGGGACTCCTCGCTGATCGCCGACTACCAGGGCGTGCAGAAGGCCGCCCCGGTGCTGGCCGGCACCTTCCTGGTGGCCGGCCTGGCCGGGCTGTCGCTGCCCGGGCTGGCCCCGTTCGTCAGCGAGTTCCTGGTGTTCATCGGCGCCTACATGTTCAACCCGGTGCCGGCGGTCATCGCCGCGGTGGGCGTGGTGCTGGCCGCCCTCTACATCCTGTGGATGTACCAGCGGACCATGACCGGCCCGCTGCCGGAGCGGCTCTCCGGCCTGGCCGACCTGGACCGGCGCGAGCTCGGCGCGATCGCGCCGCTGGTCGCGCTGATCATCCTGTTCGGCGTCTACCCGCAGCCGATGCTCGACGCGGTCGAGCCGTCGGTGCAGCGGACCATGGAGCAGCTGGACGCCACCGACCCCGCGCCCGCGGTCGGCGGCACCGGTCCGACGGCGGGCGGCCAGGAAGGAGCCTCCGAGTGATCTCCGCGACCCAGGCGGCACCGGGTGCGGCGCTCGCCGCACCGGTCATCACCGATTCCCCGCCCGCCATCGACTACTGGCTGCTCGCCCCGATGCTGGTGGTCTTCGCGGCGGGGGTGCTGGCGGTGCTGGCCGAGGCCTTCGTCCCGCGCCCCCGGCGCCGCCCGGTCCAGCTGCTGCTGGCCCTGGGCGGGGTGCTCGCCGCGTTCGTGCTCACCCTGGCCCAGGCCTTCACGCTGCCCGAGGGGGAGGCCGGCACCACCCTGGCGCTCGGCGCCGTCGCGGTGGACCGCCCCGCGCTCTTCCTCCAGGGCACCATCCTGGTGCTGGCATTCATCAGCCTGCTGCTGATCGCCGAGCGGCACGGCGGCGAGGACGCGTTCGCCGCGCAGGCCGCGGCGGTGCCCGGCAGCGAGGAGGAGCGCGAGCACGTCCTCGCCGGATCCGAGCACACCGAGGTCTACCCGCTGGTGCTCTTCGCGGTGCTGGGCATGCTGCTCTTCCCCGCCGCCAACGACTTCCTCACCCTGTTCGTCGCGCTGGAGGTGATGAGCCTCCCGCTGTACCTGCTGTGCGGGATCGCCCGGCGGCGCCGGCTGTTCTCCCAGGAGGCCGCGGTCAAGTACTTCCTGCTGGGCGCGTTCTCCTCGGCGTTCTTCCTGTTCGGCATCGCCCTGGTGTACGGCTACGCGGGCTCGGTGAACTTCGCCCGGGTGGACGAGGCGGTGCAGGCCGGCGGCGCGGAGATCTTCCAGGGCGGCAACGGCGAGCCGCTGCTGCTCCTGGGCATCGGCCTGGTCGCGGTCGGCCTGCTGTTCAAGGTCGGCGCGGTGCCCTTCCACAACTGGAAGCCCGACGTCTACCAGGGCGCCCCGACCCCGATCACCGCGCTGATGGCCTCGTGCACCCTGGTCGCCGCGTTCGGCGCGCTGCTCCGGGTGTTCTTCACCGCCTTCGGCGGCTCGGTGGAGTCGTGGCGGCCGATGCTGTGGGTCGTCGCGATCCTCACCATGGTGGTCGCCGCGATCGTCGCGGTCACCCAGCGCGACATCAAGCGGCTGCTGGCCTACTCCTCGGTGGTGCACGCCGGGTTCGTGCTGACCGCGGTGGTCGCGGCCGACTCCGCGGGCCTGGCCGGCGCCATGTTCTACCTGGCGGCCTACGGGTTCACCACGATCGGCGCGTTCGCCGTGGTCACCCTGGTCCGCACGCACGAGAACGGCGCCGAGGCGGGCGACCTGGAGCAGTGGGCCGGCCTGGGCCGCACCTCGCCGGTGCTGGCCGGGGCGCTCTCGCTGTTCCTGCTCGCCTTCGCCGGCATCCCGCTGACCAGCGGGTTCATCGGCAAGTTCGCGGTGTTCGAGGCGGCCCTGGCGGCCGGCGCCGCGCCGCTGGTGGTGGTCGGCGTGCTGAGCAGCGCGGTGACCGCGTTCTTCTACGTGCGCATCATCGTGCTGATGTACTTCTCCGAGCCGGCCGAGAAGGGCGGGCCGCGGGTGGTCCCGGCCGGGCTGCTCACCGGGTCGGTCATCTCGATCGGCGTGGCGGCCACCTTCCTGCTCGGCGTCTACCCCACACCGGTGCTGGACCACCTGATCCCGGCGCCGGGCGGCGGTACCGACGCGGAAGTGGCGGCCACTGCCGACGGATTCACCAGGTAGGGGTACCTTTTCAGGTACGACCGAAGGCGTCGGAGGGCCGGCGGGACGTGTTCCGCCGGCCCTTCCGGCGCCTGCCTCCGAGTCGCGGAGCGGCTGCGCTCCGCGGCTTTGGCGGTTGAAACCGGGTCCGATAACTTGGCTAGTCGGTCGATGTTCATCCCGAGAGCGCGCGATACGCCGGAAATGGGGTCACGCGCGCCCGTTGACGTGTGGAGCTTTCAGGTGAGCGGTGCTGTCCCGAGCGGTTTCCTCGCTCTGCCGAGTGTCGACGCGGCCCTCGCCCGGGAGGTCCAGGAGGACCTGGAGAAGGTCGAGGCGCTGCTGCACGAGTCGGTCGAGGCGAGCGACCCGCTGCTGACCGATGCGGCCGGCCATCTGCTGGCGGCCGGCGGCAAGCGCTTCCGCGCCACCCTGGTGCTGCTCGCGGCCCGGTTCGGCGACCCCCGTGTGCCCGAGCTCATCCCGGCCGCCGCGGTGGTCGAGCTCACCCACGTCGCCACCCTCTACCACGACGACGTCATGGACGAGGCGGAGATGCGCCGCGGCGAGCCCAGCGCCAACCAGCGCTGGGGCAACACCGTGGCGATCCTCACCGGCGACTACGTCTTCGCCCGGGCCTCGGAGATGCTCGCGGACCTGGGCACCGACGCGGTCCGGATGCAGGCCCGCACCTTCGGCCGGCTGGTCCAGGGGCAGATCCTGGAGACCTCCGGCCCGGCCGAAGGGGTCGACCCGCTCGGCCACTACATGCAGGTCATCGCGGACAAGACCGCCTCGCTGATCGCCTCCTCCGCGGAGTTCGGCGCGACCTTCGGCGGCGCCGACCCGGAGGTCACCGCCACCCTCACCCGCGCCTGCGACGCGCTGGGCACCGCCTTCCAGCTCTCCGACGACATCCTGGACGTGGCCAGCGAGTCGGCCGAGTCCGGCAAGGTGCCCGGCACCGACCTGCGCGAGGGCGTGCTCACCCTGCCGATGTTCCACGCGCTGCGCGGCACCGACCCGGACGGCGAGCGGCTCCGCTCGCTGCTCGGCCGCCCGCTGAGCGAGGCCGAGGCCGAGGAGGCGCTGACCCTGCTCCGCCCGCACCCGGCGATGGCCGAGGCCCGCGCCGACCTGCAGGGCTGGGCCGACAAGGCCCGCGCCGAGCTGGCGTCGCTGCCCGAGGGGGCGGCCCGGGACGCCTTCGAGGCGCTCTGCGACTACGTGGTGGAGCGCAGCGGCTGACCCGCCGGACCTCCGCAGGCCCGTCCCCGCCCGGGGGGCGGGCCTGCGCGTTTTCCGGAGGATCGGGAACCCCATGACCGTCACTCTCCGAAATCAAAATGTGCAGATTGGTTACTCTTCGCCTACATCGTGGGTACCCAGCAGGTATCGCCGCAGGCGAGCGCCGCAGTGCTGCGGCGTGACAGGGGGGAGTGAACCGCCGTGGGGGAGAACACGGGAGCAGGGCGAATGATCGGGCACCGGCTGTTCGACCGCGACGGAGCCGGAGTCGGCCGGATCGGCCAGGTCTTCTACGACGACCAGACCGACGCCCCGACCTGGATCACCGTCCGCACCGGCCTGTTCGGGACCAGCGAGAGCTTCGTCCCGCTGCGGGGCGCGCGGGCCCTCGGGGACGGGGTGCAGGTGCCCTTCGACCTGGAGACGATCCGCAACGCGCCCAGCTTCGACATCGACCAGCACATATCGGTCGAGCAAGAGGACATGATCTACCACCACTACGGGCTGCCGCCGGAGCCCGGGGTGCCGGCCCAGCGGCCGGCCGAGTCCCGCCCGCGCGGGCGGCACCGTCGCCCGGAGCCGGAGGGGCAGGGCGAGCGTCAGCCGGGCTGAGACCCGGTGTCCAGGGCACGGGGCCGGCCGCCGGCGCCGTGCCCTTCCGCGTCCCCCTCCTCCGGGGACCGCGCGGCCGGGCGCCCGGCGGCGCCCTCCGCGTCCCCCGGCTCCGCGTCCTCCGGGGCCTCCGCCCCCTCGCCGGGCCGGCGCGCGTTGCGCAGCATGTCCGCGGCGAAGATCAGCAGCGCCACCCAGACCACCGCGAACCCGGCCCACCTGCTGGCCGGCAGCTCCTCGTGGAACACCAGCCAGGCGAAGAGGAACTGCATCACCGGCACCACGAACTGGAGCAGGCCGATCATGCTCAGCGGGATGCGCCGGTTGGCCATGCCGAAGCAGAGCAGCGGCACCGCGGTCACCACGCCGCTGCCGATCAGCAGCAGGGTGTGCCCCGGCGACACCGAGGCGAACGTGCCCGCGCCGGTCGCCTCCAGGTACGCCACGTACCCGGCGGCAGGCAGGAACATCAGCAGCGTCTCCACCGCCAGGCTCTCCAGCCCGTCCAGTGAGACGAACCGCTTCACCAGGCCGTAGGTGGCGAAGGAGAACGCCATCCCCAGCGAGAACCAGGGCACGCCGCCGTAGGCGAAGGTGAGCACCGCCACCGCGACCGCGCCGAGCGCCACCGCGCACCACTGCGCCGGGCGCAGCCGCTCGGCGAACACCAGCACCCCCATCACCACGCTGACCAGCGGGTTGATGAAGTAGCCCAGCGCCGCCTGGGAGGTCTGCCCGGAGTTCACCGCCAGGATGAACAGCCCCCAGTTCACCGAGATGACCAGGGCCGCGGCGGTGAGCAGCAGCAGCGTCCGGGGCGAGCGCAGCACGCCGAGCAGCCAGCGCCAGTGCCGCCGGACCGCGAGCACGGCCACCACCGCGACCAGCGACCAGACCATCCGGTGGGTGAGGATCTCCAGCGCCCCGGAGGAGGCGAGCAGCGGCCAGTACAGGGTGGACAGGCCCCACATGAGGTAGGCGCTCGCCCCGTAGAGCACGCCCCGGTTCAGCTCGGACACGCCGTCACCCTAAAGGATTCATCCCATGAATGAGTAGCGAGTTCTGCTAAGGGCGGGGTTTCAGCTCCGCTGAACCCCTCCGCGAAACCGGCCCCGCCGGGGATCCGGCCGGCCCGGCCCGTGGACCCGGCCGGCCCGGGAAGCCGCCCCGGCCGCCCCTTCCCCCCGCCGGATAGGCTGGAGCCATGTTCACGTTCGGGCGCAAGGCCACCATGATCGGACCGGAACAGGCGCTCCCCGGCCGGGACACCCCGATGCCGGTGCCGGACCGCCACGAGGTGCTGGGCACCCCGCTCGCACCGCCCTACCCGCCCGGCAGCGGGATCGCCGACTTCGGCATGGGCTGCTTCTGGGGTGTGGAGCGCACCTTCTGGCGCCTGGGCGCCGAGCGCGGCATCATCACCACCGCCGTCGGCTACCAGGGCGGATACACCCCCAACCCGACCTACGAAGAGGTCTGCACCGGCGCCACCGGCCACACCGAGGCGGTCCGCGTCGTCTTCGACCCGGAGAAGATCTCCTACACCGACCTGCTCAAGGTCTTCTGGGAGGGCCACGACCCGACCCAGGGCTTCCGCCAGGGCAACGACGTCGGCACCCAGTACCGCTCGATGATCCTCTACCACTCCGACGAGCAGAAGGCCGCCGCCGAGGCGACCCGGGACGCCTTCCAGCCGGTGCTCTCCCGCTCCGGCTACGGCCCCATCACCACCGAGATCGTCCCGGCCGGCCCGTTCTACTTCGCCGAGGCCTACCACCAGCAGTACCTCTCCGACGCCAAGAACCCCAACGGCTACTGCGGCGTCGGCGGAACCGGGGCAACCTGCCCGATCGGCGTCGCGCGCACGGACGGCGACACCGGCCGCTGACCGGCGGCGAGAAGCCGCTCCACCAGGTGAAGGCGGCGCCCGGTCCTGCCGGTCGGCGGGGGCGGAATGGGCGCTGCCGCGCCCGAGGCGGCGGCCCCGGCCGGCGGCGCAGCGGGTCAGGGCTTGCGGGCCACGCCGCAGAAGGCGTCGACCTCCGGCGGTTCGCCCCAGGGGGTGGCGGGCGGGCGCCAGCGGGACACCGAGACCACGCCGGGGTCCAGCAGCTCCAGGCCGGTGAAGAAGCGGGACAGCTCCTCGGGGCTGCGCAGGCGGTAGGGCTCGCCGCTCTCCGCGAGCGCTTTCTCGGAGCGGGCGGCCTGCTCCGGGTGGACGGCGTTGGAGCCGTCGCTGACGACCAGGTGGCCGCCGCCGGGGAGCGCGCCGACCAGCCGGTCCCGGATGCCGTGGGCGGTGGCGTCGTCGGTGATGCTCCCCATGATGCCGATCATGATCAGCGCGACCGGCCGGGAGAAGTCGAGGGTGCGGGCGGCCTCGGCGAGGATGCGGTCGGGGTCGCGGGCGTCGGCGTCGATGTAGTCGGTGGCCCCTTCGGGCGAGCCCACCAGCAGCGCGCGGGCGTGCACCAGCACCAGCGGGTCGTTGTCCACGTAGACGACCCGGGCCTCCGGCGCCGCCCGCTGGGCCACCTCATGGGTGTTGTCGGCGGTGGGCAGCCCGGTCCCGACGTCCAGGAACTGGCGGATCCCCTCCTCGGCGGCGAGGTGGTGCACGACGCGGCGGAGGAACTCCCGGGAGTGCCGGGCGATGTCGACGATGCCGGGGTTGACCCGCATGACCTCGTCGCCCACCCGCCGGTCGACGGGGTAGTTGTCCTTGCCGCCCAGCCAGTGGTTCCAGACCCGGGCCGGGTGCGGCACCGAGGCGTCGATCCCGGGCGCGGCACGCCCGCCCCCGGCCCCGGCGGCGTCTCCGCTCACGGCACGCTCCTCTCCGCCCGTCCATCGCCCACGGCCCCATCCAAACGGGGGCGGACGACTCAGGCAACGCCGTCCCCTGGCCGGAACCGGACCCCTCCCCCGACCGGGAGCTCGCGTGCGGACGGCGGACCGGGGAGCTGGGGCTCGACTGACACGGATTCCATCCGTGAACAGGAAGAAGGCACGTGTCCAACATCTATACGAGCTTCCTGCGCATCCTTGCCCTTCCCGGGCGGAGCATCGATCGCGGCGAGGCCGAGCGGATCATCGGGCTGATCCTCAACGACCGCGGGTCGTACAACGTCCCGGTGGCGGCCCGGCTGTCGGAGGACGGGAGCCTCGTGGACGTCCGGGCCGGACCGGGGAAGAACCCGGACTTCTACGACTTCTGGTACGACCACCCCGACCGGTACGCCTGCGTGTGGGAGCGGTTCTTCGACGAAGGCGGCTCCCAGGACACCATCACGTGCTACCGGAGGGACGGCCGGACCGACGGGTACGGCGCGTGCTGGTACGGGTTCGACGAGGTGCGGGTGGCCGGACCCGCTGATCGCCTTCCCGATCTCGGTACACTGTCCGCCTCCTGGGAGCCGGTCGGCGACGGTCTCTGGCGCGCCGGAATGGCCGGCCGCTACCAGACCGGCAACGACCGGACCGACATCGGGAAGGCGGGCCCGTGCGCGATGGAGGTCGAGTGGGATCCGCCGGTCACCGAGGCCGCCCCCGGCGGTCTGGTCACGCCGACGACTCCCACCTACGACCGCGCCGAGACGGTGCGGTCGGAACCGGACGGACTCCGCCCTCTGCTGGAGCACGGCGACCGGGACGCCGGAGGAGAGCCCCGGGTGGAGCGGGTGGAGCTCCTCTGGCGGGGACGAGTGGTGCGCAGGGCCCGACCGGAGCCCGACGTGTTCGGTGAAGGGCGTGAATGGGAGCAGCGCAGCGCCGACGACTGGGATAACTGCCTGCACCCGGCCTACCTCGCGAGCATGGAGGAAGCCCGGCGCCATCGGCGGCGTTCCTGAGCCGGCCCGGGAGGCCCGGTCCGCCTGCGGCCCGGGTCCGGTGGGCCGCAGGCGGGTTCGGTCAGGTGGCGGGCTCGGTCAGGGCGAGGTGGGCGAAGGCCGCGAGGAGGGCCGGGTCGGACCACTCTTCGGCGTTGAAGCGGTCGATCAGCGGGTGGGAGGCGCGGTCGTCGCGGAGGAACGGGATCGCCGAGGCGACCTGGGGGCGGCTCAGGGCGGCGAACCGGGGGGCGAGGGGCGGGGCCGCCTCGGCGACGGGGGTCAGGGCGCGGGCGAACTCCTCTGCGGCGCCGGGCACCTCGGTGTACCAGAGCGGGTGCCGGGCCGCGTGGGCGACCGACAGGACCAGGGCGGCGTACTCCGGGGTCCCCTGCTCCGGGGCCGAAGGCCCGGCCAGCCGGCGGGCGCACCACACGGCCGGGGTCCCCTCCGGGGCGGCCGAGGTGCGGTGGAAGCGCACGTCCCGGCCGAGGACGTCGATCCGGAGCGCGCCGCCGGCGTCCAGGTAGCGTCCGTCCAGGCCGCCCGGCCCCGAGGGCAGGGGAGCGCGGCGGGCGAGGTCGGCGCGGAGCGCGGTCAGCACCGACAGCGCCTCGCCGCGCAGGAACACCGGGCAGAGCGCCTGCTCGGCGGCGGCCGCATCGACCGGCGGCGGCACCTCCAGCCACTTGTGGGTGAAGTCCGGCCGCCAGGAGCGCACCGCCGTCGCGACCCGGTCCAGCGGACCCATCGCCTCGGCGAGCGGGTGGCCGGGGTGCGCGCAGGTCGCGTCCGCCCGGGCCCGGTGTGCCTCGGACAGCGCTTCGATCAACTCCTCGCGCAGCACCCGCTCCGGCGTCTCATCGGAGAGCGCCGTCCGGTGGCAGGCCGAGAGGAGCAGGACCTGCGCGGCGGAGTCCGCCGAACCGCCGCCGTGCTCGCGCAGGTCGCGGGCGCACCAGAGCAGTTCCGTGCGCGGGTCCGACTCGGGGTCGTCGGAGGCGAACCCGCCCGCGGCGAGCTTGGACAGGCCCCAGTAGAGGGAGTCGGCGTGGAACGCGCCCTGCCTGCGGACGACGCGGCCCTTCCAGTAGACCTGGTTGTGGAAGTGCAGGTCCGGGAGGTCCTTCAGTTCGGGGGAGTGGATCCCGAGCCCCTCGGCGGCGACCGGGCCGTCCTCGGCCAGGGCATCGTCCATGAAGTCGGCGTGCTCGGCGGCGAGCCGGCGCAGGTTCGCCGCGCACAGCCAGACGCGGACCTCCTCCGCCCACTCCCCGGTCTCCGGGGCGGCCGCCCCGTACTCCTCGGGGTCGAGGATCTGCTCGATCCAGTTGGTGAGGTCGTCGGGGCCGGTCTCCGCCGGGTACGCGGGGCACTCGTGGCCGCAGGCGACCGGGGCGAGCCGGTCAGCGGCCGCCCCCAGGGCCTCCCGGATCTCGCGGATCAGCCGCCGGCTGTCGGAGCGCCAGACCGCGTAGGGCGTGGACGCGGCCAGCCCGAGCAGCGGGAGGACGATCGCGGAGCCGCTCCGGGCGGCGCTCTCCGTGCAGCCCGCCAGCCAGTCGATGGTCGGGAACGGGTCGCCGGTCGGATAGTCGTAGATGAAGCCGTTGAGGTCGTCGGCGAGATCCTCGTACTCCTCGCGGGCGGCTCCGTCGACGCGGAGCAGCTCCGCGGCGGCGCTCTCCGGGCCCGTTTCCGGGGCGTCCGGGAGGCGGTCTTCGGTAGGGGAGTCGTCGGCCATGGCGGTTAGGACGCCGCGCCGCCCGGCCGCGTTCCCGTCCCGGGCGGCCTCGGGAGCGCCCGATCCCCGCCGCAGCGGCGGGGCCGCCGGTCTCAGCCGCCGCCGATCCGCTCCTTCCAGGGGCCGTCCGCGGTCAGCCAGCGCGGGACGAGCCGGAGGGGGAACGGGAGGTCGGTCTCGAAGACCTCCCCGCCGCATGCCTGGGTCACCTCGCGGTAGCCGCCGTTCTCCAGCCGGAACTCGACCAGGCCGGTCTCGTCCGGTGCGGGGTTGACGATCCGGTACGCCACGATGCCGAACTCGGCGTACTCCCGCCGCTTGGTGTGGTCGTCCCGGATGACGCTCTCCGGGGAGACGATCTCCACCGCGAGCAGCGGCGGCCGGGTGAGGTAGGGGCTCTCCGCGTCCTCGGCCCTGATCACCGCCAGGTCGGGGATGCGGTGGTGGGTCCGGTCCGCGTTGAAGTCGATCCCCGGGCGGTGAAGCACCTCCCGGCCGTCCGGGGCGGCGCGGGCCAGGTGAGCCAGGAGCCTGGAGCAGGTGCGGGTGTGCTGGAAGACCGGGACCGGCGACGCGTCGATCCGGCCGCCGACCAGCTCGTACCGGCGTCCGTCGTCGGGGGTGCGCACCAGGTCGTCGACGGTCAGCGGCCGCGGACCGCTTTCCCGCCGGTCATGGCCGGACGCGCCGTGTTCTGCCTCCACCCGGGCAGTATGCCGAATGGAACCCTGATTACCTGCGGGTACGGGAGAAATCCCCGCGCCTCCGGCCCGGCGACGGCCCGGCGCCGGGCCGCTCGGGGCGCATGGGGTATCGGACGCCGATGCCCTTCCCGGTGTGCAGGTCGCCGATCGTTCGGATCCAGCCCCGTGCCGCCCTTCCGGGCATACGGCGACGGGCCCGCGCGCACGATGCGCGCGGGCCCGTCGCGGCGGCCGCTGGCCGCCCGGAGTCCGGGAGGGGCTACCAGCCCTGCTGCTGGCCGTAGCCCGGGTACTGCTGGCCGTACCCCTGCTGGGGCTGCTGCTGGCCGTAGCCCTGCTGCGGCTGCTGCTGCCCGTACCCCTGCTGCTGGCCGTAGCCCTGCTGCTGCGGCTGCTGCTGGCCGTAGCCGTAGCCCTGCTGCTGCCCGTACCCCTGCTGGCCGTAGCCCTGCTGCTGGCCGGTGGCGTACTGCTGCTGGTACGCGGCGGCGTAGGGGTCCTGCTGCTGGCCGCCGGTGGGCTGCTGGTGGGACTGCTGCTGACCGGAGTTGGAGTCCTGCTGGGCCTCGGCGGCGGAGGAGTCGCCCTTGTCCGGGGCGGGCCGGAAGAGGCACAGGTGGGTGGCCCCGTCCTCCTCGTCCTGAGCGGGGATCATCTGGTCGAGCAGCCAGCCGGCCTCCTCGATGCCCTCGAGGATGCGGGTCAGGCCCGGGCGGACCTTGCTGCTGCCTTCGTCATAGCCGTTGACGTCCAGCCGCACGATGAACATCCTGCGCTTCTGCTGTGCGGCGACCTTGGCGTGCTCGACGACGGTGCTGTCTCTCACGACCTGCGTGACGCTCATGAATGAACCGTACCTATCTGCTCTCGCGGCGCTGCCATGCCCGTGTTCGCCGCGGCCCGTCGCCCACGTCGCGTACGCCGCGGAAGAGGAGGGCCCCGCCGGGCCGTCCGCGTCCCATGATGCCCGGAAAGGGGCGGCTCTGCCATACGTGGCCGCGACAGGCCGCGGCCGGTCAGGACAGCGCGCCCTCCACGGCCTCGGCGACCGGGGTCTCCCCGCCGACCAGGTCCAGGACCCGGCCCGCAGAGCGGGACGAGGCCGGCTCGGCCAGCAGGGCGGCGATGACCGCGGCGACGTCGTCCCGGGCCACCTCGGCCTTGGGCACCGACGGCCCCAGCCGCACCAGCCCGGTGCCGGGCCCGTCGGTCAGCCGCCCCGGGCGCAGGATGGTCCAGTCCAGCACCTCGCCGCGGGTCCGCAGGTCGTCGTCGGCCTCCTTCTTGGCCTGCACGTAGGCGGCCCAGACCGGGTCCGAGCCGGGGGCGGGGCCGTCGTCCACGCCGATCGCCGAGACCAGCACGTAGCGGCGGGTCCCGGCCAGCGAGGCGGCGTCGGCCAGCAGCACCGCGCCGTCCCGGTCGACCGTCCGCTTGCGCTCGGCCCCGCTGCCCGGACCGGCGCCGGCGGCGAACACCACCGCGTCGGCGTCCATGACCTTCTCGGACAGCTCGGTGACGGTCGCCTTCTCCAGGTCGATGACGACGGGCTCGGCGCCGGCCGCGCGCACGTCGTCGGCCTGGGCGGGATCGCGGATCAGGGCCACCGGCGCGTCGCCCCTGGCGGCCAGCAGCCGCTCCAGGCGCAGCGCGATCTTGCCGTGGCCTCCGGCAATGACAATACGCATGAGAGCAGGCTACGCCCCGGGCGGCGGGGGCCGGTTCAGCCGCCCTGCCCGCCCTTCCCGGTGAGCTCCTCGCGCAGCACCCGCTTGAGCAGCTTCCCGCTGGCGTTGCGCGGCAGGTCCTCGACCAGGTGCACGCTCTTGGGCACCTTGAACCCGGCGAGGTGGCGGCGGGTGAACGCGATCAGCTCGTCCCCGGCCACCCGGGCCCGGGGCACCACCACCGCGGTCACCGCCTCGCCCCACTTCTCGTCCGGAAGCGCGATCACCGCGGCCTCGGCCACCGACGGGTGCCGGTAGAGGACCTCCTCCACCTCGCGCGAGGCGACCTGCACCCCGCCGGTGTTGATCACGTCCTTCAGCCGGTCGACGATGGTGAGGTAGCCCTCCTCGTCCCGCCGGGCCAGGTCGCCGGAGTGGAACCAGCCGCCGCGGAACGCCTCCGCGGTCTCCTCCGGCTTCTCCCAGTAGCCGGTGCACAGCTGCGGGGAGCGGTAGACCACCTCGCCGGTCTCCCCGGGCAGCACCTCGGTGCCGTCCTCGCGGACCACCCGGGCCTCCACGAACATCACCGGCCGGCCGCAGGAGTCCATCCGGCCGGGGACGTGCTCCTCCGGGCGGAGCACGGTGGCCAGCGGCCCGATCTCGCTCTGCCCGAAGCAGTTGTAGAACCCGATGCCGGGATGGCGGTCCCGGATCTCGGTGAGCGCCTGCACCGGCATGGCCGCGGCGCCGTAGTACGCCTTGGCCAGCCCGGACAGGTCCCGGGTGGCGGAGTCCGGGTGGTCCTTGACCGCCAGCCACACCGTGGGCGGCGCGAAGAACGAGGTGATGCCCTCCTCCTCGATGCGGCGCAGCACCTCCGCCGGGTCGGGGGAGTCGATCAGCACGTTGCGGGCGCCCACCGCCAGACCGGGCAGCAGGAAGACGTGCATCTGCGCGGAGTGGTACAGCGGCAGGGCGTGCAGGATGCGGTCGCCGGCGCCGATGTCCAGCGCCTGCACGGAGGAGGCGTACTCGTGCACCAGGGCGCGGTGGGTCATCATGGCGCCCTTGGGCGAGGAGGTCGTCCCGGAGGTGTAGAGCAGCTGCACCAGGTCGCCGTCGGCGGCCTCGGAGCCGTCTCCGGCCGGGGCGTGCGGGTCGCGGGCGACCTCCAGCAGCGACTCCAGGGCGCCGCGGAGCGCGAGCACGTCGCGGGCGGGCAGGGCGGAGCGGACCTCCTCCACCGCGCCGGCCAGGTGCGGGTCGGCCAGGACCACGGTCGCACCGGACTGGGACAGCACGTAGGAGAGCTCGTCGCGGCGGAGCGCCGGGTTGACCGGGACGTGCACCAGCCCGGCCCGCGCGCAGCCGAGGTAGGACAGCAGGTAGGCGTCGGAGTTCCCGCCGAACGCCGCGACCCGGTCGCCGCGGGCCAGCCCCAGGCCGAGCAGCCAGGCGGCCACTCTGCTCACCCCGCGGTCCAGTTCGCCGTAGCTCCACCGCCGGTCGCCGTAGTCCAGCGCGGTGCGGTCCGGGGTGCGTGCGGCGGTGCGCCGCAGGACGCCGTCCACCGTGCTCGCCGAGACCGCCGCAGGAACCTGGCCGCTCATCCCGCCTCCTGGAAGACAACGCGCACGCCGCCGTTCGGCGTGATCGATGTCACCAACCTAGGGGGCGGCGGGCCCGCCGTGCCAGCGCTCCGGCACGGTTGTGGAAACCGGGCGGCGACGGGCGGGACGGGGCTCCGCCCCGCCCGTCGGCCCGCTACTCCACCGTCCAGGTGTCGCCGCTGGCCAGCAGGGCGGCGAGGTCGCCCTCGCCCTGCCCGGCGCGGGCCTCGGCGATCTGCTCGTTCATCAGCGCGTCGTAGGAGGGCCGCCGCACGTCGCGGAAGACCCCGATCGGCACGTGCTCGAAGGCGGGGTAGTCCAGCCGGGACAGCGCGAAGGCGTAGCCCGGGTCCTCCCGGTGCGCGTCGTGCCGGAGCAGCGCCTCCTCGCCGACCTCGGCGACGTCGGCCACCCGCAGCCCGCCGTACTCGCCCGAGACCACGCCGCGCTCCGGGCCGACCCGGAGCGGCTCGCCGTGCTCCAGGCGGAGCAGCCGCAGGTCCCGCTCGGCGGGGTCCTTCAGCGGCTCGAAGGCGTCGTCGTTGAAGATCGGGCAGTTCTGGTAGATCTCCACGAACGACGCGCCCTCGTGGTCGGCCGCGGCCCGCAGCACCCCGGTCAGGTGCTTGCGGTCGGAGTCGACGGTGCGCGCCACGAACCCCGCCTCGGCGCCGAGCGCCAGCGAGACCGGGTTGAACGGCGAGTCCAGCGACCCCATCGGCGAGGACTTGGTGATCTTCCCGGGCTCGGAGGTGGGCGAGTACTGCCCCTTGGTCAGCCCGTAGATCCGGTTGTTGAAGAGCAGGACGTTGATGTTGACGTTGCGCCGCAGCGCGTGGATCAGGTGGTTGCCGCCGATGGACAGCCCGTCGCCGTCCCCGGTGATCACCCAGACCGACAGGTCGGGGCGGGAGGCGGCCAGGCCGGTCGCGATCGCCGGCGCCCGGCCGTGGATCGAGTGCATCCCGTAGGTGCTCAGGTAGTAGGGGAACCGCGAGGAGCAGCCGATCCCCGAGACGACCACGATGTTCTCCCGGGGCACCCCCAGCTCGGGCAGGAACCCCTGGAAGGCGGCGAGGATCGCGTAGTCGCCGCAGCCCGGGCACCACCGGACCTCCTGGTCGGACTTGAAGTCCTTCATCTTGTAGGCGGCCTCGGAGCGCGGGACCAGCTTGAGCCCCTCGAACCCCCGGGCGGAGCCGTTCTCACTCGGCACGATCGATGACCTCCTGGACCACGCCCGCGAGCTCTTCGGCCTTGAACGGCAGGCCGCGGACCTTGGTGTAGCCGATGACGTCGACGAGGAACCTGCCGCGCAGCAGCAGCGAGAGCTGGCCGAGGTTGATCTCGGGGACCAGCACCCGGTCGTAGCGGTGCAGCACTTCGCCGAGGTTCTCCGGGAACGGGTTGAGGTGGCGCAGGTGCGCCTGGGCGACCCGGGAGCCGGCCCGGCGCACCCGGCGCACCGCGGCGGCGATCGAGCCGTAGGTGCCGCCCCAGCCGAGCACCAGCACGTCGGCGCCGTCCGGGTCGTCCACCTCCAGCGGGGGCACGTCCCGGGCGATCCCGTCGACCTTGGCCTGCCGGGAGCGGACCATCAGGTCGTGGTTGGCGGGGCTGTAGGAGATGCCCCCGCCGCCGTCGGCCTTCTCGATGCCGCCGATCCGGTGCTCCAGCCCGGGGGTGCCGGGCACCGCCCACGGCCGGGCCAGCGTCTCGGGGTCCCGCAGGTAGGGCAGGAACTCCCCGTCCTCCCCGTTGGGCTCGGCGGCGAACTCCACCGACAGGTCCGGCAGCGAGGCGGTGTCCGGGAGGCGCCACGGCTCGGAGCCGTTGGCCAGGTAGCCGTCGGAGAGCACCACGACCGGGGTGCGGTACTTCACCGCGATCCGGGCCGCCTCGATCGCGATGTCGAAGCAGTCCGAGGGGGACCGGGGTGCCAGCACCGGCAGCGGCGACTCGCCGTTCCGCCCGTACAGCGCCAGCAGCAGGTCGGCCTGCTCGGTCTTGGTGGGCATGCCGGTGCTGGGCCCGGCCCGCTGCACGTCGATCACGATCAGCGGGAGCTCGGTCATCACCGCCAGGCCCAGGGTCTCGCCCTTGAGCACCATGCCCGGCCCGGAGGTGGTGGTGACCCCCAGCGACCCGCCGAACGCGGCGCCCAGCGCCGCGCCGACCCCGGCGATCTCGTCCTCGGCCTGGAAGGTCCGGACGCCGAACCGCTTGTGCCGGGAGAGCTCGTGCAGGATGTCGGAGGCGGGGGTGATCGGGTAGGAGCCGAGGAACAGCGGTAGCCCGGTCAGCCGGGAGGCCGCCACCAGGCCGTAGGAGACGGCCAGGTTGCCGGTGATGTTCCGGTAGGTGCCCGAGGGCAGCCGGGCCGGCCGCACCTCGTAGGAGACGGCGAAGTCCTCGGTGGTCTCGCCGAAGTTCCACCCGGCCCGGAACGCCGCCAGGTTGGCGGCGAGGATCGCCGGCTTGGCGGCGAACTTCGACTTCAGGAAGGACGTGGTGCCCTCGGTGGGCCGGTTGTACATCCAGGACAGCAGCCCGAGGGCGAACATGTTCTTGGCCCGCTCGGCGTCCTTCTTGGAGACGTCGAACTCCTCCACCGCCTTGACCGTCATCGAGGTCAGCGGCACCCGGCTCAACTTGTACTCCGACAGCGAGCCGTCGGAGAGCGGGTCCTCGGTGTAGCCGACCTTGGCCAGGCTGCGCCTGGTGAACTCGTCGGTGTTGGCGATGACGGTGGCGCCCCGGGGCAGGTCGCCGATGTTGGCCTTGAGCGCCGCCGGGTTCATCGCCACCAGGACGTCCGGGGCGTCGCCGGGGGTCATGATGTCGTGGTCGGCGAAGTGCAGCTGGAAGCTGGACACGCCGGGGAGCGTGCCCGCGGGGGCCCGGATCTCTGCGGGGAAGTTCGGCAGCGTGGAGAGGTCGTTGCCGAAGGATGCGGTTTCCTGGGTGAAGCGATCGCCGGTCAGCTGCATGCCGTCGCCGGAGTCGCCCGCGAATCGGATGATCACCCGATCAAGACGTTCGACCTTCTTGGTCACTGAGATCGCCGACCTCCTCGACGAACCGCCGCGCTCTGCGGCGGCTCAGGTTGCCTCGGCCCGCAGCCGGAGGGGTGCCGAGCGCGGACTCGGCGCCGGCGGCGGACCGCTGTCGCTTGAGTGGGGACCTGGCGGCCGGCCCGGGGCGCCTGGCGCGCGCCTCGGGGCCGAGGCCAGGTGGCCACGCCGGCTTAGGGGACGATCGCCGCCGCCGCACATCCGACCCGCCCGGGTGCCCGGCCGAGCCGACACAGGGCGCTGTCGTCGTGTGCGAGATCCACGTGCCGCCGCCCGCCGGGCGGACCCGGCGGAGCGGTGGGCGGAGTGATAACGGCCACTCTCGCAACTATAGGCGCCCGCCCGCGGGCGGACGGGGGCCGGGTGTGCGGAATCACAGTTCGGTCGAGGCGGGAGGGATCGCGGGGTCCGGGAACGCGCCGCGGGCGTCCGCGCGTTCGTAACAGTGGACGGCCCCGGTCAGGGCGCCGCCGCGATCGCGAAGGAGGCAGAGGACAGCCGTGCTGCGCAACCCGTTCCGGGCAGCGGCCCTGATCGCCGTGCCGTCGGCGCTGATCGTGCTCGCCGGCTGGCTGATCTGGGGCGCCGAGGGGCTGCGCTCCGGCGCGGTGCTGGTGCTCGGCGTGGTCGGCCTGGTCTGCTTCTTCGGCGACTCGCTGGTGCTGCGCGCGATGCGGGCCCGCCCGGTCGGCGAGTTCGAGCAGCCCGAGCTGCACCGGGTGGTCCGGGAGCTGGCCACCGAGGCGCGGCAGCCGATGCCGCGGCTCTACCTGTCGCCGACCCCGGCGCCGAACGCGTTCGCGGTGGGGCGCGGCCCGCGCTCCGCCGGGGTGTGCTGCACCACCGGCCTGCTGCGGCTGCTCAACGAGCAGGAGCTGCGCGCGGTGGTCGCGCACGAGCTCGCGCACGTGCGCAACCGGGACACCCTGGTCTCCTCGGTCGCGGTGGGGCTGGCCACCATCATCGTCTCGCTGACCGCCCTGGCCCTGCTGCTGCCGCTGGGCGACTCCGACGACGAGGGGCCGGGCCTGCTGGAGGGGCTGCTCTTCCTCGGCCTGGGGCCGCTGGCCGCGCTGGTCATCCGGAGCGGGGCGGGCCGGGGCCGGGAGTACCGGGCCGACGAGGCGGCCGCCCGGCTCACCGGCGACCCGCTCTCGCTGGCCTCGGCGCTGCGCAAGATCGAGGTGGGCGCCCGGACGCACCCGCTCCCGATGGAGCGGCGGCTGCTCGCGGCCGGGCACCAGATGATCGCCAACCCGTTCCCGCGCCGGGGCATGTGCCGGCTGTTCGACGCGCACCCGCCCACCCCGGAGCGGATCCGCCGGCTCCGCGCCCTGGACGAGCGCTGGCGGATCGGCTGAGCGGCGGATCCGCCGCCGGGACCCGGTCCCCGGAATCCGGCCGCCGGGCCCGGGGGCGGCCCCGCCGCCCGGCGGGCTAGCGGTAGTTGACGAACTGCAGGGCCACGTCCAGGTCCTTCCCCTTGACCAGGGACATCACGGCCTGGAGGTCGTCCTTCTTCTTGGAGCTGACCCGGAGCTCGTCGCCCTGGATCTGGGCCTTGACGCCCTTGGGACCCTCGTCCCGGATGATCTTGGAGATCTTCTTGGCGTCCTCGGAGGTGATGCCCTCCTTCAGCGCGACCGGCAGCCGGTACTCCTTGCCGGAGACCTTGGGCTCGTCCGGGGCGTCCAGGATCTTCAGGGAGACGTTGCGCTTGATCAGCTTCTCCTTGAAGACCTCCAGCGCGGCGTTGACCCGCTCCTCGGAGTTGGCCTTGAGCTCCACGCCCTGCTCGCCGGACCAGGAGATCTGCGCGCCGGTGCCGCGGAAGTCGAAGCGCTGGGAGAGCTCCTTGGCGGCCTGGTTCAGCGCGTTGTCCACCTCCTGGCGGTCGAGCTTGGACACGATGTCGAAACTGGATTCAGCGGCCACGTGCGCTCACACTTTCGGGTTCGGAGTCGTTCATCGCCGCGGCGGTCGGCCCCGGGCCTCCCGGTCGGAGCGGGCCCGTCCTCGGCAGGCACCGAGCTTATCCGCGCCGCCCCCGGCCCGCCCGGTGCAATCGATTCGCGCCCGCCCCGCAGGTCCGCTATCATCGTTCGTGCGCCGCCAAGAGCGGCGAAATCCCAGGCAGGTTGCCCGAGCGGCCAAAGGGAGCAGACTGTAAATCTGCCGGCTCAGCCTTCCAAGGTTCGAATCCTTGACCTGCCACCCTGGGGAACGCCCCCGGCCCGCGAGGCCGGGGGCGTTCTCGTTTCCGCGGCCCCTCCGGCGGCCCTCCCCCCTGCTCCCGTTCCTCCCGAGCGGCACCGCTCCCGCCCTCTTCGGCCCGGTTTCGGCGATGACCGGGCGGTGCGCGCCGGAGCGGGCTAGGCTCGGACCGCCCCCGGCGCCCCCGCGGTCTTCTTGGACAGAGGGTGTGTGCGCTGGGTGACCGTATAGGGCGTGACCGAAACCCGGGCGTGGTCCGGGCCGCCGATCCGCCCGGCCGGCCCGCCCCCGGCGCCCGAAGCCCGCGCCCGCCGGATCAGCCGCCCGCTCCGCCGCCGCCCCGGGCCCGCTTCCGCCGCTCCGCTTCAGCGGGGCCCTTCCGCGCCCCCGCCGCCCGGCGTATCCGACTCGGCGGAGGAGATCCGATTCTTCCGGTTCAGCCGTTCGGTGGGGAATATCCGAGGATATCCGGGCGGCCGAGAATTTCTTTGCCGATGGATGGTCCGGGAATGCCCGGATTAGACACTCTCCTTCCCCTGTTTCGGCGTTGACAAAATACGGTGAGTAGCCCGATGATTACGGCAGTCCACCGCGAGAAGGCGCGTCACTGCGCTTTTTCATCAACCTCCCGCGGAATTCTCCGGAGGAATCCCAATGAAGAAGATCACCGCTGCCGGCCTGCTCGTCGGTGCCGCCCTGGGCTCCGTGCTGATGGCCGCCCCGGCCCACGCCGGTGACAGCAGCGACCAGCAGTTCAACCAGAACCTGCAGCTGGTCCCGGTCCAGGTCTGCAACGCCAACGTCGCGGTCCTCGGCGCCAACGTGCCGATCCTGTCGCCGCAGACCGTCGCCGGCGACTGCACCAACGGCCCGGTCCAGACCAACGTCGACGACTAGATTTCGCCAAAAACGGGCATCGCGCGCCCGAATATGGCATTCCTCGGCTTTAATAATAACTTGGGAGAATCTCAATGATGCGCAAGTTCGCCGTTGCCGGTCTGGTGGCCGGCGCCGCGCTGGGCTCCGTGCTGATGGCCGGCCCCGCCCAGGCGCACGACAGCAGCGACCAGCAGTACAACCAGAACCTGCAGGGCGTTCCGGTCCAGGTGTGCAACGCCAACATCGGCGCGGTCATCGGCGTCAACGTGCCGCTCCTGTCGCCGCAGACCACCGGTGACTGCACCAACGGCCCGATCCAGACCAACATCGACGACTAGGAGCAGCAGCGATGATGCGCAAGTTCGCCATCGCCGGCCTGGTGGCCGGCGCCGCCCTGGGCTCCGTCCTGATGGCCGGCCCCGCCCAGGCGAGCGGTGACAGCAGCGACCAGCAGTACAACCAGAACCTGCAGCTGGTCCCGGTTCAGCTGTGCAACCCGAACGTCGCGGTGCTCGGGGCCAACATCCCGGTCCTGTCGCCGCAGACCACCGGTGACTGCACCAACGGCCCGATCCAGACCAACGTCGACGACTAGCACGGGCGACTGCACCAAGGGCCCGGTGCAGAGCAACGTCGAGGACGACGGGAACGGCGGCCGCTGACCGGCCGTTCCCGGTCGGCGGTCCGGGCGCGGAGGCCTCCGCAGGAACGCCGCCGCCCGGACCGGGACGCACCGCTCGAGCAGGTCCCCGGCGCGCCGCGTGCGCGCCGGGGACCTGTGCTTTCCCCGCCCCGCAGCCGCCGGACCACCTGCTTGAGCAGGGCCGATGGCGGGAACGATCCCCCTGCCGGTCCGCTGGGGGGCGGCCGTGCGGAGAGGAGGCGACCATGTCCGGAGGCACTGCGCAGGCGGCGGTCCTGGGAGCGGCGTGCGTCGCCGTTCTGGCGGCCGGGTGCTCGGCAGGGGCCGGAAGCACCTCGCCGGGGTCGCCCGACCCGGCCCCCGCCCCGTCGGGCCCCGAGTCCTCGCCCGCGCCCACCGAGGGCGCCGCCGGCCGGGACGGGGCGGAGGAGCCGGCCGGGGAGGGGGCGGAGGACCGCGCCGCGGACGGGGAGGAAGAGGCGCGCACCGGGGAGGGCGCCTACGTGTTCAACACGCACGGCGACGAGCAGGGCCGGCCCCAGCAGCGGCCGGAGGACCTGGTCGCCTCGGAGTTCACCTCCTTCACCGGCCTGGAGTGGCAGGAGTGGGGCACCGACTCCGCGGTCGGCCGCGGAGAGCTCTCCGGAACCTGGTGCCTGCCGGAATGCCAGGACGACCCCTACCCCGCCACCGTCGAGCTCGGCGACCCGGAGAACGCCGACGGGACGCTCTACTTCACCACCTACCGGGTCACCGAGGCGGAGGGCCTCAGCGAGGCGGACCGCCGCGCGATGGAGGAGGCCGACCAGGGGAGGCTGATGCGCCCCTGAACCGCCCCTGAACCGCCTCGGGAGGGCGCCCCGGAGCAGGGCCGCCGGGAGAAATACCGCCCCGATACGGTCCGTAGAAGGGCCAGTTCACGACCGTGATTTCGGGCATGCCGGGACGGTCGGACCGGCGGATCCGGGCCCGGCGGTGGCCAGGGGTCTCTAGTCTGCTGAGTTGTGGGTGACTCAGCAGTTGAAGACGCGGGCGGACAGGGAGCGCACCGGCGCGGCCGGGCGGCCCTGCTGCGCCTCGCCCGATGGTTCGACCAGGCCGACGCGCCGGCCGCGCACGACGTCTACGCCGCCGCCTTCGCGGCCTACCCGGCGCGCTTCCTCGGCGGCGCCGGGGACGAGGCCGCCCCCGCCGCGGCGAGCTGGTGGAACTCGCCCCCCGCGCACGTGGCCGCCGCCCCCGCGGACGGCCCGCTGCCCACCGCCCCGGTCCCGGACCACGCGGACCAGCGGGCCCGGCTGCGCGACGCGGCCGAGGCCCGGGCGCACTGGCGCCGCTCCGCCGCGGCCGAGGTGCGCACCGCCCTGGCCGGCGGCGCGGAGCGGCTGGAGCTGTCCACCCCCGCGCTGGACGTGCTGATGGAGCTGCTCACCGCCGCGCTGGGCTCCGGCTCCCCGGAGGCCCGCCAGGTGACCGCCGGCGACCTGGAGCTCGGCGTCCGGCTGCACGTGGGCTCCGCCCCCGGCTCCAGGATCGCGATCGCCTCCCCCGGAGGCGGCCTCGACCTCGCCGACGTGTGGCTGCGGGTGACCGACCACGCCGAGCAGGGGCCGCTGCCCGAACCGGAGGCCGGCGGAGCCGGCGAGGGGGACCGCCCGTGCTGATCGACGACGTCGCGCTGATCGGCGAGCGCCGGGCCGTCGCCCGCAGGCTGCTGGCCACCCCGTTCGTCACCGCGCGCACCGACCCCGAGGCGTTCGCGCTGATCCGCGCGCACTCCGACTGGCTCACGCAGCGCTTCCGCCGGGTGCTCGGCTACGAGCTGACCGTCGGCGCCGAATACGCCCGGCTGGCCAAGGCCGGGCGGGTCCGCGGTACCGAGCCCGCCCGGCGGGCCAGCGGCGCCCCGTTCACCCCGCGCGGCTACGCCTACCTGGCGCTCACCCTGGCCGTCCTGGCCGACGGCGAGGACGAGGAGGTCCCGCTGGACGTGCTGGCCGCCGATGTGCGGGACGCCGCCCGCGAGGCCGGCCTGCACGCGGACCCGGCCGGGCGGTCGGCGGAGCGCCGCGCGTTCGCCTCCGCGCTGCACCTGCTCGCCGACTGGGGCGTGCTGGCGGAGAGCAAGGGCACCCTGGCGGAGTACGCGGCGGGGGAGGGGGAGGAGGTCCGGCTCCTGGTCGACCGGGAGCTCGCCGCCCTCGCGGTGGCCCACCCGCCGCACGCCGCCGCCGACCCGGACTCCTTCGTCCGGGACGCCGCCCCGGACGACTTCGACGACGACGCCGCGGGCGAGGTGGCGCTGCGCAGGCTCCTCGCCGAGGAGGCGGTGGTCTACCGGGAGGACCTGCCGGAGCGGCAGCGCGGGCGGCTGGCCCGGCACCAGTGGCGGGCCGCCGCGGAACTGGCCGACCTGCTCGGCTCCGAGACGGAGGTCCGCGCCGAGGGCATGGCGGTGATCCTGCCGGACGAGGCGGACGGCGCCGGGGAGCTGCCGGGCCCGCTGCTGCCGGCCGCCGGCCCGGCGGCCGAGGCGGCGCTGCTGCTCGTCCGCCGGCTGGCCGCGCGGATCCGCCCGGAGAACACCCCCGCCCACGAGGCCCCCGTGCCGCCGGAGGTGCTGGCCGAGGAGCTGGCCGCGGTGGTCGGCGCCGGTTCCGCGCACCGCCGCCGCTGGGAGCTGGGCGCCGCCGAGTACCTGCCGGACGAGGACGCGCTCGGCCGCCGGGCGCTGGAACTGCTCGCCGCGGCCGGCCTGCTCCGCGACCGCGGCGCGGCGGACGGAGCGGAGGACGGGGGAGGCCGGGTGCTGCGGGCGGCCGCCGCCCGGTTCGCCCCCGCGGAGAACCGGGACGGGGTGTGAGATGGATCCGTTCCGCGAGGAGCGCACGGCGACCGGGGGCGCCCGGCGCACTCCGGGGATCCGGGAGAATGACGCAGATCGTCTGAATCCCACCCGGGAAGGCGATCCGAGCGGCACCGAGAGAACCGGAGGGCGGTCGATGAGCGACGCGAGCACGACCCGGCACACCGAGGCCCGCACGCCGACGGTTCCGCCCGGTCGCCCGCTGGCCTCCCGTCCGATCCCGACCGGCCGCCCCCGGCCCTGGGACGCCCCCGCCGAGCCCGAGGCCGTCGGCGACGAGCAGGTCACCGCGCCCATCCCGGTCGTCGGCGGGGCGCAGGACGCGCCCGGCCCCGAGGCCGCGGAGGAGCGGGACGGCGGGGATCCGGAGCGGCCCGCGGAGGAGCGCGCCGCGGACGCGGAAGCCCCCGGGGCGGCGGAGCCCGCGGAGGCCTCGGAAAGCGCGGGGGCCTCGGAAGGCACGGGGGAGGACCCCGCCGCCCTCCGCCCCGAGCCCGGCGCCGGCCCCGCCGGGGCGGCCGCCGGAAAGGACTGGGCGCTCCCCTCGGCCCTGACCGGGCCGCAGCGGCCGCTCAGCCACCGCTCCCCGGCCACCGGCCCGCAGCCCGGCCTCGGCGCCGACCTGCTCGGCGCGCCCGGTGCCGGGACGGGAGCACACGGCGGCCGAGTCGCGCCCCCGTCGGAGGAGCAGCCGCCGGAGGAGCGGGACGGAGCGCAGGCCGAGACCCGCACCACCGGACCGGAGGCCGACCGGCCCACCGGTCCGCAGCGGGTGCTGGGGGCGGAGCCGTCCGGGCCTGCCGGGGTCGATGCCGTGCCGGCCTCGGAAGAGCAGGGCCCGGAAGAGGGCCGCCCGGTGCCGCCCGTCGCGGACCAGGCCGCCGAGGCCGCCGAGGACGTGGAGCCCGCTCCGGCCGGGCCCGCCGCCGAGCGGCCCACCGGTCCGCAGCCGGTGCTCGGAGCGGACCTGCTCGGTTCTGCCGGAGCCGGCGCCGCGCCGGGTGGGAAGAAGCAGGGTTCGGAGGACGGCGGTCCGATGCCCCTTGCGGCGGATCAGGCCGCGGAGGTCGCGGAGCCCGCTCCGGCCGGAGACCAGGACGCGGAGCCCGCCGGGGCCGAGGCGTCCACCGGTCCGCAGCACGCCCTCGGGGCCGATCTGCTCGGCGGCGCCGGGGACGGCTCCGTGCAGGACCGAGCGGCCGAAGCGGACCTGACCGATCCCGCCGGGGGCGGAGAGGCCGGGCGGCCGGCCACCGGTGCTCGGCCGGGCCCGCACGCCGGCGCCCCGGCCGATCCCGCCGCGGACCGGGACGGCGACCGGACCGGCGAGGACCCCGCCCCGGACTCCGGGGAAGAGCGTCCGGAACCGGTCGAGCGGCGCAACCGGAACCGGCTGCACCGCGCCGGGATCCACAACATCTGGCACTACGACGACCAGGTCTTCGACTTCGCCGACGGGCGGCTGCTGCTGCGCGGCCGCAACGGCGCCGGCAAGTCCAAGGCGCTGGAGATGCTGCTGCCGTTCCTGCTCGACGGGGACGCCCGGCGGCTGGACACCACCGGCACCGGGCGCACCGGGTTCCGCTGGCTGATGGCCGACGGCCGGGTCGCCGCCCCCGCCCGCCCCGACGGCGCCGCCGAGGAGCGGGACGGAGCGGACCCCGCCCCCGGGGAGGAGCCGGACGAGGCGGTCCGGATCGGCTACCTGTGGGTGGAGTTCGCCCAGGACGGAGAGGACGCCCCGGCGGTCACCCTGGGCGCCGCGGTCACCGCCGCCCCCGGCCGGGACGTGCGCTGCACCCACTTCGTCACCGACCGCCGGGTCGGCACCGACCTGGAGCTGGTCCGCGACGGCCGGCCGATGCCGGTCGAGCGGCTCCGCGCCGAGGTCGGCGCCGAGAACTGCTACGACACCGCGGGCCCCTACCGGACCCGGGTCATGCGCGACCTGTTCGGCCTGGACGACCCGGTCCGCTACCGCAACCTGGTGCACCTGCTGTACCGGCTGCGCCGCCCGACCATCGGCGAGCGGCTGGAGGCCGGCGAACTGGTCTCGGTGCTCGCCGAGGCGCTGCCGCCGATGGACGAGTCGGTGCTGGACCAGGTCGCCCGGAACGTCGCCGACCTGGAGGAGGCCCGGGGCCGGCTGGAGGCGCTGCGCGGCGCCCGCGGCCACGTCGAGGAGTTCCTCGCCGACTACCGGGGCTACCTGCACCGGGTGCTCGGCGAGCGGGCCGCCGAGGTCCGCACCCGGCTGGACGAGCACGGCCGCCGCGCCGCCGAGGCCGAGCGCCTGGAGGAGGAGCTCGACCGGCTGGTCACCGAGGAGAGCGCGGTCCAGGAGGAGCGCGACCGGGCCCGGCGCACCCGGGACACCGCCGGCTCCGACGCCGCGACGCTGACCGCCGCCGGCGAGGCCGCCCCCACCGCCACCGACCACGAGCTGCAGGCCCGCTACGCCGCGGTGACCGCCTACATCCGCGCCGCCGAGGCCGCCTGGACCGCCGCCGGATACGCGCTCACCGCCGAGGAGCGCGCCAAGGAGACCCTGGCCGGCGGCCTGGCCGCGGTGGACGAGGCGATCGCGGCGCTGCGCGCGCTGCACGCCGAGGCCGCCGAGGCGGCCCGGGCCGCCGGGATCGACCCCGGACCGCTCGGCACCGTCCCGCAGCCGGTACGCACCGTGCTCGCGCCCCGGGAGAGCGTCACCCACGTCGACTTCGAGGGCCTGGAGCGGGCCGTGGAGCGCGACCCGGTCCCCGGCGTCGACCTGGACGCCCTCCGCGGCGGCCTCGCCGACCTGCACGACCGGCTCACCCGCGCGGACGAGGCCGCCGCGGAGCGCGCCGGGGCGGCCGAGCGGCTGCGCGCCGCCGCGGCCGAGTGCGCCGGGGCGGAGGAGCGGGAGGCCGCGCTGCGCGGCGAGGCGGAGTCCGCCGACGCCGCGCTGGAGCGCGCCCGCGCCCGGGAGCGCGCCGCGGTGGAGGCGGTGCGCACCGCCGGCGCCTCCTACGCCGCCCGGGTCCGCACCTGGCTCTCCGACCTGCGCGAAGCCGCCCCCGACGCGGACCTGGACGCCGCGGCCGCGGCCGTGGAGGAGCTGGTCGAGCCGCCGCACGACGACGCGCTCGGGCTGCTCGGCCCGGACGTCCCGGACCGGGTGGCCGAGGCGGCGCACGCCGCCGTCGACCCGCTGCTGCGCGAACTCCGGTCCCGCAGGGACACCGCGCTCGGCGAGGAGCGCGAGCTGATCACCGAGCTCGACGAGCTCTCCGAGCGCAAGGCCGGCGGCGCGGCCGACCCGGCCCCGCCCGCCCCGCCCTGGGCCGCCGCGGTGCGCGACCGCGGGGCCGGCGCCCCGCTCTACGCCCTGGTCGACTTCGCCGACGGCCTCAGCGCCGCCGAGCAGGCCGGGCTGGAGGGCGCCCTGGAGGCGTCCGGCCTGCTCAACGCCTGGATCGCCGCGGACGGCAGCGCGCTGTCCGCCGACACCTCCGACATCGTGCTCTCCCCGGGCCGGCCCGCGCCCGGCCCCTCGCTGCTCGACGTGCTCGCCCCGCTCGCCGACGGCGCCGGGGAGGACCGCGCCGGCATCGGCCGGGACCGGGTGGAGGCCCTGCTGGCCGGCATCGCGCTGCTGCCCGCCGACGGCGACCCCGGGGCCGAGCCGCGGCACCGCCGCCGCCGCGACGGCGAGCAGGCCGGCCCCGCCTGCGCGGTCGCCCTGGACGGCCGCTGGCGGCTGGGCGCCCTCTCCGGCGCGCACCGCAAGACCGCGGTCGAGCACATCGGCACCGCCGCCCGGGACGCGGCCCGGGACCGGTCGCTGGCCAACGTGAAGCGCCGGATCGACATCGCCGAGGCGCTGCTCGCCGAGGCCGGCGAGCGCCGCGGCGACGCCGAGCGGGCCCAGGACGAACTGGTCGGCATCTCCCGGGGCCTGCCCGGCCCCGGCGGGCTCGCCGCCGCCTGGGCCGCACTGGAGGACGCCCGCGGCTGGCTGGCCGGCACCGAGGCCGAGCAGCGCACCGCCGCCCGGGCCGCCGAGGAGGCCCGCGGCGCGGCCCTGGCCCTGCGCCGCTCGCTCCGGGCCGACGCGGAGCGGGCCGCGCTGCCCGCCGAAGCGGCGGAGCTGGACGCCACCGCCGCCGCCCTGGACGGCCTGCGGGTCCGGCTCGCCGCCGCCCTGCGCGACCTCCAGGCGCTGGCCGTGCTGCTGGACCGGGCGCACGACGGCACCGAGCAGTGGCGGCAGGCCCGCGGCGACCGGGTGGTCGCCGAGGACGCCCGAACCGCGGCCATCGGCGACATGATCACCGTCCGCCGCGACATCGAACTCACCGACCGGGCCCGCGCCGCCGACCCGGACCGGATCGGCGCCGCCGTCGCCGAGGTCCGGGAGCGGATGGAGGCCGCCGCCGACCGCGTCCCCGACCTGGAGCGCTCCGCGCAGCGGGCGCGCGACGAGCGGGTCGCCGCCGAGACCCGGCTGGGCTCGGCCGCCGCCGAGCGGGCCGAGCAGGCCCGCCGGGCGCTGGAGGCCGGCGCCGCGCTGCGCGCCGCGCTCACCGGCGCCGACGCCGCGCCCGACCCGGACCTGCTGGCCGCCGCCGGGCTGGAGGACGCGGCGGAGCCGCTGGACCGGCTGGTCGCCGCGGACGCGGCCGAGGAGGGCGAGCGGCTGGCCGCCCTGGAGGAGCTGACCGCCGCGGTCCAGGCCGGCCTGGAGGCCGCGGAGGCCCCCGGCGAGGAGGTCGACGACAGCGGCATCCTGCGCCGCCGGGAGGCGCTGCACCGGCTGCTGGCCGGGGGCTCCTCGGTCGGGGCCCGCACCGAGCTCACCGAGCACGCCGGGGTCAAGCGGGTCGCCGTGCACGACGACGCCGGCGCGCACGACGTCACCGCCTACGCCGCCCGGCTGGCCGAGGCCGAGGCCGAGGCGGAGGAGGCGGCCGCGCTCCGCGAGGAGGAGGCCTACGAGCGGCACCTCCTCGGCGAGCTCGCCGGGCACCTGGCCCGCCAGATCGACGAGGCCCGCGCGCTCATCGCCACCATGAACGAGGTGCTCGGCGACGTCACCACCTCCCAGGGGCTGGGGGTGCGGATCGAGTGGGGGCTGGCGCCCGACGCCGACGAGGACGTGCGCGCGGTGGTCCCGCTGCTCGCCCGGCCCGCGGAGCGGCGCACCCGGCTGGAGACCACCCGGCTCCGGGACGCGCTCCGCCGCTGCATCGAGGCGATCCGCCGGCTCGACCCGACCGCCACCGGGGGCGCCCAGCTCCGCGCCGCGCTGGACTACCGATCCTGGTTCGCGTTCACCGTGCACATCACCGACGCGGCCCGCCCGGACCGGGAGCGCAGGCTCAGCCACCGCACCGGGCTCAGCCAGGGCGAGCAGCGGGTCGTCGCCTACCTGGTGCTGTTCGCCGCGGCGGCGGCCCAGTTCGACGCGGTGCAGGCCAACGCGCCGGCCGCGCCCCGGCTGATCCTGCTGGACGACGCCTTCGCCAAGGTCGACGAGCCCACCCACGGCCGGCTGCTGGGCCTGCTGGTCCAGCTCGACCTGGACTTCGTGCTCACCTCCGAGCGGGTGTGGGGCTGCTTCGCCTCGGTGCCGGGGCTGCACATCTACGAGTGCCTGCGCGATCCGGCCGTCCCCGGCATCGCCACCCTGCACTTCAGCTGGGACGGCTCGCGCAGGCGCCTGCTCGGAGTGTGACGGGGGAGGTGCCGCTTTCTTCGGGGCTGTCCTAATCTGCTAACTCTGCGGCGACTGATGAGGCGGGTGTGGTGACGACCGTGACGACGGCAGAGGCGATCCCCGGGGATCCCGGAGAGGAGGGCGGCTCCGGCCCGGACTGGACCGTCCGGACCGTGCTGGGCCGCCTGGCCCGCTCACCGCTCGACGGCGAGGCGCGCCAGTGGGTGCTGGCCTCCCTGCACGGCGAGGAGGCGCTGGAGGGGCTGCGCCGCGGCGAGCCCGCCCCCGACCCGGCGTCGCTGCTGCGCGGCGCCGAGGAGCGGCCGGTCCAGCGCGACCCCGGCCGCCAGGGCTACCTCTCCCGGATCGAGGTGCAGGGCTTCCGCGGCATCGGCCGCCCGGCCGAGCTGCGGCTGCGCCCCGGGCCGGGGCTGACCGTGGTGGTGGGCCGGAACGGCTCCGGCAAGTCCAGCTTCGCCGAGGCCGCCGAGGCCGCGCTGACCGGGCGCAACATGCGCTGGGACGCGCTGCCCGCCGGGTGGCGCGACGGGTGGCGCAACCTGCACTACACCGAGCGCACCGAGGTCAGCGTGGACATCGCGCACGCGGGCGACCCCGCCCCGACCCGGGTGACCCGGTACTGGGCCGGCGACAGCGTCCGCTCCGCCCGCGGCCGGGTCATCGCGCCGGACGGCACCGACGGCCCGCTGCGCTCCCTGGGCTGGGGCCCCGACCTGGAGCGGTACCGGCCGTTCCTGTCCTACGACGAACTCGGCCGGGCGGTGAACGGCCGCGCCGCCGAGCTCTACGACACCATCACCACGCTGCTCGGCCTGACCGGGGTGGCCGACGCCGAGCGGGCTCTGGCCAAGGCCTGCGCCCGGCTGGCCAAGCTGCGCGACCGCCCCCGGAACGACCTGGACCACCTCATCGCCCGGCTGCGCGAGTCCAGCGACCACCGGGCCGCCCGGGCCCTGGAGGTCCTCGGCGCCGGCGAGCTCGACCTGGGCCGGCTGGCCGAGATCGCCGCCGACGACGGTCCCGCCGACCCGGCCGCCGAGCGGGTGCTGCGCCGGCTGCGCCGGCTCGCGGTCCCGGAGCGGGCCCTGATCACCGACGTGGTCAACGAGCTGCGCGGCGCCGCCATGGAGCTGGCGATGGCGGCCGGGAGCAAGGGCGACCGGGCCCGCGGCACCGTGCTCCTGCTCCGCCAGGCGCTGGAGCACCACGAGCGGCACCCGGCCGAGACCGACTGCCCGGCCTGCGGGACCGGCGGCGCCCTGGGCGGGGACTGGGCGCGCCGGGCGCGCACCGAGATCGCCCGGCTGGAGCCGGTGGCGGAGAGCGCCTCGGCCGCCTACCGGCGCGTCGAGGACGCCCGCGACCAGGCCCGGTTCCTGATGGCGCCGAAGCCCTCCTGGATGCCGAAGGAGAGCGAGCTGGGCCGGATCTGGGCCGAGTGGGAGGCCGGGGCGGAGATCACCGACCCGGTGCAGCTGGCCGAGCACATCGAAGGCGTCGGCCGGCGGCTGCGCTCGGCCGCGCTCGCCGCCCGCAAGGAGGCGGGCCGCCGGCTGGACGCCCCGGACGACGGCTGGGGCGGGCTGGCCGAGATGCTCGGCGCCTGGGTGGAGGACGCGCACGCCGCGGTGGCCGCCCGGGACCGGCTGGACGCCGCGGAGCAGGCGCTGGAGTGGTTCTCCGGCTTCGCCAAGGAGGTGCGGGACGAGCGGCTCGGCCCGCTGGCCGCGCAGACCGAGCACGTCTGGCACCGGCTCCGCCAGGAGCGCCGGATCGACCTGGAGTCGCTCCGGCTGGTGGGGCGCGGCGCCCGGCGCCGGGTCGAGGTGGACGTGGCGGTGGACGGCGCCGAGGCGGAGCAGAACGCCCCGGGGCTGCTCAGCCAGGGCGAGTTCCAGGCCCTGGCGCTCTCCATCTGCCTGCCGCGCACCCTGGCGGCCGGCAACCCGTTCGGCTTCCTGGTGCTGGACGACCCGGTCCAGGCGATGGACACCGAGACGGTCGAGGGGCTGGCCGGGGTGCTGGCCGAGGTCGGCGCGCACCGCCAGATCATCGTGTTCACGCACGACACCCGGCTGCCCGAGGCGCTGCACCGGCTGGGCCTGCCGGCCGACGTACGGGGCATCGAGCGGGACGCCTCGTCCAACGTCCGGGTGGCCGACCCCGCCGCCTGAACCGGCGCCGAGGGCCGTCCGAACGGCGCCGAGGGGCCGCCTGAGCAGGGCGGAGAGCGCCGCCCCGGGGCCTCGGCCGGGCGCCCCGGACGGGGGCGGCGGCGGGCCCGGCTCTCCGATTTGGCAGACCACCCCCGAAGACCTGTATAGTCATGACCAACGCGAAGGGCGGAACCCCGAAAGGGGGGAAGCCGCAGGAGCGTGCCCCTTTAGCTCAGTCGGCAGAGCGTCTCCATGGTAAGGAGAAGGTCTACGGTTCGATTCCGTAAAGGGGCTCCACCACTTGATGAGGTTCCCGACCCACCAGGTGGCCGGGTACCGGTACCGTCGGTGCCCAGGTCCCGGGGCGGTATCCTGGAGTAAGGATACGTCGGCCCCGTAGAGGACCGTCGCGGCGGAGTAGCTCAGTCGGTAGAGCAAGCGGCTCATAATCGCTGTGTCGTCGGTTCAAGTCCGGCCTCCGCTACTACCTGCGCGACCCCTGCCCTGCAACGACAGGGGTCAACGCGGGTCTTTTTCAGTGTTCAACCGTCACCAGCAGAAAGGCACTCCACGTGGCTGCCACTGACGTGAGGCCGAAGATCACCCTGGCCTGCCAGGAGTGCAAGCACCGCAACTACATCACGCGCAAGAACCGTCGGAACAACCCCGACCGTCTCTCGCTGCAGAAGTACTGCCCGAACTGCCGTCGGCACAACGAGCACCGCGAGACCCGCTAGTCCCCGGCGCACCGCCCGCGGCGGTCGCTCGGATGAGCAAGCAGCGCACATGGCCCAGTGAGCCCCGGCTCGCTGGGCCATACCCATGCGCGGACCGGGCCGGCGGGACGGCCGTGCGGACCGAACACGGATCGAAAGGGATTCCATGGCGATCAACCGCGAGCTGCTCGGGCGGGAGTACCCGTCGCCGGAGCCCTATGAGGTGACCCGCGGCAAGATCCGCGAGTTCGCCGAGGCGATCGGCGACGCCAACCCGGTCTACACCGACGCGGAGGCGGCCCGGAAGGCGGGCCACCCCGACGTGGTGGCCCCGCCCACCTTCCCGATCATCCTGAGCATGGCCGGCGCCGGGCAGGCCGTCACCGACCCCGAGCTGGGCCTGGACTTCTCCATGGTGGTCCACGGGGAGCAGCGGTTCCGCTACAGCCGGCCGGTGGTCGCGGGCGACCTGGTCCGCTCGGTGACCCGGATCACCGAGATCAAGAGCCTGGCCGGCAACGAGCTGGTGACACTGGAGAGCGAGATCTCCGACCTCGACGGGGAGCACGTGGTGACCGCGGTCAACATGCTCGTCGTCCGGGGCGGGGCCGAGGAAGCGGGGAGCGCCGCATGACCGCCACCGTCCGCTACGACGACGTCGAGGCCGGCACCGGGATCGGTGAGCGGACCTTCCCGGTGCGCCGGGTGGACCTGGTCCGCTACGCCGGCGCCTCCGGCGACTTCAACCCGATCCACTGGAACGACCGGACCGCCAAGGCGGTCGGCCTGCCCGGGGTCATCGCGCACGGCATGTTCACCATGGCCGAGGCGGCCCGGCTGGTCACCGACTGGGCCGGCGACCCGGGCGCGGTGGTGGAGTACGGCACCCGGTTCTCCGCCCCGGTGGTGGTCCCCGACGACGACACCGGCGCCGAGATCACCGTCTCCGGGACGGTCAAGGAGAAGCGCGGGGACAACCTGGTCCTGGTCGCGCTGACCGTGCGCGCCGCCGGGACCCGGGTGCTGGCCCGCCCCACCCTGCTGGTCCGCCTCGCCTAGGCCACCGGCCCCCGGCGCCGCGGCCCCGCCGGCGCGCGCCGGCGGGCCGGCAGGGCCGAGATCACCGCAGTCCGACCGTCCGGTCCCCCGCACCGTCCCTGGAGGGCGCCCCATGACCGCTGCTCCCGCCGCCGGAGTCCGGCTGGCCGACCACACCACCCTGGGCCTGGGCGGCCCGGCCGCCCGCTTCACCGCCGCCGCAGGCATCGACGAGCTGACCGCCGCGGTGGCCGCCGCGGACGCCGCCGGCGAGCCGCTGCTGGTGCTGGGCGGCGGCAGCAACCTGGTCGTCTCCGACGAGGGGTTCCCCGGCACCGTGGTGCAGGTCGCCGCGGCCGGGGTGGCCCGGGAGCCGGGCGGAGCCCCGGGCACGGTGCGGATGCGCGCCGAGGCCGGCGTGGAATGGGACCCGTTCGTGGCGCGCTGCGTCGCCGAGGGCCTCAGCGGCGTGGAGTGCCTCTCCGGGATCCCCGGCCGGGTCGGCTCCACCCCGATCCAGAACGTCGGCGCCTACGGCCAGGAGGTCGCCCAGACCATCGCCGAGGTGGTGGTCTACGACCGGCGCACCGGCGAGCGCCGCGCGCTCTCCAACGCCGACTGCGGCTTCTCCTACCGGGACAGCGTGTTCAAGCGGGAGGGCGCCGACCGCGGCCGCTACGTGGTCTGCGAGGTCGTCTTCGAGCTGGAGGAGTCCGGGCTGAGCGCCCCGGTGGCCTACGCCGAGCTGGCCGGCCGGCTCGGCGCGGCGCCGGGGGAGCGGGTCCCGGCGGAGCGGGCCCGCGAGGCCGTGCTGGAGCTGCGCCGGGGCAAGGGCATGGTGCTCGACCCGGCCGACCCGGACACCCGCAGCGCCGGCTCGTTCTTCACCAACCCGGTGCTCACCGAGGAGGACTTCGCCGACCTGCGCAAGCGGGTCGCCGAGCGGCTCGGCCCGGACACCGAGCCGCCGGCCCACCCGGCCGGCGACGGCCGGGTGAAGACCTCGGCGGCCTGGCTCATCGACCGGGCCGGCTTCGCCAAGGGGCACGCCCGCGGCCCGGTGCGCATCTCCACCAAGCACACCCTGGCGCTGACCAACCCCGGCGGCGGAACCACCGCCGACCTGCTCGAACTCGCCCGCGAGGTGCGCGCCGGGGTGGCCGCGGCGTTCGGTGTCACCCTGGTCAACGAACCGGTCATGGTGGGCGTCTCGCTCTGACCCGGAGCGGCGCCCCGGAAAGGCGCCCCGCATTCGCCGCCGAGGCGAATGCGGGGCGCCTTTCTCATCTCTTGAATCAGGTGCGCCCAACTCTGTTTTTAGGTGGAATTCGGTGAAACGATCGCCGCATCCATGAATTGCATTCCGGAAAAACGCGCTGCTACCGTTTTTCCCGTCGAAGGGGAGTAGTCCCCAATCCCTGCGGTCGACACACTGGCCCCCGGCCCGGCCGCAGGAGCCCGGCGAGTACCGCACTCGTCCCGGGCGGACGAGACCTTCGGCCCGGTAGGAGACGCCGGGCCGAAGCGCCGCGCCCGAAAAAGGCCTGCATCGGTTCCGGCGCCGCCCGCAGGGCGGACGGGTCCGACGACGGCGAAGGGGCGGCAGACGTGGAATTCCTCATGGCACTCGCGGCGGGAACCGGAGTGGTGTTCCTCGCCGAGATGGGCGACAAGACCCAGCTGGTCGCGATGTCACTGGCGACCCGCTACCGGGTGCGCACCGTCCTGCTCGGCATCGCCCTGGCCACGGTCGCGGTGCACGGGCTGAGCGTGCTCATCGCCGAAGGGCTCGGCCTGGCGATCCCCACCGACTGGGTGACCCTGATCGCGGGCGTGGCCTTCCTCTGCTTCGGCCTGTGGACGCTCCGCGGCGACGAGCTGACCGACAAGGACGAGGAGCGCGCGGCCTCGCGCAGGATCCGCTCCGGGCTGCTCACCGTGGCCACCGTCTTCTTCATCGCCGAACTCGGCGACAAGACCATGCTCGCCACCATCACCGTCGGCACCCAGTACCACTGGCTGCCGATCTGGATCGGCTCCACGGTCGGCATGGTCGCCGCCGACGCGCTGGCCATCTGGGTCGGCTCGCTGCTCGGCAAGCGGCTCCCGGAGCGGGCGGTGCAGATCGGCGCGGCGGTGCTGTTCTTCCTGGCCGGCACCGCGATGACCTTCCAGGGGCTGCTGGCGGTGGTCGGCTAGCGGCCCTGCTCAGGCGGCCAGCCAGTCGTCCACCCCGGCCAGCAGCTCCTTGCGCAGCCACTCCGGGGCCCCGGAGCCGCGGATCGACATCCGGGCCAGCTCGGCCAGCTCCGGGTCGGTGAAGCCGAACACGGTCCGGGCGATCTCGTACTGCTCGGCCAGGCGCGGCCCGAACAGCAGCGGGTCGTCGGCGCCGAGCGCGATCGGGGCGCCGCCGTCGAAGAGCCGGCGCAGCGGCACCTGCTCCAGCCGGCCGGCCACGCCCAGGCTCACGTTGGACGACGGGCAGACCTCCAGGGTGACGCCCTGGGTGGCGATCCGCTCCACCAGGTAGGGGTCGTCCACCGCGCGGACGCCGTGCCCCACCCGGTCGGCGCCCAGCTCGTCCAGGCACTCCCGGACGCTGCGCGCCCCGGCCAGCTCGCCGCCGTGCGGGGCGGAGAGCAGTCCGGCCCGCCTGGCGATCCGGAACGCCCCCTCGAAGTCCAGCGCCCGGCCGCGCCGCTCGTCGTTGTTGAGCCCGAAGGAGACCACGCCCCGCCCGGCGTACTGCTTGGCCAGCCGGGCCAGCGCCTTGGCGTCCAGCGGGTGCCGGGTGCGGTTGGCCGCCACCATGATCCCGATCCGGACCCCGGTCTCGGCCTCGGCGGCGCGCGCCGCGTCCAGCACCAGCTCCAGGGTGGCGGTGAGCCCGTCGAACCGGGAGGCGTAGCCGCTCGGGTCGACCTGGATCTCCAGCCAGCCGGACCCGGCCGCGCGCTCGTCCTCGGCGGCCTCGCGCAGCAGCCGGTACATGTCCTCGGGGCGCTGCAGCACCGAGCGGGCGATGTCGTAGAGCCGCTGGAACCGGAACCAGCCGCGCTCGTCCGCGGCGCTGAGCCGGGGCGGCCAGTCGTCCGCCAGGGCTTGCGGCAGGTGGACCCCGCGCTCCTCGGCGAGCTCCACCAGGGTGGTGTGCCGCATGGAACCGGTGAAGTGCAGGTGCAGGTGGGCCTTTGGCAGCCGGTCGATGGGGCGTTCCATGACCCAATGGTGCCGTATGCGGCGCGGGCCCGGCCCCCGAAGCCGGAGACCGGGCCCGCGGCCGGTGCCGCGCGGTGCGCGGCGGTGCCTCAGGAGGCCTCGCCCAGCAGCTTCTGGATCCGGCCCACGCCCTCGGCCAGGTCGGCGTCGCCCAGCGCGTAGGAGAGCCGCAGGTAGCCGGGGGTGCCGAAGGCCTCGCCCGGGACCACCGCGACCTCGGCCTGGTCCAGGATCAGCTCGGCCAGCTCGGCGGAGCTCTGCGGGCGGCGGCCGCGGATCTCCTTGCCCAGCACGCCCTTGACCGAGGGGTAGGCGTAGAACGCGCCCTGCGGCTCGGGGCAGACCACGCCCGGGACGTCGTTGAGCATCCGCACGATGGTGCGGCGGCGCCGGTCGAACGCGGTGCGCATCTCGGCCACCGCGGACAGGTCGCCGGAGACCGCGGCCAGCGCGGCGGCCTGGGACACGTTGGCGACGTTGGAGGTGGCGTGCGACTGCAGGTTGCCCGCGGCCTTGACCACGTCCTTGGGGCCGATCACCCAGCCCACCCGCCAGCCGGTCATCGCGTAGGTCTTGGCCACGCCGTTCACCACCACGGTGCGCTCGGCCAGCTCGGGCACCTCGACCGGGAGCGAGCTGAACCGGGCGTCGCCGTAGACCAGGTGCTCGTAGATCTCGTCGGTGAGCACCCACAGTCCGGCCTCCGCGGCCCAGCGGCCGATCTCGCGGACCTGCTCGGGGGTGTAGACGGCGCCGGTCGGGTTGGACGGCGAGACGAAGAGCAGCACCTTGGTGCGCTCGGTGCGGGCCGCCTCCAGCTGCTCGACCGTGGCCAGGTAGCCGGTGGACTCGTCGGTCACCACGTACCGCGGCACGCCGCCGGCCAGCTTGATCGACTCGGGGTAGGTGGTCCAGTAGGGGGCGATCACGATGACCTCGTCCCCCGGGTCCAGCATGGTGGCGAAGGCCTCGTAGATGGCCTGCTTGCCGCCGTTGGTGACGAGGATCTGGGACGGCTCGACCCGGTAGCCGGAGTCGCGCAGCGTCTTGGCGGCCAGCGCCTCCTTGAGCTCGGGCAGGCCGCCCGCCGGGGTGTAGCGGTGGAAGCGCGGCTCGCGGCAGGCCTTGATCGCGGCCTCGACGATGTAGTCCGGGGTCGGGAAGTCCGGCTCGCCGGCGCCGAAGCCGATGACGGGGCGCCCTTCCGCCTTCATCGCCTTGGCCTTGGCGTCCACGGCCAGCGTCGCCGACTCGGAGATGCCGCCGATGCGTTCGGAGATACGGGGTCGCTCACTCATGGGCCCATCGTTTCACGGGGCGCACCGGGCCGCCCCGGAAGGTGGCGAACCGCACCGCCCCCCGGTTTTCCGGTTGGCCCCCGGCGCCGATAGGGCATAGACTCCCCATCGATCCGGAGCCGGGATCCCCGCAGCGCGCCGCGGTTGGCGCGAGCACGGTGGAATCCGGCTATGGTGGGTACGCAAGCGGTACCCGCGAAGGGCAGTGGCTCAATTGGTAGAGCACCGGTCTCCAAAACCGGCGGTTGGGGGTTCGAGTCCCTCCTGCCCTGCAAGGAACGTGACAGATGCGCACCGCTCCCGGCGGCGGTCGGCCGGGGGTCCGGCGGCGAAGGGCCGGCGCCGTTCGCCGATCGGTACCGGAGCCGGCGCCGGGCGGTGCGGCCCGGCCGTCCCTGCCCGCCACGACCTTAAGGACCACAGGTGACGCAGACTGACGCCGACGCCAAGCCCGAGAAGGGCCCGCAGCGCCGTACCGGTCCGGTGACCTTCACCAAGCAGGTCGTCGGAGAGCTCCGCAAGGTCCGCTGGCCCACCCGGCGCGAGCTGCTCACCTACACCGTGGTCGTGATCGTCTTCGTGGTGATCATGGTCGGCTACGTCACGCTGCTCGACTTCGGCTTCGGCGAGGCCGTCACCTGGCTCTACAGCACCCTCGGCGGCAACGACGCCGGTGCCGGGGCCCCGGCCTTCTGACCGCCGCGGCGCCCTCCGTCCCGCCGGACGGCCCGGACGCCCCCGCCCCGATCTTCTCCTCCGCCGGTCCGGCCTGGTCCCATCGTGCCCGCTGAGAACGTAAGCTGGCACGACCGGCACCGGTGCCCTCGGCCGTCCGCGGCCGCGCCGGTCCGCAGGGAGAAACACCTACGGTGCAACCGTCGAGAGAAAGAGCTGCCGTGTCCGAGTCCCCACTGACCTCTGACGACCTCCCCACCGAGGACCTGGGTCAGGCGTCAGAGGAAGAGGCCGGCCAGCGCGCCGAGGAGGAGCAGGCCGCCACCGCCGAGGCGGAGCAGGGCGCCGACGGCGCCGAGGACGCCCCGGAGGAGGACGGCGCCGAGGAGGCGCAGGCCGAAGAGCCCGCGGCCCCCGCGCTCGACCCGGTCGAGGAGTTCAAGATCGAGCTCCGCCTGCTGCCCGGCGACTGGTACGTCGTGCACACCTACGCCGGTTACGAGAACCGGGTCAAGGCCAACGTCGAGAGCCGCACCCAGTCGCTCAACATGGAGGACTACATCTTCCAGGTCGAGGTGCCCACCCAGGAGGTCACCGAGGTCAAGGGCGGCAAGCGGCAGCAGGTCACCGAGAAGGTCCTGCCCAGCTACGTCCTGGTGCGCATGGAGCTCACCGACGAGTCCTGGTCGGCCATCCGGAACACCCCGGGCGTCACCGGCTTCGTCGGGCTCTCCAACCGGCCCGCCCCGCTGAGCATCCAGGAGGTCGCCGACCTGCTGGCGCCCACCCCGGAGAAGGAGCCGGAGCAGGCCAAGGCCGGGGAGAAGACCGAGGTCCGCAGCGATGTGGCCTACGAGGTCGGCGAGTCGGTGACCGTCATGGAGGGTCCGTTCGCGACCCTGCCCGCGACGGTCAGCGAGATCAACCCCGACACCCAGAAGCTCAAGGTGCTGGTCTCCATCTTCGGCCGGGAGACCCCGGTGGAGCTGGGGTTCAACCAGGTCTCCAAGATCTGAGCCCAGACCCGAGCGCTTCGCTGAGCACGTAGACTTGGTGGGTCCGCCTTCGGGCGGGCCCACCCGCGCCCTGCCCGCCGGCCCAGCCCGCGGACGGGCGCCCCGGTCCGCACCGGTCCCTGCGGTCCGGCGCCCCGCACCGGGGCGTCCGGCTCCGAACCAGCCCCGCCCAGGGCGCGCCCGCGTGGTGCCGCACGCGCGGCGACACAGGAGCCCGGGACCAACGACCAACGCAGATCAGGCAAAGGACCCGATATGCCTCCGAAGAAGAAGATCGCGGCGCTCGTCAAGGTTCAGCTGCCCGCCGGCCAGGCCACCCCGGCCCCGCCGGTCGGTACCGCGCTGGGTCCGCACGGCGTCAACATCATGGACTTCTGCAAGCAGTACAACGCTGCCACGGAAGCCCAGCGCGGGAGCGTCATCCCCGTAGAGATCACCATCTACGAGGACCGCTCCTTCAGCTTCATCACCAAGACGCCCCCGGCGCCGAAGCTGATCCTCAAGGCCGCCGGCGTGGACAAGGGCGCCACCGACCCGGGCCGCAGCACCGCCGCCTCGATCACCAGCGACCAGGTTCGCGAGATCGCGCAGACCAAGCTGCCCGACCTCAACACCAACGACCTGGACGCCGCCTCGAAGATCGTCGCCGGCACCGCCCGCTCCATGGGCATCGAGGTCAAGTAGCGCCCAGGCGCCCCCGTACGACCGTGGCAGGGCCCTGCGCCGGCCCGAGCACCACAATCTCGTGAGGAGATCCACGTGAAGCGCAGCAAGAACCACCGCAAGGCCAGCGAGCTGGTCGACCGCGAGCGGCTGTACAGCCCGCTCGAAGCCGTCAAGCTCGCCAAGGAGACCTCCAAGGTCAAGTTCGACGCCACCGTCGAGGTCGCCCTGCGCCTGGGCGTCGACCCGCGCAAGGCCGACCAGATGGTCCGCGGCACCGTCAACCTCCCGCACGGCACCGGCAAGACCGCTCGGGTCCTGGTCTTCGCCACGGGTGAGAAGGCCGAGGCGGCCCGTGCCGCGGGCGCCGACTTCGTCGGCGACGACGACCTGGTCGAGGAGATCCAGAAGGGCTTCCTGGACTTCGACGCGGTCGTGGCCACCCCCGACCTGATGGGCAAGGTCGGCCGGCTGGGCCGGGTGCTGGGCCCCCGCGGCCTGATGCCGAACCCGAAGACCGGCACCGTCACCCCGGACGTCGCCAAGGCGGTCTCCGACATCAAGGGCGGCAAGATCGAGTTCCGCGTCGACCGCCACGGCAACCTGCACTTCATCGTCGGCAAGCTCTCCTTCACCGAGGAGCAGCTGGTGGAGAACTACGCCGCCGCGCTGGACGAGGTGCTGCGCCTCAAGCCGTCCGCCGCCAAGGGCCGGTACGTCAAGAAGGCGACGCTGACCACCACGATGGGCCCGGGCATCCCGGTCGACCCGAGCGCCGCGCGCGCCGGCGCCGCCGCCTGACCCGCCGTCCCAGCACGGCCCCGGCGCCCCGGACCCTCCCGGTCCGGGGCGCCCCGCTTTTCCCCGGGGTCCTCGGCCCCTCCCCGGCCCGGCGCCGGAGGAGCGGTGCCGAGGGTCACGCCGCCGGCCGGCCCGGACCGTTCGACGCGGCCCGGGAGATGCCCTAGGATGGGGGACTGCCGAAGACCGCCGGTCGCCACCCTTCGGGTGGCCCAAGGTCCCATGCACATGGGCGGCCAGCGCAGGTGTGACGAGAACTCTTTCGAGGCGGGGCGCCGTTCCGGTGCCCGCGGCCCGACAAGTCCCGTGCGCCCGCGCCGGGGCTTTTTCATTTCCCTGCCGCTCCGTCCCTGGCGACCCTTGGCATCCACCGGCGTTCACTGTTGGAAGGAGTCCCATGGCGAGGCCGGATAAGGCAGCCGCGGTCGCCGAGCTCAAGGAGGAATTCCAGGGCTCGCAGGGCGCCGTGCTGACCGAATACCGGGGGCTCAGTGTCGCCCAGCTCGGTGAGCTGCGCAACAGCCTCGGCCAGAACGCGCGTTTCCGCGTCGTGAAGAACACCCTCGGCAAGATCGCGGCCAAGGAGGCCGACCTTGACGAGAAGGTCCTCGACCTCTTCGAGGGCCCCTCGGCCGTCGCCTTCGTCCGCGGGGACGTCGTCGAGGCCGCGAAGGGGCTTCGTGACTTCGCGAAGGCGAATTCGCCGCTGGTGATCAAGGGCGGCGTCATCGACGGCAAGGCGATGACCCCGGACGAGATCATCAAGCTGGCCGACCTTGAGTCCCGCGAGGTTCTCCTCGCGAAGATGGCCGGCGTCCTCAAGGCCAAGCAGGGCCAGGCCGCCGCCACGTTCCAGGCTCTCCCGACCAAGCTCGCGCGGCTCGCCCAGGCGCTGCACGAGAAGAAGTCGGACGAGGCCTAACAAGACCACGATCCTTGCCGGCGCGGGCGCGCCGGACCCAAGGCTCGGCACGGCGCCGCGCGGCGCGCGTGATCGCACAGAAAGAGAGATCGCACCATGGCGAAGCTCAGCACTGAAGAGCTCCTCGGCGCCTTCGAGGAGATGACCCTGCTCGAGCTCTCCGAGTTCGTGAAGCTGTTCGAGGAGAAGTTCGACGTCGAGGCCGCCGCTCCGGCCGCCGTCGTCGCCGCTGCTCCGGGTGCCGGCGGCGCCGCCGCTCCGGCCGAGGAGGAGAAGGACGAGTTCGACGTCATCCTCGAGGGTGCCGGCGACAAGAAGATCCAGGTCATCAAGGAGGTCCGCGGCCTCACCAGCCTGGGCCTCAAGGAGGCCAAGGACCTCGTCGACAACGCCCCGAAGCCGCTGCTCGAGGGCGTCAACAAGGAGGCCGCCGAGAAGGCCAAGGCCGCCCTGGAGGGCGCCGGCGCCACGGTGACCCTGAAGTAGCACCGGTTCTCCGGTCGCACACGGCGGCGGCCGCCCCGCTCGGGGCGGCCGCCGCTCGTCGTCGTTCGTCCACCGCTGCATCCCCCGCCGCCGCATCCCCCGCCCCTGACGCCGGCCCCGCCGGGACGCTCCGCCGGAACGGAGGAGTCTTCCCCGCTGTAGGGTCGCTCACACCCCGCACGTCCTGTGGGACCTCTCACGGGTCCGGAAAGGGCCCCGGGAAGCCCGCTGGGCTTGACGGATCCGCCCGTTGGGGCGATGCTGCGTGGTGTCGTGATCGGCTCCGGGGGATGCGGTTGGACAGCGGTGTAGTATTCGGCTACACTGCCCTTTTGCGCTGCCCTTTGACGATCCCTGTTCCGGTGTCCGTGCGCTCCGTGCCCCGACCTCGACCGGTCGCGGCCCTCATACCAGCACGTACCCCACGTCGGGAAGGCCTCCGAGCCCGGTGGCCCTCCAATGGACATCTCGGGTCGTCCGGCGTGCGCGCGCATCAACCGCCACAAGCCTTCGGAAGGACCCCTGTTGGCAGCCTCGCGCAACGCCTCCGCTAACGCCCTTGGTCCGAACCGCGTTACTTTCGCTCGCATTCAGGAACCACTCGAGGTCCCCGACCTTCTCGCCCTGCAGACAGAGTCCTTCGACTGGCTCCTCGGCAACGAGAAGTGGCGCGCCCGAGTCGAGGCGGCCTTCGCGGCCGGCCGCAAGGACGTCCCGGAGCAGTCCGGTCTCGAAGAGATCTTCGAGGAGATCAGTCCCATCGAGGACTTCTCGGGCACGATGTCGCTGTCGTTCCGCGACCATCGGTTCGAGCCGCCCAAGTACTCCGAAGAGGAGTGCAAGGACAAGGACATGACGTACTCCGCGCCGATGTTCGTGACCGCGGAGTTCATCAACAACGACACCGGTGAGATCAAGAGCCAGACGGTGTTCATGGGCGACTTCCCGCTCATGACCGTCAAGGGCACGTTCATCATCAACGGCACCGAGCGTGTCGTCGTGTCCCAGCTGGTCCGCTCCCCGGGCGTCTACTTCGACCGGCAGGTCGACAAGAGCTCCGACAAGGACCTCTACGGCTGCAAGGTCATCCCGTCCCGGGGTGCCTGGCTGGAGTTCGAGGTCGACAAGCGCGACTTCGTCGGCGTCCGCATCGACCGCAAGCGCAAGCAGGGCGTCACCGTCCTGCTCAAGGCGCTGGGCTGGACCACCGACCAGATCCTAGAGCGGTTCGGCCACTACGAGTCCATCCGCAACACGCTGGAGAAGGACCCGACCGCCGGCACCGACGACGCGCTGCTGGACATCTACCGCAAGCTGCGCCCGGGGGAGCCGCCGACCAAGGAGTCGGCGCAGGCGCTGCTGGAGAACCTCTACTTCAACCCGAAGCGCTACGACCTGGCCAAGGTCGGCCGGTACAAGATCAACAAGAAGCTGGGCCTGGAGGCCCCCTTCACCCAGGGCACGCTGACCGAAGAGGACATCGTCTCCACCATCGACTACCTGGTCCGGCTGCACGCCGGCGAGGAGTCGATGGACACCTCGATCGGCGAGCGGCCGGTCGAGACCGACGACATCGACCACTTCGGCAACCGCCGGCTGCGCACCGTGGGCGAGCTGATCCAGAACCAGGTCCGGCTGGGCCTGGCCCGGATGGAGCGGGTCGTCCGCGAGCGGATGACCACCCAGGACGTCGAGGCCATCACGCCGCAGACGCTGATCAACATCCGGCCGGTCGTCGCCTCCATCAAGGAGTTCTTCGGCACCAGCCAGCTGTCCCAGTTCATGGACCAGACCAACCCGCTGGCCGGGCTGACCCACAAGCGGCGCCTGTCCGCGCTGGGCCCGGGCGGTCTCTCCCGTGAGCGCGCCGGCTTCGAGGTCCGCGACGTGCACCCGTCGCACTACGGCCGGATGTGCCCGATCGAGACCCCTGAGGGTCCCAACATCGGTCTGATCGGCTCGCTCGCCGGGTACGGCCGGGTCAACTCCTTCGGCTTCGTCGAGACGCCGTACCGCAAGGTCGTCGAGGGGCGCGTCACCGACCAGGTCGAGTACCTGACCGCCGACGAGGAGGACCGCTTCGTCATCGCCCAGGCCAACACCCCGGTCGAGGCGGACGGCACGTTCTCCGAGAGCCGGGTCCTGGTCCGGATGAAGGGCGGCGAGTTCGAGGCGGTCGAGGCCTCCGGCGTCGACTACATGGACGTGTCCCCGCGCCAGATGGTGTCGGTGGCCACCGCCATGATCCCGTTCCTCGAGCACGACGACGCCAACCGCGCGCTGATGGGCTCCAACATGCAGCGCCAGGCGGTGCCGCTGCTCCGCGCCGAGGCGCCGATCGTGGGCACCGGCATGGAGTACCGCGCCGCCACCGACGCCGGCGACGTGGTGCTGGCCGACGCGGCCGGCGTGGTCGAGGACGTCACCGCGGACTACGTCACGGTGCTCGCCGACGACGGCACCCGGAAGACCTACCGGCTGGGCAAGTTCCGCCGCAGCAACCAGGGCACCTGCTTCAACCAGCGCCCGGTGGTGGCCGAGGGGCAGCGAGTGGAGGCCGGCTCGGTGCTGGCCGACGGCCCCTCCACCGACCAGGGCGAGATGTCGCTGGGCAAGAACCTGCTCGTGGCGTACATGTCCTGGGAGGGCCACAACTACGAGGACGCCATCGTGCTGTCCCAGCGGCTGGTCCAGGACGACGTGCTCTCCTCGATCCACATCGAGGAGCACGAGGTCGACGCGCGCGACACCAAGCTCGGCCCGGAGGAGATCACCCGCGAGATCCCCAACGTCAGCGAGGAGGTCCTCGCCGACCTGGACGACCGCGGCATCATCCGGATCGGTGCGGAGGTCGTCGACGGCGACATCCTGGTCGGCAAGGTCACCCCGAAGGGCGAGACCGAGCTGACCCCGGAGGAGCGGCTGCTCCGCGCGATCTTCGGCGAGAAGGCGCGCGAGGTCCGCGACACCTCGCTGAAGGTGCCGCACGGCGAGTCCGGCAAGGTCATCGGCGTCCGCGTGTTCAGCCGCGAGGACGGCGACGAGCTCCCGCCCGGCGTCAACGAGCTGGTCCGGGTCTACGTCGCGCAGAAGCGGAAGATCACCGACGGCGACAAGCTGGCCGGCCGGCACGGGAACAAGGGCGTCATCGCCAAGATCCTGCCGCAGGAGGACATGCCGTTCATGGAGGACGGCACCCCGGTCGACATCGTGCTCAACCCGCTGGGCGTGCCCGGCCGGATGAACGTCGGCCAGATCATGGAGATCCACCTCGGCTGGCTGGCCGCCAACGGCTGGCAGATCGACGGCGGACCGGAGGAGTGGAAGCAGCGCCTCCGCGACATCGGAGCGGACTCCGTCGAGGGCGGCGCCAAGGTCGCCACCCCGGTCTTCGACGGCCTGCGCGAGGACGAGATCAGCGGCCTGCTGGGCTCCATCCGGCCCAACGCCGACGGCCAGATGCTGATCAACTCCGAGGGCAAGGCGCGGCTGTTCGACGGCCGCACCGGCGAGCCGTTCGACGAGCCGATCGCGGTGGGCTACACCTACTTCCTCAAGCTGCACCACCTGGTGGACGACAAGATCCACGCCCGCTCCACCGGCCCCTACTCGATGATCACCCAGCAGCCGCTGGGCGGTAAGGCGCAGTTCGGCGGCCAGCGGTTCGGTGAGATGGAGGTCTGGGCCCTGGAGGCCTACGGGGCCGCCTACGCCCTGCAGGAGCTGCTCACCATCAAGTCCGACGACGTCCTGGGCCGGGTCAAGGTCTACGAGGCCATCGTCAAGGGCGAGAACATCCCGGAGCCCGGCATCCCCGAGTCGTTCAAGGTGCTCATCAAGGAGATGCAGTCGCTCTGTCTGAACGTGGAGGTGCTGTCGAGTGACGGTATGTCCATCGAAATGCGGGACACCGACGAAGACGTCTTCCGTGCCGCGGAAGAACTGGGAATCGACCTGGGTCGGCGCGAGCCGAGCAGCGTCGAAGAGGTCTGACTTCCGCAAGCTTCGAGAGCAGGGGACGAATTAAGTGCTCGACGTCAATTTCTTCGACGAGCTGCGCATCGGCCTGGCCACGGCCGACGACATCCGCCAGTGGTCGCACGGCGAGGTCAAGAAGCCGGAGACCATCAACTACCGCACCCTGAAGCCGGAGAAGGACGGCCTCTTCTGCGAGAAGATCTTCGGCCCCACCCGGGACTGGGAGTGCTACTGCGGCAAGTACAAGCGCGTCCGCTTCAAGGGCATCATCTGTGAGCGCTGCGGCGTCGAGGTGACCCGCGCCAAGGTGCGCCGCGAGCGGATGGGCCACATCGAGCTGGCCGCCCCGGTCACCCACATCTGGTACTTCAAGGGCGTGCCCAGCCGGCTCGGCTACCTGCTGGACCTGGCCCCCAAGGACCTCGAGAAGATCATCTACTTCGCGGCCTACATGGTCACCTGGGTGGACACCGAGGCCCGCGAGCGGGACCAGGCATCCCTGGAGGCGCACGTCTCCGTGGAGCGCCAGCACCTGGAGCAGCGCCGGGACTCCCAGCTGGAGGAGCGGCACAAGAAGCTCGAGGCCGACCTGGCCGAGCTGGAGGAGCAGGGCGCCAAGGGCGACGCGCGGCGCAAGGTCCGCGAGTCGGCCGAGCGCGAGATGCGCCAGCTCCGCGACCGCGCCCAGCGCGAGATCGACCGCCTCGAAGAGGTCTGGAACCGGTTCAAGAACCTCAAGGTCCAGGACCTCGAGGGCGACGAGATGCTCTACCGCGAGATGCGGGACCGCTTCGGGAAGTACTTCCGCGGCGGCATGGGCGCCCAGGCCATCCAGGAGCGGCTGGCCAACTTCGACCTGGACGCGGAGGCGGAGAAGCTCCGCGAGACCATCCGCAGCGGCAAGGGCCAGAAGAAGGCCCGCGCCCTCAAGCGGCTCAAGGTCGTCTCGGCGTTCCTGAACACCCGGAACAGCCCGATGGGCATGGTGCTGGACTGCGTCCCGGTCATCCCGCCGGACCTGCGTCCGATGGTGCAGCTGGACGGCGGCCGCTTCGCGACCTCCGACCTGAACGACCTGTACCGCCGGGTCATCAACCGGAACAACCGGCTCAAGCGCCTGCTCGACCTGGGCGCGCCCGAGATCATCGTCAACAACGAGAAGCGGATGCTGCAGGAGGCCGTCGACGCGCTGTTCGACAACGGCCGCCGCGGCCGCCCGGTCACCGGGCCGGGCAACCGCCCGCTGAAGTCGCTCTCCGACATGCTCAAGGGCAAGCAGGGCCGGTTCCGGCAGAACCTGCTGGGCAAGCGCGTCGACTACTCCGGCCGCTCGGTCATCGTCGTCGGCCCCACGCTCAAGCTGCACCAGTGCGGCCTGCCCAAGCAGATGGCGCTGGAGCTGTTCAAGCCGTTCGTGATGAAGCGCCTGGTCGACCTGAACCACGCGCAGAACATCAAGAGCGCCAAGCGGATGGTCGAGCGGTCCCGCCCGGTCGTCTGGGACGTCCTGGAAGAGGTCATCACCGAGCACCCGGTGCTGCTCAACCGCGCCCCGACCCTGCACCGCCTGGGCATCCAGGCCTTCGAGCCGCAGCTGGTCGAGGGCAAGGCGATCCAGATCCACCCGCTGGTCTGCACCGCGTTCAACGCCGACTTCGACGGCGACCAGATGGCCGTGCACCTGCCGCTGTCCGCCGAGGCCCAGGCCGAGGCGCGGCTGCTGATGCTGGCCACCAACAACATCCTCAAGCCGTCCGACGGCAAGCCGGTCACCATGCCCACCCAGGACATGATCATCGGCCTGTACTACCTGACCACCCTCAAGGAGGGCGGAAAGGGCGAGGGGCGCGCCTACCGCGACGTCGCCGAGGCGATCATGGCCTACGACGGCGGCGAGCTGGACCTGCAGGCCAAGATCCGGCTGCGGGTCGCCGGCGACACCGTCCCGCCGCGGGAGTGGGAGGAGCCGGAGGGTTACACCCAGGGCGAGCCCTACGTCCTGGAGACCACGCTGGGGCGGTACCTCTTCAACGAGACCACCCCGACGGACTACCCGTTCGTCAACTACCAGGTCGGCAAGAAGCAGGTGTCGGCCCTGGTCAACGAGCTGGCGGAGAACTACCCGAAGGTCCAGGTCGCGACCACGCTGGACGCGCTCAAGGACGCCGGGTACAAGTGGGCCACCCGCTCGGGCCTGACCATCGGCATCGGCGACGTGCTCACCCCGCCCCGCAAGGGCGAGATCCTGGAGTCCTACGAGAAGCAGGCCGACAAGATCCAGCGGGAGTACGACCGCGGTCTGATCACCGACGACGAGCGCCGCCAGGAGCTCACCGAGATCTGGACCAAGGCCACCAACGACGTCGCCCGGGAGATGGAGGAGAACTTCCCGGTCGACAACCCGGTGTGGATGATGGTCCAGTCCGGTGCCCGAGGCAACCCGATGCAGGTCCGGCAGATCGCCGGTATCCGCGGCCTGGTCTCCAACACCAAGGGCGAGACCATCCCGCGGCCGATCAAGGCCTCCTACCGCGAGGGCCTGTCGGTGCTGGAGTACTTCATCTCCACCCACGGCCAGCGGAAGGGCCTGGCGGACACCGCGCTGCGGACCGCCGACTCCGGTTACCTCACCCGGCGCCTGGTCGACGTCGCCCAGGACGTCATCGTCCGCGAGGTGGACTGCGGCACCGACCGGTCGCTCTGGCACGAGATCGGCGAGAAGAACGCCGCCGGCACCGTGGTGCGCAAGCACAACGTGGAGAACACCGGTTTCGGCCGCACCATCGCCGAGGACGTCGTGGTGGACGGGGAGGTCCTCTTCCCGGCCGGCACCGACACCTCCGAGGGCGTCATCGACAAGCTGGTCGAGGCCGGCGTCGAGCGGGTCCGGATCCGCTCCTCGCTCACCTGCGAGGCCAAGATCGGCGTCTGCAGCACCTGCTACGGCCGGTCCATGGCGACCGGCAAGCCGGTCGACGTCGGCGAGGCCATCGGCATCATCGCCGCGCAGTCGATCGGTGAGCCGGGCACCCAGCTGACCATGCGGACCTTCCACATGGGCGGTTCGGCCGGTCAGGACATCACCCACGGTCTGCCGCGTGTCACCGAGCTCTTCGAGGCCCGCATCCCCAAGGGTGTGGCGCCCATCGCCGAGCTCGACGGCCGGATCCGGATCGAGGAGACGGAGAAGAGCCGGAAGCTCATCCTGATCCCGAACGACGGCTCCGACGAGATCGCCTACCCGGTGCCGATGCGCGCCCAGCTCCTGGTGGAGGAGGGCTCCTCGGTCACCGTCGGCCAGCAGCTGATCGGCGGTGCGATCAACCCGCACGAGGTGCTCCGCATCCAGGGTCCGCGCGCCGTCCAGCAGCACCTGGTCAACGAGGTCCAGGAGGTCTACAAGTCGCAGGGCGTCTCGATCCACGACAAGCACATCGAGATCATCGTGCGGCAGATGCTCAAGCGGGTGAACATCCTGGAGTCCGGCGACACCGACCTGCTGCCGGGCGAGATGGTGGAGCGGCCCAAGTTCGAGTCCACCAACCGCCAGGTGGTGGCCGAAGGCGGCCAGCCGGCCGCCGGCCGCCCGGTCCTGCTGGGCATCACCAAGGCGTCGCTGGCCACGGAGTCGTGGCTGTCCGCCGCCTCCTTCCAGGAGACCACCCGGGTGCTCACCGAGAACGCCATCCACGGCAAGAGCGACCCGCTGCTGGGCCTCAAGGAGAACGTCATCATCGGTAAGCTCATCCCGGCCGGTACCGGCATGCCGCAGTACCGCAACGTCCGGGTCGAGCCGACCGAGGAGGCCAAGGCCTCCATGTACTCCGTCTCGGGTTACGAGGAGCCGAGCGAGTACACGTTCGGCCAGGGCTCGGGCGAGGCGGTTCCGCTGGAGGAGTACGACTTCGGTCCCTACAACAGGTAGGGCCCGGGGACGATCGGTGCGATCGGTTGACTGATCCGGTGACGGCGGCGGTCCGCCCCTGCGGGGGCGGGCTGCCGCCGTTCGCTTTGACCGGATCGGCGGGGCCGGGCCGGTCAGGGGAAACGAGCGCTCAGGCGCGGTCTGGAGAGCGAAAGCAGTGACGGAAAACGGGGGAGACCGGTACGGAAGGCCGGGGAGCGAGCCCGGGCCCGCCTCTGGGGCGGGCTCGTGGTTCCAACCCAGCGGCGACCGGTACCGCACGCAGTCGGAATACCAGGACCCGTACGAGGGCGAGGACGGGGCCGGGGACGGGGCGCCGCCCGGCGGCGAGGCGCCGCGGCCCGCCGAGCCCGGCGCCGGCCCGGCCTACCCGAACACCGGCGGCTACCCCGGGATGGGCGGCGAGCGCCCCCCGATGGCCGAGCCCTACCCCTCCGCGCTGGGCGACCTCGGCGGCCCCGCGCCGGCACCGGCGCCGCAGCCCGGTCCCGCGCAGCCGAGCGGGCCGCAGCCCGGCCCCGCCCCGGCGCCGCAGCCCGGCGCCGCGCAGCCGAGCGGGCCGCAGCCGCCGCTGAGCCGCCCCTACGCCCCCGAGCCGGTGGAGATCCCGGGCCGCCCGCCGGCCGCCGAGCCGCCGTCCCCGCCGGAGGGCAGCCCCTACCGGTTCGGCGGCGCCGGTGCGCCGCAGAGCGGCCTGCAGGGCCAGGAGCCCGCCCCCGGCGCCGGGGCGGACCCGTTCGGCGCGCCCCCGGCGGCTCCCGCAGCCCCCGGCACCGACCCGTCGGCCGCCCGCCCCGCCGGCGGCCCGCCCTCCTCCGCCCCCCCTTCCGACCCCGCCTCCTTCGGGGCGCAGCCCGCCTCGCCCTCGCAGCCTCCGGCCGCCCCCGCCGGGCCGGGCCCGTCCGATTCCGTTTCCGGGGCGTGGCCGTCGTTCGGCCCGTCCTCGGGTGCGCCGGGCGGCACCGACCCGTTCGGCCCGGCGCCGGGCGGCGGCCGTCCGGACACCGGCCGGGACCCGCTCGGCACGGATCCGCTCGGCCAGGACCCGGCGGCCGGCCGCCCCGGCCCGCTGGACCAGGAGCCGGCACCGGGCCGCCCCGGCCCCGACCCGCTTTCCGCGGACCGCCCCGCGCCGGGTCCGGCCGACCCGCTCGCCGCGGAGCGGCCCGCACCCGACGCCGGGCCGGGCCCGTCCGATTCCGTTTCCGGGGCGTGGCCGTCGTTCGGCCCGTCCTCGGGTGCGCCGGGCGGCACCGACCCGTTCGGCCCGGGGCCCGGCACCGGCCGTCCGGACACCGGCCCGAACCCGCTCGGCCAGGACCCGCTGGGCCAGGGGCCGGGCACCGGCCGTCCGGACACCGGCCCGAACCTGCTCGGCCAGGGGCCGGCCTACGGCCGTCCCGACGCCGCCCCGCCGGGCGCGCCGGAGGGCCGCCCCGCCCCGGACCCGCTGGGCGGGCGCCCGGACGCGGACCCGCTCGGCCCGGGCGGCCGCCCCGAGCCGGAGCGGCCGGCCGGCGGGCCGTTCCAGGACTTCCCCCCGCCCTCCGGCGACCCGGTCGGAACCGGGTCCTGGCCCTCGCTGGGCGAGGAGCCGGCGGCTCCGCCCTCCTCCGCGCCGGAGCCTCCGGCCTCCGGTGACGGGGGCCTGGGCACCGGGAGCGGGAACACCTGGGCGTTCAGCCGGGACGACCCCGCGCTGCCGGACAGCGTCCGGGAGGCCGCGCAGCGCGCCGAGGAGCGCCGCCGGTCCTCGGCCGCGGCCGAATCCACCGCGATGTTCAGCCCGGTCACCGAGGACGGTCCGGCCGACCCGGCCGGGACCGGGTCCTGGCCCTCGCTGGGCGAGGAGCCGGCGGCTCCGCCCTCCTCCGCGCCGGAGCCTCCGGCCTCCGGTGACGGCGGCGTGGGCACCGGGAGCGGGAACACCTGGGCGTTCAGCCGGGACGACCCCGCGCTGCCGGACAGCGTCCGGGAGGCCGCGCAGCGCGCCGAGGAGCGCCGGAAGGCGGCCGCCGCCGAGGAGGACCCGCTCGGGCCGCTGGGCGCGATCGCCGCGCAGCAGGCGTCCGGGCAGGACCGGCTCCCGGCCGAGCCCCCGGCGGCCGGCCCGGCGCCGGGCGCCTGGGGAGCGGAGGCCGCCCAGGGGCCGTCCTACGAGGGGACCCAGGCCATGCCGGCGCTGCAGGACGTCCCGCTCGGCGGCATGGCGCCGCCGGACGGGGGCGAGAGCGGCCGGGGACCGGACGACCGGTACGAGGACCGCTACGAAGGCGGGTACGACGAGTACTACGGCGGCCCCCGGGACGGCGGCTACGACGAGCGCTACGACCGGCGCCCCGACCATGCCTACGACGGCGGACCCCAGGACGGCTCCGCCTACGGCGGGCCCTACGACGAGCGCCGGCCGGACGACCGGTACGGCGACCACCAGGGCCCCGGCGGGCCGGAGGAGTGGGACGACCGGGACGCCGGCCGCCGCGGTCCGGACGGCCCCTACGGCGCCGAGGACTCCTACGGCGGAGACGCCTACGGAGACCCCTACGGCGAGGACGCCTACGACCCGGCCGGTCCGGGCGGCCCCGGCGAGCCCCGCGGCCGCCGGGCGCGCCGGAACCCGGTCCAGGAGGAGTTCCCCGGCTTCGACGACCGCCCGCCCGGCGCCGTCGCGGGGGACGCCTACCCCGGCTACGACAACATCGACGACTGGCCGGAGAACGAGCCGGGCGCGGTGCGCGCCCTGTGGTTCGGCATCATCGCGCTGGTCCCGGTGGTCGGCCTGGTCACCGCGATCCTCGCGCTGATCACCGCGCCCGGGGCGGTCCGCGCCATCCGCGACTCCGACGGGGCGCTGGAGGGCGAGGGCCTGGCCCGGACCGGGACGGTGCTGGCCTGGGTCGGCATCGGTCTGTTCGTGGTGGAGGCGGCGCTGGCCGTGCTCTTCCTGCTCTGACCGCCGCCCCGTCTCCGAAGCGATGGCGCCGCCGGACCTCCGGCGGCGCCATCGCTTTTCGCGTCCGGGGGAGCGGGCGCGTGCATCGGCGGAGCCCGCGGCCCCCGTCCACCAGTACCCCCCCGGACCGGGCCGGTCCCGGTTCCGCCCGTCGCGCGGCGGCCGGCACCGTATTTCCTTTTGCGCCTCCGGGACGCTGCAGCAGGTTCTTCTCCGCGCCCTTTCAAAGAATCGCCATGGAGAGAAGCCATGGGGCCGCATCGAATGCGGCTCCGGTACCGGAAAGACCGGGGAATCCTCCATCGCCGGAGGAAACCGACGTTATCCGGGTGCGCGATCTGCGGATGCGCCACGGTTCGGCCGATGTGCCGAGCGGAGCCGTTTTCTCGGTGAGGTGCGGTGAGGCCGTCGCCCTTCTCGGCCCCGACGGCGCGGGAAAGACGGCGGCCATCGAGATCCTCGAAGGGATCCGCCGCAGGTACGCGAGCGAGGTTCCGGTCCTCGGGGAGGACCCGGCGACGGGCGGCGCTCGGAGCGGGGATCGGGCTCGGCGGACCGAGTTCCGCCGTTCGGCGACCGGCCCCCGAGAGCTCTTCGCCTCGGCCTTCTCCCCGGTCGCCTTCCTCGCCGCCGCGTTCTTCCTGCGCGATGCCGAGATCGCGGACGGCCGGGGGCTCGGCCGGGCCCGCTGCTCGCCGGGGGGCCGGCTTCTTCCTGGTCCCCGGGCCGCCCGAATTCACGGCGGGAGCAATTGCCCGGCCGGTCTGCGGGCCCTTCCGCGGCCGGTCGGAACCGTTTCCGGTGGCGGGTGCGACGGGTGTTCCGTATGCGCCGATCCCGGCCGGAGCACCCCGTATTTTATTTCCTTGATGGGGGCGCCGCGACCCGCCTAATATCTGCGGCATGTCATTTTCAGGGCACGGACACGGCGGAGGACGAATTCCCGCGAGCGGGGCGGCCGGGCGGCTTTCCGACCCCGACCGCAATGTGCGCATCGCCGCGGCGCTCGCGATCGGGCGGCGGGCCGAGGCCGGGCTCGCGCACGCGCTCGCCGAGGCGCTGTGGGCGGAGCCGGACTTCTTCGTCCGCGAGACCATGACCTGGGCGGTCACCCGGCTGGGGGAGGCCGCGCTCCCGGCGGTGGTCGACGCGGCCGGCCCGGGCCGGCCGCCGGGCGTCCGGGCCCAGGCGCTGCACGTGCTCAGCAAGTTCGCCGACCCGGAGACGGTGGACGTCCTCCTCGGGTACATCACGGACCCGGACCCGGCGGTCGCGCGCAAGTCGCGCTGGGCCCTGGGCCGGATCGGGGAGCCGCGGGCGGTCCCGCACCTGGTCGCGCTGCTGGGCGCGGACGGGGACGAGGAGCGCAACGCCCTGACCGACGTCGTGTCCGAGTTCGGTTCCGGCGCGGTCCCGTCGCTGGTCGGCGCCCTGGGCGCGGACGACCGGAAGGTGCGGCGGCACGCGGCGGACGTCCTGTGCCACATCGGCCATCCCGGGGCCGAGGGCGCGGCCCGGGCTCTGGGCGAGGCGGTGGAGGACGCGGACCCGCAGGTGGCCGTGGCCGCGCTGATGGCCCTCGGCGAGCTCCGCGGCGAGGCGGCCAGGAGGAAGATCGAGTCCCTGCGGGAGACGGGCGGCCCCGGGATCAGGGGCATCGCCGCGCGCCTGTGAGCGGGCAGGCGGGTCCGGGCGGCCCGCCGGCCGGGCCCCCGGCGGGCCGCGCCGGTCGGCCGCGCCGGTGGGGCGGCGGCCGAGGTCGCGGTGGTGCGGGGCGTGCGGTGTGACGGTGCGCACCGGATCGGTGCCGGGGGTGGAACGGGGTTCGCCCACGCCGGGAGGCCGGTAGAATGATTTCCGACCTACGGCTGATGTGAGGTCCGAGGGAGAGCGGTAGTACAGGGGTTGAAACCCGTTTTGACCGGGCAGGACCCCTTCGGTACCCTTGAACTTCGTGCCCGTGAGCCAACGGGTCACACGCGTGCGCTCAATTCGCATCCGGGGGACGCCCCCGCTTCGCGGACCCGGCGCCGCGTGACACCTCCTCCCAGGACGACCGGCCGTCAGGGTCGGCGCATTCGGTTGTCGGCCTTCTCTCGGGATAGAGCGCGACACGCCCGGATGCGGGGGTCGGGGGGAACGGGAAATCCAGCAGGTCGATAGCGACAACGGCTACAGAACCGGCGTAGGTCACGAGGAAGACGGAGACGCGGTGCCCACCATCCAGCAGCTGGTCCGCAAGGGCCGACAGGACAAGGTCGCAAAGAACAAGACCCCGGCGCTGAAGGGGAGTCCGCAGCGTCGTGGTGTGTGCACGCGTGTCTACACCACTACGCCCAAGAAGCCGAACTCCGCGCTGCGCAAGGTCGCCCGTGTGAAGCTGAGCAGCGGGATCGAGGTCACGGCCTACATCCCCGGCATCGGCCACAACCTGCAGGAGCACTCCATCGTGCTCGTGCGCGGCGGCCGTGTGAAGGACCTGCCGGGTGTCCGCTACCGGATCGTCCGCGGTTCACTCGACACCCAGGGCGTCCGTAACCGCAAGCAGGCGCGCAGCCGTTACGGCGCTAAGAAGGAGAAGTAAGCATGCCGCGCAAGGGGCCGGCGCCGAAGCGCCAGCTGATCACCGACCCGGTCTACGGATCGCCGCTCGTCACCGCACTCATCAACAAGGTGCTGCTGGACGGCAAGCGCTCGATCGCGCAGAACATCGTGTACGGCGCGCTCGAGGGGGCCCGGGAGAAGACCGGGCAGGACCCGCTCGTCGTGCTCAAGCGCGCGCTCGACAACGTCAAGCCCTCCCTGGAGGTGCGCAGCCGCCGCGTCGGTGGCGCCACCTACCAGGTTCCGGTCGAGGTCCGCGCCTCCCGGAGCACCACCCTCGCGCTGCGCTGGCTGGTCGGCTACTCCCGGCAGCGCCGCGAGAAGACCATGACCGAGCGGCTCCTCAACGAGCTGGTCGACGCGAGCAACGGGCTCGGCGCCAGCGTCAAGCGCCGCGAGGACACGCACAAGATGGCGGAGTCCAACAAGGCCTTCGCCCACTACCGCTGGTAACCCCCGCGGGCGAATCGATACCTGAGACCGAGAGAAGACGAGCCACATGGCTACCACTGCTCTTGACCTTGCCAAGGTCCGCAACATCGGGATCATGGCTCATATCGACGCGGGCAAGACCACGACGACTGAGCGGATCCTCTTCTACACCGGTGTGACCCACAAGGTGGGCGAGGTCCACGACGGCGCCGCCACGATGGACTGGATGAAGGAGGAGCAGGAGAGGGGTATCACCATCACCTCTGCTGCCACCACCACCCACTGGGGCGACACCACCATCAACATCATCGACACGCCCGGCCACGTCGACTTCACGGTCGAGGTCGAGCGGTCGCTGCGCGTGCTGGACGGCGCGGTGGCGGTGTTCGACGCCAAGGAGGGCGTCGAGCCGCAGTCGGAGCAGGTGTGGCGCCAGGCCGACCGGTACAACGTGCCGCGGATCTGCTTCGTCAACAAGATGGACAAGATCGGCGCCGAGTTCCAGCGCTGCGTCGACATGTTCAGCGAGCGCCTGGGCGCCAACCCGATGCCGATCCAGCTGCCGATCGGCGCGGAGGGCGACTTCAGGGGCGTCGTGGACCTGGTCCACATGAAGGCCTACGTCTGGACCGAAGACGCCAAGATGGGCGAGGCCTACGAGACCATCGAGATCCCGGACACCCACGTCGACGCCGCTCGCGAGGCCCGGGACAAGATGATCGAGACGCTGGCCGAGGCCGACGACGAGATCATGGAGCTCTACCTGGAGGGCGACGAGCCCTCCGTGGACCAGATCGTCCCGGCCATCCGCCGCGCCTGCATCGCCGGCACCGCGATCCCGGTCGTGTGCGGCACCGCGTTCAAGAACAAGGGCGTGCAGCCCCTGCTCGACGCGATCGTCGCCTACCTCCCGTCTCCGATGGACGTCGAGGCCGTCGAGGGCCACGACCCCAAGGACGAGACCGAGGAGACCAAGCTGGAGCGCAAGCCCAGCGAGGAGGAGCCGCTCTCGGCCCTGGTCTTCAAGATCATGAGCGACCCGCACCTGGGCAAGCTGACCTACGTGCGCGTCTACTCCGGTGTCCTGGAGGCCGGCACCCAGGTGCTGAACAGCCTCAAGGGCCGCAAGGAGCGCATCGGGAAGATCTACCGGATGCACTCCAACAAGCGGGAGGAGATCCAGCGCGTGGGCGCCGGCGACATCGTCGCCGTCATGGGTCTCAAGGACACCACCACGGGCGAGACCCTGTGCGACCCCGCGTCGCCGATCGTCCTGGAGTCCATGACCTTCCCGGCCCCGGTCATCGAGGTCGCCATCGAGCCGAAGACCAAGAGCGACCAGGAGAAGCTCTCCATCGCGATCCAGCGGCTCGCCGACGAGGACCCCTCCTTCCAGGTGTCCTCCTCGGAGGAGACCGGCCAGACCGTGATCTCCGGCATGGGCGAGCTGCACCTCGAGGTCCTCGTCAACCGTATGCGGGACGAGTTCAAGGTCGAGGCCAACATCGGCAAGCCCCAGGTGGCCTACCGCGAGACCATTCGCAAGAAGGTCGAGAAGGTCGAGTACACCCACAAGAAGCAGACCGGTGGCTCGGGCCAGTTCGGCCGCGTCATCATCGACCTTGAGCCGCTCGCGGCCGAGGAAGACGGCGACAGCGCCGGTTACGAGTTCGTCAACAACATCAGCGGCGGCCGCATCCCGCGGGAGTACATCCCGTCCGTGGACGCGGGCTGCCAGGAGGCCGCCGAGTTCGGTGTCCTCGCCGGGTACCCGATCGTCGGGGTCAAGGTGACCCTGCAGGACGGCGCCTACCACGACGTGGACTCCTCCGAGCTGGCCTTCAAGGTCGCAGGTTCCATGGCCTTCAAGGACGCCGCTCGCAAGGCGAAGCCGGTCATCCTCGAGCCGGTCATGGCGGTCGAGGTCACGACGCCCGAGGAGTACATGGGCGACGTGATCGGCGACCTGAACAGCCGGCGCGGTCACATCCAGTCGATGGACGAGCGCTCCGGCGTCCGGGTCGTCAAGGCCCTGGTGCCCCTGTCGGAGATGTTCGGCTACGTGGGGGACCTGCGGAGCCGTACGCAGGGCCGGGCCAACTACACCATGGTCTTCGACTCCTACGCGGAGGTCCCCTCCAGCGTCCAGGAGGAGATCGTGGCGAAGGTCCGCGGCGAATAAACCGCGAACGCGTAACCAGTCAGCTAGAAACTCTGTACGTCTAGGAGAGATCCAGTGGCTAAGGCCAAGTTCGAGCGGACCAAGCCGCACGTCAACATCGGCACCATCGGGCACATCGACCACGGCAAGACCACTCTTACCGCCGCGATCACCAAGGTGCTGCACGACGCGTACCCGGAGCTGAACCCGTTCACCCCGTTCGAGGACATCGACAACGCTCCTGAGGAGCGCGAGCGCGGTATCACCATCTCCGTCGCGCACGTCGAGTACCAGACCGAGGCCCGGCACTACGCGCACGTCGACTGCCCCGGCCACGCCGACTACGTCAAGAACATGATCACCGGTGCCGCGCAGATGGACGGCGCGATCCTGGTGGTCGCCGCCACCGACGGCCCGATGCCGCAGACCAAGGAGCACGTGCTCCTGGCCCGCCAGGTCGGCGTGCCCTACATCGTCGTCGCGCTGAACAAGGCCGACATGGTCGACGACGAGGAGATCTTCGAGCTGGTCGAGCTCGAGATCCGCGAGCTGCTCAACGAGTACGAGTTCCCGGGCGACGACGTTCCGGTCGTCAAGGTCTCCGCTCTGAAGGCGCTCGAGGGCGACTCCGAGTGGGGCAACTCCATCCTCGAGCTGATGAAGGCCGTGGACGAGAACATCCCCGAGCCGCAGCGCGACACCGACAAGCCGTTCCTGATGCCGATCGAGGACGTCTTCTCGATCACCGGCCGCGGCACCGTGGTGACCGGCCGCATCGAGCGGGGTGTCGTCAACGTCAACGAGACCGTTGACATCGTCGGCATCAAGGAGGAGAAGCAGACCACCACCGTCACCGGTGTGGAGATGTTCCGCAAGCTCCTCGACCAGGGCCAGGCGGGCGACAACGTCGGCCTGCTGCTCCGCGGCATCAAGCGCGAGGACGTCGAGCGCGGCCAGGTCGTGATCAAGCCGGGCACCACGACCCCGCACACGGAGTTCGAGGGCCAGGTCGTCATCCTGTCCAAGGACGAGGGCGGCCGCCACACCCCGTTCTTCAACAACTACCGCCCCCAGTTCTACTTCCGGACCACCGACGTGACCGGCGTGGTGACCCTCCCCGAGGGCACCGAGATGGTCATGCCCGGCGACAACACCGGGATGACCGTCCAGCTGATCCAGCCGGTCGCGATGGAGGAGGGCCTGAAGTTCGCCATCCGCGAGGGTGGCCGGACCGTGGGCGCCGGTCGCGTCACCAAGATCATCAAGTAGCACGACCGTATGTGGCGGTCGGGCCGCCTGGCCGGCCCGGCCGCCACACCATGAACGACGTCATCGGGCTCTGTAGCGGTGATGCACCTCAGGGGAAAGCCCTGCAGCGGTTTCTCAGGTGAATAGAGCCTCACAGGGCGCCCCTGATGGGGGTATACGGGACCGGGCAGCCGGGACCAGCCTCTACGGACACTGAAGCGAAGGACGAAAAGGCCACCATGGCGGGACAGAAGATCCGCATTCGGCTCAAGGCCTATGACCACGAGGTCATCGACAGCTCGGCTCGCAAGATCGTCGAGACCGTGACGCGGACCGGCGCGCAGGTCGCTGGCCCGGTGCCGTTGCCGACGGAAAAGAACGTGTACTGCGTCATCCGCTCTCCGCACAAGTACAAGGACTCGCGGGAGCACTTCGAGATGCGCACGCACAAGCGGCTGATCGACATCATCGACCCGACGCCGAAGACCGTCGACTCGCTCATGCGGCTCGACCTCCCGGCCGGCGTCGACATCGAGATCAAGCTTTAAGGGACGCACAGACATGGCCACCAAGCAGATCAAGGGAGTCCTGGGCGAGAAGCTCGGCATGACCCAGGTCTTCGACGAATCGGGCAAGATCGTGCCCGTGACGGTCCTGAAGGCCGGTCCGTGCGTCGTGACGCGCGTCCGGACCCCGGAGACCGACGGCTACACCGCCGTCCAGCTCGGCTACGGGCAGATCAACCCGCGCAAGGTCAACAAGCCGCTCGGCGACTACCTGCGCAAGCACGACCTGACCCCGCGCCGGCACTACGTCGAGGTGCGGACCTCCGACGCGACCGAGTACACCCTCGGCCAGGAGATCACCGCCGAGGCGTTCGAGGCCGGCCAGCTGGTCGACGTCACCGGCAAGACCAAGGGCAAGGGCTTCGCCGGTGTCATGAAGCGGCACGGCTTCGCCGGTATGAAGGCCTCGCACGGTGCGCACAAGGTGCACCGCAAGCCCGGTGCGATCGGCGGCTGCGCCACGCCCGGCCGCGTGTTCAAGGGCATGCGGATGGCCGGCCGTATGGGCAACGCCCGCAAGACCGTGCAGAACCTCAAGGTGCACGGGGTCGACGCGGAGAAGGGCCTCATCCTGGTGAAGGGTGCGGTGCCCGGCCCCAACGGCGGGCTGGTGCTCGTCCGCACCGCCGTGAAGGGGGAGAACTGACAATGGCGACCATCGAGGTCAACGGACCCGAGGGCGCGGCCGGCCGGAGCATCGAGCTCCCGGAGGCGATCTTCGACCAGCAGGCGAACATCCCGCTGATGCACCAGGTCGTCATCGCCCAGCAGGCCGCGGGCCGCCAGGGCACGCACGCCACCAAGACCCGCGGCGACGTCCGCGGCGGCGGCAAGAAGCCCTACCGGCAGAAGGGCACCGGCCGGGCCCGCCAGGGCTCGATCCGCGCCCCGCAGTTCAAGGGCGGCGGCACGGTGCACGGCCCGCAGCCGCGGGACTACTCCCAGCGCACCCCGAAGAAGATGAAGGCCGCCGCGCTCCGCGGCGCCCTGTCGGACCGGGCCCGCCACGGCCGGGTGCACGTCCTCACCGAGTTCGTCGGTGCCGACGTCACCAGCAAGCGGACCCAGACCGCGCTGAAGGCCCTGCGCCAGGTCACCGACTCCGACAAGGTGCTGGTGGTTCTGGACCGCAACGACGAGACCAACCGCCTCGCGCTGCGCAACCTCGGCGAGGTGCACATCCTCGACGCGGACCAGGTGAACACCTACGACGTCCTCTACTCCGACGACGTGGTCTTCACCGAGCGCGGTTACGAGGAGTTCCTGGCGCACGCTTCGGGTGCCTCGCAGGCGGCGAAGCCGGAGGAGGACGAGCAGTGAGGATCCCCGACCCTCGGGACATCATCATCGAACCGGTGATCTCCGAGAAGAGCTACGGGCTGCAGGACCAGAACCAGTACACCTTCCTCGTCCGCCCCGACGCCAACAAGACGCAGATCAAGATCGCGGTGGAGAAGATCTTCGAGGTGAAGGTCGACTCCGTGAACACGGTCAACCGCAAGGGCAAGCGGAAGCGGACCCGCTTCGGCTACGGGAAGCGCCCGGACACCAAGCGCGCCATCATCACGGTGGCCGACGGCGACCGGATCGACATCTTCGGCGTCTGATCCGGCCGTTCGCGGCGTCCGACCGCTTCGACCAGCAACACATGTAAAGGAATGCACGAAGAAGATGGGCATTCGTAAGTACAAGCCGACGACACCGGGTCGTCGCGGCTCCAGCGTGAGCGACTTCGCTGAGATCACGCGCTCCGAGCCGGAGAAGTCCCTGGTGCGTCCGCTCCACTCCAAGGGCGGGCGGAACGGGCACGGCCGCATCACCACCCGGCACCAGGGTGGCGGTCACAAGCGTGCCTACCGCATCATCGACTTCCGCCGGCACGACAAGGACGGCGTCCCGGCCAAGGTCGCTCACATCGAGTACGACCCGAACCGGACCGCCCGCATCGCGCTGCTCCACTACGTGGACGGTGAGAAGCGCTACATCCTGGCGCCGGCCGGCCTGAAGCAGGGCGACCGGGTCGAGAACGGCCCCACGTCCGACATCAAGCCCGGCAACTGCCTCCCGCTGCGCAACATCCCCACGGGTACGTTCGTGCACGCGGTCGAGCTCAAGCCGGGCGGGGGCGCCAAGCTCGGCCGCTCCGCCGGCACGCAGATCCAGCTGCTGGCGAAGGAGGGCAACTACGCCACGCTGCGCATGCCCTCCGGCGAGATGCGGATGGTGGAGATCACCTGCCGCGCCACGGTCGGACAGGTCGGCAACGCCGAGCAGTCCAACATCAACTGGGGCAAGGCCGGCCGCATGCGGTGGAAGGGCAAGCGCCCGACCGTCCGCGGTGTGGTCATGAACCCGGTGGACCACCCCCACGGTGGTGGTGAGGGCAAGACCTCCGGCGGCCGCCACCCGGTGAACCCCGCGGGTAAGAAGGAAGGCCGTACCCGCAGCAAGAACAAGGCCAGCGACAAGTACATCGTGCGGCGTCGGCGCAGCGGCAAGAAGAAGCGGTAAGGAGCACGTCTGATGCCACGTAGCCTTAAGAAGGGCCCCTTCGTGGACCACCACCTGCTGAAGAAGGTGGAGGACCAGAACGAGAAGGGCACCAAGAACGTCATCAAGACGTGGTCGCGCCGCTCCATGATCATCCCTGAGATGATCGGGCACACGCTCGCCGTGCACGACGGGCGCAAGCACGTCCCGGTCTTCGTCTCCGAGGCGATGGTCGGCCACAAGCTCGGCGAGTTCGCTCCCACGCGTACTTTCCGCAGCCACGTCAAGGAAGACCGCCGTAGCCGCCGTTAGCGGTTGCAGATCCAAGATGAACCATGTCCCCACGGTGCGTGGGGAGGAGATTTCCGTGAGCGAGGGAAAAGCGATGGGAACGAGGGCACAGGCGCGGTTCGTCCGCGTCACGCCCCGCAAGGCCCGCCGGGTGGTGGACCTTATTCGCGGGTTGCCCGCTGACGAGGCACAGGCGGTTCTCCGGTTCGCGCCGCAGGCGGCGAGCGAGCCGGTGGGGAAGGTGCTCGCGAGCGCCATCGCCAATGCCGAGCACAACGACAAGCTCGACCGCGAGACGCTGGTCGTCGGCGCTGCATGGGTGGACGAGGGCCCGACCCTCAAGCGCATCCGCCCGCGAGGCTTCGGCCGTGCCTTCCGCGTCACCAAGCGCACGAGCCACATCACCGTGGTCGTCGAGCCCAGTGAGACGAAGGAAAGGACCCGATAGTGGGGCAGAAGATCAACCCGCACGGGTTCCGGCTCGGGGTGACCACGGATTACAAGAGCCGCTGGTACGCCGACAAGCAGTACAAGGACTACGTCAAGGAAGACGTGGCCATCCGCCGCATGCTCAACCGCGGCATGGAGCGGGCCGGAATCGCCAAGGTCGAGATCGAGCGCACCCGTGAGCGCGTGCGGGTGGACATCCACACCGCCCGCCCGGGCATCGTCATCGGCCGGCGCGGCTCGGAGGCCGACCGGATCCGGGGCGACCTGGAGAAGCTGACCAAGAAGCAGGTCCAGCTCAACATCCTCGAGGTCAAGAACCCCGAGACCGAGGCCCAGCTCGTCGCCCAGGGCGTCGCCGAGCAGCTGGCCAGCCGGGTCGCGTTCCGCCGCGCCATGCGCAAGGCGATCCAGAGCGCGATGAAGAGCGGCGCCAAGGGCATCCGCATCCAGTGCGGCGGCCGCCTGGGCGGCGCCGAGATGAGCCGGTCGGAGTTCTACCGCGAGGGCCGCGTGCCGCTGCACACCCTCCGCGCCGACATCGACTACGGCTTCTTCGAGGCCCGCACCACCTTCGGCCGCATCGGCGTCAAGGTGTGGATCTACAAGGGCGACGCCCCGGCGACCCGCGCCGAGCGCGAGGCCAAGCAGGCCGCGCAGCGGGCTCCGGGCGGTGGCGGCCAGCGCCGCGAGCGTCCGCAGCGCCGCCGCCGCGGCGGCCAGGGCCAGCAGGCCGAGGGCAAGTCCAGCGCGCCCGCCGAGGCGACTCAGGGCGCCGAGAAGTCCGGGAACGAGGGGAGCTGACCGATGCTCATTCCCCGGAAGGTCAAGTACCGCAAGCAGCACCACCCGGACCTGCGCGGGCGCGCCAAGGGTGGCACGACGGTCAACTTCGGTGAGTACGGCATCCAGGCCCTGGACGCCGCCTACGTCACCAACCGGCAGATCGAGGCCGCTCGTATCGCCATGACCCGTCACATCAAGCGCGGCGGCAAGGTGTGGATCAACATCTTCCCGGACCGCCCGCTGACCAAGAAGCCGGCCGAGACCCGGATGGGTTCCGGTAAGGGCTCCCCCGAGTGGTGGGTGGCCCCGGTCAAGCCCGGACGGGTCATGTTCGAGCTGGCCGGCGTGCCGGAGCCGGTGGCCAAGGAGGCCTTGCGTCGGGCGATGCACAAGCTCCCGATGCGGTGCAAGTTCGTGAAGCGGGAGGTGTGGGAGTAATGGCGAAGTCCACGACCGCCCAGGAGCTGCGGGACCAGTCCGCCGAGGACCTGGTCGGCAAGCTCAAGGAGGCGAAGGAAGAGCTGTTCAACCTGCGCTTCCAGGCTGCCACCGGGCAGCTGGACAACCACGGTCGACTGCGGATCGTCAAGCGCGAGATCGCCCGCATCTACACGGTCCTGCGGGAGCACGAGCTGGGCATCATGCCGCTGGCAGGCGAGTCGGCTGAGAAGACGAAGGAAGCAGCCGAATGAGCGAGACCAACGAGCAGCAGACCGCTCGCAACTACCGCAAGGTGCGCGAAGGCCTCGTGGTCAGCGACAAGATGTCGAAGACCGTGGTCGTCGAGGTGGAGGACCGCGTCAAGCACGCGCTGTACGGCAAGGTCATCCGCCGCACCACCAAGTACAAGGCCCACGACGAGGCCGAGATCTGCGGCGTCGGCGACCGGGTCCGCCTGATGGAGACCCGCCCGCTGTCGGCGACCAAGCGCTGGCGCGTCGTGGAGATCCTGGAGAAGGCTAAGTAGACCCCTGCCTCGGCGGCCGGTTGGTGGAGATCGGCCGCCCAAGGGGTGAGACCACCTAGCAGTGCGGACAGTGCGTCCGCGCGCATATATCAGGAGCAGACGTGATTCAGCAGGAGTCGCGACTCAAGGTCGCCGACAACACGGGGGCCAAGGAGATCTTGACCATCCGTGTCCTCGGCGGCTCGGGTCGGCGCTACGCGGGCATCGGCGACACGATCGTGGCGACGGTGAAGGACGCCCTTCCCGGCGCGGGCGTGAAGAAGGGCGATGTCGTCAAGGCCGTTGTCGTGCGCACCACCAAGGAGCGCCGCCGGCCCGACGGCTCCTACATCCGCTTCGATGAGAACGCCGCCGTGCTCATCAAGGACGGTGGGGACCCGCGAGGCACCCGCATCTTCGGTCCGGTCGGCCGGGAGCTGCGGGACAAGAAGTTCATGCGCATCATCTCGCTAGCGCCGGAGGTGCTCTAGGCGATGAAGATCAAAAAGGACGACGAGGTCATCGTCATCGCCGGCAAGGACAAGGGTGCCACCGGGAAGGTCCTCAAGGCCCTTCCCAAGGAGCAGCGTGTCGTCGTCGAGGGCGTCAACCTCATCAAGAAGCACAAGAAGGCGAATCCGGCCGGCGGCCAGCAGGGTGAGGTCGTCACCAAGGAGGCCCCGATCCACGTGAGCAACGTGGCCATCGTGGAGGACGGCAAGGCCAGCCGCGTCGGCTACCGCTTCGAGGAAGACGGCACCAAGGTTCGGATCTCCCGCCGTACCGGTAAGGACATCTGATGACGGTCACCAACGACATCGAGGCTCCGGCACTGCCGCGGCTCAAGGCGAAGTACCGCGAGGAGATCGTCTCCGGGCTCCGCGAGGAGTTCGGCTACGCCAACATCATGCAGGTCCCCGGTCTGACCAAGATCGTGGTCAACATGGGTGTCGGCGAGGCCGCCCGGGACGCCAAGCTGATCCAGGGCGCCATCGCGGACATCACCGCGATCACCGGCCAGAAGCCCAAGATCAACCGGGCCAAGAAGTCCATCGCGCAGTTCAAGCTGCGCGAGGGGCAGCCGATCGGCGCCAGCGTGACGCTGCGCAACGACCGGATGTGGGAGTTCCTCGACCGGCTGCTCTCCCTGGCGCTGCCGCGGATCCGGGACTTCCGGGGCCTTTCCCCGAAGCAGTTCGACGGGAACGGCAACTACACCTTCGGCCTGACCGAGCAGGTCATGTTCCACGAGGTCGACCCGGACAAGGTCGACCGCCAGCGCGGGATGGACATCACGGTCGTCACGACCGCGACCACCGACGAGGAGGGGCGCAGCCTGCTCAAGCGGCTCGGCTTCCCCTTCAAGGAAGCCTGAGGGAGCGGGTATGGCTAAGAAGGCACTGATCGCCAAGGCGAACCGGAAGCCGAAGTTCGCTGTTCGCGGGTATACTCGTTGCTCGCGCTGCGGCCGTCCGCGCGCCGTGTTCCGGAAGTTCGGCCTGTGCCGCATCTGCTTCCGCGAGATGGCGCACAAGGGCGAGCTGCCGGGCATCGCCAAGTCCAGCTGGTAGCAGCCGGCCGGCACAGGGGTCGAACGGGGCCCCGGCCGCGCTCCGCGCGGCGGGCCCCGTCCCCTCTCCCCTCCCGGAGTCCGCTCCGGAAGTAATTCGACGCATACGACAGGGCACGGCACCGGCACGTCCGGAGCGGTGCCCACGACCGCGCCGTAGGTCCTAGAGGAACCTCCGCAGCACGCGGGGGAGCAGGCGGGAAATGGACCCGCCTGTCCTTGGGGAAACCACGGCGAGGAAGGGCCTATCGGCCATGACAATGACCGACCCGATCGCAGACATGCTGACGCGTCTGCGCAACGCGAATTCGGCTTACCACGACTCCGTGTCGATGCCGTATTCCAAGATCAAGGCGCACATCGCCGAGATCCTCCAGCAGGAGGGCTACGTCCAGAGCTGGCGCACCGAGGACGCCCCGGTGGGCAAGAACCTGGTGGTGGAGCTGAAGTACGGCCCCACCCGGGAGCGCTCCATCGCCGGCGTCCGCCGGGTCTCCAAGCCGGGCCTGCGGGTCTACGCGAAGAAGGAGAACCTGCCGCGCGTCCTGGGCGGCCTCGGCGTGGCGATCATTTCGACGTCCGGTGGCCTGATGACGGACAAGCAGGCCAAGAAGCGCGGCGTGGGCGGCGAAGTCCTCGCCTACGTCTGGTAGAGGGAGAGATTTCAGCATGTCGCGTATTGGTCGACTGCCGGTCTCGGCCCCCAAGGGCGTCGAAGTCACGATTGACGGGCAAGACGTCACTGTCAAGGGGCCGAAGGGCACGCTGCACCACACGGTGACCGAGCCGATCACGGTCGAGACCCAGGAGGACGGCCGCGTCGTCCTGGCCCGGCCGGACGACAAGCCGGAGACCCGTTCGCTGCACGGCCTCAACCGCGCGCTCATCGCCAACCTGGTCGAGGGCGTCTCCAAGGGCTTCACCAAGACCCTGGAGATCCACGGCGTCGGTTACCGCGTCCAGGCCAAGGGCTCCAACCTGGAGTTCTCCCTGGGCTACAGCCACCCCGTCGTGATCGAGCCCCCGGAGGGCATCACCTTCCGGGTGGAGAAGCCGACCCTGCTGCACGTCGAGGGCATCGACAAGCAGCTCGTCGGCCAGGTCGCCGCGAACATCCGCGGTCTGCGCAAGCCCGACCCGTACAAGAAGAAGGGCGTGCGGTACCAGGGCGAGCAGATCCGCTCCAAGGCGGGGAAGGCTGGTAAGTAAGCATGGCGAAGAGCTCGACCGCGGTCCGCAAGGGCACCGCCGCGCGCACGGCCTCCCGGGCCCGCCGGCACCTGCGGGTCCGCAAGAAGGTCTCCGGCACCGAGGCGCGTCCGCGCCTGGTGGTCACCCGCTCCTCCAAGCACATCGTCGCCCAGATCGTGGACGACACCAAGGGCCACACCCTGGTGTCCGCCTCCACCCTGGACGCCACGCTGCGCTCTGCGGAGGGCACCAAGACCGAGAAGTCGCAGAAGGTCGGCGAGCTGATCGCTCAGCGCGCCAAGGACGCCGGTGTCAGCACCGTCGTCTTCGACCGCGGCGGCAACCGGTACCACGGCCGTATCGCCGCCCTCGCCGAGGGTGCGCGCTCCGGCGGGCTGGAGTTCTAAGGTGACGAACTCGGTCCGAAGCATCGAAATCGACGGGAAGAGGAACCACTGATGGCTGCAGCTCCGCGGCGCGGCGCCGGTGGCGAGCGGCGTGACCGCCGTGACGATCGCCGCGGCGGCGCCGCAGACAAGGGTGTCTCCTACATCGAAAAGGTCGTGACCATCAACCGGGTCGCCAAGGTCGTCAAGGGCGGCCGGCGGTTCAGCTTCACCGCGCTGGTCGTCGTCGGCGACGGCAACGGCATGGTGGGCGTGGGTTACGGCAAGGCCAAGGAAGTTCCGGCCGCCATCGCCAAGGGTGTCGAGGAGGCGAAGAAGAACTTCTTCCGCGTCCCGCGCATCCAGGGCACCATCACGCACCAGGTGCAGGGTGAGGACGCCGCCGGCGTCGTCCTGCTGCGCCCGGCCGCCCCGGGTACCGGTGTGATCGCCGGCGGTCCGGTCCGCGCCGTGCTGGAGTGCGCCGGGATCCACGACGTGCTCAGCAAGTCGCTCGGCTCGTCCAACCCGCTGAACATCGTGCACGCCACCGTGGCGGCGCTGAAGGGCCTGAACCGCCCGGAGGAGATCGCGGCCCGCCGCGGCCTTCCGGTCGAGGACGTCGCCCCGGCCGCCATGCTGCGCGCTCGCGCGGAAGCGAAGGCGGGTGCCTGACATGGCGAAGCTGAAGATCACGCAGGTCCGCTCGAAGATCGGCGGCACCGCCAAGCAGCACGACAACCTGCGCTCGCTGGGCCTGGGCAAGATCGGGCGCTCGGTCGTCCGTGAGGACCGCCCCGAGGTCCGCGGCCAGATCACGATCGTTGCGCACCTCGTTTCCGTCGAGGAGGTCGGCGAATGAGCGAGAACAACACCGACGAGCTGCTCAAGCTCCACCACCTGCGTCCGGCCCCCGGCGCCAACAAGTCCAAGGTCCGCAAGGGCCGCGGCGAGGCGTCCAAGGGCAAGACGGCCGGTCGCGGCACCAAGGGCACCAAGGCCCGCTCCACCGTGCCGGTCGGCTTCGAGGGCGGCCAGATGCCCCTGATCCGGCGGCTGCCGAAGCTCAAGGGCTTCAGCAACGCGAAGTTCCGCAAGGAGTACCAGGTGGTCAACCTGGACAAACTCGCGGAGCTGTACCCGGAGGGCGGCGAGGTCACCGTCGCCGACCTGGTCGCCAAGGGCGCGGTTCGCAAGAACCAGCTCGTGAAGGTGCTGGGCACCGGGGAGATCTCCGTGGCCGTGCAGGTGAGCGCGGACGCGTTCTCCGCCTCGGCCAAGGAGAAGATCGCAGCGGCCGGTGGCACCGCCACCGAGCTGTAGAGGGATCCGATCCCGGGCAGTGAAGCGATGCGGGGGCGCTCGCCGGTAGAACCCATTAGGTTGGGTACCGGCGGGCGCCCCCGAGCGCTTCCGCGACCCGCCAGACGGGCGATTGGCTGTTACAGTGCCTTACTGCTTGACCGATGACTCCAGGGTTCCGGGCGCGCACCCGGTGCCGACGACCTACGACGATTCAGGATCGGCCGCGATGTCTCGAACCGGTTCCGCCGCCGAAGCCGCGCAGGAGGAGACGTGCTAGGTGCGTTCGTTCGTGCGTTCCGCACGCCCGACCTGCGTAACAAGCTGCTGTTCACCATTTTCATCCTGACCGTCTTCCGGTTGGGATCGGTCATCCCGGCGCCGGGGATCGACTCGGCGGCCATCCGCGACCAGCTGGAGGCCGTGCAGTCCGCCGACGACTCGGGGATCTACTCCCTGATCAACCTGTTCAGCGGCGGAGCCCTGCTGCAGCTGACGGTGTTCGCGCTGGGCATCATGCCCTACATCACCGCGAGCATCATCATCAACCTGCTGACCGTGGTGATCCCGCGGCTGGAGGCCCTCAAGAAGGAGGGCCAGGCCGGCCAGGCCAAGATCACCCAGTACACGCGCTATCTGACGCTGGCGCTGGCGGTCCTGCAGTCCACGAGCTTCATCGCGATGGCGCGCAGCGGGCAGCTGTTCCAGCAGCAGATCCCGGTGCAGACCTACATGCCCAACGACGACCTGCTGACCCTGATCACCATGGTGTTCACCATGACGGCGGGGACCGCGGTCATCATGTGGTTCGGTGAGCTGATCACCGAGCGCGGCGTCGGCAACGGCATGTCGCTGCTGATCTTCACCCAGGTCGTGGCGATGTTCCCGTCCTCGATCGGGACCATCTGGCAGGAGCAGGACACCTGGGTCTTCGCGCTCATCTGCGTGGCCGGCATCGTGCTGATCGCCGGGGTCGTCTTCATCGAGCAGGCGCAGCGCCGGATCCCGGTGCACTACGCCAAGCGGATGGTGGGCCGGCGGATGTTCGGCGGCAGCTCCACCTACATCCCGCTCAAGGTGAACCAGGCCGGCATCATCCCGGTCATCTTCGCCTCCTCGCTGCTCTACCTCCCGCAGCTGGCCATCGGCCTGTTCGGGCAGAACTCCGACAACGCGGTTGTGAAGTTTCTCAACGAGTACTTCGTCGGGGGCACGCATCCGGTCTACATGGCCACGTTCTTCGTACTGATCATCGGGTTCGCCTTCTTCTACGTGGCCATCACCTTCAACCCCGCTGAAGTCGCCGACAACATGAAGAAGTACGGTGGGTTCATCCCGGGTATCCGGCCCGGGCGTCCGACCGCGGAGTACCTGGACTACGTCCTGACCCGGCTGACGACCCCCGGATCCCTGTACCTCGGGGTCATCGCTCTGCTGCCGATGGTGGCTCTGGGCGCGTCCGGCGCGTCGCAGAACTTCCCGTTCGGCGGTACGAGCATCCTGATCATGGTCGGTGTCGGGCTGGACACGGTGAAACAGATCGAGTCTCACCTCCAGCAGCGGAACTACGAAGGTTTTCTGCGATAGTGCGTGCCGTACTTGTGGGTCCCCCGGGTGCCGGGAAAGGCACCCAGGCTCAGATCCTGGCGTCAGAACTGTCCATCCCCAAGGTGTCCACCGGTGACATCTTCCGGGCCAACGTGAGTGGCGGTACCGAGCTCGGCAAGCGTGCCAAGAGCTACATGGACCGCGGCGACCTCGTCCCCGACGAGGTCACCAACGAGATGGTGCGCGCCCGGCTCGGCGAGCCGGACGCCCGCGAGGGCTTCCTGCTCGACGGGTTCCCGCGCAACGTCGCCCAGGCGGAGACGCTGGACGGCATGCTCAAGGAGATGGGCACCGGGCTCGACGCGGTCCTGGAGCTCAAGGTCGACGAGGACGAGGTGGTCAAGCGCCTCTCCGGGCGCCGCTCCTGCCGCGAGTGCGGCCGGGTGTACCACCTCGACTACGACCCGCCGGCGAAGGAGGGCGTCTGCGACGCCTGCGGCGGCGAGCTCTACCAGCGCGACGACGACCGCGAGGACGTCATCCGGCACCGGCTCCAGGTGTACCGGGAGCAGACCGAGCCGCTGGTCGCCTTCTACGAGGAGCAGGGCGTCCTGGTGACCATCGAGGCGATCGGTGAGGTCACCGAGGTCACCGGCAGAGCGCTGAGCGCGCTCGGAACCGGGTCCTGATGTTCCGCAAGGCCCAGCCGGACATCCAGGTCAAGACGGCCGAGCAGATCGCGAAGATGCGGGAGGCCGGCAAGGTGGTGGCGCGCGCCCTGAACGCGGTGCGCGCCGCCGCGGCCCCCGGTGTCTCGACGCTCGACCTGGACGCGGTCGCCGAGCGGGTGATCCGGGACGCCGGCGCGATCCCCTCGTTCAAGGGCTACGGGGGCGGCGGCGGTGTCCCGGCCTTCCCCGGCTCCATCTGCGCCTCGGTCAACGAGGAGGTCGTGCACGGCATCCCGCGGGCCGAGCGGGTGCTGCGCGAGGGCGACACGGTCTCGGTGGACTGCGGCGCGATCCTGGACGGCTGGCACGGCGACTCGGCGATCACGGTCGCGGTCGGCGAGGTCTCCGCGGCCGACCGGAAGATGATGGACGTCTGCCGGGAGTCGATGTGGCGCGGGATCGACCAGCTGCGCCCCGGGCGGCGGCTCGGCGACATCGGCCACGCCATCGACTCCTACATGCGCTCCCAGGGGCGCTACGGCAACGTCCAGGAGTACGGCGGGCACGGCATCGGCACCGAGATGCACATGGAGCCGCACGTGCTCAACTACGGGCGGCCCGGCAAGGGCATCGAGCTGGTGGAGGGCATGGTCCTCGCGATCGAGCCGATGACCAACCAGGGCACCCGGCACGTGGCGGTGCTGGAGGACGACTGGACCGTGGTCACCCGGGACGGGGCCCGCTCCGCGCACTTCGAGCACACCGTCGCGGTCACCGCCGAGGGGCCGCTGGTGCTCACCGCCCGGGAGGACGACCGGGACGACATCGCCCGCCGGGGCTTCCCCGACCCGGGCCTGTAGAACCGGCCATCGGACCGGAATCCGCCGGCGGGCCCCTCCCTATAGGATGGGCCCGTCAGCGTAAGGGCGGGCTTTTCGGGCGAGGGCGGTGGATCCGTGGTCGATGACCCCCTCGACCTGCGGGCCGGAGACGCCGAGCGGGACCGGGTCGCCAAGTTCCTCCAGGAGAGCTTCGCGCAGGGGCGGCTGGACAGCGGGGAGTTCAGCTCCCGGCTGGAGTCGGCCTACCGGGCGCGCACCCGGCGCGAGCTGGAGGCGGTGACCGCGGACCTCCCGGACGGGGAGGCGGCCGCGCCGGAGCCGGCCGCGGTCCGGGCCGAGCCGGCCGCGCTGCCGCCGGAGCGGGGGGTGCTCCGCGATCCCGCGCTGCTCATCCCGTGGGGGCTGTGGGCCGGGGTGAACACCCTGTGCTTCGTCATCTGGCTGATCCTCTTCCTCACCGGGGAGGTCGGCTACCCGTGGTTCCTCTGGGTGCTCTTCCCGTGGGGGATCGTGATGCTCTTCATCACCATCACCCTGGCCCTGCTGCAGCGCGGCGGCGGTGAGGCCGAGGAGGCGGGGGAGTGAGCCCCCGCCCTGCGCGCCGCGGGTGACCGGGCAGTGGCGCGGGCAGGATAGACTGGCCATGCCCACACTCGGGTTGTTGGGTCCGGCTGCCTTCTTTCGCATCCGCTGGGATCAGTGCGTATGCTGTCGCAGTTGACCTGATTGTCAATGTTCGATTCAGCAGTGTGCCCCGTCGGCCCGATCCGGGCCGGCCGGTCTTATGCTTCCCCGGCCTGCGCCGGGGGCGATTCCTGAAGCGTGGAGGATATGGCTAAGAAAGACGGCGCCATCGAGATCGAGGGCTCCGTTATCGAGTCCCTACCCAACGCGATGTTCCGAGTGGAGCTCGACAACGGGCACAAGGTCCTTGCCCACATCAGCGGCAAGATGCGGATGCACTACATCCGCATCCTCCCCGACGACCGCGTCGTCGTGGAGCTGAGCCCGTACGACCTCACCCGCGGGCGCATCGTTTACCGCTACAAGTAGCCACCCAAGGCCGCCTGCCGCCGCCCCGGTCCACCCGGGACGGCCAGGGCGGCCCGAGTTCGGAGACACCATGAAGGTCAAGCCGAGCGTCAAGAAGATCTGCGCGAAGTGCCGAGTGATCCGCCGCCACGGCCGGATCATGGTCATCTGCTCGGACCCGCGCCACAAGCAGCGCCAGGGCTAGATCCCCGGCGCCGGCTCTTCCCGGCGCAACGCGTTTGAAGAAGGCCTGTTCCGGTTCCCGCGGTGCGCGGGGACAACCCCCGGTCGGAGGCCGGGGCCTCGTCGAAAGGGCGACGAGAGGGCAGTGGAACGGGTAAGACCTCCGCACAGCACGAAGGAGCTTCGCCCACATGGCACGCCTTTCCGGCGTCGACCTCCCGCGCGACAAGCGCGTGGAGATCGCTCTCACCTATGTTTTCGGGATCGGCCGCACCCGCGCGATCGAGACCCTCAAGAACACCGGGGTCAGCCCCGACACCCGCGTGCACCAGCTCACCGAGGACGAGCTCGGCCGCCTGCGCGACTGGATCGACGCGAACTACCAGGTCGAGGGCGACCTGCGGCGCGAGGTCCAGGCCGACATCCGCCGCAAGATGGAGATCGCCTGCTACCAGGGCATCCGTCACCGCCGCGGCCTTCCGGTCCACGGTCAGCGCACGCAGACCAACGCCCGCACCCGCAAGGGCAAGAAGAAGACCGTGGCCGGCAAGAAGAAGGCCGGCAAGAAGTAGTCCGCCCGGCCCCCGCACGCACGCGGGCCGTACGGATCGATGATCTTGGGAGAGTGAAGGAATGCCGCCTAAGGGCCGCCAGCAGGGCGCCGCGCGCAAGGTGCGCCGCAAGGAAAAGAAGAACATCGCCCACGGGCATGCTCACATCAAGAGCACGTTCAACAACACCATCGTGAGCATCACCGACCCGACCGGTGCGGTGATCTCGTGGGCGAGCTCCGGGCAGGTCGGCTTCAAGGGGTCGCGCAAGTCCACCCCGTTCGCCGCCCAGATGGCCGCCGAGGCCGCCGCCCGCCGCGCCCAGGAGCACGGGGTGCGCAAGGTCGACGTCTTCGTCAAGGGTCCGGGCTCCGGCCGCGAGACCGCGATCCGCTCGCTCCAGGCCACCGGCCTGGAGGTGGGCTCCATCCAGGACGTCACGCCGGTGCCGCACAACGGCTGCCGTCCGCCGAAGCGCCGCCGGGTCTGACCCGCGCAGCGCAGCAGCGCCGCGCCGCCCGCGGGGTCCGCATCGGGCCCCCGCGGAGCGGGTAGGCAGTTGAAGAGGCTCCGCGACCGCGGGGCCGTCCAGTGGCCGTCATATAGCGGGCGGCCGTGGGAAAGGAAAACCGTCACATGCTGATCGCTCAGCGTCCGACCCTCTCCGAGGAGAGCCTGTCGGAGCTCCGGTCCAAGTTCGTCATCGAGCCGCTGGAGCCGGGCTTCGGCTACACCATCGGCAACTCGCTCCGGCGGACCCTGCTCTCCTCCATCCCCGGTGCGGCCGTCACCAGCATCCGCATCGAGGGCGTCGAGCACGAGTTCACCACCGTGCCCGGCGTCAAGGAGGACGTCACCGAGATCATCCTGAACCTCAAGGGCCTCGTCGTCTCCTCGGAGCACGACGAGCCGGTTCTGATGTACCTGCGCAAGCAGGGCCCCGGTGTCGTCACCGCAGCGGACATCGCCCCGCCGGCGGGGGTCGAGGTGCACAACCCCGACCTGCACATCGCCACCCTCAACGGCAAGGGCAAGCTGGAGATGGAGCTGACGGTCGAGCGCGGCCGCGGCTACGTCTCGGCGACCCAGAACAAGCAGCCCGGCCAGGAGATCGGCCGCATCCCGATCGACTCCATCTACTCGCCGGTCCTGCGGGTCACCTACAAGGTCGAGGCCACCCGTGTCGAGCAGCGCACCGACTTCGACCGGCTGATCCTGGACATCGAGACCAAGCCGTGCATCCGGCCGCGCGACGCCGTCGCGAGCGCCGGCAAGACGCTGGTCGAGCTGTTCGGGCTGGCGCGGGAGCTCAACGTCGACGCCGAGGGCATCGACATGGGCCCGTCCCCCACGGACGCCGCGCTCGCCGCCGACCTGGCGCTGCCGATCGAGGACCTCAACCTGACGGTTCGCTCCTACAACTGCCTCAAGCGGGAGGGGATCCACAGCGTGGGCGAGCTGGTCGCCCGCTCCGAGCAGGACCTCCTGGACATCCGCAACTTCGGTGCCAAGTCCATCGAGGAGGTCAAGCAGAAGCTCATCGACATGGGCCTCTCGCTGAAGGACTCCCCGCCCGGATTCGACCCGAGCAGCGCGGCGGACTCCTACGGTTCCGACGACGACTACGTCGAGACCGAGCAGTACTAGAAGACGTCGCCCATGGTCTGCGGCGGCCGTGTGCCGGGCTGCGGACCGCATCACTAGGAGAACCACACCATGCCCACGCCAACGAAGGGGGCCCGCCTGGGCTCCGGGCCGGCTCATGAGCGGCTCATGCTGGCGAACCTGGCGACCTCGCTGTTCCAGCACGGCCGCATCAAGACCACGGAGGCCAAGGCCAAGCGCCTGCGTCCGTACGCGGAGAAGCTCATCACCCTGGGCAAGCGCGGCGACCTGCACGCCCGCCGCCAGGTGCTGCGCACGATCACCGACAAGTCGGTCGTGCACGAGCTGTTCACCGTGATCGGCCCGCGGTTCGAGAACCGCGAGGGCGGCTACACCCGGATCACGAAGATCGGGCCGCGCAAGGGCGACAACGCCCCGATGGCCGTCATCGAGCTGGTCGAGGCGCTGAACCGCCCGGCCGCCAAGACGGTCAAGGCGGAGGAGGCCCCCAAGGCCGAGGAGGCTCCGAAGGCGGAGGAGACCGCCGCCGAGGAGACCCCCGCGGAGGAGGCTCCCGAGGAGCAGGCCGAGGCGAAGGCCGACGAGAAGTAGGCTCCGCGCACTGCGGGCCGCCGGTGCCCGGTCCCCGTCTGGGGGCCGGGCACCGCTGCTTTCCACCGTTCTTTCGACGCCGCACGGAGGGGAACCGATGCCCACGGAAGACGCCGCCGGGGAAGACGCCGTCGGGGGAGAAGCCGCCGGGGGAGGTCCGGAGGAGGTCCGGATCCGGCTGGACATCGCCTACGACGGATCCGGCTTCTCCGGGTGGGCGGTGCAGCCGGGCCGCCGCACCGTCCAGGGGGTGCTGCAGGAGGCCCTGGCCCGGGTGCTGCGGGTGCCGGAGGTGCAGCTGACCGTCGCCGGGCGGACCGACGCGGGGGTGCACGCCCGCGGCCAGGCGGCCCACGCCGACGTGCCCGCGGCGGTCTGGGCCGCGGAGGGGGAGCGGGTGCCGCGCCGGCTGGCCGGGGTGCTGCCGCCGGACGTGCGGGTCACCGCGGTCCGGCCCGCCCCGGACGGTTTCGACGCCCGGTTCTCCCCGCTGTACCGGCGCTACGTGTACCGGGTGGACGACACCCCGAGCGGGGTCGACCCGCTCCGCCGGCACGATGTGCTCTGGCACAAGCGCCCGCTGGACGCCGACCGGATGAACCGCGCCGCGGCGCTGCTCCTCGGCGAGCACGACTTCGCGGCGTTCTGCAAGCGCCGGGAGGGTGCCACCACCGTCCGCGAGCTGCAGCGGCTGGAGTGGGTGCGGGAGGAGGGCCGCCGCTGCGCGGCCACCGTGCAGGCGGACGCCTTCTGCCACAACATGGTCCGCGCGCTGATCGGCGCGATGCTCGCGGTCGGCGACGGCCGCCGCCCGGAGGAGTGGCCGGCCGAGGTGCTGGCCGCCGGGGTCCGCGACCCCGCGGTGCACGTCGTCGCCCCGCACGGCCTGAGCCTGGAGGAGGTCGCCTACCCCCTCGACACCGACCTCGCCGCCCGCGCCCGCCTCACCCGCCGCGTCCGCACCCTCCCGCCCGCAGCCCCGCAGCAGCCCTTCGGCCCCTGACGGGGCTCCCCGACGGCTTCCCAGCGGCTTCCCGACGGCAGAGGCAGGGCCGGGGCCAAGCCCCCACCCGGGTGCGGCTCCTCACGGGGCGGGGGTTCAAACGGGCGGCGACGGCAGGGAGGGGGACTGGCCGGTCGGTCGGGTGCGGCGCTTCGCGGAGCGGGGGTTCAAGCGGGCAGTGAAGGCGGGAGGGGGACCGGCCGGTCGGTCGGGTGCGGCGCCTCACGGGGCTGAGGTTCAAGCAGGCAGTGAAGGCGGAAGGGGCACCGGCCGGTCGGTCGGGCGTGCCGTCTCGCGGAGTGACGGTTCAAGCGGCGGCAAGGGTAGGGGCGGGGCCGGCCACTCCAGCCGGGTGCGGCGCCCCACGGGGCCGAGGTTCAAGCGGGCAGCGAAGGCGGGGAAGGGCACCGGCCGGTCGGTCCGGCGCGGCGTCCTGCGGAGCGAAGGTTCAACCAGGCGGCGACGGCAAGGGTAAGGGCGGGGCGCAGGCCTCACCCGGGTGCAGCGTCTCACGGGGCCGAGGCTCAAGCAGGCAGCGAAGGCGGGAAGCGGGACCGGCTGGTCGGTTGGGTGCGGCGCCTCGCGGAGTGACGGTTCAGGCAGGCGGCGACGGCGGCGGTAGGCGCGGTGCCGGGCATCTCAGCCGGGTGCGGCGCCTCGCGGGGGCGGGGGCGCCCCGGCGGCGCGGGCCGGCCCGCCTGCCCGCGCCCGCCAGGGGCCTTATCCCTGTATGCCTGGTTCGCAGCGGGGATCGGGCGGGGGCGGGGGCGCCCTGCGCACCTCCGCAGCACCCCGAGTACATCTACCAGCGAGTAGTAAGCCCCGAAGCCCCCGCGACCCCCTCGCTGGTTACCCAGAGTGGCCAAGCAGGGCTCCCCGGAAGAACAAAAGCGGCATTCCGCCCCCACTCTCGCTCTTCCCTTGTTTCGGCCCTCTGTGTTGCGGCCTTGCGGGTGGCCCGACCCCTCCATTGCCGACCTGATCGGCCCCGTTCGGGCCCCTCTGGGGCCGATCCGGGCCGGGATGCGCGCCCGGGAATCACCGGGGTGCTCTCGCGGTGCGCAGGGCGCCCCTCCCCGCGATCACCGTGCGTATTCACTCAGGTCAGGGAGGGGTGGCGGTTTCAGAGGTGGCCGGCCCCGGCGCCGGGGCGACGCGAACCCGCCGCTCCGGCTCACCCCGACCGGCCCCACCCGCTCTGCCGCGCCCGACCGACCAGCCGGTTCCCACTGCCGCCGTCGCCGCGGGCCTGAACCCTCGCCCCGTGAGGCACCGCGCCCGACCGACTGGCCGGTCCCCCTACCGCTCTCGGTGCCTGCTTGAACCTTCGCTCCGCGAGGCGCTGTACTCGGGCGACCGCCTTCGCCCTGCCCCCACCGCTGCCGTTGTCGCTCGTCTTGACCTTCGCTCTGTGGGGTGCCGCGCCCGACCGACTGGCCGGTTGTCCCCCTCCCGCCGTCGCTGCCGCTTGGACCTTCGCTCTGTGGGGTGCCGCACCTGACCGACCGGCCGGTGCCCCTCCCCGCCGTCGCCGCAGGTGTGAACCTTCACCCCGTGAGGTGCCCGTACAGAGAAGAGAGGGCGGCCGCCGGGGTGGCGGGCGCCCTCTCTCTGTGGCCGGGGTGCGTCGGGGGCTACTCTGCGGCCTGCTCGGCCAGGGAGTTCAGGGTGGTGTCGACGAAGCCGCCGCCGACCTTCTCCAGGTCGGCTCCGCCCTCGCCGGGGGCGCTGCCGTCGGAGTTGGCGGCCAGGCTGAACAGCAGGTAGGGGCCCCACTGGCCGCCGCTGCCCTGGCCGGCGGAGCGGTCCAGCTGCTCGGCGCCGCTGCCCTCCTTGCCCTTCAGGCCGGCGAACCACTGGTTGGCGCCCAGGTCCTGGGCCTCCAGGGCCGCGGTGGCCTGCTCGGCCGAGTCCATGGCGGCGACGCCCGCGGTGACCGCGACCGCCCCGTCGGCGTCCACGTAGGTCGCGCGGATCACCTGGCGGCAGCCGTTCTCCTCGAGCACCCCGCCGTAGGAGCCCTGGCCCACGGTGGCGCAGTCCTCGGTGTCGTCGACCAGGGCCAGCTCGTACTCGGTTCCCTCGACGGTGAGGCTCTCCGGGAACAGCCCGCCGGACTCCAGCGCCGCCGGGGTCTCCGGGGGCGTGGACGTCCCGCCGGAGGAGAGCCCGGCCTCGTCCTCCCCGCCGCCGTTGGCGAGCAGGAACGCCCCGCCCCCGCCGGCCGCGAGCAGGGCGACGAAGCCCACACCGATCAGCACCTTGGTGCCGGTTCCGGTGCGGCTCCCCGACCCGGCGCGGCGGCGCGGCGGCTCGTCGTCGTAGTCGTCGAGCCCGGACAGGTCGATCTCCGCGGTGGCGTTGGCTCCGGAGGGCGGCGCCTCGTCGCGGAACATCGGACGGCCGCCGAACTCCTCGGAGACCCGGGGCACGGCCTGGGTCGCGTCGTCGGAGCCGACCGCGGCCATGTTCTGGGTGGCCCCGCCGGCGTCATCGGGGAAGTACGGCTCCTCCTCCACCGGGACGGCGCCGTCGGGGACGTCGGTCGGGCCGATCACCCGGCCGCGCAGCGGCTGATCCGGCGGGGTCTCCCGGGGGGCGCCGGGGTGCGGTCCGGGAGGCGGCTGCGGTGCGCCCGGGGGCGGCCCCTGCGGGGCGCCGGAGGGCGGCTGCGGCCCGCCGTTCGGCGGGGCCTGGGGAGTGCCCGGAGCAGGTGCGCCCGGTGCGGGCGCGCCCGGCGCCGGGGCGGCCGGCCCGAGGGCGGCGGGGAGGCCCTGCGGGGCGTGCGGCGCGGCCGGAGCGCCCTGCTGCGGCCCCTGCGCCGCGTCCGCAGGGGTGCCGGGGAGGGCGGCGCGGGGCGTACCCGAGGCGTTCGGCGCGGCCGGGTGGCCGGGCGCACTCGGAGCGGGGGCACCCGCGGCGGTCGGGGCGGCCGGGTGGGCGGGTGCGCCCGGACCGGGGGCCAGCGGGCCGTCCTGCGGCGGTCCGGGCGGCGGCTGCGGTCCACCGGGCGGGGGGCCCTGCGGCGGTCCCGCGAGGGGGCGCTGCCCGTCGGTGGGAGCGCTCATCGGGGGGCGCTGCCCGCCGGTCGGCGCGTTCACGGGGGGCTGCTGACCGCCGGTGGGGGCGCTCATGGGAGGGCGCTGGCCGCCGGTCGGCTGGTTCATCGGCGGGCGCTGGCCGCCGGTCGGGGCGCCCATCGGGGGGCGCTGTCCAGCGGTGGGGGAGCCCATCGGGGGGCGCTGTCCACCGGTGGGGGCGCTCATGGGAGGGCGCTGGCCGCCGGTCGGCTGGTTCATCGGCGGGCGCTGGCCGCCGGTCGGGGCGCCCATGGGCGGGGACGCCGGCGGGCGGCCGGGGCCGGGGGGAGGGCCCTGCGGTGGGCTCTGTGGCGGACCCGGCGGCGGGCCCATCGGGGGGCGCGGGCCGCCGGCGGGGGCGCCGGTCTGCGGGGCCGGGGCGGGGCCGGGCCGTCCGTGCCGGGGCCCCTGGGGAGCGCCCGGCGGCGGCCCCTGGGGGGCGCCCTGCGGGGGGTAGGGCGGCACCGGGGGTGCCTGAGGGGGCCGGGGGGCGCCGTGCGGCGGGCCGGCCTCGGGACGCCCGGTCGGCCGCTCGTCGGGGCCGGGGCGACCTGCGCTGGGGTCGTTCGGATGCGGTGTGATGGGACTACTCCGTTGCCTGTCCTGAGGCGCGGCGCGGACGCGGGGGGCGTGCGCCGGGCGGAAAACGGGGCCTCGGGTCGGGTTCAGGGGACCGAGCGGTCCCGCGGGGGGCGCCTCGGTGCGCCGGAGCGCGGGAGGGACGCGCTATGCTCACTGCCGACTCTAGCGTCCGGTTCGCGCCTATGAGGTGACGGTATGACGGTAATCTCCCGGAAGACCCGGTGAGGCCGCTCCCCAGGACGCGAAAAGCCCGGCGGAGCGGGCATCGGGCGCCGTCCCCCTCCGAGCGACACGCCGAAGACCGGACGAAGCACTCCCCGCTCGGGGCATAATGAGATGTAGGAGTAGTCACCTGTCGCGGCGCGACCGCGGGTCGGCCCCCGCTTCGGCGCGGGCCGCTTTGACCTGCGGTGCACTGCAGCGATATGATGCTCCGTCGTTGTGCGTTGAGTTGCCGTGGGCTCCCTTGACATCCCGTTGGGCGCCGACCACGCATCATCGTCTGCGCACTCAACACCGGATCACCCCCTGCAGGCAGTACACCGGGGACCCGGGCAAGGAATACGAGTCCTCCATTCCTCCTCGCGGAGGGGTGGACCACGCCGACTGAGACGAAGGCTTACGATCGTGCGCACATACAGCCCCAAGCCCAGCGATGTCCAGCGTCAGTGGCACGTCATCGACGCCAGCGATGTCGTGCTCGGCCGGCTGGCCAGCCACGTCGCAACGCTGCTCCGAGGCAAGCACAAGACCTACTACGCGCCCCACATCGACACGGGCGACTTCGTGATCGTCGTGAACGCCGAGAAGGTCGCGCTGACCGGTCGCAAGCGGGAGCAGAAGCGGGCCTACCGGCACTCCGGCTACCCGGGCGGTCTCCGCTCCGTCGCCTACAGCGACCTGCTCGAGAAGCACCCCGAGCGGGCCATCGAGAAGGCCGTCAAGGGCATGCTCCCCAAGGGTTCTCTCGGTCGCCAGATGGCCAAGAAGCTGAAGGTCTACGCCGGGTCGGAGCACCCGCACCAGGCCCAGAAGCCGGTGCCGTTCGAAATCACCAAGATCGACCAGCCCGCCTAGGCGTTCGCGAGAGCTACAGGAAGTTACGAGGAGAACCGTGGTCGAGCCCACCGGCATCGAAGACGTCCAGGAATTCGACGGGAGCGAGGAGTTCCCGGCCGAGTACACCAGCGAGTCCGCCCCGGAGACCGGTGCGGCCTATGTCCCCACCGCCTCCGGCCCCGGCGCCGGCACCGGCCGCCGCAAGAAGGCCGTGGCCCGCGTCCGGATCACCCCGGGCGCCGGTGAGTGGAAGATCAACGGCAAGCCGCTGGAGACCTACTTCCCGGACAAGGTCCACCAGCAGGAGATCAAGGAGCCGCTGGTCGCGCTGGGCTTCGAGGACGCCTACGACGTCTTCGCCCGGCTGCACGGCGGCGGCCCCAGCGGCCAGGCCGGTGCGCTGCGGCACGGCATCGCCCGCGCCCTCGCCGGCCTGGACCCGGAGAACAACCGGCCGACCCTGAAGAAGGCCGGGTTCCTCACCCGCGACTCCCGCGAGGTGGAGCGGAAGAAGGCCGGTCTCAAGAAGGCCCGCAAGGCTCCGCAGTTCTCCAAGCGCTGACCCGCTTCCAGGGAACGCCCGCCGGTTCGCCCGGCACATGCTACGGCCCGCCGGTCCCCCGTCCCAGGGGTGGCCAGTGCGGGCCATAGCTGTTTTCCGGGGTCTCCGCACCGGGGACCCCTACCCCTCACAGACAAGTATCCGCTTCCCAACGAAGGGGCGAATGCCACGTGGCTCGGTTGTTCGGTACTGACGGGGTGCGGGGGGTCGCCGGGCGCGACCTCACCGCCCGCCTGGCCCTGGACCTCTCCATCGCCGCCGCACGGGTGCTCACCGAGGACGGCACCGCGGGCCCGCGCCCGCTGGCGGTCGTCGGCAGGGACCCCCGGGCCTCCGGGGAGTTCCTGGAAGCGGCGATGGTGGCCGGGCTGGCCAGCGCCGGCGTCGACGTGGTCCGCCTCGGCGTGCTGCCCACCCCGGCGGTCGCGCACCTCACCGACGAGCTCAAGGCCGACTTCGGCGTGATGCTCTCGGCGAGCCACAACCCCGCGCCGGACAACGGGGTGAAGTTCTTCGGTCGCGGCGGGCAGAAGCTCCCGGACGAGGTGGAGGACCGGATCGAGGCGGCCCTGGCCGAGCCGGCCGAGGGCGCGGTGAACGGCGCGGTGGGCAGGGTGACCGAGGCCGCGGACGGGGCGGAGCGCTACGTCCGGCACGTGCTGGAGTCGCTGCCGAACCGCCTGGACGGGCTGAAGGTCGTGGTGGACTGCGCGCACGGGGCCGCCTCCGGGGTAGCGCCCGAGGCGCTGCGCCGGGCCGGCGCCGAGGTGATCGCGATCGGCACCGAGCCGGACGGCCTCAACATCAACGAGGGCTGCGGCTCCACCCACCTGGAGGCGCTGCAGGCCGCGGTGCGCGAGCACGGCGCCGACGCCGGGATCGCGCACGACGGCGACGCCGACCGCTGCCTGGCGGTCGCCGCGGACGGGTCGGTCGTCGACGGCGACCAGATCCTCGCGGTGCTCGCGCTGGAACTGCAGGAGGCCGGCCTGCTCGCCGACTCCACCCTGGTCGTCACCGTGATGAGCAACCTGGGGCTCAAACTGGCGATGGCCGAGGCCGGCGTCACCGTGGTGGAGACCCCGGTCGGCGACCGGTACGTGCTGGAGGCGATGCGCGAGGGCGGGTTCTCGCTCGGCGGCGAGCAGTCCGGGCACGTCGTGCTGCTGGACCACGCCACCACCGGCGACGGCCTGCTCACCGGGCTGCGGCTGCTGGCGGCGGTCTCCCGCCGCGGGCTGGCCCTGGGCGAGCTGGCCAAGGTGATGACCCGGCTGCCGCAGGTGCTGGTCAACGTGCGCGGGGTGGACAAGTCCCGGGCGTCGACCGACGCGAAGGTCGCGGCCGCGGTGGCGGTGGCCGAGTCCGAGCTGGGCGAGTCCGGCCGGGTCCTGCTCCGGCCCAGCGGCACCGAGCCGATGGTCCGGGTCATGGTCGAGGCCGCGGAGGAGGCCCAGGCCCGCGCGATCGCCGAGCGCCTGGCCGCCGTGGTCGAGACGGAACTCGCGGTCTGAACCCGCAGGCCCGCGGACACGTCGCGGCCCCCGCCCGGAGCATCCGGACGGGGGCCGCTTCCGTTCCCGGGCGCTCTCCCCGGTGGCCTCGGCGCTGCGGCCCCGCCGGAGCGTTCGGACAGGGCCGGAACGCCGAGAGCACCGCCTCGGGGCGCGCCCCGGTGTCCCCGCGGGCCGGCCGGGAGGCCGGCCGCGGCGGGGCACCGGGGCCCACCGCCGGGGCCGGGTCAGTGCCGGTGCAGCAGCTCCCGGTTGCGCTCGATGGCCTCCCAGGAGTCCGGCTCCTCCGGCGCGGACTTCAGGCTCGCCGCGGTGCCCTCGGTCCCGGGCGGGGCCGGCGGGCGGCCCTGGGAGTAGAGCCAGGTGTCGTAGACCTCGCCGAGGTCCTTGCCGGAGACCTGCTCCGACATCTCGATGAACTCCTCGACGGTCCCGTTGCCGTGCGCGTTCTTCTCCTGCCAGGAGCGGAGCAGCTCGCCGAAGGCGTCGTCGCCGATCTCGGTGCGCAGCGCGTGCACCGCCAGCGCGCCGCGGTCGTACACGGCCGAGTGGAACACGTTCTCCGCGCCGGGGTCGCCCGGGGTCACGTCCCAGAACGGGTCGTCGGCCGGGTAGGAGTGGTAGGTGTACTCGGCCAGCTCCTGGGCGGTCCCCTCGCCCTCGTGCTCGGACCACATCCACTCGGAGTAGCTGGCGAAGCCCTCGTTCAGCCAGATGTCGTCCCAGCCCTCGACCGAGACGTGGTCGCCCCACCACTGGTGCGCCAGCTCGTGCGCGACCACGTAGGTGTTGGAGCCGCGGAGGAAGAACGCGTGGCTGTAGACCGGCCGGGTCTGGGTCTCCAGCGCGAAGCCGAGGTCGGCGTCGGGGCCGGCCACCACCCCGCCCAGGGCGTTGTACGGGTAGGGCCCGAAGGACTCCTCCTGGAACTCCAGGATCTCCGGCCCGCGCTCGATGCTGGCCTTGGCCGGGCCGGCCAGCGAGCCGAGGCTCTCCGCGTAGGCGTCGTAAACCGGCAGGCCGGAGTCGGTCTCGCCCTCGTGCGCCTCGTACTCGCCGACCGCGAGGGTGGCCAGGTAGGTGGCGGACGGTCGGTCCTGGCGCCAGGTGTAGGTGGTCTTGCCGCCGAGCGTCCGCTCACCGGTGAGCACGCCGTTGCTGATCGCCTCGTACCCCTCGGGGACCGAGACGCGGACGTCGAAGGTGGCCTTGTCCAGCGGGTGGTCGTTGGAGGGGAACCACCACCACGCCGCCTCGGGCTGGCCGAGCGCGATCGCGCCGTCCGGGGTCCGGGTCCACCCGGTCACCGAGCCGTCCCCCCACTTCACCGAGGAGGGGACGTCGGAGTACTTGACCACCGCGGTGAGCCGGTCGCCCTCGGCGACCGGGGAGCGCGGGACGACCTCCACCTTGTGCTCGCCGGCTGCGGAGAAGTCGGCCTTCCGCCCGTTCACCCGGACCGAGTCCACGTCGAGCAGGAAGTCCAGGGTGAAGGAGTCCAGGTCCTCGGTGGCGGTGGCGACCAGGGTGGCGGTGCCCTTGAGCCGGTCGGTGTCCGGGGCGTAGTCCAGCCGCAGGTCGTAGTGGCCGACGTCGTAGCCGGGGTTCCCGTAGTCGGGGAAGTAGGGGTCGCCGATGCCTCCGGCCGGATCGGCCGAGGCGACCGGCGCCGCGGCGAGCAGCAGCGCCGCCGCGGCGGCACCGGCGCCGCCGCGCAGCAGAGTGCGTCGCATGGGGGGATACCTTCCTGGGAGGGACGGCGTGACCGGGGGCGGTCACGTTTCGCACTGCGGTAACCGCTTTACCCCGGGTCCATGATCGGCGAACCGGCCACATCCGGCCCATCCGCCACGCCGTCCCGACCAGGCCGGAAAGGGGCCGGAACGGCACGAGGGGGACGGCCCCGCACCGGGCCGCCCCCCTCGCCGGATCCGCTCCGCGGACCGGGCCCTACTCCACGGTCACGCTCTTGGCGAGGTTCCGCGGCTGGTCCACGTCGTTCCCCTTGGCCAGGGCCAGCTCGCAGGCGAACACCTGGAGCGGGACGGTGGCCACGACCGGCTGCAGCAGGGTGGGCACCGCCGGGATCTCGATCAGCTCGTCGGCGAACGGCCGCACCGCCTCGTCGCCCTCCTCGGCGATGACGATGGTGCGGGCGCCGCGGGCCCGGATCTCCTGGATGTTGCTGACGATCTTGTCGTGCAGCACGCTGCGGCCCTTGGGGGAGGGCACCACCACGACGACCGGCAGGCCGTCCTCGATGAGCGCGATCGGGCCGTGCTTCAGCTCGCCGGCGGCGAACGCCTCGGCGTGCATGTAGGCCAGTTCCTTGAGCTTGAGCGCGCCCTCCAGCGCCACCGGGTAGCCCACGTGCCGGCCGAGGAAGAGCACGGTCTCGGCGCCGCTGAGCGAGCGGGCCAGCTCGCGCACCGGGCCGACGGTGTCCAGCACCCGCTCCACCTGCTCGGCCATGGTGGCGAGCTGGGAGATGACCGCGTTCACCTCGTCGCCGAACTTGAGGTTGCGCACCTGGGCCAGGTAGAGGCCGATCAGGTAGCAGGCGACCAGCTGGGTGAGGAAGGTCTTGGTGGCGGCCACCCCGACCTCCGGGCCGGCGTGGGTGTAGAGCACGCCGTCGGACTCGCGCGGGATGGTGGAGCCGTTGACGTTGCAGATCGCCAGCACCCGGGCCTGCTGCTCGCGGGCGTGCCGGACCGCCATCAGGGTGTCCATGCTCTCGCCGGACTGGGAGATCGCGATGACCATGGTCTGCCGGTCCAGGATCGGGTCGCGGTAGCGGAACTCGCTGGCGACCTCCACCTCGCACGGGATCCGGCACCAGTGCTCGATCGCGTACTTGGCGATCAGGCCCGCGTGGTAGGAGGTGCCGCAGGCGATGATCACGATCTTGCGGATCTCGCGCAGCTCCTCGGGGGCGATCCGCATCTCGTCCAGGGAGAGCGTGCCGTCCGCGCCGACCCGGCCGAGCAGGGTGTCGGCGACCGCCTTCGGCTGCTCGACGATCTCCTTGAGCATGAAGTAGTCGTAGCCGGCCTTCTCCGCGGCGGAGGCGTCCCAGTCGACGTGGTACTCGCGCACCTCGGCGGGGCGGCCGTCGTAGTCGGTCACGGTGACCGAGTCCCGGCGCAGCTCGACCACCTGGTCCTGGCCCAGCTCGATGGCGTCGCGGGTGTGCGCGATGAACGCGGCCACGTCGCTGGCGAGGAAGTTCTCCCCGTCGCCGCGGCCCACCACCAGCGGCGAGTTGCGGCGCGCGGCCACCACCAGGTCGGGGGCGCCGACGTACGTGGCGACCAGGGTGAACGCGCCCTCCAGGCGGCGGCAGACCGAGCGCATCGCGGCGGCCAGGTCGTCGTCGCCGCGCTCCTTGAGCTCCTCGGCGAGCAGGTGCGCCGCGACCTCGGTGTCGGTCTCGGAGGCGAACTTGCAGCCGCGCTCCTCCAGCTCGGCGCGGAGTGCGACGAAGTTCTCGATGATCCCGTTGTGGATCACGGCGACCCGGCCGTCGTTGTCCACGTGCGGGTGGGCGTTGAGGTCGGTGGGGGCGCCGTGGGTGGCCCACCGGGTGTGCCCGATCCCGATCCCGTCCGCGGTGCGCGGCGTCTCCTCCAGCGCGCGGCGCAGGTTCTCCAGCTTCCCGGCGCGCTTCTCGGTCTCCAGCCGGCCGCCGGAGAGGACGGCGACGCCCGCGGAGTCGTATCCGCGGTACTCCAACCTTGCCAGGCCGTCAACGACGACTTCGAGCGCCGGTTGCGGCCCGACGTAGCCAACGATTCCGCACATGGGCGCAAGCGTAGTTCACGGAGGGGCCCATCGCCGCCTTCCGTGGTGTGGACCAATCGTCGTTTTCGCAGGTAGCGGTATAGACCAGTTGGCGGCCCCGGCGGTGGAGCCCCAGGTGGGGAGGGGGGTCGGCGGCCGCCGGAGGCGACGGAAACGGGCGAAGCCGGGAAAAAGAAGAGACTGGCCACAATCGGCGCGCCGCCGCCGGAGCCCTCCCGGCGGGGGCGGTGCCCGAAGCCCTGTTCACCCTCCCTTAAAGTGGGCAGACGTGTCACAAGCGACGAAGAACGGCTTCTCATCGCCCTACGTTGAACTGGACCGCCCGGCCTGGGCGGCCCTGCGCGACGCGACCCCCCTCTCCCTGACCGAAGCCGAGCTCGACGTGCTGCGGGGCATCGCGGACCCCACGTCGCTGGAGGACGTCCGCGACATCTACCTGCCGCTGTCCCGGCTGCTCAACCTGTACGTGAAGGCGACCCGGCAGCGGCACGGCGCGGTCCGCGCCTTCCTCGGCGAGGACGACCGCCCGGCCCCGTTCGTGATCGGCGTCGCCGGCAGCGTCGCCGTCGGCAAGTCCACCACCGCCCGGCTGCTGCGCACCCTGCTCGCCCAGTGGCCGGACCACCCCGACGTCGAACTGGTCAGCACCGACAACTTCCTCTACCCCAACCGGGTGCTGCAGGAGCGCGGCATCATGAACCGGAAGGGGTTCCCGGAGAGCTACGACCGGCGCGCGCTGGTCCGGTTCGTCTCGGAGATGAAGGCCGGGGCGGCGCAGATGGACATCCCCATCTACTCCCACCTCGCCTACGACATCCTCCAGGGCAGCGTGCAGACCGTGCACCGGCCGGACATCCTCATCGTCGAGGGCATCAACGTGCTCCAGCCGCCGCTCGCCGGGCACCTGGCCGTCTCCGACTTCTTCGACTTCTCCATCTACGTCGACGCCAAGGTGGAGCACGTCCGCCGCTGGTACCTGGACCGGTTCCTGGAGCTGCGCCGCACCGCCTTCTCCGACCCGCGCTCCTACTTCCACGCGATGGCCACCACGGTGGAGGAGGAGCGGGCCAAGGAGTTCGCGATGAACACCTGGCGCAGCATCAACGAGGTCAACCTGGTGGAGAACATCCAGCCCACCCGGGCCCGCGCCACCCTGGTGCTGCACAAGGGCGAGGACCACCGGGTGCGCCGGGTGCGGCTGCGGAAGACCTGACCGCCCTCAACGCCTCCGGTCCGCCCGGGGTTCCCCGGCGCGCGGCCGGATCCGGCCGCGCCGCCCGCGGAGCGGAACGGCTCCGGGCCGGGCCGCGTCCCACTCCGAGACGAGAACCGCCGCCGCGCAGGCGGTACAGGAGGACGGAGGGGCCATGGCATCGGAGTTCAAGGTGGCCGGAAGAAAGAGCTCGAGGACGGTGGTGGCCGGGGCCATCGGGGCGCTGTCCCTGGTGGTGGCGGCCGGATGCAGCAGTCCGGACACGGTGACCGCGCGCTGCGTGGACAAGGACCGGCTCAACGACGGCTCCTACCGGGTGGTCGACGAGGACCGCTGCGACGACGACTCCTCCTCTTCCTCCTCCTCGCACTACGGCTCGGGCGGGGGCGGCTACTTCTACTACTACGGCGGCAGCGCCAGCGGGTCGCGGGTGAGCGGCGGCACCACCAGCCGCCCCTCGGGCTCCAAGATCGTCACCGAGCGGGGCAACGTCATCCAGCGCGGCGGCATGGGCGGCCGCGGCGGCAGCGGCGGAAGCTGAGGGGGCGGCGTTGATCAGGAGCAGCGGGAACCCGGTCCGGCCCGGCTGGCCGGACATCGTCGAGAGCCAGGGCCTCGGCTTCCACGTCTCGGTCCACCCCGAGCACCTCACCCGGCCCTACTGGGACGAGTCGGTGCACTACGAGTTCACCATGGCCGAGGTGCTGGCCCTGGAGGGGACCGTCGAGGAACTGCACCGGATGTGCCTGGCCGCGGTGGAGCACGTGGTGGCCGAGGAGCGCTACGCCGACTTCGGCGTGCCGGAGTGGGCGGCCCCCTTCATCCGCGACTCGTGGAAGCGCGCCGACCCCTACCTCTACGGCCGCTTCGACCTGCACTACGACGGCAGCGGGCCGGCGCGGATGCTGGAGTACAACGCGGACACCCCCACCTGCCTGGTGGAGGCCGCGGTCGCGCAGTGGCACTGGATGCAGGACGTCCACCCCGGCCTGGACCAGTGGAACTCGGTGCACGAGCGGCTGGTCGACCGGTGGGCCGAGATCGGCCCGCGGCTGGGCGGCGGGCTGGTCCACTTCGCCTGGACCAACGAGGACGAGACCGGCGAAGAGGCGCTGACCACCGCCTACATCCAGGAGACCGCGGCCCAGGCGGGCCTGCCGGTGCGCGAGGTCGCACTGGAGGACGTCGGCTGGGACCAGGGCCGCCAGGCCTTCGTCGACCTGCAGGAGACGCCGGTGGCCGCGGCGTTCAAGCTGTACCCGTGGGAGTGGCTGGTCAAGGACCGGTTCGGCCCGCTGGTGCTGCAGAACCTCGACCGCGTCCCCTGGGTCGAGCCGATCTGGAAGATGCTGCTGTCCAACAAGGCGCTGCTGGCGGTGCTCTGGGAGCTCTACCCCGGGCACCCCAACCTGCTCCCCGCCTACCTCGGCGCCCCCGGGCCGCTCGACTCCTACATCGCCAAGCCGCTGCTGGGCCGGGAGGGCGCCAGCATGAGCATCGTCACCCCCCGCGGCGAACTGGAGCGGCGCCCCGGCGGGTACGGCGCGGAGGGCTACGTCTACCAGGAGTTCCTGGAGCTGCCGGACTTCGACGGGCAGCGCCCGGTGCTGGGCACCTGGGTGGTCGGCGACGGCTCGGCCGGCCTGGGCATCCGGGAGACGTCCAACCTGATCACCGACGACACCTCCTCGTTCGTGCCGCACGTGATCCGCGGCTGACCCCGAGCGCGGCGGCCCGCGATCCCGGCGCCCCGCTCCGCACCGCCTCCGGGCGGGGCCGGGGCGCCGGGATCAGCGCGTCAGCGGGCGGTCCGCGGCGGGCTCGGGGCGGCGGCGCTCGATGTGCCCGGCCCCGCCGAGGCAGCGGGCGAACGGCCCCTGCCCGGAGCGGAGCCGGTCCAGCGCCGGGTCCAGGTGGTCGCGGTGCCACCGGGCCGGCCCGGACGCCCCGGCCGAGGCGGTGTCGGAGAGCTCGGTGTAGGAGAGCCGCAGCGCGTGCAGCCGGCCGACCGCCTCGTGGTGCTCCCACCACACCGGGCACCAGTCGGCGTCCTCGCCGACGTAGACCGGCACCAGGAAGTCGTCCACCCACTTCACCAGGGCGGCCAGTTCGGCCTTGTAGTCCTCGCGGGACATGTTGAAGATGAACGGGGGCGGGGCGTCGCCCGGTTCCTCCTCTTCCGCGGGGGCCGCGGCGAACTCGGTCAGCTGCGTCTGCAGCCTGATCACGTCCGCCCCGAGCTTGTGCATGGCGTTCTGCAGGTGCGCCACCCGCTTGGTGAGGGCGTCGTCCGACGCGAGGCGCTCGTCAATCGAGGTCATGCCGTAGGTCCTGTGCTGATCGTCCCGTGATGCTCTGCGTTGCGGGGGATTCATCGCCGTTCGAGCCAGTAAACCAGTGGCGCCCGCGCGGCGGTGCACCGGCGGCGTGTCCGGGCCGGGAGGCCCACCGGGTGCGAGAATGCAGGAAACCCCGTCACAGGAGGGCAGGGATGGCTACTCTCGGCGACGATCGCGATTCGACTGCTGGAGGCGATGACATGAGTGCTCCCCCTGCGACCGAGGAGCGTCCGGCGACGGGGGAGCACCCCCCGGCGGAGATCTCCGCGGAGAACTGGCCGATCCCTCCCGAGAGGGGTTGGACCTCGGACGACCTCGACCGGATCGCGGACCTTCCCCCGCACACCGAGCTCATCGACGGGAGCCTGGTCCTGGTGAGTCCGCAGATGTACTTCCACATGGTGATGCTCCGCCTCCTGGAGCGCACGCTGGAGGCGGCGAGTCCCGAGCACCTGAAGGTGTGCCGGGAGATGACCGTGACCTTGGGGCCGAAGAACCGTCCCGAGCCGGACACCATGGTGATCAGAGCGGACGCCGTCACCGAGATGGACCAGACTTCGTTCCCGCCGGAGGCCGTGGTGCTGGCGGTGGAGATCGTCTCGCCCGACTCCGAGGAGCGGGACCGGGTCCGCAAACCGCAGCTCTACGCCGAGGCCGGGATCAAGCACTTCTGGCGGGTGGAGAAGGAGGACGGCGCCGCCGTCGTCTACGTCTACGAACTCGACCCCGCCACCAAGGCCTACGTGGCCAACGGCGTCCACCGGGAGCGGCTCAAGCTGCCCGTCCCCTTCGACATCGACATCGACCTGACCGAGATCGACAGGATGTGAGCCCATGCGCCGCGCGCACACCGTGGAGGCGGTCCGAGCCGCCGAGGCCGAGCTGATGGCCCGGCTGCCCGAAGGGGCGCTGATGCAGCGCGCCGCGGCCGGGCTGGCGGTGGTGGGCGCGCGGATGCTCGGCCGGGCCTACGGCGCCCGGGTGGTGCTGCTGGTCGGCGGGGGCGACAACGGGGGCGACGCGCTGTACGCGGGGGCGCGGCTGGCCCGGCGCGGGGCCGCGGTGCGGGCGGTCGCGGCCGGGTCCCGGATCCACCCCGGCGGGCTGGCGGCGCTGCGGGCCGCCGGCGGGCGGACGCTGGCCCCCGGCGAGGCGGCGGCCGCCGAGATCGCCGCCGCCGACCTCATCGTGGACGGGCTGGTCGGCATCGGCGGCCGGGGCGGGCTGCGCGAACCGCACGCCGGCCTGGCCGCGCTGGCCACCGCCGCGCCCGGCCCGGTGCTCGCGGTCGACCTGCCCAGCGGGATCGACGCGGACACCGGCGAGGCGGCCGGCGCCGCGGTCACCGCCGACGCCACGGTCTGCTTCGGCACCGGCAAGCCCGGCCTCTTCGTCGACCCCGGCGCGGAGCGCGCGGGCGCGGTGCACCTGGTCGACATCGGCTTGGGGCCGGAGCTGCCCGCGCCCCGGCTGGAGTGCCTGCAGAGCGCGGACGTCGCCGCGCTGCTGCCGCACCCGGCCCGGGAGTCGGACAAGTACCGGCGCGGCGTGCTCGGCATCGCCGCCGGGTCCGACGCCTACCCCGGCGCGGCGGTGCTGGCCGTCGGCGGCGCGCTCCGCACCGGGGTGGGCATGGTCCGCTACGCCGGGCCGAGCGGGGTCTGCTCCCGGGTGCTCGACCGCTGGCCGGAGGCGGTGGTCTCGGCCTCCGACCCGGGGCTGCGGGTGGCGGCGTGGGCGGTCGGCCCCGGCCGGGGCACCGGCGAGCAGTCCCGCGAGGAGCTGGAGGAGGTCCTGGAGACCGGCCTCCCGGTGCTGGTCGACGCGGACGCGATCACCCTGCTCGCCGAGGACCCGCGCGCCCTCCAGGAGCGCTCGGCGCCCACCCTGCTCACCCCGCACGCCGGGGAGCTGGCCCGGCTGCTGCCCGGCACCGACAGGGCCGCCGTCGAGGAGCGCCGCCTGGAGCACGTCGAGCGCGCCGCCGAGGAGTACGGCTGCACCGTGCTGCTGAAGGGCTCCACCACCGTGGTCGCCCACCCCGGCCGCCCGGCCGCGGCCAACCTGACCGGGACCCCGCTGCTGGCCGCGGCGGGCAGCGGCGACGTGCTCTCCGGGATGGCCGGGGCGCTGCTCGCCTCCGGGCTGCGGCCGCGCGAGGCGGCGCTGGTCGCCGCGCACCTGCACGGGCTGGCGGCGCGGCTGGCCCGGGGCGGCGCCCCGGTCTCCGCCGGCGATCTGGTGGAGGCGGTGCCGCGGGCGGTGGCCCTGGTCAGCGCGCCCGCGGACGGTTCCGGGCCGCCTGCAGGCCGAGCCGGACGATATCGGCGATGAAGTACTCGCCCGGGTCGCGGTGGTCGCGGAGCAGGTCCAGCCGGTCCTCCCCGACCCAGGCGAACTCGGTGTGCTTGCCCGGCTCCAGCCGGGGCGCGGACAGGTCGCCCTCCACCCGGACCAGGTAGTCCACCTCGTGCCGGGGCACCCCGTCGCCGGGCGTCCACACCAGGCGGAACAGCTCCGCCTCGATCGCGGTCAGCCGCCAGCCGGTCTCCTCTTCGACCTCCCGGGCCAGCGCCTCGGGCACCGACTCGCCCTCCTCGACGTGCCCGCCGACCACGTCCCAGCAGTGCGGGAAGACCTTCCGGTCGGGGGAGCGGCGCTGGGCGAAGGCGCGGCCCCGGTCGTCCACCACGACCGCGCCGACCACCCAGCACCGGCCGTCGCCGGTGTCGGGCAGGGCGATGTCCTCGGCGATCTCGATTCCGGTCATCGGTCTCCTTCCGTTCCCGCCTCTCGATGATCTTGACGTTGCGGCCCTATCAGGGCGCCCCGATAGGGCCGCAACGTCAAGATCACCGTCCTGGGCGGGGTTCCGGCACGGCCCCTTCCGGACTGGGCCTTCCCCGGGGCTGCTCCCGACCGTACCGTGCTGACCAGGAGCATGTTTCGGACCGCCGAACGCGGTTACCTTCAACCCGCGCGCATGCGGCTGGACGGCGGTACAGGGGGAGTTGAGCACCGTGGGGGACCGCGCCGCGGGCCCGAGGGCCCGCCGGCGGCGCTGGGCGGCCTGGGCCGCCCTCGCCCTGGCACTGCCCTGGGCCCTGTGGGCGGCCGTCCGCTGCTTCGGGCTGGAGGCGGGCTTCCCGCTGATCCCGCTGATGAGCTACACCCCCTACGCGGCCGGGACCGCGGTGCTGCCGGTGGTGGTGGCGGTGCTGCTGCGCGAGCGGTGGGCCGGGCTGCTCGCGGCCGCCGCCGCGGTCGCCCTCGCCGCCTGCGTACTGCCGCGGATCGTCGGCGCCGCCGCCCCGGAAGGGGACGGCCCGCGGCTCCGGGTGCTCAGCGTCAACTCGGCGTTCGGCCAGGCCGACGCGGACGCGGTGGCCGCCCTGGTCCGCCGGTACGACGTGGACGTGCTCGGGGTGCAGGAGGCCACCCCGCAGGGCGTCGACGCGCTGATCCGGTCCGGGCTGCGCACCGCCGCGCCCAACCTGCTCTCCTACGCCGCCCCCGGGCCGGTCGGCGGCGCCCTGTTCTCCGCCCACCCGCTGAAGCGGGTCGAGGACGACCGGGTCAGCGGCCGGTTCTTCGCGATGCCCTGGGCCGCGCTGGAGGTGCCCGGTGCCGCCCCGGTGGAGGTCGCCGTGCCGCACCCGGTGCCGCCGGTCTCCGCGGACGCGATCGCGGACTGGCGGGCCTCGCTGGCCGAGGTGCCGCCGGCCGACCCGGGCGGCCCGGCGCGGATCCTCGCCGGGGACTTCAACGCCACCCTGGACCACGCCGAACTGCGGTCGCTGCTGTCCACCGGGTACGTGGACGCCGCCGCCGAGGTCGGCGCCGGACTGGAGGCGACCTGGCCGGCCGGCGGCGGGCTGCCCGGGGTGGCCATCGACCACGTGCTGGCCGACCGGCGGATCGGGGTGCGCGAGGTGACCGTGCACGAGGTGCCCGGAACCGACCACCGGGCGGTCCTCGCCGAACTGGTGCTCCCCGAGGCATGAATCCGGAAATCCGGTACCGGAAGGGCGCTCGCCCATTCTTTCCGGGCAATGGACGCGATAGCGTAAGCCATTCCTCGGGCGTGACCGCCGCGGCGCCGTGAACCCCCGGAAAGCGCACAAGGGAGCCTATGGACGTCCAGCCCATGCTCACACGCGATCTCGTGCTGCGCGTGTGCGCCAACTCCACCGAGTTCGACGAAGGGTGGACGGCGGCCGAGAGCAAGGCCGTGGTCCCCTTCCTCGCACCCCGCGACACCGCGCTGATCGACGCGGTGGTGGCCGCGGCCGCGGACGTCGGGGTGAACCGACTGCTGATCTGCCGCACCCGGGCCGAATTCGCCTATGAACCGGTGACCGACGCGCCGGCGAACACCGCCGGGATCGTCGACGTCATCCGCGGCTGGGGCGATGAGCCGACCGATGTGCTGATCGTGGTCGAGGACCTTTCCGCGGCGGTGATCATCACCGCCGAAGAACTCACCGTCGCCGCCGGACCCGACGATTTCGTCCGCGCCTTCGCCGGCGCCGACATCCCCGAGGCGCGCGCGGAATTCGGCGAGCAGGCGCGCCTCGGCCGCGACCCCGAGCTGCTCCGCGCGGCGCAGCGCTACGGCTGCCTGGAGATCGGCGGGCGGCACGCGCGCGGCAGCCGCGGCCCCGGGCCGGACCTCGCCGAGCGGCTGGCCGAGCGGGCGCACGCCCTCCGGGAGGGCTCCCCCGGGGCGGTCCGGGCGCTGCGCGCGGCGCGCGGCGCGGCCGGCTGGCTGGCGGTGGCCGTGCTGGCCGCCGCCGCGGTGGCCCTCCCCGGCGTGGGCGCGGTGGTCCCGGTCGCGCTGGGCATGCTCTGGCTGCTGATCCAGCTCGCGCTGCCGGCCCGCTCGCGCACCGTCGGCTTCGCCACCCTGCTCCGGGTGGCGGCGCTCGGCGCGATCGCGGTCTGGCCGGTCGCCTTCGCCGAGCAGACCGTCCTCGGCCTGCTCGGCCCCGGCGCCCCGGACTGGACCGGCCCCACCTACGTCGCGGTGCCGCTGGAGGAGGCGGGCAAGCTCGCCCCGCTGCTGCTGGTCTGGCTGTTCGCGCGGCGCCGGGTGAAGCGGATGTCCGCCGCCGACCACCTGCTGCTCGGCGCCGCCGCCGGGGCCGGGTTCCACCTGGCCGAGCGCGGGCTGCTCGCCGCGGCCTCCGGCGCGGTGCCCGGCACGACCCACTACGGCCTGTTCACCCTGCTGCCCGGCTGGTCCGCGGTCCCGGCGACCGGCACGGTCTTCGCCGGGCACGCCGTCACCACCGCGCTGATCGCCGGGGCGTTCGGCGTGGTCGCGGTGGGCCGCCGGCACCACGGGCTCTGGGTGTGGGCGCTGCCGCCGCTCGCGGTGGCCGTCGCCGCCGTCGACCACATGCACTACAACGCCGACCTGGCCGACGTGGACCTGGCCCCGGCCACCGCGTTCTTCGCCGCGCTCACCGGGAACGGGTCGCTCACCCGCTGGCTGCTGCTCCTGCTGCTGGCCGGCGCGGTGCTGATGGACCACCGGCTGGCCCGGCTCACCGCGGAGACCACCCCGCCGCTGCCCGGCGCCGAACCGCTGGCCGGGCTGCGCCGGGCGGCGCTCGGCCGCGCGGTGCGCGCCCGGGTCCGGGTCCCCGGCGACATCGCCCCGGTCTTCCGCCGCGCCGCCCTGGCCTGGATCCGCCTCCCGGTCACCCTGGCCTGCGGGCTGTCCGCGATGGTGCACGAGCTCGCGGTGCAGGTCGCCGCGGCCCGGCGCGGCCCGGCGGCGCTCTTCGCCGCCTGGCGGCTGCTGCGCTGGCGCCGCGCGCACGCGATGGGGGCGGTGCGCGCGAACGGCCGGCCGTGGCGGCGCCACCCGGCGCGGGAGCGGCTGGAGGCCACCCGGCTGCTGCTGGAACCGGCCCGGCCGGGGACGGTGGCGGGCGCGGTGGGCACCGCCGCCGCGCTGGTCGCCGCGGCCCCGCTCGCCGACCCCGGCCGGCTCCCCGGCCTGCCGGGCGAGCCCGGCTACGCGCTGGCCGCGCTGCAGACCGGCATGGCCTGGTTCGGCGGGCTCCCGGCCGGCTCCCAGGCGTGGGCGGCGGCGGCCGGCGCCGCCCTGCTCGTCCTGGCCACCACCGGATGGTCGGTGCCCTGGTCGCCGCCGGACGTCCGCGCGCTGCTCCGCCGCCCCGGCGCGGAGGCGGTGGTGCTGCTCGGCGCGGCCGCCCCGGGGCAGCTGGGCTACGGCGCGCTGGCGCTGATCGGGACGGTGCTGCCCGCGTCGGCCGGGCGGGTGCTCAAGCCGTCCCCCGCCGGCCGGGTGCGGAGCCCGTCGGGCGCCGCGTGACCTCGGCGACAACCGCACTCACCGGCCCCGGGCGCGTGCCAGACTGAAGCCATGCCACCGACATTCGCCGAGGCCCGCGTCGATCTGGGCGCGATCGCCGAGAACATCGCGCTGCTCGCGGAGCGGGCCCCGGGCGCGGAGACCATGGCCGTGGTCAAGGCCGACGGGTACGGCCACGGCGCGGTCCCCGCGGCCCGCGCCATGCTCGCCGGCGGGGCCGCCTGGCTGGGCACCGCCTTCATCGAGGAGGCGCTGGAGCTGCGCGCGGCCGGGATCACCGCGCCCGCGGTCTCCTGGATCCTGCCGCCCGGCGCACCGCTGGCCGCGGCGGTCTCCGCCGACATCGACCTCGGGGTGAGCGACCCGGAGGTGCTCCGGCGGGTGGCCGAGGCGGCCCGGGAGGCCGGCCGCCCGGCGTCGGTGCACCTCAAGGCCGACACCGGGCTGAACCGGGGCGGCGTCACCCGGGCCGACTGGCCGGAGACCGTCGCCGCCGCCGCGGCGGCCGAGGCGGGCGGGGAGATCCGGGTCACCGGCGTCTTCTCCCACTTCGCCTGCGCGGACGAGCCGGGCCACCCGTCGATCCGGGCCCAGCTCGCCTGCTACGCCGAGGCGCTGGAGGTCGCGGAGAAGGCCGGGCTGCGCCCGCGGGTGCGGCACCTGGCCAACTCCGCGGCCACGCTCACCCTCCCGGAGAGCCACTACGACCTGGTCCGGCCCGGCCTGGCGAGCTACGGGCTGAGCCCGATCCCCGGCCTGAAGGTCCCCGGGCTGCGCCCGGCGATGACGCTGCGCTCCCGGATCGCGCTGGTCAAGCGGGTTCCGGCGGGAGAGGGCGTCTCCTACGGGCACCGGTACCGGACCGAGAAGGACACCCGGCTGGCCCTGGTCCCGCTGGGCTACGGCGACGGGGTGCCGCGCGCCGCCACCAACCGGGGCCCGGTGCTGGCGGCCGGCCGGATCCGCACCGTCTCCGGCACCGTCTGCATGGACCAGTTCATGGTGGACGTCGGCGAGGACCCGGTCGAGGCCGGGGAGTACGCGGTGCTGTTCGGCGGCGCGGAGGGCGAGCCGAGCGCCGAGGACTGGGCCGAGGTGCTGGACACCATCCCCTACGAGATCGTGACCCGGATCGGCGCCCGGGTGCCGCGGGTCTACACCGGCCCCGGCGCCCCCTGACCCCTCCTCCGGTGATCTCGGCGTTGCGGGGGCCTCAGAGCGCTCTGATACCCCAGCGACGCCGAGATCACCGCGCTGACCTCGGACGGTCCGGACTCCGACTACCCTGGGGCACGTCCCTCCTGGACCCTGCCCGATCTGAGAAGGCGATGACCGACACAGTGCGAACCACCACGGTGCGCGCCGAGGCCGCCACCGACGGGGCGATGCGCGCCCTCGGGGCCCGCCTCGCCGCACTGCTCGCCCCCGGCGACCTGCTCATCCTGTCCGGGCCGCTGGGCGCGGGGAAGACCACCCTCACCCAGGGGATCGCCGAAGGACTCAAGGTGCGCGGCCCGATCACCTCGCCGACCTTCGTGATCTCCCGGATCCACCCCCCGCTGGGCGACGGCCCGGCGCTGGTGCACGTGGACGCCTACCGGCTCGGCGACGCCGCCGAGCTGGACGACATCGACCTGGACGCGACCCTCGCCGACTCGGTCACCGTCGTGGAGTGGGGCGAGGGCCTGGCCGAGGAGCTCTCCGAGGAGCGCCTCGAGATCACCCTGGAGCGGCGCCCCGACGACACCCGCGCGCTGCTCTTCACCGGATTCGGCCCCCGCTGGGCCGACCTGCGGCTGTAGGCTGGACGACCGTGCTTCTCCTGGCTTTCGACACCGCGACCCCGGCCGTGACCGCCGCGGTCTGCACCGCCCCCGACGCGGGGGCCCCCGATTCCGTCGCCGTCGCCGCGAGCACCGCCTCGGTGGACGCCCGGCGCCACGGCGAACTGCTCGCCCCCGGCATCGCCGACGTCGTCGAGCGGGCCGGAGCGGCCCTCTCCGACCTCACCCACATCGCGGTGGGCATCGGCCCCGGCCCCTACACCGGCCTGCGGGTGGGCCTGACCACCGGGCTCTCCCTGGCCGACGCGCTGGGCATCGAGTGCGTGGGCGTGGCCACCCTGGACGCGCTGGCCTTCGCCTCCGGGCGGACCGGCCCGTTCATCGCGGCCACCGACGCCCGCCGCAAGGAGGTGTTCTGGGCCCGCTACGCCGACGCCCGGACCCGGGTCGGCGACATCGCGGTGGACCGCCCGGCCGAGCTGGACACCGGCGGCCTGCCGGTGATCGGCCACGGCGCCGCGCTCTACGGGGAGGTGCTCGGCGCCGACGAGGAGTCGGCCGCCCCGCTGCACCCCACCGCCGCCGCCCTCGGCGAGCTCGCCGCCCGCCGGCTGCTGGCCGGCGAGGAGCTCCCCGCGCCCCGGCCGATGTACCTGCGCCGCCCGGACGCGGTGGAGCCCGGCGCCCCGAAGAAGGTGCGGCAGTGGAAGGCGTGAGACCCGCCCGGATCCGCCCGATGGCCGAGGACGACGTCGCCCCGGTGATGGAGCTGGAGCGGGCGCTGTTCCCCAAGGACGCCTGGAGCGAGCAGATGCTCCGCTCCGAACTGGCCGAGCCGACCCGCCGGTACTACGTCGCGGTCGAGCCCGACGCCCCGGAGACCGTCATCGGCTACGCCGGGCTCCGCTCCGTCCCGCCCGAGGGCGACGTGCAGACCATCGCGGTGCGCACCGACGCCCAGGGCCGCGGCATCGGCGCCGCGCTGCTCACCCGGCTGCTCGGCGAGGCCCTGGACCGCGGCGCCACCGAGGTGTTCCTGGAGGTCCGCTCGGACAACCCGCGCGCCCGGGAGCTGTACCGCCGGTTCGGCTTCGAGGAGATCGGGGTGCGCCGCCGGTACTACCGGGACGCCGACGCGATCGTGATGCGCCGCTCCGCCACCGTGGCCGAGCGCGCGGGGGAGGAGCGGTTCCGGTGACCGCCGCCCCCGCCCGGACCACCGGGCGCCGCGCCCCGCGCGGCGGCGCCCCCGCCTCCCGGCCGGCCGCCCGCGCGGCGGCGCCGGAGGCCCGCCCACCGCTCCCCGGCGGCCGGGCCGGCACGACCCCCGCCCCGGCGGGGACGGCCGGCGCCGCCGGGCCCCTTTCCGGAGGAACACGATGAGCCGTACCGACCTCCCCCTGATCATGGGCATCGAGACCTCGTGCGACGAGACCGGCGTCGGCCTGGTCCGCGGCTGCGAGCTGCTCGGCGAGGACGTGGCGTCCAGTGTGGCCGAGCACGCCCGGTTCGGCGGCGTCGTCCCGGAGGTCGCCAGCCGGGCGCACCTGGAGGCGATGGTCCCCACGGTGCGCCGCGCGCTGGACGCCGCCGGGGTGAAGGCCTCCGACGTGGACGCGATCGCGGTCACCGCCGGCCCCGGCCTGGCCGGCGCGCTGCTGGTGGGCGTCTCCGCGGCCAAGGCCTACGCGATGGCGCTGGGCGTCCCGCTCTACGGGGTCAACCACCTGGTCGGGCACGTCGCGGTGGACCAGCTGGAGCACGGCCCGCTGCCCAAGCCCGCGGTCGCGCTGCTGGTCTCCGGCGGCCACACCTCGCTGCTGCTCGTCAACGACCTGGCCACCGACGTGCGGTCGCTGGGCGACACGGTGGACGACGCCGCCGGCGAGGCCTACGACAAGGTCGCCCGGCTGCTGGACCTGCCCTACCCGGGCGGCCCGCCGATCGACCGGGCCGCGCGCGAGGGCGACCCGAAGGCGATCCGCTTCCCGCGCGGCAAGTGGGGGGACGGCACCTTCGACTTCTCCTTCTCCGGGCTGAAGACGGCGGTGGCCCGCTGGGTCGAGAACGCCGGCCGCGCGGGGGAGGCGATCCCGGTCGCCGACATCGCCGCGGGCTTCCAGGAGTCGGTGGTGGACGTGCTCACCCGCAAGGCGGTGGACGCCTGCCGCGAGCACGGCGTCGAGCACCTGGTGATCAGCGGCGGCGTGGCGGCCAACTCCCGGCTGCGCGCGCTGGCCGAGGAGCGCTGCGCCGCGGCCGGCATCACCCTGCGGGTGCCCCGGCCCAAGCTGTGCACCGACAACGGCGCGATGATCGCGGCCCTCGGCGCCGAGGTGGTCGCCGCCGGCCTCCCGCCGTCCCGGCTGGACCTGGCCACCGACACCTCCCTCCCGGTGAGCGTCCCGCTGGCCCCGTAGCACGCCGGAAGTCCTCGGGGCGGGCCCGGCCGGTGGAGGAGCGGTCCGCGCCCCCCCCTGCGGCTCGGCGAGTACGGCGCGGTCCCCGTGTGCGGTGCCCGTGGTTCCCCGGCCCGCGCCGGCGGCGGGCCGGGGCCCGGCACGGCGAGGGCCGCCCCCGAGGGAGGGGGCGGCCCTTCGTTCCGGTGCCGGCGGTGTGCGGGGACTACCGACTACTCGTCGTCCTCGTCGTCGTCGCGGCGGCGCTTCTTCTTGCCGTCCCGGTTCGGCCGGAGCAGCGCCTCGGCCAGGGCGAGCATCGTCTCCTCCAGCGAGGCGAGGCGCTTGGTGATGTCGTCGTGGGAGGTCTCCACCGCCTCGGTGAGCGCCTCCTCCAGCTCGTGCCGGTCCGGGCGGCTCTGGATCTCCTTGGCGATCTCCTTGGTGCGCGGGTCCATCTCGGCCAGCGGCTTGAGCGCCCCGCCGAGCCGCTCCTCCAGCGCCTCCAGCCTGCCGCCGTGGTCCTCGACGACCGGGCGCTCGACCAGCTCGGTGAGGCGCCGGTGCAGCTCGGCGACCTCCAGCGAGGCGGGCAGCTGGGCGAGGCGCTGGTTGACCGCCTCCAGCCGGTCGTCCACCGCCTCCAGGCGGCCGTCGACCCCGTCGAGCTGGCCGTCGACGCCGTCCAGCTGGCCGTGCACGCCCTCGAACTTGCCCTCGACGCCGGTGAGCCGGCCGTCCAGGCCGTCCAGGCGGCCGGTGAGGCCGTCGAAGCCGCCGTCGAAGTGGCCCTCGAAGCCGTCGAAGCGGTCGCTGAGCCGGCCCAGGCCGTGCTCGAACCGGCCGGTGACGGCGGTCAGGTGCGCCTCGATGCGCTCCTCCACCGACGCGCGGTGCTCCTCGTAGAGCGCGCCCAGCGCGGTGTGCCGGGCCTCGCCCTTCTCCTCCAGCTCGGCGACGGCCTTCTCCAGGGCGGTGCGCAGGGCGGCCAGGTCCGCGGCGGCCGCGGCCCGGTCCTCGTCGGCGGCGGAGCGCAGCGCGGCGGCGGTCTCCTCCAGCCGGGCGGCGAGGTCCTCGCGCTGCCGGTCGTCCCGCTCGCGCAGCTCGGAGCGGCTCAGTTCGAGCTGCTCGTGCAGTTCGGCGAGGCGGTCGCGCAGGTGCCCGCGGAGGTCGCCCAGGCGGGTCTCGGTGTCCCCGGAGAGCTTGGCGACGGCGGCGGTGGCGTCGGCGACCGCGGCGGCGGCCTCGGCGTGGTTCTCGTCGGCCTGGGTGGTCAGCCGGGTCAGCGCGCGGCCGAGCTCGGCGACGAGGGCCTCGCGGTCCTCGGCGGCCCGCGCCGCGGCCGCGGCGTGCCGCTCCTCCTCGGCGGTGCCCAGCGCGGCCAGCGCCTCCTGCTGCTCGCGCAGGGTCTCGGCCAGCGAGCCGCGGCCGTCGGCGACGGCCTGCTCCAGGGCGGCCCGGCCCTCGGCGACCGCGGCGCTGAGCGCGGCGTGCCGCTCCTCTTCCGCGGTGCCGAGGCCGGCGATGGCCTCCTGCTGCTCGCGCCGCTGCTCGCCGAGGGCCTCGGCCAGGGCGGTGCGGCCGTCGGCGACGGCCTGCTCCAGCGCGGCCCGGTCCTCGGCGGCGGCGCCGGTGAGGGCGGTGTGCCGCTCCTCTTCGGCGGCGGCCAGCGCGGCCAGCGCCTCCTGCTGCTCCTGCAGGGTTCCGGTGAGTGCGGTGTGCCGCTCCTCCTCGGCGGTGCCGAGGCCGGCGATGGCCTCCTGCTGCTCGCGCCGCTGCTCGCCGAGGGCCTCGGCCAGGGCGGTGCGGCCGTCGGCGACGGCCTGCTCCAGCGCGGCCCGGCCGTCGGTGACGGTGCCGGTGAGGGCGGTGTGCCGCTCCTCTTCGGCGGCGGCCAGCGCGGCCAGCGCCTCCTGCTGCTCGCGGAGGGTCTCGGCGAGCGCGGTGCGGCCGTCGGCGACGGCCTGCTCCAGGGCGGCCCGGCCCTCGGTGACGGCGGTGCTGAGCGCCTCGTGCCGCTCGGCGTCGACCGCGGAGGCCTCGCCGTCCCGGCGCTCCAGCGCCTCGGTCAGCCCGGCCAGCGTCTCCTGGACGGCGGACTCCAGGGTGTCCAGGCGGGCGCCGAGGGCCTCGAAGCGCTCCTCGGAGGAGGTGGAGAGGCGCTCCAGGTGGCCGGCGACGCCCTCCAGGCGGGAGTGGGTGCGGGTGCCGGCCTCGGTGAGCGCCCGGATCCGGTCCAGGGCGGTGGTCACGTGGTCGGAGACGCCGCGGACGTCGGAGCGGAGCGCGGGGATCTCGGAGAGCGGCTTGACCCGCTGGCCGACCATCTCGATGTGCTCGGCGAGGGTCTCGGCCCACTCCGGGGCCCGCGAGGTGAGGTCGTCGACGCGGCCCTGCACCGCGGCGACCGACTCGGAGAGCGCGGTGAACTCGCGCTCGCGCATCTCGCGCAGGAGCCACTCCATGCCCTCCAGGCGCTGGCGCATCTCCTCGGTCACTGCGCCCTGGGATTTCTGCTCGGAGACCTGCTCCTGGGCGGCTCTGGAGAGCAGGTCGCGCATGCGGTCGGAGATCCCGGTCTGACCTCCTCCGTTGAGGAAGTCGTTAGCGGTCTTGTCCACCGAGGTGCTCCTTATGCTCGGGCGCCCCCGCGCGGACGGGTGCGCGGGGGATTCGGAGGGAAGTCGGAAAATCCGGCGGCAGGTGCGGGAGGGCTGTGCCGGCGTCGGAGGCCCATGAGCCCCTCACGGTCCGACAGGGGGTGTGCGCGTCGAGTGAGGGTAGTGGATAGGGGAGGGCCCCGGTTCGTCCGGCGCCGCGGGACGGCAGCCCCGATGTCGCCGCAGGGCGAATCCGCGGAAAGGGAGCGGTATTCAGCGGGGCCAGTTTAACGACAAGATCAACGGCGACTTCGGGCGAGTCCGGAAGATCGCTTTCCGGTAACGGGCCCCGCGCGGCCGAAGCCCGTTCGGAAAACGCGCCGGCGGCCCTCCCCGGGAAAACCGGCGAAATGTTCTTTATGTTCTTTGGGCGGCGCTGACCTCGGAACACAGTAGGCAGAACGGGCGATCGCCGATCCGGGTGAGTACCACGACCACCGATTCCGGGCCCGAGGGGCGCAGATCGCGGCGGAGCCGTTCGACGTCGACGGCCGAGCCGCGTTTCTTAATCGTTACCGTCCCGGCCCTCCGCGCGCGCACCGCGGCGCGCAGCCGCTTGAGCGAGAACGGCATCGCCTCGTGCACCTCGTAGGCGGAGCAGAACGGGGTGTCCACCAGCCGGTCGGAGGCGATGTAGGCGATCCGGGGGTCCAGCAGCACCCCGTCGAGCGGCTCGGCCGCCTCGGCGACCAGGTGCGACCGGACCACGGCGCCGTCCGGCTCGTAGAGGTAGCGCCGGACCCCGCCGACCGGGGCGGTCCGCTCCTCGGCCCCGCCGTCCAGCACCGCCGGCGGCCCCGCGGAGCCGGAGCGGAGCAGCACGGCCCGGCGCGGCGGCCCGCCGGCCAGCGCCCCGAACCACAGCGCCGCCTCCTTCACCTCGCCGTCCACCGACACCCACTCGGCGCGGGCGCCGCCGATCCGCTCGTGCGGGATGCCCGGCGCGGCCTTCACGCAGGCGGCCGGGGCGGCCCGGGCCAGCTCCTCGACCACCCCCCAGGGCGGGGAGTAGGCGTCCGGGTCGAACACCCGGCCGCGCGCGCCGCGCCGGGCCGGGTCGCAGAAGACCGCGCCGTACCGGCCGGGCGGGACCGAGTCCGGTCCGGTGGTGCCGGTCTCCGCCCGGGCCCGGCCGGACAGCCCCAGCGCCCCGATGTTGGCCGCGGCGACCGCGGCGGTGAGCGGGTCGGCGTCCACCGCGTGCACCCGCAGGCCGGCCTCGGCCAGGGCCAGGGTGTCGGCGCCGATGCCGCAGCAGAGGTCGGCGACCTCGGTGCCGGCCGGCAGCGCGGCGGCGAACTCCGCGGCCCGGTACCGGGCCGCCTCGATGCGGGTCGCCTGCTCCAGCCCGTCCGGGGTGAAGAACATCCGGTCGGCGCGCCCGCCGAACTTGGCCCGGGCCCGGGCGCGCAGCCGGGCCTGGGAGAGCGCGGCGGCGGCCGCGTCGGCGGGCGGGGCCCCCAGCCCGCCGGGCTCGGCCGCGGCGATCTCCTCGGCGGCGGCGCGGGCCCGGGTCGCCGCGGCGAGCGGATCGCCCTCCGGCAGTGCGCAGACCCGCTCCAGCAGCCTTGCGCCGGCCGGTGTGAGCAGGCTCGAAAAGGCCGTGACCGGTTCGCTTTCCGGCAAGTCTTCCCCCTGTGACCTGTTGTTTGACGCACCCGGAGAGCCGGGCTAGTGTTCGGTACTGGCACTCTCGAAGGTAGAGTGCTAACCGCGACGAGGCCGGTCTGGCACCCGCGACGGCAGGCCGCCGTGGTCGCCCCTTTTGACAAGAATGCCGTTCTGCATCATCGAACCTGAAGGGGGAGGTCACAACCGTGTCGACCGCCACCAAGACCGTCCTGAAGCCGCTTGAGGACCGCGTCGTCGTCAAGACGCTCGAGGCCGAGCAGACCACCGCCTCCGGCCTGGTCATCCCGGACACCGCCAAGGAGAAGCCGCAGGAGGGCGAGGTCCTGGCCGTGGGCCCGGGCCGCTGGGACGAGGACGGCGAGAAGCGCATCCCGCTGGATGTCAAGGTCGGCGACGTCGTTCTGTACAGCAAGTACGGCGGCACCGAGGTCAAGTACGACAACGAGGAGTACCTCGTGCTCTCCGCCCGCGACCTGCTCGCGGTCGTCGAGAAGTAGGACTCCCGTCCTGTCCGTCACCCCGTGACACCGCCCCGGCCGGCTCGATGCCGGCCGGGGCGTTCCTCTTCACCGGCCGACCGCCGGTCACGTACTTGCACTGATTGGGGAGACCCGAAGCCATGGCGAAGATCCTGGAGTTCGAGGACGACGCGCGCCGTTCGCTGGAGCGCGGCGTCGACCGCCTCGCCGACGCGGTGAAGGTGACGCTCGGCCCGCGCGGCCGCAACGTCGTCATCGACAAGAAGTTCGGCGCCCCGACCATCACCAACGACGGCGTCACCGTGGCCCGCGAGGTGGAGCTGGAGGACCCCTACGAGGACCTCGGCGCCCAGCTGGTCAAGGAGGTCGCCACCAAGACCAACGACGCCGCCGGCGACGGCACCACCACCGCCACCGTGCTGGCCCAGGCGCTGGTCCGCGAGGGGCTGCGCAGCGTCGCCGCGGGCGCCTCCCCGATGTCGCTGAAGAAGGGCATCGACGCGGCCGCGGAGAAGGTCTCCGAGGTGCTGCTGGACCGCGCCCGCGAGGTCGGCGAGCGCGCCGACATCGCCTACGTCGCCACCAACTCCGCCCAGGACGCCCAGATCGGCGACCTGATCGCGGAGGCCTTCGACAAGGTCGGCAAGGACGGCGTGATCACCGTCGAGGAGTCCCCCACCATGGGGCTCGCCCTCGAGTTCACCGAGGGCATGCAGTTCGACAAGGGCTACGTCTCGCCGTACTTCGTCACCGACGGCGACCGCCAGGAGGCCGTCCTGGAGGACGCCCTCATCCTGATCAACCAGGGCAAGATCTCCAGCCTGAACGAGCTCCTCCCGCTGCTGGAGAAGATCGTCCAGCAGAAGAAGCCGCTGCTGATCATCGCCGAGGACATCGAGGGCGACGCCCTCGGCGCCCTGGTGCTGAACAAGATCCGCGGCGCGCTCAACGTCGCCGCGGTCAAGGCGCCCGGCTTCGGCGAGCGCCGCAAGGCCATGCTGCAGGACATCGCGACCCTCACCGGCGGCCAGGTCATCGCCGAGGAGGTCGGCCTCAGCCTGGAGAACGCCGAGATCGACGTGCTCGGCTCGGCCCGCCGGGTCACCATCACCAAGGACGACACCACCGTCGTCGACGGCGTCGGCGAGCAGGCCGAGGTCGAGGACCGGATCCGCCAGATCCGCAAGGAGATCGAGGCCAGCGACTCCGACTGGGACCGGGAGAAGCTCCAGGAGCGCCTGGCCAAGCTGGCCGGCGGCGTCTCGGTGCTGCGCGTCGGCGCGGCCACCGAGGTCGAGCTCAAGGAGAAGAAGCACCGCCTGGAGGACGCGATCTCGGCCACCCGCGCCGCGATCGAGGAGGGCATCATCGCGGGCGGCGGCGCCTCGCTGGTGCACGCCGCGGCGGCCCTGGACGACCTGGGCCTCTCCGGCGACGAGGCGACCGGCGTCTCCATCGTGCGCAACGCCCTGGTCGAGCCGGCCCGCTGGATCGCGGTGAACGCCGGAGCCGAGGGCTACGTGGTCACCTACAAGACCGCCGAGCTGGAGCTCGGGCACGGCTTCAACGCCGCCACCGGCGAGTACGGCGACCTGATGGCGCAGGGCATCATCGACCCGGTCAAGGTCACCCGCTCCGCGGTGCAGAACGCCGCCTCCATCGCCGGCATGCTGCTCACGACCGAGGCCCTGGTCGTGGACAAGCCGGAGGAGGAGGAAGGCGCCGAGGCCGGCCACGGCCACGGCCACGGGCACTGATCCCGGCGGATTCCGCGCCGACGTGCATTACCATGCGTGCCCCGGGTTCCGGCCCGGGGCACGCATGCTTTACCCGGCATTTCCGTCGAATGTGATCATTCTGTAGCCGGGGTACGTGACGTACAGGTGCCGGGGGCGGGGCATGATTCGAGGCGTGACGGATCAACGCGCCGCCGGGGGGACGCTGGTCAGAGAGGCGGCGGACGACGCGGAACTGCATCAGCTGACCTCTCTGGCGGTCCAGGGCGACCACGGCGCGGCGGACTCGCTCATCCGCGAGGTCCGCCCGATGGTCGTCCGCTACTGCAGGGCCAGGCTCTCCCGCGCCTCCTCCTACGGCCAGTACTACGGCCAGTACTCCGACGACGTCGCCCAAGAGGTGTGCATCGCGCTGCTCGCCGCCCTGCCGCGCTACGAGGACCTGGGCCGCCCCTTCGCCGCCTTCGTGTTCGGCATCGCCGCGCACAAGGTCGCCGACGCGCTGCGCGCGTGCACCCGGGCGGACCTGCCGACCGATACGGTGCCGGACCGGCCCGACGACGGGCCCGGACCGGAGGAGGCCGCCGTCCGCAGCGTCGAGGCGGAGCGGGCGCGCGCCCTGCTCACCGAACTTCCGGAGCAGCAGCGGAGGCTGCTCGTGATGCGCGTGATCGCAGGACTCTCAGCAGATGAAACGGGACATGTACTTGGAATGTCGGCCGGTGCGGTACGGGTTGCCCAGCACCGAGCTCTTGCTCGGCTTCGGCGTGTGGCCGTGGCGAACCGGCTCTTCTGAGCGCCGCCCCGGCCACGCCCCCCGCAGGCCCGGCCCGCGCGGCTGCCGCCGCCCCTCCCGGATCCGCACCCGGCGGCACTGCGCGCTGTGACCGGCCGCGCCGCCCCCGCCACCGCCGTGTGATCCTCGTCCGCCGTCCTCCCGAGCGGGGCGTGTACCCGGTGGTCAGGCACCTAGGATGGGGGGACACGCGCGAGTGGATCGGGATTGTTATGACGCAGCTTTACACGGGGGAGGGCGGCAAGGTCCTGCCGCCCGGCCTGACCTACGACGATGTCCTGCTCGTACCGGCCTATTCGGATCTGCAGCCGGGGGAGGCGGACACCGGGACGCGGCTCTCCCGCAACATCGAGCTGCGCATCCCGCTGCTCTCGGCCGCGATGGACACCGTGACCGAGGCGCGCACCGCCGTCGCCATGGCCCGCCAGGGCGGCGCCGGCGTACTGCACCGCAACCTCTCCGCCGAGGACCAGGCCGCCCAGGTCGACCTGGTCAAGCGGTCCGAGGCGGGCATGGTGACCGACCCGGTCACCTGCGGCCCCGACGACACCCTGGCCGACGTCGAGCGGCTCAGCGCCCACTACCGGATCTCCGGCGCCCCGGTCACCGACGCCGACGGCCGCCTGGTCGGCATCGTCACCAACCGCGACATGCGGTTCGAGCTGGACCACAGCCGCCGGGTGCGCGATGTGATGACGCCGATGCCGCTGGTCACCGCGCCGGTCGGGGTCGCCCGCGAGGAGGCCCTGCGCCTGCTGCGGGAGAACAAGGTGGAGAAGCTCCCGCTGGTCGACGCGGACGGCCGGCTCCGCGGCCTGATCACGGTCAAGGACTTCATCAAGAGCGAGCAGTTCCCCGACGCCACCAAGGACGCCGACGGGCGGCTGATCGTCGGCGCCGCGGTCGGCGTCGGCGCCGACTCCGAGGAGCGGGCCAAGCTGCTGGTCGAGGCCGGGGTGGACTTCCTGGTGGTGGACACCGCGCACGGCCACTCGGCCGGCGTGCTGGAGATGATCGCCAAGCTCCGGTCCAACACCAAGGTCGACATCGTCGGCGGCAACATCGCCACCCGGGACGGCGCCCAGGCGCTGATCGACGCCGGCGCGGACGCGGTCAAGGTCGGCGTCGGCCCGGGCTCCATCTGCACCACCCGGGTGGTGGCCGGGGTGGGGGCCCCACAGCTCACCGCGGTGATGGAGGCCTCCAAGGCGGCCGGCCCGGCCGGCGTCCCGGTCATCGCCGACGGCGGCCTGCAGTACTCCGGCGACATCGCCAAGGCCGTGGTGGCCGGCGCCAGCGCGGTGATGCTCGGCAGTCTGCTGGCCGGCGTCGAGGAGAGCCCCGGCGAGCTCATCTTCATCAACGGCAAGCAGTACAAGAGCTACCGCGGCATGGGCTCGCTCGGCGCGATGCGCGGCCGCTCGTTCTCCAAGGACCGCTACTCCCAGGCCGAGGTCACCACCGAGGAGAAGCTCATCCCGGAGGGCATCGAGGGCCAGGTCCCCTACCGCGGCCCGCTGCAGGCCGTCGCCCACCAGCTGGTCGGCGGGCTGCGCCAGTCGATGTGGTACGCCGGCGCGCGCACCGTCGACGAGCTGCGGGAGAAGGGCCGGCTGATGCAGATCACCTCGGCCGGCCTGAAGGAGAGCCACCCGCACGACATCCAGATGACCGTCGAGGCGCCGAACTACAGCGGCCGCAAGTAGCCGCGGCGCGCCGCGCGGCCCGGGACGGCCGCGCGGCGCCGCCGGTACCGGCGGATACACTCGCCGCGGGCGGCGCCCGCCGCCCGCAATGCACGCAAGAGGGGATCGAAGCGTTGGCTCAGGTGGAGATCGGGCTGGGCAAGAACGGGCGCCGGGCCTACGAGCTCGACGAGATCGGGATCGTGCCGGCCCGGCGCACCCGCGACCCCGAGGAGGTGTCGCTCGCCTGGCAGATCGACGCCTACCGGTTCGAGACGCCGCTGGTCTCCAGCCCCATGGACAGCGTCGCCTCGCCGGAGACGGTGGTCGCCATCGGCCGCCAGGGCGGGCTGGGCGTGCTCGACCTCGAAGGGCTGTGGACCCGCTACGAGGACCCGGAGCCGCTGCTCGCCGAGATCCGCGAGCTGGGCGACTCCGCGGCCACCGCGCGGCTGCAGGAGATCTACGCCGCGCCGATCAAGGAGGAGCTGATCGGCCGCCGGATCGAGGAGATCCGCGAGGCAGGCGTGGTCACCGCGGCCCGGCTGTCGCCGCAGCGCACCGCCCAGTACCACAAGGCGGTGCTCGACGCCGGGGTGGACATCTTCGTGATCCGCGGCACCACCGTCTCCGCCGAGCACGTCTCCGGCCGGGCCGAGCCGCTCAACCTCAAGCAGTTCATCTACGACCTGGACGTCCCGGTCGTGGTCGGCGGCTGCGCCACCTACACCGCCGCCCTGCACCTGATGCGCACCGGCGCGGCCGGCGTGCTGGTCGGCTTCGGCGGCGGCTCGGGGCACACCACCCGCTCCGTGCTGGGCGTCGCGGTGCCGATGGCCAGCGCCATCGGCGACGTCGCCGCGGCCCGCCGGGACTACCTGGACGAGTCCGGCGGCCGGTACGTGCACGTCATCGCGGACGGCGGGATGACCGGCAGCGGCGACATCGCCAAGGCCCTGGCCTGCGGCGCCGACGCGGTCATGGTCGGCTCCCCGCTGGCCCGCGCCACCGAGGCGCCCGGCGGCGGCCACCACTGGGGCAGCGAGGCGCACCACGGCGAGCTGCCCCGCGGCGAGCGGGTGGAGGTCGGCACCATCGGCGACCTCAGCGCGATCCTGCACGGCCCCGCCTCCTCCAGCGACGGCTCGATGAACCTGATGGGCGCGCTGCGCCGGACCATGGCCACCGCCGGCTACTCCGACCTCAAGGAGTTCCAGCGGGTGGAGGTCGTGGTCAACCCGCACCGCTGACCCGCACCGCCCCGGAGGGCGCCCCGCACACCGCGGGGCGCCCTCCGCCGTTTCCAGGGGACCCCTGGCAGCGGCCGCCGGCCTTCCAGTAGGTTTGCCCCGCGTTTGCCGACGGATGGGCCGAGGAAAGGGTGCACAGGGGTGAAACCGGTGGTCGCGGCTGGGGTCGCGCTCGTGTCGGTGGTCGGCGCGGCGACGGGCCTGGGCGCCGCGGCGGTGCTGCTGGCCGGGCACGGGGCCGGCGGGGCGGGCGGCGAGCCCGCGGTCGTCCCGCCGGGCGCGGCCGACGTCCCGATCGACACCGCGCCCGGGGAGTCCGCCCCGGAGTCCTCCGCCGGGCCGGAGGGGTCCGCGGAGCCCGGGGAGTCCGCCGACGACCGGCCCGGACCGGCCCGGGAGGAGCCCACCGGCGACTGGCTGGCCCGGACCGCCGAGGCGGCCGCCCTCCCCGAGCGGGCCCTGCTCTCCTACGCCGCCGCGCAGCTCGCGCTCACCGAGGAGCTCCCGGAGTGCGGCGTCTCCTGGCCCACCCTGGCCGGCATCGGCGCGGTGGAGTCCCGGCACGGCACCCTGGACGGCGGCGAGGTCGGCCCGGACGGCCGCACCACCGGCGACATCATCGGCATCCCGCTGGACGGGACCAACGGCACCGCGGCCATCGCCGACACCGACGGCGGCGAGCACGACGGGGACGACCGGTGGGACCGCGCCGTCGGCCCGATGCAGTTCATCCCGTCCACCTGGGAGCAGTGGGGCGCCGACGGCAACGGCGACGGCGCCGCCGACCCGCACAGCCTGGACGACGCGGCCCTGGCCGCCGCCCGCTACCTGTGCGCCGACGGCCGCGACCTGACCGACCCCGCGGACTGGCGGGAGGCGGTGCTCTCCTACAACCGCTCCGACGCCTACGTCGCCGATGTGATGGACAACGCGCACGCCTACGCCGCCGGCAGCCGGACGACCGTCACACCCTGAACGCGCCGTGTCACTCCGGCTGTCCGGAATGAGAGCGTTAGCCTGGTGGTCCGGGCGTGGAAAGAACCGCCTGCCGGGAGAGAGGCGTGAGGATGACGGCAGCACGGATGGGACCTGAGGAGCGGGCCGGCGCGCTCGACCAGATGAAGGACGGTGAATTCGACGTCCTGGTCGTCGGGGGCGGGATCGTCGGGGCCGGCGTCGCGCTGGACGCGGTGTCGCGCGGGCTCTCGGTCGGCCTGATCGAGGCCCGGGACTTCGCCTCGGGCACCTCCAGCAGATCCAGCAAGCTGATCCACGGCGGTCTGCGCTACCTGGAGCAGCTCGACTTCGAACTGGTCCGCGAGGCGCTCACCGAGCGCGGGCTGCTGCTCCAGCGGATCGCCCCGCACCTGGTGCGGCCGGTGCCCTTCCTCTTCCCCTTCACCAAGCACTGGGAGCGCCCCTACATCGGCGCCGGGGTGGCCCTGTACGACACCCTGTCGGTCACCATGGGCACCTCGCGCGGGCTGCCCAACCACCGGCACCTGACCCGGACCGGCGCGCTGCGGGTCTTCCCCGCGCTGCGCCGGGACGCCTTCGTCGGGGCCGTGCAGTACTGGGACGCCCAGGTCGACGACGCCCGCTACGTGCTGACCGTGCTGCGCACCGCCGCCTCCTACGGCGCGAAGATCGCCTCCCGGGTGCGGGCGGACGGCTTCCTGCGCGAGGGCGAGCACGTCACCGGGGTGCGCGCGGTCGACCTGGAGTCCGGCGAGGAGCTGGAGATCCGGGCCAAGCAGGTGGTCAACGCCGCCGGGGTGTGGACCGACGACATCCAGGAGATGGTCGGCGGCCGCGGCCAGATCCACGTCCGCGCCTCCAAGGGCATCCACCTGGTCGTCCCGCGCGACCGGATCCAGGCCTCCTCGGGCATGATCCTGCGCACCGAGAAGAGCGTGCTGTTCGTCATCCCGTGGGGCCGGCACTGGATCATCGGCACCACCGACACCTCCTGGGACCTGGACAAGGCGCACCCCGCCGCCAGCCGCAGCGACATCGACTACATCCTCGACCACGTCAACCGGGTGCTGCGGGTCCCGCTCACCCGGGACGACGTCGAGGGCGTCTACGCCGGCCTGCGCCCGCTGCTGTCCGGCGAGTCCGACGAGACCTCCAAGCTCTCCCGCGAGCACACCGTGGCGCACCCGGTCCCCGGCCTGGTGCTGATCGCCGGCGGCAAGTACACCACCTACCGCGTCATGGCCAAGGACGCGGTGGACGCGGTGGTGCACGGGCTGGACGGCCGGGTCCCGCCGTCGGTCACCGACCGGCTCCCGCTGGTCGGCGCGGACGGCTACGCCGCGCTGTGGAACCAGCGGCGCGGCATCGCCCGCAAGGCCGACCTGCACCCCTCCCGGGTGGCGCACCTGCTGCGCCGGTACGGCTCGCTGATCACCGAGGTGCTCGCGCTGATGGAGGAGGACCCCGGCCTCAAGGAGCCGCTCGCCGGCGCCGACGACTACCTGCGCGCCGAGGTGGTCTACGCGGCCCGCTACGAGGGCGCCCGGCACCTGGACGACGTGCTGACCCGCCGCACCCGGGTGTTCATGGAGACCTGGGACCGCGGCATCGCCGCCGCCGAGGAGGCCGCCCGCCTGATGGCCGGCCCGCTCGGCTGGGACGACGCGCAGGTGCAGCGGGAGGTCGAGTACTACCGCAAGCGGATGGAGGCCGAGCGGGCCGCCCAGGAGCAGGACACCGACCAGGAGGCCGACGCCGTCCAGCACGGCGCCCCGGAGATCGTCCCCGAGGACGGCGGCGCCCGGGTGGCCGCCTCCTCCTGACGCCCCGCGCCCGGGCGGTCCGCGCCCGGGCGATGATCCGGGCGCCGCGGCCCCGTCGGAGCGCTCCGACGGGGCCGCGGCGCCGGGGCCGCCGGGAAGGGGGCCGCCCGCCCGGCCCGGCGGGCCGGAGCCGGCCGGTACGTCCGGGACCAACGCGGAACAGGTGCGGTTTTTGTCGGCATTTTGCCGTGTGTCGAGGTAAGACCCGCATGCCCCCGTCCTAGCCTGGTCCCGACGTTCAGCGGCGCGGTCCTGCCGCGCACCGGGGTCGGGGGTCGATCGGTGGTCGTAGTCAGCGCAGTGGTGTCCGCGGGCGAAGGCGAACGGGACCGGCGGCTCAAGGAGTGCCTGGCCTCGATCGAGGCGCAGACCCTGGGCGGGGTGGAGGCCGTCGTGGCGGACTCCTCGGCCGGGGTCGGCGCCGCGCGGAACGAGGGCGCCCGCCGCGCCGTCGGCGAGTTCCTGGTCTTCCTGGACGCCGGGGAGCGGGTGCCGCCCTACGCCTTCGGCGCGATGGCCGAAGGGCTGCGCGCCTCCGGATCGGACTTCGCCACCGCCGCCCCGCCCGGCTCCACCGCCGGCCCGGTGCGCGGCACCCACGTCACCGAGCGCCCGGCGCTGCTGGCCGACCGCTCCGCCGCCGGCCGGATGTGGCGCCGCTCCTTCTGGGAGACGGCCGGCCTCTCCTTCCCCGAGGGGGTCGCCCACGGCGACATGCGGGTGGTGGTGCCCGCGCACTTCCTCGCCTCCGCGGTCGACGTGCTGGACGAGCCGCTGCTGCTCGGCCCCGACCCCGCCGCGGCCGGCTCCGCCGCCCCCGAAGAGCTGTTCGCCCTGGTCCGGGCGACCGCGTCGGCGGTCGCCGAGATCGCCGGCGCGGAGGCGCGCGCCGCCTGGGACGCCGAGGCGCTCTCCGCCGACCTGGCCGACGCGCTGCGCCGCACCGAGGAGGCCGACGAGGCCTCCCGGCGCGCCTTCACCGAGATCGCCAACTCCTACATCGACACCGTCGACCCCCGGGTCTTCCAGCGGCTCCCGGTGATCGACCGGCTCAAGTGGTACCTGGTCCGCCGGCACATGCACGACGAGCTGCTCCGGGTGCTCGCCTTCGAGCGGGAGGCCGGGCCGGAGGGGCTGCACGCCGACGCGCTGGCGGTGCGGCACGGCACCCGCTGGTACGTCGACTACCCGTTCCTGGACGACCCGCTGGCCGAGGTCCCGCAGGCGATCTACCGGCTCACCGGCGAGATCGACGTGCAGCAGCGGGCGGAGTCGGCGCGCTGGGAGGACGGGCGGCTGGTGGTCTCCGGCCGGCTGCACATGGGCTTCCTTCCGCCGGACAGCCGGTTCCGCCAGTACCTGAGGGCGCGCGCGGTCAACCCCGGCACCGGCGCCAAGGCGCGGGTGCGGATCCGGCCGCGCAAGGCCAACGCCTTCGAGCTGCCCCGCGGCGCGGTGACCACCCGCCGCGACTGGGGCGGCTACGAGCTCAGCATCGACCCCCGCGATCTGCGGGCCAACGACGTGTGGCGGCCGGGGGAGTGGACCGTGGAGCTGTGGGCGGTCAACCGGAGCACCACCCGCCGGGCCACCCTGGCCTGGCCGGACCCGGGGGCCGCGTCCCGGCCCGGGCCGCACGAGGCCGAGCCGGGGGTGTGGATCCGCCCGGAGTGGCGCGGCGAGGACGGGCTGCGCCTGGTGGTGGACACGCCCCGGGTGCGGATCACCGGCAGCGGGTTCACCGGCGAGGGCGCCGGGACCGTGCTGGAGCTGACCGGGACCGCCGCCCCGGACGTGCCGGGGAGCGCCGTGCTCCGCCTCACCCGCCGCCCCGGCGACGTGTTCCACGAGGTCGAGATGGAGCGGGACCTGGCCCCGGGCCTGTTCACCGCGCGGGTCCCGGCCGAGCTGCTGCTGGACGGGTTCGCCGCCCGCCGCGCCGCACCGGGCGGCCCGGCCGCCTCCGAGCTGTGGGACGTGCACGTGGCGGACGGCGCCCGGGTGGAGTACCGGGTGGCGGTGGAGGGCGAGGGCGTCGGCGGGCGGGCCAGGGTCGCCGAGGACCGCACCGTCGGCCTGGAGCCGGACGGGCCCGGCTGGGCGCTGCTCCGCGCCGGGGTGGAGCGCCCGCTCATCTCCGGGGCCGAGTGGAAGGAGGGCGAGCTCCGCGTCTCCGGGCCGTTCGCCGCCCCGGAGAGGGCCGCCGAGCTGGTGCTCACCGACACCGCCACCGGCGAGCGCGGCACCGTCCCGGTGGCCGTCGACGGCGACGGGTTCTCCGCGGTGCTGCCCACCGCGCCGGACGAGGCGCCCGCCGACGGGCGGTACGCGCTCTCGATGGTCCTGGCCGTGGACGGGGCCTCGGAGGAGCGCCCGGTCGACGTCGACCCGGCGCTGCTGGAGTCGCTGCCGTTCGCCGGCACCACCTCCGGGCGCCCGTTCGCGCTGGACGCCGGCGGCCCGGCCGAACCGCTGTTCACCGCCGGCCCGGAGGCGCTGCCCTGACCCCAGGGCGATGATCTTGACGTTGCGGGGGCATCAGAGCGCTCTGATGCCCCCGCAACGTCAAGATCATCGGGAAGAGCACCCGCCGGGCGGGCCCGGTCAGATGAGCAGGACCGTCTTGCCCCGGGCGCGGCCGGCGCGGAGCCGCTCCAGCGCGGACGGGGCGTCCGCCAGGTCGGCCTCGTGGTCGATGTGCACGTGCAGCCGGTCCGCGGCGAGCAGGTCGGCCAGGGTGCGCAGCAGCGCGGCGCTGCCGCGGCTGCGGAAGTTGATCCCGGTGATCCCGCGCCGGGCCAGGTCGGCGACGTCCAGCACGCCCTGGGTGCTGGCGACCGTGCCGCCGGGCCGGTGCACCGCGGGCAGGATCCGCGCCACCCCCGCGGCGTCGTCCACCAGGTCGAGCACGGTGTGCACGCCCTCCGGACGCCCCTCCAGCAGGAGCTCGGCCAGCGGCCCCGCGGTGTGGTCGACCACGTCCTCGGCGCCCAGCCGGCGCATCCACGCCTGGTCCCGCGGGTCGGCGGCGGTCGCGATCACCCGGGCGCCCCGGTCCGCGGCGAACTGCACCGCGGACTGGCCCACCCCGCCGGTGGCGCCCACCACCAGCACGCACTGGCCGGCGTCCACCTTGGCCGCCTCGACCAGGCCGAACGCGGCCATGGTCGCGGTGGGCACCGCCGCGGCGCCGGTGAACAGCATCCCCTCCGGCATCGGCGCGACCGCGTCCTCCGCGGTGGCCAGCGCGTACTCGGAGTAGCTGCCCAGGCCCAGCGGCAGCCGCATGAACTGGCCGTAGACCTTCTGCCCCGGGTGGAACCCGGTGACGCCCTCCCCGACCGAGTGCACCGTGCCGGCGCCGTCGTTGCCGAGGATGAGCGGGAACCCGTGCTGGACCACGCCGCCGAGGATGCCCTCGGCGACCTTCCAGTCGAACGGGTTGACCCCGGCCGCCCGCAGATGCACCAGGAACTCTCCGGGGCCGGGCTCGGGAACGGGTAGATCCATGAGTTCGGGCGGTGCGCCGAACTCGGCGACGGCGATGGCACGCATCGGACGGTCCCCCCACCTGATCACGCATCCGACGTGGGGTTTCTCCCCCGGCGCAGGGGGCGGCAATCCGAAAACCCGTCGCGGTCCGGACGGCGGGTACGGGACACTCGGCGGTGTGCTGATGACCATCACCTCCCGACACCGGCCGGCGACGGACCTCGGATTCCTGCTGCACAAGCACCCGGACAAGGTGCAGAGCTTCGGCCAGTCCTTCGGCACGGCGCACGTCTTCTACCCGGAGGCCGAAGAGGGCCGCTGCACCGCCGCGCTGCTGCTGGAGACCGACCCGCAGGCCCTGCTGCGCGCCCGCGGCACCGTCGACAGCCCGGACTTCGCCCTGGCCTCCTACGTCAACGACCGCCCCTACGCGGCGGCGTCGCTCTTCGCGGTGGCCGTCGGCGACGTGTTCCGCACCGCCCTCAAGGGGCGCTGCGCGGCCCGGCCCGAGCTGCCCGGCACCGCGCTGCCGCTGGAGCTGCACCTGCCCGCGGTGCCCTGCCGGCGCGGCCCCGAGGAGGCCCGCGCCCTGTTCGAGCCGCTGGGCTGGACGGTCCGCGCCGAACCGGTGCCGCTCGACCCCGCGCTGCCCGACTGGGGGGACTCCCGCTACCTGGACCTCACCCTCACCGGCGAGATGCGGCTGGCCGACGCGCTGAGCCACGTCTACGTGCTGCTGCCGGTGATGGACGGCGCCAAGCACTACTGGGTCGCCGCCGACGAGGTGGACAAGCTGCTGCGCGCCGCCGAGGGGTGGCTCCCCTCGCACCCGCTGCGCAACCGGATCACCGGCCGCTACCTGGCCCGCCGCCGCACCCTGGTGCGGGAGGCCACCGCGCGGCTGGCCGCCGCCGAGGAGGCCGCGGAGCCGGAGGAGGCCGACGACCCGGCCAACGAGGAGCAGGCGCCCGCCCGGACCGGAACCGGCGGCGGGACCGCGGAGGGCAGGGCCGACCGGGAGCCGCCGCTGGCCGCGCAGCGCGCCGCCGCCGTGCTGGACGTGCTCAAGGCCGAGGGCGCCCGCCGCGTGCTCGACCTGGGCTGCGGCACCGGCACCCTGGTCGCCCGGATGCTCGGCGACGCGTTCTTCGAGCGGATCACCGGCGCCGACGCCTCGGCGGTCAACGTGCAGCGGGCCCGGCGCCGGCTCCGCACCGACCGGCTGCCCGAGGCCGACCGGCGCCGCCTGGAGCTGTTCGCCGGCTCCGCGGTCTACCGGGACGAGCGGTTCGCCGGCCACGACGCGGCGGTGCTGATGGAGGTGGTCGAGCACGTCGACCCGGGCCGGCTGGGCGCGCTGGAGCGGGTGGTGTTCGGCTCCGCCGCCCCGGCGGCCGTGGTCGTCACCACGCCCAACGCCGAGTACAACGTGCACTACGAAGGGCTGGAGGAGGGCGCGATGCGCCACTCCGACCACCGGTTCGAATGGACCCGGGCCGAGTTCGCCGCGTGGGCGGACCGGGTCGCCGGGGAGTACGGCTACCGGGTCCGGTACCTGCCGGTGGGCCGCGAGGACGCGCGGACCGGCGCACCGACCCAGATGGGGGTGTTCACCAAGTGACCGCAGCGGACTCCGCGGCGAAGGAACCCGCCGCGAGCGGCGCGCCCGTGATCGCGGTGCCGGAGATGGCCCTGGTGCTGCTGGTCGGGGTCTCCGGCTCGGGCAAGTCCACCTTCGCCGCCCGGCACTTCCGCCCCACCCAGGTGGTCTCCTCCGACTACTGCCGGGCGGCCGTCGGCGACGACGAGAACGACCAGTCGGCCACCGCCGACGCCTTCGACCTGCTCCACTACATCGCGGGCAAGCGGCTCAAGCGCGGCCTGCTCACCGTGGTCGACGCGACCAACGTGCAGCCCTCGGCGCGGGCCGGTCTGATCCGGCTGGCCAAGGAGAACGACGTGCCGTGCGTCGCCGTCGTGCTGGACGTGCCGGAGGGGGTCGCGCAGTCCCGCAACGCCGCGCGGGACGACCGGTCGCTGCCGCCGCACGTCGTCTCCCGGCAGCGCCGCGAACTCCGCCGGCACCTCAAGCGGATGGCCAAGGAGGGCCTCCGCAAGGTGCACGTGCTGCGCACCGCCGAGGAGATCGACGCGGCCGCCGTGGTCCGGGAGAAGTCCTGGAACGACAAGAAGGAGCTGACCGGCCCGTTCGACGTCATCGGCGACGTGCACGGCTGCCGCGCCGAGCTGGAGGAGCTCCTCGCCGAGCTGGGCTACCGGGTCCGGCGGGACGGCGAAGGGCGGGCCGTCGGCGCGCACCACCCGGAGGGGCGCACCGCCGTGTTCGTCGGCGACCTGGTCGACCGCGGCCCGGACACCCCCGGCGTGCTCCGGCTGGCGATGGGCATGGTCGGCGACGGCGACGCGCTGTGCGTCTCCGGCAACCACGAGAGCAAGCTGGTCCGCGCGCTCAGGGGCGGCAAGGTGCGGGTCGCGCACGGCCTGGCCGAGTCGCTGGAGCAGCTGGAGGAGGCGGGCGAGGAGTTCACCGCCCGCGCCCTGGAGTTCTGCGACGGGCTGGTCGCGCACTACGTGCTGGACGGCGGCCGGCTGGTCGTGGCGCACGCGGGCCTCAAGGAGGAGTACCACGGCCGCGCCTCCGGGCGGGTCCGCTCCTTCGCGCTGTACGGGGAGACCACCGGTGAGACCGACGAGTACGGGCTGCCGGTCCGGCTGCCCTGGGCGCAGGAGTACCGGGGCCGGGCCGCGGTGGTCTACGGGCACGTGCCCACGCTCAAGGCCGAGTGGGTCAACAACACCATCTGCCTGGACACCGGGTGCGTGTTCGGCGGGCGGCTCACCGCGCTGCGCTACCCCGAGCGCGAGCTGGTCGACGTCGCCGCGCACCGCACCTGGTACGAGCCGACCCGGCCGCTGGACGCCGACGCCCCGGCCGAGCGCGAGCCCGGGGTGGTCGACGCCGCGGACGTCGGCGCGGTCGAGACCCGCGCCGGGGAGCTGCCCGGCGGCATCGTGGACACCGGGCACGGCCCGGTCAAGGTGCCCGGGGAGAACACCCTGGCGGCGCTGGAGGCGATGAGCCGGTTCGCGGTCGACCCGCGCTGGCTGCTCTACCTGCCGCCGACCATGGCGCCCGCGCCGACCTCGGCCGACCCGGAGCTGCTGGAGCGGCCCCGGGAGGCCTTCGAGGCCTACCGGGCGGCCGGTGTGGACCGGGTGGTCTGCCAGGAGAAGCACATGGGCTCGCGGGCGGTGGCCGTGGTCTGCCGGGACGCCGCCGCGGCCGAGCGCCGGTTCGTCCCGGGCTCGCTCGGCGCGGTCTACACCCGGACCGGCCGGCCGTTCTTCCGCGACCCGGCCACCGAGGCCGAGGTCCTGGCCGAACTGCGCGAGGGCATCGCCGCCGCCGGGCTGTGGGAGCGGCTGGACACCGACTGGGTCGCCCTGGACGGCGAGATGCTGCCCTGGTCGGCCAAGGCCGAGGGGCTGATCCGGGAGCAGTACGCCGCGGTGGGCGCGGCGGCCCGCGCCGCCCTGCCGGCGGCCGCGGACGCCCTGGCGGCCGCCGCCGGGCGCGGCCTGGAGGTCTCCGCGCTGTCCGACCGGATCGCCGCGGCCGGCAGGGACATCGAGGAGTTCAGCGCGGTCTACCGGCGCTACACCTGGCCGGTGGAGGGCTCCGCCGGGCTGCGCTACGCGCCGTTCACGGTGCTGGCCGCGGAGGGCGCCGCGTTCACCGACCGGGACCACCTGTGGCACATGCAGGTGGCCGAGCGGCTCGCCGAGCACTGCCCGCTGGTGCGCACCACCCGCTACCTGGTGGTGGAGGCCGGCGAGGAGGAGTCGGCGGCCGCCGCGGAGCGCTGGTGGGAGTCGCTGGTCGGCGCGGGCGGCGAGGGGATGGTCGTCAAACCGCTGGCCGGGGCCTGCGCCAAGGGCGCCAAAGGGCTGGCCCAGCCCGGCCTGAAGGTGCGCGGCCCGGACTACCTGCGCATCATCTACGGGCCGGACTACCTGCGCCCGGAGCGGATGGAGCGGCTCCGCGACCGGCGCCTGGGCCGCAAGTCCGGCCTGGCGATCCGGGAGCACAAGCTCGGCCTGGAGTCCCTGGCCCGGCACGCCCGCGCCGAACCGCTCTGGCGGGTGCACCAGCCGGTCTTCGCCGCCCTGGCCCTGGAGTCCGAACCGGTCGACCCCCGGCTCTGATCCGGCCATGCGCCCTCCCGGACGGGCACGCCCCCGAGCGGCCCCCGGCCCCGCGCCCACCTTGTCGAGCTCAGGGGCACCGTTTTTCCCGCCCCCGGCCCCGCGCCCGCCTCGTCGCGGTGGTACGACGACGATGTGGGCGCGGGGCCGGGGCCGGGGGCCGCGGGGCGGAGGGGCGTACCCCCGGTCGGGCCCCTGGTGGCGGCGCATATCCTTGGGGGCGCCCGCGGGGACCGCGGGGATGCGAGGGGGCTCGGAGGTCCGTGGCTGTGAACGTTCTGCTGACCGGGGGCGCCGGCTACATCGGCACGCACACCGCCGTCGAGCTGGCCGGGGCCGGGCACGGCGTGGTGCTGCTCGACGCCCTGTACAACAGCCGCGCCGAGGCGGTCCGCCGGGTGGAGCGGATCACCGGCACCGAGATGCCCTTCTACACCGGGGACTGCGCCGACCGGGCGCTGCTGGACCGGATCTTCACCGAGCACCGGATCGACGCGGTGGTGCACTGCGCCGGCCTCAAGGCGGTCGGCGAGTCCACCGAGCGCCCGCTGCTCTACTACCGCACCAACCTCTCCGCGCTGATGGCGCTCTGCGAGGCGATGGAGGACCACGGCGTCCGGCGGATGGTGTTCAGCTCCTCGGCCACCGTCTACGGCGACCCGGCCGCCGTGCCGATCACCGAGGACATGCCGCTGTCGGTGACCAACCCCTACGGCGCCACCAAGCTGTTCGCCGAGCAGATCCTGGCCGACCTGGCCGCCGCCGACCCGCGCTGGCACGTGGTGTCGCTGCGCTACTTCAACCCGATCGGCGCCCACCCCAGCGGCCTGATCGGTGAGGACCCCAAGGGCGTGCCGGCCAACCTGTTCCCGTTCATCGCCCAGACCGCCGCCGGCCGCCGCACCGAGCTGAAGGTCTTCGGCGACGACTACCCCACCCCCGACGGCACCGGGGTCCGCGACTACCTGCACATCGTGGACCTGGCCCGGGGGCACCTGGCCGCGCTGGAGCACCTCGGCGACGCCCCCGGCCGCCGGGTCTACAACCTCGGCACCGGCCGGGGCACCTCGGTGCTGGAGGCGGTCCGCGCGTTCGAGGAGGCCACCGGCGCCCGGGTGCCCTACACCGTGGAGGCCCGGCGCCCCGGCGACATCGCCGCCTGCTACGCCGACCCCTCCGCGGCCCTGCGCGACCTCGGCTTCAAGACCGAGCGGAGCATCGCCGAGGCCTGCGCCGACGCATGGCGGTGGCAGACCGCCAACCCGGACGGCTATCCCGAATAGGGCGCGGAGGGGGCGGAGGCCCCGGGCCGGGACTCCGCTGCGGAATCTCAGGGTTACCGACCGGTAGTCATGTGCGGGGTGCTGGACTAGGGTGCGGTCATGGGAAACGCCACGCCGCAGACCGCGGAGCCGTCCGCGCTCGACCCCGCCCTGATCTCCGGGCTCACCCGCCGCGTGCAGAGCTCCTCCGGAGCCACCGCGACCACCGAGGCGCCGTTCACCGGAAAGCCCCTGGCGGAGCTGCCGCTCTCCACCGCCGGCGACGTCGCCACCGCCTTCGAACGGGCCCGCGCCGCCCGGGCCGGCTGGGCCGAGCGCACCCCGGCCGAGCGCGCCGCCGTCTTCCTCCGCTTCCACGACCTCGTGCTGGACCGGCAGACCGAGATCCTCGACATCGTGCAGTGGGAGACCGGCAAGGCCCGGCGGCACGCCTTCGAGGAGGTCTACGACGCCGCCGCCGGCCCGCTGCACTACGCCCGCCGCGCCCCCGCGCTGCTGCGCCGCCGCCGCGTCCCCGGCGCGATCCCCGGCGCCACCCGGTCCTACGTGAACCACCAGGCCAAGGGCGCGGTCAGCGTCATCACGCCGTGGAACTACCCGCTGTCGCTGCCGGTCAGCGACGCCGTCCCCGCGCTGCTCGCTGGCAACGCCGTGGTCGCCAAGCCGGACACCCAGACCGCGCTCACCGCGCTGTGGGCGATCGACCTGGCGGTCGAGGCCGGCCTCCCGGAGGACCTGTGGATCCCGGTGCTCGGCGACCCGGCCGAGATCGGCGACCCCCTGGTGGACCTCGCCGACTACGTCGCCTTCACCGGCTCCACCCGGGCCGGCGCGCAGATCGCGCAGCGCGCCGCCGCCCGGCTGATCGGCTGCTCCGCCGAGCTTGGCGGCAAGAACCCGATGATCGTCTGCGACGACGCCGACGTCGAGCGGACCGTCGAGGGCGCCATCCGGTCCTGCTTCAGCAACGCCGGCCAGCTGTGCATCTCCACCGAGCGGATGTACGTGCACGACGCGGTCTACGACGAGTTCGTCCCCCGGTTCGCGGAGGCGGTCTCCGCGATGCGGCTCGGCACCTCCTTCGACTACGCCCCGGACATGGGCTCGCTCACCTACCGGCGGCAGCTCGACCGGGTCGTCCAGCACGTGGACGACGCCCGCGCCAAGGGCGCCGAGATCCTCGCCGGCGGTCGGGCCCGCCCCGACATCGGCCCGCTGTTCTACGAGCCGACCCTGATGACCGGCGTCGACCCGGACATGTCCGCCTGCGCCGAGGAGACCTTCGGCCCGCTGGTCTCGATCTACCGGTACTCCGACGACGACGAGGCGATCGAGCTGGCCAACGCCACCGAGTACGGGCTCAACGCCAGCGTGTGGACCCGCGACACCGGGCGCGGCCGGCGCATCGCCGAGCGGATCCGCTCCGGCACGGTCAACGTCAACGAGGGCTTCGCCGCCGCCTGGGCCAGCTACGGCGGCCCGATGGGCGGGATGAAGAAGTCCGGCCTGGGCCGCCGGCACGGCGACGAGGGGCTGCTCCGGTTCACCGAGCCGCAGACCATCGCCAGCCAGCACATCATCGGCTTCGGCGGTCCCCCCGGGATGGACTACGAGCGCCTCGCCGGCCTGATGACCACCGGCGCCCGGCTGATGAAGCGGTTCCGCATCCGCTGACCCGCCCCGCCCTCCGGCGGCGGGTACCGGAAAGCGCCCCGGCGGGCCGCCCTGCTCGGCCGGGCGGCCGTCCGAAGGACCCGCCCCGATGACCCGCCGAGCGGCCTGCCCGGCGGAGGGGCCGGAGCGGTACGGGTGAGGCGGTGCCCGGAACGGCCCGGGGCGCAGAGGGGGCGGCCCGGCGGCCCTGCACGGCCGCCCCCGGCCGGCGTCCGCCGGGCCGGTCCGGCGCGCGACGTCCCGACCGCGGGGCGGAGCCCGCTCTCCCCGCCCGCGCCTCCGTCCCGGGGCCGGTACGCCGATCCCGGTGCCCGGGGCGCCGTCCGCGGATGCGGAGCCGGCCGCCGCAGGCCCCCGGCGGGCCCCTCCCCGGTACGGAGGGGGTACCGATTCCGGCGATCACCGTGCTCCGGCCCAAAAGGCGGAAAACCCTGCGTGATCCCACTCTGGCGCGTTACGTTCTGGGTATCGCCGGGGAGGGGAGGGGCCATGCCTGCGGAAGCGGCCGTGCCCGCGGACACGGAGGCCTTCATGCGCCGCCTGCTCGTCGAGCTGGCGGCGTCGCTGGAGGGGACCATCGGCCCGGAGGAGGCCGCGGGCTACATCGGCCTGGCCGCCCAGCGGATGGGCGACGAACTCGGCTCGCACCGCCCCCGCGGCCCCCTCGGACCGGAGCGGATCGCGGCCGCCCTGATCGACCTCTACCGCGGCATCGACGGCGACCTCCGGCTGGTCTCCTGCGACGGCGGGCGGATCGTGCTGGCCAACCTGGCATGCCCGTTCGGCGACGGGGTCCGCGGCCGCGAGGCGCTGTGCACCATGACCTCCGGCCTGGCCGGCGACCTCGCCGCCCGGCACACCGGCTACGCCCGGGTCGACCTGGCCGAGACCATCGCGCGCGGCCGCCCCCGCTGCCTGATCGAGATCAGCCTGCGCCCCGGCCCGGACGACGGCCCCGGCGAGGAGTACTACGGCCCGGGAGCGGACGGCCCGTGCTAGCCGGAGACCTGTTCGGCTCCATCACCCGCACCGTCAGCGACCCGATGCTGCTGGTCGCCGAGGACGGTGAGGTGCTCGGCCGCAACGCGGTGATGCGCCGGCTCTTCCCCGGCGCCGAGGTCGGCGCCGACCTGTACCGGCTCGCCGCCGACGGCCCCGAGCAGGTCGGCGAGACGCTGCACCGCTGGGCCCGCTCCGGGCGGCCGCTGGCCGGCTCGCTCGCCCTGATCGACCGGGACGGCCGCCCGCGGCGCTGCCACTGCTTCGGCGCCCGCGCCTCCTGGGCGCGCACCGGCGGCCCCGCCGTCCAGGTCCGCCTGGTGCCGGTCCGCGAAGCGGACCGGGCCGCCCCCGCCCGCGGCGCCCGGGAGCGCCGGCTCCGCGCCCGGCTGGAGCACGAGCACGCCGCCGCGCTCCGCCTCCAGCGCAGCCTGCTGCCCCAGCGGGTGGACACCACCCGGCTGCGGGTCGCCGCCGCCTACGCGCCCACCGCGCGCGGCTCGGAGGTCGGCGGCGACTGGTACGACGTCTTCGCCGTCGCGGGCACCGCCAAGACCGGGCTGGTCATCGGCGACGTCGCCGGGCACGGCCTGGCCGAGGCGGCGGTCATGGCGCAGCTGCGCAGCGCGGTGCGGGCCTGCTCACTGGAGGTCGGCGCCCGGCCGGACCGGATGGCCGACCGGGTCGACGGCTACGTCGAGGCGTTCCTGCCCGAGGAGATGGCCACCATGGCCTACGCGGTGCACGACCCGGACGCCGCCCGGCTCTGCTACTGCGTCGCCGGGCACGTCCCGCCGATCCTGGTCCGCGCGGACGGCCGGTGCGAACCGCTGCCCGGCCGCCCCGACCCGCCGCTCGGCTGCGCCCTGGGCCTGCGCCACCGCCGCCGGTGGAAGCGGACCGCCCCCGGCGACCTGCTGGTGCTCTACACCGACGGCGTGGTGGAGCGCCGCGGCGCCTCCATCGACCAGGGCGTCGACGCACTGGCCGGCCTCCTCTGCGGCCTGGGCGAGGACGGAGGGGCCGACCCGGCCGAGGTGTGCTCCGCGGTGATGGAGTGGTCCGCCGAGGGCGGCCGCGCCGACGACCGCGCGGTCCTGGTCGCCGCCCTCTGACCGGCCGGCGCCCCGCCGGCCCTTTCCCCCGCCGCCCCGGGGAGGACGCGGAGCCGCCCGCCGCCGGTGCGCCCTTCCCGCCCCGCACCCGGCGGCACCGCTCCCGGGCCGGACCGAGCGCCCCTGCCGACGGCCCTGCCCGGGAGCGGGCACAGGCGGCGCGGCCGCCGGAGGGCGGGACGGGCCCACCGGGCCGGAGCGGCCGCCCCGATCCGGTGGCGCACTCCCGGTCCCGGGTCCGGCGGCGACGATTTAGACTGGTAGCGATCCACCTCTACCTGCGGGAAGGCCGTTACGTGTCCCTTGCCGGTGCTGGCGACAGCACGTTCGACACCGTTCTCGTCGTCGATTTCGGCGCGCAGTACGCGCAGCTGATCGCGCGGCGGGTGCGCGAATTGCACGTCTACAGCGAGATCGTCCCCTCGACGATGCCCGTCGAGGAGATGCTCGCCAAGAAGCCGAAGGCGATCATCCTCTCCGGTGGCCCGTCCTCGGTCTACGCCGAAGGGGCCCCGCAGGCCCCGGACGGCCTGTTCGGCACCGGGGTGCCGACCTTCGGCATCTGCTACGGATTCCAGGCCATGGTCTCCACCCTCGGCGGGACCGTCGCCAAGACCGGGCTGAGCGAGTTCGGCCGCACCGAGGCCGAGCTGGGCACCGACTCGGTGCTCTTCGGCGGCCTGCCCGCCGCCCAGTCGGTGTGGATGTCGCACGGGGACTCGGTCACCGAGGCCCCGGAGGGCTTCCGCACCGTGGGCAGCACCGCGGGCGCCCCGGTCGCCGCCATCGAGGACGCCGAGCGCGGCCTGTTCGGGGTGCAGTTCCACCCCGAGGTGATGCACACCGAGCACGGCCAGGAGGTGCTCCGCCGGTTCCTCTACGACGGCGCGGGCTGCCGCCCCACCTGGACCATGGTCAACATCGTCGACGAGCAGGTGGCCCGGATCCGCGAGGAGGTCGGCGACAAGCGGGCGATCTGCGCGCTCAGCGGCGGCGTGGACTCCGCGGTGGCCGGCGCCCTGGTGCAGCGCGCCATCGGCGACCAGCTGACCTGCGTCTTCGTCGACCACGGCCTGCTCCGCAAGGGCGAGGCCGAGCAGGTGGAGAAGGACTTCGTCGCGGCCACCGGCGCCCGGCTGAAGGTCGTCGACGCCCAGGAGCGCTTCCTGTCCGCCCTGGCCGGGGTCACCGACCCGGAGGAGAAGCGCAAGATCATCGGCCGGGAGTTCATCCGGGTCTTCGAGCAGGCCGCCCGCGAGGTGGTCGCCGACGGCGGCAGCGCCGGCGAAGAGGTCGAGTTCCTGGTGCAGGGCACGCTCTACCCGGACGTGGTGGAGTCCGGCGGCGGCACCGGCACCGCCAACATCAAGTCGCACCACAACGTCGGCGGCCTCCCCGACGACCTCGCCTTCACCCTGGTGGAGCCGCTCCGCGAGCTGTTCAAGGACGAGGTGCGCCGGGTCGGCGAGGAGCTCGGCCTGCCCGCCGAGATGGTCTGGCGCCAGCCGTTCCCCGGCCCCGGCCTGGGCATCCGCATCATCGGCGAGGTCACCCGGGAGCGCCTGGACGTGCTCCGCGAGGCCGACGCGATCGCCCGCGAGGAGCTCTCCCGGGCCGGCCTGGACCGGGACATCTGGCAGTGCCCGGTCGTGCTGCTCGCCGACGTCCGCTCGGTCGGCGTCCAGGGCGACGGCCGCACCTACGGCCACCCCGTGGTGCTCCGCCCGGTCAGCAGCGAGGACGCGATGACCGCGGACTGGACCCGGCTGCCCTACGACGTGCTGGCCGCGATCTCCAACCGGATCACCAACGAGGTCCGCGAGATCAACCGCGTCACCCTGGACGTGACCAGCAAGCCCCCGGGCACCATCGAGTGGGAGTAGCGGCCGCAGGGCCGCGCACGGGCCGGCCCCGGCGGGAAGGTTCCCGCCGGGGCCGGCCCGTGTACGCCGCCGGTGCCGCTCCGGGCCGCTCCCGGGTCAGGAGATCTGGATCATCGCGAGCCGCTCCCCCTGCTCCGCCCCCTCTGGCGTGCAGGAGCCGACCTCCGCGGTCATCCGAGTGGCCTGGCTGAAGGGCTGGAAGAAGCACGTCCAGCCCTCGAAGCCGATCCGAGGGCCGTTGCCCTCCTGGGCCTCCGGAGTCTCCAGGTACCCCTCGACGACGGGGCGCCCCTCAGAGCAGGAGATGTCCGGGGAGGTGGCGATGAGCACGACCTCGCCGATCGCGGGCTCGGCGGAGACCGCGCCGCAGTTCCACCGGTCCAGGTCGCCGTCGAAGGAGCTGTAGGTCCAGACCCAGGGGGTCGTGCTCTCGGGTCTGGTGTACTCCAGCCGCAGCGGAACCCCCTGCTCGGAGATCCAGAGTGAGAAGGACCGGTCCTCGAAGCGGTCCTCCCCGGTCCTCGGGTCGGGCTCGCTCCCCTGGTAGTCCCCGGAGATCAGGGTCGCGGGCGTGCCGTCCAGCTCGGTGGTCTCCTCCTCCCGGACCTCCATGCTCTCCGCGAGGTCCCGGAAGGGCCGCAGGACGGGGGCCCGCGCGTCCTCCTCCGATTCGATGGAGTTCCCGTCCGAACTGGGGCTGAAGTCGGCGACGAAGGCGGGCCCGTACTGCAGGTTCCGGTCGTTGCCGACGTCGTAGATGGCGTCCACCGCCTCCGTGCCGCCGCTGTGCCGCTGGTAGAAGTCGGGGTCGGAGCGGTGCACGTACGACAACTCGACCGGGCGGGGCGCCGGGTCGTCGGGCGAGCTCTCGTTTTCGAGCACCGCGTGGTACGACTCGGCCGTCTCGAACAGCTCGATGACGCCCGCCACCGCCTCCTCCGGGGTCGGCGGGGCGGTCGGGCTGGGGGAGGCCTCGGCCTGCGGGGTGCCCTCGCCGGCGACGGAGCGGGCCACGAACAGGCCGCCGACGCCGACGCCGACGGTGCCGACGACGGCCGCGGTGACCACGGCGGCGAGCTTGCCCGCGCCGCCCACCGCGGCGGTGCTCCCGAGCCCTGCCCCGGCCCCTGCCCCTGCGGCGGTGCCGGAGGCGGCCGAGGCGCCTGCGGCCGCGCCCGCCGCGCCGGACGCTCCCGCGCCCGCGCCTGCGGCCGCGCCTGCGGTGCCGGACGCTCCGGCGCCCGCTCCCGCCGCGCCGGCGACGGCGGATCCGGCCGCGGCCGCGCCCAGGCCCGCGGCGGCGGTGCCCGCGGCGGCCGCCCACAGCCGGGGGTCGTGCCAGGAGGCGTCGATGCCGGTCCACACCCCGGAGAGCAGACCGCGCAGCCGGCCGGCCAGGTCGGCGGTGGGCACCGTGCTGATGTCCTCGGCGACCGAGTAGTCGAGCAGCCCCCGGTAGATGGACTCCGCGTCCGGGCGGTGCGCCGGGTCCTTGTCCAGCGCGGCCTGGAGCATCGGCACCAGTCCGGCGGGCACCCCGTCCAGGTCGGGGGCCTCCTCGACCGCGCGGCGCTGCCGCTCGGCGGTGTCGGCGGCGTCGAACGGGGAGCGGCCCGTCGCGGCGTAGGCCACCAGCGCGCCCCAGGCGAACACGTCCGAGGCCGGGGCCGGCAGCGCTCCGCGGAACCGCTCCGGGCTGACCCAGCCGGGCGACCCGAAGACCGCGCCGGAGGGGTCCGGCCGGGAGGCGACCGGGCGGGCGATGCCGAAGTCCAGCACCCGCGGGCCGTCCGGGGAGAGGATCACGTTGCCCGGCTTGACGTCGCAGTGCACGATCCCCGCGGCGTGGATCGCGGCGAGCGCCTCGGCGGTGCCGGCCGCGAACGCGGTGAGCATCTCGCCCTCCAGCGGGCCGCCCTCCCGCACCCGGGCGCCGAGCGTGGGGCCGGGGATGAAGTCGGTGGCCACCCACGGCGGGTCGGCCCGGGTGTCGGCGCCGTGCACCGCGACGGCGCACACGCCGCCCACCCGGCGCATCAGCTCCACCTCGCGGGTGAACGCGGCCCGGAACGCGGGGTCGGAGGCGTGCCGGGGCGAGACCACCTTCACCGCGATGCACCGGCCGTCGGCGTCGATGGCGCCGAAGACGGTCCCCATACCGCCCTGACCGAGCCGGCCGGCCACCCGGTAGGGGCCGATCCGGCGCGGGTCCTCTTCGCGCAGCGGCCTCAGTTCGGGGGGGAGGGGCGCGCCGGTCGGTTCGCTGCCCGGAGCCATGCGGAACTTCCTTCTTCACGGGGGCGGGGGAACGCAGGTGTGCGGGAGCGATCCTAGCCAGCTTCGCACCGCTTCGCGGCGTTCCGCACGTCCCCTGGGGCCGCCGAGGGGAGGAGGACGGCCGGCGGCGGAGAGCACCCGCCGGCCGCTCCTCCCCGATGACCTCGGCGTTGCGGGGCATCGGCGCGCGCCGGCACCCCCCGCCGCGTCGGGAACATCGTCCCGGGGCGGGCCTCCCCGGCGGCGATCCGAAAGGGCGGGCCCCATCCGTCCGGGGCTGCCCGTCCGGGGTCAGCCCCGGCGGCGCCTCCGGCGCAGCCGGCACAGCCGACGCAGCACCAGCACCGCCACGGCGGCCCCGGCGAGGAGCGGAAGGGCGCGCTTGAGCACCGGCACCCCGGCGGTCCGGAGCAGGTCGAGGGCCTCCTGATCGGCCTCCCGGGAGGCGCGGGCCGCGGCCCGGGTCCGCTCCGCGGCGGCCTGCTCCTCCGCCTTCCCCGCCCCTTCCGCCTGCTCGGGCTCCTCCGCGCCGTGCTCCCCGGCGGCCGCAGGGGCCGCCGCGGCCGGCTCCGGTTCCGGTTCCGGTTCCGGCTCCGGTTCGCCGGAACCGGCCAGCTCCGCGGCGAGGTCGTCGGCGAACCGGGCCACCAGGCGCTCGCTGACGTCGGCCATCACGCCCCGGCCGAACTGGGCGACCCGGCCGGTCACCGTGATGTCGGTCTCCACCGCCACCTCGGTGCCCCCGTCCGCCTCGGAGAGCCGGGCCAGCACGGTCCCGCTCGCCGTCCCCGACCCGCGCGCCTCCTTCCCGGAGGCCTCGATGCGCACGGTCCGGGCCTGCGGGTCCTTCTCGGTGATCCGCGCCCGGCCGCGGTAGGTCACCGTGATCGGGCCGACCTTCACCCGCACCTTGCCGGTGAACTCGTCGCCGTCGACCGACTCCAGCGTCGCCCCGGGCATGCACGGGGCGACCCGCTCCACGTCCAGCAGCACGTCCCAGGCCTCCTCCGCAGGGATCGGGACGGTGAACCGGTGCTCAAGCCGGATGCTCATCGGACTCCTCTCGGAAAAGCGGCCGCCTGCCCGGAGGGCCCGGTCCTCGGCCCGGCCCTCCGGTCCTGGTCCTGTTCCCCGTCCCGCCCTCCCCCGGGCCGGTCAGGTGGCGGCCGCCAGCAGGGCGCGGGCGGTCAGCACCCGGGACAGGTGGCGGCGGTAGTCGGCCTGGGCGTTCAGGTCGCTCGGCGGGTCGGTGCCCTCGTCGGCCCGCTCCGCCGCGTCGTGCACCGCCCCGGCCTGGGCCGGGACGCCCCGGCAGGCCTCCTCGGCGGCGCGCGCCCGCACCGGGACCGGCCCCATGTTGGTCAGCCCGATCCGGGCCTCGGCGATCCCGCCGCCGTCCGGCCGCACCGCCGCCGCCACCCCGGTGATCGCCCAGGCCTGCGCGGTCCGGGAGAACTTCTCGTAATGGAACGACCAGCCGCCGTACTTGGGGAACCGCACCCCGGTCAGCACCTCGCCCGGCTCCATCGCGGTGGTCAGGTAGTCCACGAAGAACTCCGCGGCGGCCACGGACCGCTCGCCGTCCGGGCCGGTCAGCAGGAACTCCGCGTCCAGGGCCAGCGCGACGGCGGGCAGGTCGCCGGCCGGGTCGGCGTGGGCCAGGGCGCCGCCGAGCGTGCCCCGGTGCCGCACCGCGGGGTCGGCGACGGTCCGCGCCGCCATCGCGAGCAGCCCGCAGTGCTCCCGCACCAGCGGGTCCCGGATCACTTCGTAGTGCGAGGTCATCGCGCCGATCAGCAGGCTCTCGCCCTCGTCGTGCACGCCGCGCAGCCCGGACACCCCGCCCAGGTCCACCACGGTGGTCGGGGCGGCCAGCCGGAACCGCAGCAGCGGCACCAGGCTCTGCCCGCCGGCCAGCGCCTTGGCGTCCTCGTCGGCGGCCAGCGCGTCCACGGCCTCGCGCACCGTGCCGGGCCGCAGGTAGTCGAAACGGGGCGGGATCATCGCGCACCGCCTTCCTTCGCGTCGGCGATCGCCCGCCAGACCCGCTCCGGCGTGCACGGCATGTGCACGTCGCGCACCCCGTGCGGGCGCAGCGCGTCGACGATCGCGTTGACCACCGCCGGGGTCGAGGCGATGGTGCCCGCCTCGCCCACCCCCTTGGCGCCGAGCGGGTTGGTGGTGGACGGCGTCACCGTCCGGTCGGTGGTGAAGTCCGGCAGGTCCGCCGCGGACGGCAGCAGGTAGTCGGCCATGGTCGAGGTGACCAGGTTGCCCTCCGCGTCGTGCACCGCCTCCTCGAACAGCGCCTGGCCGATGCCCTGCGCCAGCCCGCCGTGCACCTGCCCGTCCACGATCAGCGGGTTGACCACCGTGCCGACGTCGTCCACCGCCGTGTAGGAGCGGATCCGCACCGCGCCGGTCTCGGTGTCCACCTCGACCGCGCACAGGTGCGTGCCGTGCGGGTAGGAGAAGTCGGACGGCTCGTAGGCGGCGTCGGAGTCGAGCGACGGCTCCACCCCGTCGGGGAGGTCGTGCGCGGCGAACGCGGCCAGCGCCACCTCCTGGACGGTGACCGAGGGGTGCCCGGTGCCGCGCACCGAGAACCGGCCGCCGGAGAACTCCAGGTCGTCCTCTGCCGCCTCCAGCAGGTGCGCGGCGAACCGGCGCGCCTTGTCCACCACCCGGTCGCAGGCCCGGACCACCGCGGACCCGCCCACCACCAGCGAGCGCGACCCGTAGGTGTCCATGCCGCGCGGGGAGACCATGGTGTCGCCGTGCAGCACCCGCACGTCCTCCACCGGGACCCCGAGCCGGTCGGCGGTGATCTGGCTCCACGCCGTCTCGTGCCCCTGGCCGTGCGCCGAGGAGCCGGTGACCACCTCCACCTTCCCGGTGGGCAGCATCCGCACCGCGGCGTGCTCCCAGCCGCCCGCGCCGTACTTGAGCTCGCCCAGGATCCGGGAGGGCGCCAGCCCGCACATCTCGGTGTAGGTGGACACCCCGATGCCGAGCTGCACCGGGTCGCCGCGCTCCCGGCGGCGCCGCTGCTCGGCGCGGAGCCCGTCGTAGTCGAAGAGCGCGGCGGCCCGCTCGGTGGCCGCCTCGTAGTTCCCCGAGTCGTAGGTGAGCCCGGCGACCGTGGTGTGCGGGAACTCGTCGTGCCCGATCCAGTTGCGCCGCCGCAGCTCGATCGGGTCCATGCCGAGCTCCTCGGCGAGCTCGGTGACGATCCGCTCGATGGCGTAGGTCGCCTCGGGCCGCCCGGCGCCCCGGTAGGCGTCGGTGGGCATCGTGGTGGTGAACACCCCGGTGCAGGTGAACGAGTAGGCGTCCATCTTGTAGATCCCCGGGTACATGAACGCGCCCAGGATCGGCACGCCCGGGGTGACCAGCATCAGGTAGGCGCCCATGTCGGCGAGGAGCTGCACGCGCAGCCCGCGGATCCTGCCGTCGGCGTCGGCGGCGATGGACACGTCCTGGATCTGGTCCCGGCCGTGGTGGGTGGTCTGGAACCCCTCGGAGCGGGTCTCGGTCCACTTCACCGGGGCGTCGAGCCGCCGCGCCAGCAGGAGCAGCAGCACCTCCTCGGCGGTGACCTGGAGCTTGGACCCGAACCCGCCGCCCACGTCCGGGGCGATCACCCGGATGTCCTGCTCGGGGATCCCGGTGGTCATCGCCAGCATCAGCCGCAGGATGTGCGGGATCTGGGTGGCCGACCACATGGTGTACCCGCCGTTCTCCGGCCGGCACACCACCGCGCGCGGCTCCATCGCCGCCGGGATCAGCCGCTGCTGCCGGTACCGGCGGGGGGCCACCA